>JABIKU010000002.1 GCA_018654845.1 Methanobacteriota archaeon | reverse complement strand
GGGTACCCACTGTGCCTACCCATTTTAGAGCTACGAACGAACCACTGTTCTCATCGAAACTGTTAGACTCACAAACTTCCACCATTCTCTTAATGTCTAGCTCCCGAGGTGGAGCCATCATGGGATTCAAGTCGAAGGTTCGTAAGCGGCGCGGAAACACAGGCAACGGCACCTCGAAGGACGGGGATTCCGAAGAGTACGAGGGCCAGATTAGATGCGACATCATCGAATGCGGCAACTGGGCCGACAAGAAGATCGGGGGGCGCAAGATGGCTTATGACAGGGCAGTGGAGGTATGGGGAACTTCGGGTGTATCTCGTAAGGTACGCAAGGTGTCCCTGTGCAAGCCCTGCTACCGGACATGGAAGAAGGAGAAGAAGGGTGAGCCCAAGGAATGGGTATCGAAAGGAAAGGGGCCATTAGGTAATGCCCCCCCCGCATCCACGCCAGTCAGAAGTTTCGATCAGCCGTGAATGAAAGGCTACCGATACGATTAGTGGGGGAGAGAAATCCATACTGCTACTGCAAACAAAGAAATCCCAAGCAATCCATTGAGGATTCGTGCTTTTTCTGGTGTGGAGAATATTTTGCTTAAACCAACTCCAAATACTGCCCATGTTAGAACTGCTGGATAACCTGCTGTAGCATTAATTCCGACTAAAATAGCCTTACTTGTGAAACCTGTTCCAAATAGGGTGCCCCAAGAAGTCATCAAGACAAGGAAGTGAACCCATGCCTTTCCATTCACAATTTGTAATACCAATCCTGTTGTAAACCCTAATCTTTCAGTTTCTGTGTCCGCTTTTTCTTTGGTAGGATCTTGGGTCGCTATTTTGTATCCTAAATAAGCAATATATGCTGCACCAATATATGTCAATAAGAGGAATATCTCTTGATTATCTTCAATGAAGACCGTTGCCAGTCCAACTGCCAGTCCAAGGGATGACCAGCCCACAAGCATCCCTAATGTCAAAGGAATCGTTGCTCTAAATCCATGTTGTGAGCCGTGGGCAGCACATAGCATATTATTGGGGCCGGGTGTGAAACACATTGGGATAATGAACACAAGGAGAGCAATAAGTTCCTCATAATCCATAACATCACCTCTCGCTATTTTCAAGCTAAGGTTACAAGGTGTTTTTCAGTCAAGGAAAGTGCGGTAGAAACATCATTCCACAAGTCTTCTAAGTCCTCAATACCGACGCTCATACGGACAAAACCTGGTAAGACTCCGGCTTCATGGCGTACGTCTTCAGGAACGAACATATGACTGGAATTGAATGGACATTCAACAAGGCTCTCAACGCCACCAAGGCTGGTTGCTTCGAAAATGAGATCTAATGAGTGCATGAAG
This sequence comes from Methanobacteriota archaeon, assembly GCA_018654845.1. Taxonomy (GTDB): domain Archaea; phylum Thermoplasmatota; class Poseidoniia; order Poseidoniales; family Thalassarchaeaceae; genus MGIIb-O2. Next base: position 164,881 of record JABIKU010000002.1, on the reverse strand, counting down.
TGCAAGGCAGCTGTATCGCCGCCCTTGAGGACGAATCCCATCATACCAGTTCCGCGCGGAATAATTCGCTGCGCAACCTCATAATCTGGGCTAGAAGGAAGGCTTGGGTGATTGACACTATCTATCATTGGATGTGCTTCAAGACGCTTGGCAAGTTCAGCCGCATTCGATACATGAATTGGCATTCGTGCGTGTAATGTACGCATTCCGCGCTCGAGCAAATAGCACATATGAGGATCGGCCGCTCCGCCAAAGTGTACTTTGCGCGGGAATATTTCTGCCACTAAATCTCTGCGCCCAACAACAACTCCTGCAATTAAATCAGAGTGTCCTCCGAGATATTTTGTAGCCGAATGAACAACCAAATCATAGCCGTATTCGATGGGATTACAAGCCCAAGGTGAGGCAAATGTATTGTCAACTATTGAGATTAAATTATGCTTCTTGGCGACCGCAATCATTGCCTCAAGGTCGCATACTTTAATCACAGGATTTGTAATAGTCTCAACATAGAGAATTTTTGTGTTAGGTTGAATCGCAGCTTCATAAGATGCTGGATCACGCATATCGGCCATCGTAACTTCGATTCCTAACCGTGGAAATTCTTCAGTCATTAAACCATAAGTTCCACCATAACAATCAGCACTTGCAACTACATGATCTCCACTGGACAAAAGCGCGAGGAGGGTTGTTGAAATTGCTGACATTCCACTAGCAAATACTTCGCCGTCTTCTGCCCCCTCAAGTGCTGCAATCTTCTTTGCAACACCCTCAGAATTGATGCTGGAAAGGCGCGAATAAAGTTCTGTGTGCTGAGCACCATTGGCCCACCCTTGATATCGCTCAGGCGTGAGTTGATACGTTGAGGTAAGAAAGACAGGAGTTACTGCTGCCCCTTCGATATTCTGTGTGCCTGACCATACTGCTTTGGTTGCGAACTCTTTGTCGGAATGCTTCTCGTCCATGAATATCCGAGATGGGGGAGAGAAATCAATTAAACGGTATTATGGTTAAAAAATCGTCGGATTATTGGGGTTCTTTGTATATTTCCCGACTAATTGACGGGAAGAGTTATTTTGACTCGTCAGTTCCACAATACTGTGCCACTATCTAAACTCGATAAGAAAGACATAGAAATTGTAAAATTACTAACAAACGATTCACGAGCAAGCACGCAAGCATATGCAGATTTGCTTAACATGCCTCGAGTTACCGTACACGACCGGATTAAGCGATTGCAAGACAAGGGTATAGTCAAGCGATTTACAATTGATTTGGATAGGCAAGAATTAGGTTGGCCATTGCACGCATTTATCATGGGAAATTGGCAAGGTGAGAGGGGGTTAACAGATAGGCGGAAGGTTGCTTCAAACATTGCCAATTTAGAATTTGTAATCGGTTGCCATATCGTTACCGGACAATGGGATTTCATTATTGAGGTCGTGGCCCGAGATATGGCAGATTTAGGAGATTCTATTCTCGATCGGCTTTCAGGAATAACTGGCGTAGGGCATACTCAAACATTGGTTTCTTTCTATAGTTACGATGGGGCCGCAGCGGCTTTGAATTAATCATAACCCGATCGCTGAGATAACTGATTCCAAGTTAGCATCAACTAGTTTCGTCTCTATTTTCGAATTTTTAATTGCTAAGTCTGAATCTTTGAGCCCGTGGCCTGTCAATGTAGCTACGACAATACTCCCAGAAGGAATTTGATTATTCTCAACGGATTTCAGAAGGCCTGCAATAGAAGCTGCGGATGCTGGCTCACAAAACACACCAGCATAACGTGCAAGAAGCCTTTGCGCATCGAGGATTTCTTCATCACTAACACTGTCAATCTTGCCACCTGAACTGCTCGCCGCCTCAATAGCCGAATCCCAGCTCGCAGGATGGCCAATTCGTATGGCAGAAGCGACCGTCTCTGGATTATTGATGGGTTTTCCGAGTACGAACGGGGCTGCACCTTTTGCTTGCCACCCCATCATTTTCGGAAGTTTTGAGGATTTCTTATTGGATTTATATTCATTATAACCCATCCAGTAAGCAGTAATATTGCCTGCATTACCAACGGGTAAAAAATGAAAATCAGGAGAGTATCCTAACTCATCTATGATTTCAAATGCCGCTGTTTTTTGCCCCTGGATACGGAAGGGGTTGATGCTGTTTACTACCTCAAAATCATCTATTTCGCCGAGTTTTCGGACTATTTCAAGCGCTTCATCAAAATTTCCTTTTATTGAAATTGTTTGAGCTCCGTGCATCAAAGCTTGTGCTAATTTACCAAGAGCGATTTTCCCTTCTGGAATCAGAACTATGCACTTGATTCCTGCCCGTGCAGCATAAGCTGCTGCTGCTGCACTAGTATTGCCTGTACTTGCGCAAACTACTACCTTGGCACCGTTTTCCACAGCCTTCGTAACCGCCAAACACATTCCTCGATCCTTGAAAGAACCTGTCGGATTAAGGCCTTCGAATTTTAAAAATAATTCAAAATTTCCCCCTAGTTTCCCTACTAGTCGTTCAGCTGGAATAAGAGGTGTATTTCCTTCAGATAATGAGATAATTTCTGTGCTTGGACCTACAGGAAGGAAGTTACGATAGGTTTCGATGACTCCCTTAGTCATGGATTACGCAGTTTGATTCTGCAATTGAACTTCACTGAGCCGACTCTTGGAAATCAAGGAGTATGAAGAAAATCTGACTCATCAACATACCATAGTTTGAATGCAGAACTTACCTACGAGCGCTTGGTGCTGGCATGAGTGAGTGGACAAAACCAATCGACACCGGCTCGATTCCCGATGATGGTTCTCATTTTGATGTAATCGTTGTCGGCGGGGGGCCCGCAGGTTCAGCCGCCGCATCATACAATGCCATGAATGGCTCCAAAGTATTATTGATCGAAAAACACGTTTGGCCAAGAGACAAAGTTTGTGGCGATGCTGTCGGAGGAAAATCACTTAGTCACGTAAAGGAATTAGGTGTTTTTGATTTGGTCGAATCCACCCCCCATTATGTTGTGGATTCAATACTCTTCGGTAGTGCAAATGGAGCTGAAGTTAGGGTAATGTTGCCAAAGGAGGCATATGCAAAAATGGGGTTACAGTCTGGTTTTGCCCTACCAAGAATTCAATTCGATTATATGATGTTTAAACGGGCGAATGAAATTGTTCGAGAAAATGGCGGCGCAGTAATTCAGGGCCATGGTGTTACGGAAATTATTGTCAAAGGAGAAGGAGTTACTTCAATAATTTCTGGAGTAAAATGTAAATTGGGTGGGCGAAGGTCAGAAGAACCAGAATTAACTTACACATCAGCCTTAACGATAGGTGCTGGAGGTTACAATTGTCCAGTCTCGAGAACAATTACAGAGGAAATTCATCAAGAGCCACATCGGGACGAAAAGCATTTTTGTGGTGGATATAGACAATACTGGGAGAATGTAGAAGGTTTGGCTGGAGAAGAGGGGCAAATTGAGATACATTTTATCGACGAGGTTTTACCTGGCTATTTCTGGCTTTTTCCAGTAGGAAATGGTGTCGTAAATGTTGGAATTGGTATGTTAATTTCTGAGCAGAGAAAACAGAAAGGTAAGAAAAAGTCTCTCAAGAAAATTCAAAAGTGGGTCATCGAAGAACATCCGCGATTCAAACATCGTTTTTCCAATTCAACTTTAATCGATGGTTCTTCGAAAGGATGGCAGTTGCCATTTGGATCTCCTCGAAAGAACGCTCCCTCTCATCAGCCTCGACGCTCGGCAATGGCTGGTGCCATGTGCGTTGGTGATGCTGCTAGTTTGATTGATCCGTTTAGTGGAGAAGGAGTTGGAAATGCACTTCTCTCGGCTAAATTAACCGCTCAACATTTTGAACTTGCCAAACATTCTAATGGTTTTACAAATGAGGCAGCAGAAGGATATATGGTTGCTCTTTGGAATTTGTTGGGTAAAGAATTGTCTAATTCAACAAAGTTACAACGTGTTATGAAATGGAAGAGGCTAACAAATTGGTTCGTAAAGAAAGCCTCTAAAAAACCCAAGATTGGTTTAATGATGTCAGAAATGATTGCCAGTAAAGATACACAGACTGTCCTTTGGAGCCCCTGGTTCCTAATGAAAACACTACTTCTTCCATAGGTGAAAATATGAATAATTTGGATAAAGATTTGGCAGGACTCAAGGCAGTTTTTCTTGATCTTGATGGGACTATCTATCTTGGTGGAAACTTAATTGATGGTTCTATCAAATTTTTAGCTCGGTGTGAAGAACGAGGAATTCAACGCTTCTTCCTATCAAATAATTCCTCTAAATCGGTTTCTGAATATTTAGCAAAACTGAACGAGCTAGGAATCCCCGCAGAAGCAAAGGATATATTGCTTTCAACCCATGATCTGCTCTCTTGGTTGGCTAAAGAAGGAGTTACTGAAACATACCTCGTAGGTACTGAAGGAATGCGTTCAATGCTAGAAGAAGTTGGAATTTCCACTCGTAGTAATCAACCACAATATGTGGTACTCGGCTATGATACTGAAATCAATTATGAAAAGTTGAAAGCCGCTTCAATTCACCTCCATAATGGTGTTTCGATGGTTGCAAGCCATCCTGATATGGTTTGCCCTTCACCAGAGGGGGGCTTACCCGATACAGGAGCATACATGGCATTATTTGAAGCCACGACAGGGGTTCGTCCCACTCATATTTGTGGCAAACCCAACCCTGGTATGATTTTACATAAAATCGAAGAATTGGAATTGAAACCTGAGGAATGTGCAATGGTCGGAGATCGTCTTTATACAGATATGGAAATGGCTGAAAGAGCGGGTGTTCATGGCATTCTTGTTCTTTCAGGGGAAGCAACGTTGGAGGATTTAGCGGTCGCCAACCAAAATCCATCATTAGTTGTCGAATCTATTGCTGAACTTTGTTAATGGTGCGTTAGTTATGGCTTCGAATATTGTAGTTGTAACCGGTGCTAGTGGATATATTGGTTGCCATATTGTTTCTAACTTACTGAGTCGAGGAAGACATGTTAGAGCTACTGTTCGAGACTCTTCAGACCCAGACAGAGTTGCTCATTTAGAAGCACTAGAAATTAGACAAGGTGGCTCATTAGAAATTGTTGAAATGGATTTGTTTGATGGAGACTCAGTCAACAAAGCAATTGCAGGAGCTGAAGAAGTCATTCACACTGCGGCGGCTGTTATGATAATGTCATCAAACCCTCAATTGAAAATTGTTGATCCCAGTGTTATCGGAACCCAAAACATAGTTGCTGCGATAGATAATAGTGACACCGTTCGATGCCTTATTCACACTTCTTCAACTGCAGCAATAAGGCCTACAAAATGGAAGAATGGTACTACACTAACTAGTGAAACATGGGCAGATGATGCAACTCTGGAAAATAATCCATATGGATTGGCAAAAGTTAGTTCTGAACGAATTGTCCGAAATTGGCACTCTCAAAAGTCGGTAGAATCAAGGAAAAGGTTGGTTACAATCCATCCTTGTATGGTATTTGGCCCGCCGATGTCAACCCGCCATCTCCGAGGATCTCTTGCCCTGATGATGAGTGTGTTGAGACGAGAGATGCCTGTTGTCCTGCCCATGCAAATCAATGTTGTAGACGTTCGAGATGTCGCTGAAGCACACGTCAAAGCATTGACTGAGGGAGAAGATGGTGGCCGCTATCTTGTAACTGCAGGAGACGTTTCAATGAAAGAGATGGCTAAACTGCTAATATCTCAATATCCGGACATGAATTTACCTTCATTCGAATTACCCTATTCACTCGCTTTAATCGCAGCTATTTTCCACCCAAAAATTAGTGTATCATGGGCTAGAAATCACCTTAAGAAAAAAATATTTTGGGATTCGACACCAGCCGTTAATGATCTAGGAATGGATTGGATATTGCCTCCTGATTCGATTCTAGCGGCAGCTGATAGAGTAATCGAAAATGACTGGGTCAAGACACTCAACGATTAGGTTAGATTTAGAGGCGGGCCTCTGACGCTAATTCGATGCGTAACCTAGCCGTGCTTGTTGCACTGTTGTTTATCTCACCGGTTTTCGCTGGTTGTTTCGGAGAAGAAAAGGCGCCGACACAAGAGCCGGATGGTCCTTTCATTTTCGAAGAAGGTGACGTGTCGAGTACAACTTGGTACCATTATCCTGGAACCGTTAGTTCTCCTTTTGCAATTGATGCAACAAATTCAGAAGCTGTCTCCGCAGCAAATATTACGGCTAATCTTAGTGGAAATTCAACCCCATATTTCTCTACTGGCACGTATTATGGAACTGGTTATGATACCTTTGAGCCGACGCTGGGGGTAACTTCATCTGGGGCGATATTCTTTACAAATTACAATGGTTTAGGTGATGGTACGCATATTATCAGATCCCAAGATCAGGGTCAAACATGGGAAGATGTTGGTCCATTCGGAGCAATTGATGACGATAGTGGACAGACACCAAATTCGAATGATCCTTACTTGTATGTCGACAAATTTACCGACCGACTTATCAAATTCGATATGCATGTATTAGCAGCGATGTTTGTCGAATATTCAGATAATGATGGAGAGTCATGGTCTGTTCCATTTACTGTGGAAGGATATTACCAGCCCCAAGATCATCAAAGTATTGCTTCAATGCCTGCTCCTCCAGGAGTTACTGCATTCCATGAGGTCATCTATGTCTATTGTATCAACACCGGTTCATCGGCTAACGGAGCACAATGTTCTCGCTCACTTGATGGTGGCCATACTTGGGATGTTCAACAAATTGGTTATCCAATTGAAAGTTATCCACAATGTTCAGGCTTGCATGGGCATGTTGCTGGTGGTTCAGATGGGTCGGTATACCGAGGAAACCCGTCTTGTGAAGGTCCTGCTGTGTACCGTTCCCTCGACGGGGGTTATTCTTGGACTGAGCACACGATTACAACTGAGGTTGGGATGCAACAAGGTTGGCATTCTCACGAAGTTGCTGTTGCTGTAGATGAAGAAGGTGCAGTTCATGCCACTTGGATTTCGACCGATGAAATGCCTTGGTATGCATATTCCCGGGACCAAGGTGCCACTTGGTCCGAGCCAATGATGATCGCTGCTCCGGGAGTGAGCGAAACTGGTTTCCCAACAATATTTGCGGGAGATTCAGGCCGTGTCGTCATTGGATATATCGGAGAGATGAATGATTGTAATGAGGAAAACAATACAACCTCCGGCACTGCTTGTGGTTGGGGCGGATACATGGCTGTAATGACTGATGCTTTTGCTGAGCATCCATTAATCACTAGCGTTGCAGTTAATCTTGCAAGCGACCCGTTGGACATTACTTCTGATTGTGGAAATGTTCGTTGCGGTGGCTTCGGTGATTTTATCGATGTTGAAATCGATGATGAGGGCAGACCTTGGATCGCTTTGGCACACAATGCTGGCGGGTTTGAAGAAGCAATAATTGGGACTTTTATTTCAGGCCCTGCTCTTTATGGTGAACTCCGGGCTTTACCCGAATTACCTTTGGGTGGAAATTCGACTCGACTAATGGGATGATGTTTTTTTCCGGTTATCTGATGTAGCCGATGCGTCAGCGAAGGCTGTGAAGACCACAGCGATTGCCCTCGTCCTCTTACTTATTGGGCCAGCAGTCGCTGGGTGTTTTGGTGATGATGCGCCTAGAACTGTGAAGGGGGAGAGTGTTTTTGACGACCTATGTGAAATGGGAATAGTACAAACTACATGGTATCATTTTGCTAATGCGACCGATGCGACTAATATTTCGACTGTGATTAATGGTACAGAAGTTTTGGTCGACAATAATGCCCCATTTTGTGCACAAGGAACATATTATGGGATTGGAATGACAACTTTTGAGCCGACGATTGGGATCACTTCGACAAATAATCTCTACATCAGCAGTTGGGGTAATGGACAAAATGGTGCAACTGCTATCGTGCAATGTTCAGGATTAATTGGATTAAGCGAAGAATCAAATTATGCTTGTGCAGATGTATACGACCCGCCCACAGTTCCGGTTGCAAATTCGAATGACCCCTATGTATATGTTGATCCATGGACAGATCGTATCATGAAATTCGATATGCATGCGTTGTTGGGGATGACGGTTGAATGGTCAGATGATGATGGTGGTTCATGGAGTCCGCCTTCTGTTGCGACTGGTTGGTCTGTTCAAGATCATCAAACAATTGCGTCTTCGCCATATAATGCATTAGCTCATGAAACAACATGGGTATTTTGTGTCAACGGCAATTACCCGCATCCAATTTGCTCTACAAGTCAAGATGGGGGGCTGACTTGGGGGCCCGAAGTTTCTGGTGCACCCATCGATTGTAATAGCGGAGGATTGACTGGCCATATGATTGGCGCCAATGATGGAAATTTCTATCGAGGGAATCCAGGATGCAGTGGTGAAGGATATTCGATTTATCGTAGCAAAAACGGCGGACTGACATGGACAGAGCACCCATTACCAACTGAAACCACTGGCACTGCAGCCACTTGGAATGCAGAAGAGGCTCAAATTCATCCGGACGAAGAAAACAATCTGCACGCAATGTGGATGGGTGTAGATAATTTGCCATATTATTCCTATTCGAGAGATGAGGGCGATACTTGGTCAGATCCGATGATGATTGCCCCGCCCGCCGGGCTAATTGGCACCGGATTCCCAGCTCTCGCTGCTGGTTCAGAAGGGCGAGTGGCTTTCGCTTATCTTGGAGATACTGGGAACGATACATGGAATGGATATATTTCAGTGATTACAGACGCTTTCAATCAAAATCCATTGATTACTACCGTTCAAATTAACGAAATTGGCGACCCCCTTGATACTACAGCTGATTGTGGGTACAATAGGTGTGGCGGGTTTGGAGATTTCATTGATATTCTTGTCGACCAATACGGCCGTCCGTGGTTTGGATTATCACATAATATCGTAGATGAAGGGATTTTTGCAACATTCACAATAGGGCCAAGTTTGAGAAATGACATGGGTCCATTAGATCCTATGCCGTTTGGTGGTAATCTTACTTTATCCATCTAAAACAATTTGGCATTAATGGAGGTTAGTGAATGGATGATGAGAGGATATTGACTCAGCTTGCCAATAATGTGGTTCACACCATGCATCAAATCCCTCAACTTAGTCTACTTCCAGTGAGTGAACTACAGAATATCCCTCTCGGACGGCTTCGCAGAGATGCGACTCGCCTCCATGCTGTGTGTCGATACCAGAAAGGTGTGAAAAAATCAGAAATTTCAGGGCCTGGCGATGTTCGATGTGTCGATGTTCATCCGGCAGCATTAACCAATGATTGGCAACGTTATGCAGCATTCCTACTCTATCATGAATTTCTACACGCACTTGGATTTGCAGGTCACGACAAGACATTTCGAAATCTTGAGGCGCTGTGGCCTGATCTCAAAGCCAGAGGTATGGGAAAATCATTTGGAACTCATTTGCAAAAAAGATGCGCGAAATGGTTGTGGAAGTGTCCGCAGTGCTCCAAAGAGCATCAGCGTACTCGCAGAGGAAGGGGAAGGTATCGCTGCCGTGAATGCCAAATTGTTTTAATCGACGTTAAACAATCAGAAAACTTGCGGGATCAATGACCAAGCCTGCCAGAGATAACCTGCTGAGAAACCGAGCATGAGAATTCCACATACTCCGAGAGCCATTCGATAGCCATTCTCAGAAAAGTTTCCCCTCATCCTATCAAGAATTAGGGCGATAATTGATTTTGTAAGAATTATCGAAAGAAGGAAGGTCAAAGCATATGCAATAGGAGCAAGGGGTTCAACCTCAACATATAGAGCCATCAAAGGACCGCCAATGAGGAACCAAAATACATACACATTGGGGTTCAGTAAATTCGTCAATATGCCTCGTTTGAAAGAATTTGATGTATCTTTTTGCTCAACGTCTAAATTGGGTGGCTCGATACTGAAACAATCAACTCCCATTTTAGTGAGGAAAAGTGCCCCTATGACTGAAATAATGAGTAAGGCGGCTGGATTTGTTGCTAACCATCCGGCCGCAATTAAGCTGACAATAATTAGTGGGCCGTCTGTGAAAATTGGCGCTGCAGCAGTCCAAAGACCTGCCTTGAAACCTCCAGAAAGTGTTTCCCGAAATACCATTGTCAATAGTGGACCTGGTTTTATTCCTTCAACAACGCCAAGTGTGGCTCCGGCTAAAGCTAAGGTAAGTATTGGTTCAATTTCCATTCACTCAGCGCCTTGATAGTTTTGAGAGAAGTATGAGAATTTCAATATACAGCCAAATTAATGTAACCATTAGGCCGAAAGCGGCACGCCACTCAAGTTGCTTGGGTGCCCCTCTCTCTATTCCTTTCTCAATGAAATCGAAGTCTGCTACAAGACATAGCGCACCTATCCCAATAACAAATAAAGAGAAACCAATGCCTATTGGGCCACTTCCATGGATGTAAGGCACCTCAATACCAAGGAATATTCCAATAAAAGAAATTAGATAAATTAGGATTATTGCAAGTAGAGCCGAAGATACTGCGATTGCAAGATTTCGATCCCATTGAATAATTTTTGCCCGATAAATCAACAACATTGCGCCTAAAATAAGGAAAGTTAGAGCTGCTGCAAGTATTCCCATCCCAGGGTAGCCGGCATACGTTTCAAAAAATCGTGTGATGCCTCCCAATGCCAACCCCTCGAATGCTGCATAACTACAAATCAAGAATGGATTGGTTGAACCAGAAAAAACAATTATCATTACGAGAATGAATCCACCAATGAAACCTATGATAGCAAGGCCGGGCATGAATAAGTAGGTTGCAATTGCTAGAGTTGTTGTGATAATCAATAAAATTGAGGTTTTTTCAACAGTCCCTTCAATACTCATGAATTGAGAACTATCGTCCCACCAGGTTGAGTCCTGATAGTTTGATTTATCAAAGGTTGAATCTGAAAGTGCAGGGTTGCCTGAACGGTACATCAAACAGAAGCGCCCCGGCCAACCTTCTCAAGGCTTATGTCGGAATAGATTCTCAAATCATATCGGAAAGATGCTTTCCAGTATGGCTTGCTGGGTTTTTCACAATATCTTCTGGTGTGCCTTCAGCAACAATATAGCCGCCCATTTCGCCACCTTCTGGACCAAGATCAATGACCCAATCAGCGCATTTGATGACATCCAAGTGATGTTCAATGACAATCACTGTGTGGCCATTTTTGCGAAGCCGCAAAAGTACTTCGATTAATTGATGAACATCAGCCATAGAGAGCCCGGTTGTCGGCTCATCTAGAATGTAGATTGTGTGGCTTCGAGTTGGTCGATGTAATTCACTTGCTAATTTTACTCGTTGTGCCTCACCGCCAGAGAGCGTTGTAGCTGGCTGACCGAGTCGAATATATCCTAAACCAACATCTTCTAAAGTTGATAGGATTCGATAAATTCTTTTTTGATTTTTGAAAAATTCACAAGCCTCTAGTACCGACATTTCTAGAACTTCATGGATGGTTTTACCTCTCCAAGTCACTTCTAATGTTTCCCTAGTATAGCGCTTTCCTTTACAAATATCACAAGTCACCCAAACATCAGGAAGGAAATTCATTTCGAGTTTCATCGAACCTGCTCCTTTGCAAGATTCGCACCTACCTCCTTTGACGTTGAAAGAAAATTGGCCGGGTTTATATCCCCTCTCTTTAGCAAGAATAGTTTCAGTAAATAGATCTCTGATCGGCCCAAATGCGCCTGTATAAGTTGCAGCATTCGAACGGGGCGTGCGGCCAATAGGAGATTGGTTGATGACTATTGTTTTGTCAATATGTTCGACTCCTTCAATGGAATCGTGTTTTCCTGGGGAGGTGTCACTTCCGTGTAAGTCCCTCAAAAGGGCGGGGGCAAGTGTGGAAGCGATTAGGGAGGATTTTCCTGAGCCAGAAACTCCTGTTATTGTAATCATACAACCAAGTGGAATTGCAACATCAATATCCTGAAGGTTATTCTGTCTGGCACCATTGATCTTAATCCACATATCTTTTTTTGGTTTAATTCTATTTTTTGGTATCGGAATAGATTTTTTTCCCGACAGGTAAGCTCCAGTCACGCTTTCTTTGTGAGATAACAATTCATCGATATCACCACTGACAAGTACTCGGCCGCCTTGTTTACCAGCCCCGGGGCCGATGTCAACTAGCCAATCTGCTTGTCGCAAAGTTGCCTCATCATGCTCAACCACAAGCAATGTATTGCCAAGAGTTGTGAGCTCGCGTAGTGTCTCTAGAAGTCGCCCATTATCACGAGGATGGAGTCCTATACTGGGTTCGTCGAGCACATACATCACCCCAGTTAATCTCGTTCCAATTTGGGTGGCAAGACGAATTCGTTGTGATTCCCCGCCAGATAATGTGCTCGCCCTTCTATCTAGAGTCAGATAATCCAAACCGACCAGTGCAAGAAATTTCAAACGGGATTCGATTTCCTTGATGATTTCAGTACCGATGAAAATAGAACGGTCATCAAGTTGTTTTGTTAGTGAAACCGTCGGACTGTTTGGTTTTTGTCTATCGAGTTTTTGCCATGTTTCATCCAACTCACCCGAACGCCAATGTTGAACGACAGCCAAGGCTTCTAAAACGCTACAAGAAGAAATTGCGGGAAGTGAAACTTTTCCAACCGTTACTCGACTAACTGCGGAATTAAATTTTTGGCCATTGCAATCCAAACAGGGTTCATCATTCATGAAAGCTGCCAAACGAGAGCGAGTTCTGTCTGAGCCGGTTTCAGTATAAGTTCGACGAATCCGAGCAAAAACGCCTTCCCACGGCCTTACCATTCGATATGAAGAGCCTTTTTCGGAAGTAAATTCGAAATGTATGGCCGTACTTCCACTCCCATGCAATAACACATCTTGAGCATCTTCATCCAATTCATCGAACCTAATGTCAGATGGGAATCCATAATGATCGCAAACATGTTTCATTTGCGTACGATACCATCCCGACATCATCGAACTGCGAAATGGCCTAATACATCCATCGGCAACTGTTGCAGTTCGATCAATAACTAAATCTGCTGAAAATTCTCTCTGCACACCCAGCCCTTGACAAGTTGGACATGCCCCCAGGGGATTGTTAAAAGAAAATACGCGTGGAGTCATTTCTGGTAAAAATGCCCCGTGCTTTGGGCAAGCAAATTCTTCTGAGTAAGGGATTTTTTCGCCTTGTTGTGTTTTGAATTTTTGTTCAGCAATATCCAAGTCGTCATCTGGTTTGACCGCTTCTAGGCTTTCGATTGCAATGGTTCCGCCCCCAAGCCTAATTCCTGCTTCAACGCCTTCTGTTAGACGCTGCCGATTTTCACGATTCAATCGAAGACGGTCGATTCTTACATCAATATCGTGTCGAAGATTTTTTTCTAAAATGGGGGGATTTTCAAAGCTGGCTTCTCGCCCATTTACCACCCCCTTGAGATACCCCTGCTCAACTAATCCTGAAAATAAATCGACATGGGTGCCTTTTCGATTGCGGATTACTGGACTCCAAACTGCAATCGCATGATCTTCAAATCGCCACAGCACATCATCAACAATTTCTTGGACAGTTCGACGGGCAACTTCATCGCCACATTCTGGGCAATGGGGGATTCCAACCCTAGCCCACAACAACCGCATATAATCCATGATTTCTGTAACGGTTGCAACTGTTGAGCGGGGATTGTGACTTCCTTGTTTTTGATCGATGCTAATTGCAGGAGAGAGGCCTTCGATTGAATCGCAATCTGGTTTTTTCATTTGACCGAGGAATTGTCTGGCGTATGAGCTCAAACTTTCGACATATCGGCGTTGCCCTTCAGCATAGAGAGTGTCGAATGCTAAACTAGATTTGCCGCTACCAGATACACCTGAAATTACAACAAATTTTCCTCGAGGAATACTAACATCGATATTCTTCAGATTATGGGTTCGGGCACCGCGAACTTCGATCCATCCACGATCTAAGTAGTGATTATTATTCACGTCTGCCACGTCCTAATCCCCTCACGCAGGTTAAGCGTGAGATTGGCCGCCCTTGAAATCATGGTTTGAATAAGAGTGGAATTACTCATTCCACCAAAAGGCATCAATGTTTTTTCCTGCTTCCGCATCGACGCTCGGGGGAAGGATGGATAGCGCATTATGAGCAACTAAACTATGGATGTTGCCGCTACCCTGATGTGTGTGTGTTGTAGCAATTAATTCGTTGTTTATTGAAGTAATATTGATTCGTCGTAAACAAATTTTATTTTTTGCTCCGAAGATTGGATCTTGTAACTTCACCCGCACATATTTGCCAAGAGCTTGTGCTTGCACTCCTGAACCTAAATTGAAAGAAATCCACGGTGCCACTATCATCAGAAAAACTACGTGGCTGCTCACGGGATTGCCGGGTAATCCAAAAATCGGCACTTCATTCCATTCGCCAAAAAGGGGCGGCCCGCCAGGTCGCATTTGGACTCGCCAGAATTTCATATCACCCTCTTCCTCCATTAGTTTTCGTACGAAATCCCATTCACCCATACTAACGCCGCCACTGGTTAATATCGCATCACATTCAGATGCGGCGGTATTCAATGCACTCCTGAGAGAGTCGATTGTATCTGTTACTGGATTAAATCGGATCGCCGTGCCCCCCATTTTTTCAATTAATGCTGCAATTCCAAATGAGTTTGATTCGTAAATTTCGCCAGGCGATAATTCATCTCCCGGAGATACTAGTTCATCGCCAGTGCTGATGATTGCAATTTTTGGTTTTTTTACCACTTTTATCTCGGCAAACCCCATTGTCGCCGCCAAAGAAATCGATGCTGCAGTCATCCTCATGCCCGCAAATAGGGCTTCTTCACCCAGCGACAAATTTTCAGATTTTTTTCGAATATAATTCTTGTTTGGCGGACCAGTCAAAGTAACAGTATCTTCCTTGACTTGGCTGTTTTCGACGACCACAATAGCATCCGCACCAACAGGCATCGGGGCTCCAGTCATGATTTGGCATGCTTGGCCCGCTCTGATTTTGAGCGGTTGACTTTTTCCTGCCTTGCTTGTTCCTACGATTTTTAATATTGTAATTTCGCTCAAAAAATCAGAGGAGCATACGGCCCACCCATCCATTGCAGAGTTATCGAATCGTGGGTCGTCAACTTTTGAATTCAATGATTCTGCAAGCGTGCGACCATATGATTTCGACAAAACAACTGTTTCTATTTTCAAATTCATTACTGAATTACAGGCCAATTCAACGGCACGCTCAACAGAAACGCCTTTCTCCACAGCAGTTGAGGTGGCGTTTAGTTCAAGTGTTCTTCCTGTGTCGGTTCTAATGTGCTTGATTTGGAATTAGTAATTCTCCTTTTGTCCCTCGGAGCGGTTGCAGCACTATACTCCTCAGTAGGACACGGAGGTGGTTCTGGATATATCGCAATCCTCTCTCTATCTGCATTCGCGTTGATGGATCCTGGTTGGTTAAAACAACACGCATGGAGTTTGAATATGGTCGTCGCAGCAATTTCATTCTATCATTTCCATACGCTCGGTCATCATCGTTCAACCCTCACAATTCCATTCATTCTCGCAAGCATACCGATGGCTTTTGTTGGTGGTTATTTGGCAGTTACAGGTAATGTATATGATGTGCTTCTTTCATTAGTATTAATCTTGGCTGCAATACGCCTTTTTAGCTCAAAGGCGTCTGATTTTGATGATTCTATTCAGCAACCGAGTTGGAAAATAATATTGCCATGGGGTGCTAGTATTGGCCTGATTAGTGGCGTAATTGGCATCGGTGGTGGAATTCTCCTATCCCCCCTTCTAATGCTAAAAGGATGGGCTACGCCAAAAATAGCTGCTCCAACATCGGCGGCTTTCATTTGGGTAAACTCTACCGCCGGACTAATTGGAAACGCATCTGTAAATGGCATTTTATTAGATTTGGATTTAATTATACCTGCCGTTCCTGTAGTAATTGTTGGGGGATTATTTGGCTCAAAATTAGGTTCTGAATCTGCCAATCAATCCGTAATTAGGAAGGTTTTAGTTGCAGTATTATTGTTCGCTGCAGCAAAAAGATTGGTCGGGTTAGTAAGTTTTTGAATATTCTTATGCGCCCATCATATCTGAATGCCCACACTCTGAATAAGCACAGATTACTTTGTATCGATCACGGGAGGGCCGGGGGATTTGCATTGTTGAACCACACATAGAACATTGGTGACTAATGATTTCTGGTTCCTTAACTTCTTCTTCCTCATACGCATCGAGAACATTATCGGTTACTGTCCAGCCGATTTGGTCGGTGTAAGTATCTTCTTCTTCACCAATTTTTTTTGCCCTTAGGCCGAGTTTGATTTTGATTCTGCGGCCCCTCTTTTTTGGAGGGGCGCCTTTTCCTCTTTGTTTGCCCGGGGGTTTCTGTGGCCTACCTTTAGGAGCTGGTCTTTTTCTTTTGGCTGGGCGTTTACCGGGGGCTGGGCGTTTTCCTTTTCGAATGGGAGTTGGTTTCCGTTTTCGCTTCGGCGGAGATGGGGGTGGAGCTGCTTTCGGTTTGGGCGGAGGAGGGGGTGGAGATTTTTTTGGCACCTTAGCTGGGGCAGGGGGCATTGGAGGTTTTGCGGGCTTTGCCTTAGGCGGTCGCTTCGGCGGTGGTGGTGGTGGAGGTGGCGCGTCTGCCATTGTTATCTTCTATTGGGAAAGCAGAGACCCCTTTGAAAGAATCGGGGTTCTATTATCGTTTAGAATATACTATGCTGGGAATTTTACCAAAGAAACTGACTCGATAGGATACAAACTTTCTGAGCCGCCAAGGCCATCTAATTCGATAACAAATAGGTTTCCGAGTATGTTTGCATCTAATCGATTGCAGAGCTTGTGACATGCACGTACTGTGCCCCCTGTTGCGAGCAGATCATCAATAATCACGAGTTTTTGATCAGGCATTATTGCGTCTTTATGAATTTCAATAACATTTGTCCCATACTCCAATGAATATTCCTCTCGAATTATTGCATGAGGGAGTTTGCCTGGCTTTCTTACCGGAATGAATGCAATTCCTAACTTCGCGGCTAATAGTGCTCCGAAAATGAAACCCCGCGATTCTGGGCCTACAACCGCATCTGGTTGCCAATTTCGGTCATTCATCTCCTTGACAAAACGATCTGTGATTTCTGAGAGTAATTTTCCATCAGATAATACGGGTGTTATATCTCGAAATTGAATACCCTCGATAGGAAAATCTGGGATTGTTCGAACTGTGTTTCGAAGACGCTCTGTGAATTCATCTAGCATGCTGAACGCCCCGTTGTGGCGACACCTCGGCTTTCAGGCTGACCGTTCAGCCGAGGTGCCGTTTACGTAATTTCTACTCAATTAAGTCTGGCGAGTTCGAACAAGTAATTGAAGGTGTTTTGGTCACCAGGGCCGAGATAGAACATAGCCATCAAGACGAATAATGCCCACATTACTGGGTTTAGCTCATCTGTCTTTTGCATACCAATCTTGATTGCAACATAAGCGATAATTCCCCATGCGATACCATCAGCGATCGAGTATGTGAAAGGCATCAAGACCATTGTTAGGAAGGCGGGTAATGCCATTTCTTTGTCTGCCCAATCGATATCTGCTGCTTGGCGCATCATCATCGCACCAATTACAACCAAAGCGAGTGCGGCAGCAAAGGTAGGTATATTCTGGAAAAGATCCGAAAAGAACAGGCCTGTTAGCATAAGTACACCAACAGTAACTGCGGTCAATCCTGTCTTACCACCCTCTTCTACACCAGCAACTGACTCGATGTAAGTTGTTGTTGTGCTCGTACCTGTAAGTGCACCAACAATTGTTGCTGCTGCATCTGACATGAATGCCTCGTCAGAGTTCTTCATCTCATCGTTTTCGTCAACGTAACCTGCTTGACGGCCAACAGAGTATAGTGTTCCTGCCGTATCAAATATGTCCACGAAAAGGAACGTTATCATCACCATCAAGAACGCCCCCAAGGTTGTTCCACCGTCGGCACCTACGTCGCCAAGTGCACCGAGTGCTGCACCCATTGTTTCAGTTGGCAAGCCTACGAATCCAATTTCAGTTACATCCGGCCAAGTTGATTCGGGGGTAGACCATCCTGCTCCGCCTGTCATGAAATCATTGTAAGGGTCGTAAGCTTTTGTTGCCCAGCCCCAAATTGAAGCTACTGCGATTCCAATTATTATGGCTCCTTTTTGGCCGCGTGCAATCAATATTGCAGTTAAAATCAAACATACCATTGAGATGAACGCTCCATGATCATACACAAATGCATCAGTGTTTGCAAGATTTACCAAGGTTGCGCCATCATCTTGAATCCAACCCATTTCTCTCAATCCAATTATTGCAAGGAACATTCCAATTCCCGCGCCTGTTGCAATTTTTAGATCTGTAGGAATTGAATTAATCATTGTAGTTCTCCAACCAACTTGAGGTAGAGAGATAATAAGGAAAATCACCCCTTCAACTAAGACAGCTGCTAGAGCAACGTCCCAAGGAATTCCCATTCCCATAACCACTGCGAAGGTAAAGTAGGCATTTAGCCCCATACCTGGCGCAAGCGCGAAGGGCAAATTTGCCCACAATCCCATAACTACACATCCAACAAAGGCAGCGATTGCCGTAGCGAATAATGCATCATCGAATGGTATTCCTGTATCTCCGAAAAGACTCAGCATCGAAGGGTTGACGATCAAAATATACGCCATTGTCAAAAATGTCGTTATTCCAGCCCGTATTTCTCCTTCAACTGTACTGCCAGCTTCAGTTATTCCAAATTGTTTGTCTAATGCTTCCATATTTTTTTCACCTGTATTTCCTTTACACGGCGTCAACCGTATACGCGGGCGTTAACACACACAGCCTATGAATTTCACTGAAGAAACAAATCAGGTTTCGATTTGTATTGACCTTCCGTTTACAGGAAGGTGGGTCTTCATTTCTTTACCTAATTCGGAAAAAATATCATTTCTACCTTCATCAGGAGCATGGAAAAGAATTAGGTGTTTTGGCATACATTCTCTTGCAAAATTACACAGCTCTGTATGGCCCGCATGATTTGAAAGTTGAAATTGAGTAACTTCTAAATCAATTTGAATAAGATTGCGAAAAATATTAATTTTTCCTTCATCTAGAAGCTTCCTTCCACCTGATCCTTCTGCTTGATACCCCGTCAATAAAATTTCATTGGCTAAATCGTGCCGCAATCTATTGAGATACCATAACGCCGGCCCCCCATCAAGCATCCCACTAGTTGTTACTATCACGTCCGCAGTAAGTGCTTTTTTCCTATCTGATTTTCCAGAAACACGCTTAACCCATCGCCACATCTCTTGTAACCGATTTGGATCACGAATGTGTTGAGGATTATTGAACCAATGTGTAGTAATTCTTGTGCCCATTCCATCAAAATGGACATTAAGATGGGGTGCGTGTTGATGTAATATCATAAGAATGTCTTGGCCACGACCAGATGCGAAAGCAGGAATGAGGGCAACCCCTCTTTTTTCGACGATATCTATCACTTTTTTGACTAATTTTTCTTCTTCTTTGGGGCGATCAGGATGCTCTCTCCCCCCATACGTTCCCTCTAAACAAAGAATATCACATTCAACTGGTATGGCCCCAAATGAATTGGGGCTATCTCGGGTATCAATATCCCCCGACCACAATATCGTCTGAGTTGGTGTTTTGATCTCAACCATGGCTGCGCCTGGTAAATGTCCTGCTCTGTGCAAACGACATTTCCATGCACCAACATCAAACCATTCTCCATACTCATGTGGATACCAAGAATCTAATGCATATTCCATATCTCTTTTATCCCAAGCTAATGGATAGCCTTCAATGCTTGAAACTTTATAGGTATCGCGCCACATTATTTCAGACACATCTGCAGTTAGACTTGTTCCATGAATTCGAATGTTTTGGTGTTGAGTTAACCAAGGTGCCATTCCAATATGATCAATATGACTATGGGTAATAATCACATCAGAAACAGGTGGACATTCATCAGGATATTTGGGGGGTCGGGTTGGGGCTAATCCATAATCTATCAACAATCTTGTACCAGTTGAATCTTCAATAACACATCCAACATTTCCAACTTCATTACCTCCACCAAGAAAATGAAATTGAATACCGGATTTGATGTCTTTTGATGAATATTGGGTTGTTTGCCCCGGCGTGTAAAGAACCATTTCATTTTGCGGAGGGGGTGATTGGTGATGAGGGAATCGGAGAGGATCCCCATCACTTCCACTGTAATCTTGATTTTATGATTTTTTCTAATTTGTTTTAATTCACAGATATGATTAATACTCGTCAGTGTCAGAAGCCTAATGAATATTGTAAATTAATAAATAGAAGCCATTTTTATTAGATTTATTTCGAGATATATTTTTTTCTAATAGAAATAGGGGGGTTGGGGTAATTTGAGAAGCACTCCCCCACCCACATCAATTATTGAAAAATTCAACTCACACCCTTCTCATTAACAATTCTCGTTGTTTTGGTTGCGCTGCTTGTGTCGCAATTTGTCCACTTGATGCTTTATCTTTGAACAATATATTAATTGATATAGAAGAAAACAAATGCACCCACTGTGAGCTTTGTTTACCAATATGTCCAGTTTTTGCAATAGAAATTCGGTGATGGTTTTGAGAAATATAGCAATTATTGGATCGAACATTGATGCATATGTTTGTGCGCATCAAATACTTGATAATAATAATAACAATACAATTACCCTTATTGACGAATCTGCAGAAGCTGGATTTGGTGAAGTGCCCCCTGGTCTGTTTTTCAAATGGCCCCTCATTTCTGAGAATTGGCACTCTGGTTTCGTTCAAGAAACACCAAACCAATCATGTTCTGCCATTCACCACTCTTTATTTTTAAAATCAATAGCGACATCTCTTTCGAACCGAAACGCAACCATACTTCTTCGAACCAGAGTCACAAAAATCTCAAGGGATTTAATTACCTTCGAAGGAGGGGGCCCAATTTCCAATTTAACCGAATCATTTGATGAAATATTCGACTTTAGAAAAGTTCCCAAAACTCAAAAATGGGAAGGAGGAATTTCTACAAACATTATAGAAGACAATTTTGAAATTATTGGTACACGGGTTGATGGTACTATTGAGGTATGGTGGCAAGGTGAAGAGAGAAATGAACTGCGTTGGTTGCAAAGAATGTCTTGGTATTGTAAAGATCCTCGTTATGCATTAGAAGATATGATTGTAAATGGAATAAAAACCGCAAACACGATAAAATATTGAATATTTCATTCTGAAACCTTAGAATGTAAGCGCTCTTCGATAGAGCATGGGTGGTGCAAATCGAGCTGTTAGTTATGTTTGTAATAGACAGTCACAAGCGCGCCACGCTATTCTAATCGATCCTGCCGATCAACCACCTGATGTTGCGGCAAAGCGAGCAATAGCAGCTGTTACCGCCGGTAGTCGTATGATTCTAGTGGGCGGTTCAACGGATACTGATATGAGCAATGTTCATGATACGATTGTTGCAATTCAAGAATCTCTGGAACTGATTAATTGGGCAGCAACTCAATCATCTGATCAAGATGAAAAGGAATGGAAAGTCCCCGTTGTTCTTTTTCCACAAGGTGCCGCCGCATTGTCTCCTGCCGCGGATGCGATAACTTTCATGATGCTCATGAATAGTACCTCACCCCAATATCTAATCGAGGAACAAGTAATTGGGGCACCCTTCATCAAAAAGGCGGGAATCTCTCCATTACCAATGGGCTATCTTGTATGTGCCCCCGGTGGCCGAGTGGGGCAGGTCGGCCAAGTTGATTTGATCAAGCCGGACGATACCGACCGGGTGTCATCCTATGCAATGACCGCGGAATTTTATGGATTCAAAATACTTTATTTGGAGGCAGGGAGTGGTGCAACAAAACCGGTGTCTTCACAATTAATTGAAACGGCTAGAGAGTCGTGTGAATTAACAATAATTGTAGGGGGCGGGATTCGAGACGGAACTGCCGCAAAAACTGCAGTTAGAGCAGGAGCAGATTGGATAATCACTGGCAATTTAACCGAATCATATAATGACGCCGACGAGCTACAACAAGTAATCTCTACATTTATTGAAGAGATGAACTCTTAACGTTACTCTTCTCCTAATTTTTCAATCATTTTATCCAATTGTTCTTCCATATCCAAAATTAAGAGAAGCAATTCTTCTTCTGATTGCAATAACCGTGCATTTTCTTTTTGTAATTCTTCAAAACGTTCAGATGTATGGAGATTATTATTTTCCGAAATACGCGCTTCTGCATTTTCTAATAACAACTCTAATTGAGAAATTCTTGTTTTTGCAACCCGAATCTCTTCTTCAATACGTGAAGTTCGAGCCCGATCATTTACTTCTTGATTTGGTGCCGATAACTCAATTTCTAGGGCGCGTGAGCGTTGCCGTGAGATGGCCAACTCTTGTTCTGCTCGAATTAACTCATCCCAGACTGTAATCACCTCTTCGATCAATTGCCTATTAGAAAAAACCGAAAGCCGATCGGAAAGGGAACCCCCCCTTTCTTCAGAAACCACCCCATCGGCGTTCTTAGGTGCCATATTCAACCACTTTGCATCCAACACAGGACACACTTGAACCTTGAGTAAGAGTCGATGATTAAGGCATCAAATTCTTACCCAAACTAACCTAGCCAACCTTAGTGGCGTTTATATCAAGGCCGAAAGTCGCCGGCGCCATGAAGGCTTACCGTGCGATTGGAACATTCCGCAAAGGACGGAACAAACAAGAGTTCACAATAGACATCGTAGCAGAAGATGAAGGAGACGCCGAACATCGTATTTTATCCAATTTTGGTAGTCGCCATGGGGCACCAAGAAGGAATATTGATATCATTTCTCTTGAGGAAATCAATCCTTCAGAATCGAACGCGCCAATAGTAGTATCTCATTTCCGCGACAATTAATCAGAGCGTGGCGTTCAAGTCAATATAGCCCGTCCAAGGGTCGAGGATTTGTTATGCATCGATTTGAACCGGCACCAAATTTACTTCTTGTCGGTGGCCCAAAAACCGGCACGACCTCGTTGATGCACTGGCTCAGGGAGCACGAACAGATATTCCATCCGTGGCCAAATGAGAGCCAATTTTTAATCGCTGGCGCAGCAGAATTTCCAACCTCTCCAATACATCCGAAAGGAACCGCAATCCTAGCTCCATATGCAGATCTTTCTAACTATAACAAGGAAAATTACGTAATGGACAAATCCGCATTCCACCTCTATTCAACAAGGGCACTATCTTCAATTAAAGATCAAATGCCAGAAGCGAAGGTGATAATTACACTCCGAGATCCAATAGATATCATGTTAAGCATGCATCAAGAACATCGAAAAAGATTGATTGATTACACACTCACACAAGATGAAATGATAGATTATTGCCGCGAGGCAGGATTTGTAATCGATGAAAATAACCCACAAACATACAGTTTTATGCGGTTTCCCCAATTAAAACAGCCCGTTCTTGAATGGGTAGAAAAACTAGGCGACAGAGTTAGAATCATACCAATAAATTCCCTCAAAGCAGCCCCGATCCAAACTCTGAACGAAATACTAGAATGGTTGGGGGTTGAAAAATTTTCAGACGATATAAATTTATCAAAGCAAAATGAAAGTGGAATGATAAATTCTGCAAGGTGGGCACAATTTGTTAGAAAGCCGCCAACCATTCTAGCATCGTTGATAAAAATACTAATTCCTACTCAAAAATTACGCAAGGCCATTCTAGATCCAATTCGTTCTCCGGCTTTCAAACCCAAACCATATCGAAGACCAGAACTATCTGAAGACGTTAGAAAAGAACTCGAAACGGTTTTTTCTGAAGAACTTGAATTTCAAAAAAATCTTTCGAAATATATCGATTCGAAACTCATTATTGACAAATCCCGATGAACCTTTCATCGCCCAGGATGAAAAAGAGATTTCCTCAGGAAAAAACACCTGATTTCGTAAAAAACCTATTAAGAGCCATGTTTTATCACACATTATGGCAAATAATGCTTATACAAGAGAAGTTGTTTTTTTGAGCATTCTTCTAATAATTTCATCGATTTCTCCATTGTTTATGGAATCAGATTTATTAGAACTTGATATTCATCAAAAGTTAGTCAAATCGTTGATGTCAACACTTTCTCCAGCGGTTCACCAACCACTACAATAATGGCCGATATGGGAGGTGCTGCTTTTTTCATCATCAAGGAGGGCATCGCTTACTCAATGCAAGTGTTGGAGTAGAAGTGTTACCACATTCTTCAACTCAATCAATGTATTATAATATGGCAAATGCTCAAACGAACGGAACACTCAATAATACATTTGTAACTACAACGGGCGTTGAACTAATCAATGCAAATGCAGGACCGCCAGGGTCAGGAAATAACTCTACTACCATTCAAAATGCCGTTCAATGGTCAGGTTCTCATAGTTATGATACTCTTAATTTAAGTTGTGGGGCCCAAACTTGTGGCTCAATAACTGCTACTGGAAATCTAACGATTACCGTTAGAATACTGGTTGTTGCGGCTGGAACAACCATTTCTGCAAACGCAATAAGTAGTGGTGGTACTGGTGCTGGAGGTACAATTGTTGCATCAAGTAATGGCTACAGTGATGGCGGTGGTGGCGCAGGCCATGGCGGCAGTGGCGGCAGTGGTGGTGGTGGCCCCAGTAATGGCGGGTCATCCTATGGAAATTCTACCGAACCTGGCTCACAAGGCGGTTCAGTCAGTAGTTCAAATCATCCAACTGCAGGCGGCGGAAACGGCGGCGGATATATACGAATATTTGCAGAACAAATTGATGTTAATGGGACAATTCAATCCAATGGAGAGAATGGTGCCAATGGCCACCCGATTTCAGGAGGCTCAGGACCAGGTGGTTCAGGTGCTGGAGGTGGGAGTGGAGGTTCAATTTTCATTAAAGCAAATACAGTAAATGTCGACTCGGGTGGCATTATTGAAGCGGTTGGCGGAGATGGTGGGCATGGTGCTCCTAGTTTCTGTTCAGGTGCCTGCATCGGTTTTTTCCATGGCGGAGATGGCGGCCGTATTACTATAATGACTCAAGTCTCCAATTATTACAATCAAGGAACTATTTCTGTTTCAGCTGGTAGTGGTGGTAGTGGAGGCCAACCATATGGAACCGGTGCAGTTGGGGTGCCGGGTTCTTCAGGATCAACTGGTGTCAACAGTTCCTCTACTTGGGCAGGCTATACAGTTTCAAATGAAGTCAATGAGAATGACGGTTCTTTCATTACCGATGCATGGTCGCCAAATGGTGGAGAAATTATTGATGGATGGATAAATCACACTTCAACAATTCCAGTAAATTCAAGTTTAATATTCAAATATAGATACACAATTTCTGGCTTAACAACAGATACTTCTACTGATTGGAGTGATTGGAATATAGGCAATTTATCGCATCAAATATTACTGCGGTTAACTGCTGTACAATTTTCTTATCAATTCAATCGTACAGGTACACAATCTCCAGAATTGAGCGACTATACGTTATTCTGGGATGATGCACATATTCTCAATAATCTTGAGATGACTATGCCAGGTGGAAGCACACTTTTGGGCCCACTTTCACAATCAATTGGTTATTCAGATAATGCTACGATTGTGAGTAATTCTAATTCACACACAGTTAACATTTCAATTCCAACATTTGCAATTCCAACATCATCTCTCAATATATGGATAGATTGGCCAATTAATTCTGCCACAGATACAATTGAGGTGATGTTGGGTAGTTCAACAGTTTATACTGGGGCTATGAATTCAGAATTAGGAGGAGTTGACATTGAGTTCACTACTCAACAATTAATCAATGCATGGCCGAGTAGTGGAACGATTGGAACAGATGGAGTTGAAATGAATCAACTTATTTTCAATATTTCAACAACTATGGCAGTACAATTGGATGTTAAACATCCTCAAATGTCTTGGTCTTGGACACATGATGTTGATTTGAAATCAAACCTAACACAATATGCATTTGCAGCTTGTAATGATTGGTATAATGCCATATCATCTTGTTTATCTCAATACACATTGCAAGTCTCGGGAGATACAATTCCATTTAACTTGCAAAACTATGAGGTGACTCTCAAAGATCTGTCTGTACAGTGGATTGATGATATCGCCCCCCAACTCTATTCAATATATCATAGAATTGGAGAAAATATTGGGAAATCTATTCGTGTAGGAGATTCATTTGCAATTACTGTTGAAGATGTTATTGGTGAAACAACACTGACAGGTTCAGCTTGGATTCATCAAGGTGATAGTACAAAACCAGCAATAACAAATTCGTTATCCTATTTTTCCACCATAGGAAGGTATGGTGCTTCTTTCAATCCAACAGGATTTAACCCTACAGCTACAACTCAAAATTATATTGCATTAGAACTGGTTGATGCTCATGGCAATGTGCTATTTGTAGAGCAAGCCTATGCGTTTGAAATCGGCCCTGCCTTTCCATCGGTCACTTCAATAACGATGGCTGCAGCAAATAATACACATAATGCAATATCTGTATTTGAAGATTCCAGCACATGGGAATTGCACGATGAAGGGTTCATTTTTTCGGTTACATCTCAGCATAATAGAAGCGATTTATCGGCATCGGTCATCTTAACGCCTTCACAAGGAAATTCAGAGGCTCTTTGGCTTGGTTGGGATGAAAACAAAAATGCCTATACAGCATATTGGACTCCAAGCCGTGATGATTTGAAGACATGGCTATTAGAGGTTGATATTTCAGAGACAACTGGACAAATGGCTGAAGATGTTGATGGATACCAAAGTGGTGTTGATTATTCCTTTAGTTTAGTGGATCTGACTGGACCTGTAATAACAGCAATTAATCATGATAAAATCGTATTGATAGGCGATGATATGATTGTACAATTGGAATGGTCAAGTGACCAAAACGAGATGATCAATGGCTATGTTATTGCTTCTTTCAATGGCACCCAAGTTTCTAATCAAACCATTTCCCCAATCAATACAGGAATGTCTTCAGTTCTATTGCAAACAACAGATTGGGAAATTGGATTTCATGAACTTACAGCATTCCTTTTCGATGGATATGGAAACCCAAGTCAAACGGTTATTACTTCTTCAATGTTTGAAATAATACCACTGGCCCCTCTTGTTTCAGGAGATATTAGCTCATGGCAATTCGATTCAAATGATTTGAATCTAACAGTTTCCGGACAACACCAATTCCGCTTTAGAGAAGGTTTGGTAACGATTACTAGTGCAGGTACAACCCTCCTTGATAATCACTCTATTCAAGATGGAGATTGGGCGATTGAAGTTTCTTTATCTTCATTTTTGGATAACTCAATTGAAGTACAGGTTTTGGTTTGTGACGCAACTGATAGTGCCGAATGTGAACAATATTCCAATACGATAGATGCTTCTTCTGCAATTGAATATAACGTGGATGTTCAGTGTACTGAAGTGACACAATCACTGCAAATGAATACAACTGCAACCCTAGTAAGTTGTATTATCAGCAATACTGATGGAACCTTTCCAATGAATGTTTCATTAACTGTGTTGGGGGCAACATCATTCATTCAAGAAACTACTGTGGTAGGAGAACTTTCCTCACAAGGCCAACTTGAACTCTCTCTCCTAATTAATACAGGATTTGAAGAAGGAACTTGGAGTCAACCTTGGGTTCTTTCCATTACCAATCGCATTGGAGATGTTTCAGTATTGAATCAATCATCAACACCGTTTACAATCATTTCACCACAACAACAACAAGAGGAAAATAATTCTCAACCATCAACTGAAGGCACCTCATCTTCTACAATTGGAATGACTGGACTCATCGTTGCGATAATCGTTGTGTTCACAATTATTGGTACAATTGGATACTTGAAACTAAGGAAACCGGTTGAGCAAGAGATCGTAGAGCATCCAATGCAACAAGAGATTATTCAGGAATAACCAATCATTTTGGAAATGATTAAGGAGTAATCTAACCAAACTTTCACTTGACCTGGACGCGCAACGGTGAAAACAGAACCATGAGAGGCGATGCTGTGCTGAAGAAATCTTTCATGCGCCAGTATTGGCGTATTCAACAAAGCCAAACCTTGATTTCGATGGGGTTTTGGTGTACAACTCTCACTCTTCTAGTGTGGCCATTAGTGAGTTGGAGATTCGAAGCGATGGATTCGGTCTTTGGAATTCAACCCACTTATCTTGGTTTAATTGGAATTGGTTTAGGGGTACTTTCAATAGTTCTGATAATTGGCTGGGTTTACGATGTTACATTCGGCCTTTGGCGTGAACATCTTACGATAGTGCAAGAACGAAACCCATTTACAACATACAAAGTAAATGCACCATTTGGAATGCTGCTTGCACAAACGAATACGATTTTGAGAAAAATGTCTGATGATGATGAAGAAATACAACGTCACTGTGATTTCGTTGACCGTTGGTTAGAATGGAATTCGGAACAAGAAATTTGGGCTAGAACCATGTCTTCTTGGAAAGAAATTGTCGGGGAAGAAGACCCTTTTCTTTACCACCTGAGTGAAGAGGCGCGAACGAAGCTTGAAACTGCAGCCGAAGAAATGCAAGATTTTTGATCGGAGTGGCCCTTTTGGATTCAGAATTCATTGTCAAGCTTGCAGAAGATGCAGGGCTTGCGATTTTAGAAATCTACAACCGCGCAGAAGGATTTGAAATATCTAACAAAAGTGACAATTCTCCTTTGACAGAAGCTGATATTGCAGCGCACAACCTCATTGTCGAGGGATTACAGTCGTTGAATAACATACCAATTGTTTCGGAGGAAGGTAATGTCGGAGACCCAATCTCGAGTAACACTTGTTGGTTGGTAGACCCTCTTGATGGGACAAAGGAATTCATCAAGCGGAATGGAATGTTTACTGTTAACATCGCATTGATGGTGAAAAAGGGCGCCCGCTGGTCACCACTGTTCGGCGTTGTTCATGCTCCGGTGCCGAATACCACTTGGTTAGGGGGCATATCCCACCCATCAGAAAGAAGGGGTTCAGATGGTTCTGGTTTAATGATGGTAAATCCCTCAAATCCCCCAAAACCAACAAGGCTGGTCGCAAGCGGATCGCATAGGGGTGAGAAAGACGAATCTTTTGCCAAAACGCTTGGGAATTATGACCTAATTAGAATGGGCTCTTCTCTGAAGGCATGTATTGTCGCAGAAGGTAATGCAGATCTCTATCCTAGATTCGGACCAACATCTTGTTGGGATATAGCGGCAGCACACGCTGTCGTTGTCGGTGCCGGAGGTTGTGTGTTGGGTCCTACGGGAAAAACTCTTGATTACGATGTAGTTGACAATATATTAAACCCATTTTTCATGGTAGCAGCAGATGATCGTTGGAACGAGCAATGGATAGCCCATCAGGACTGAATCCACCAATCTGGATTTGAAAAACCGGTTAATTCTTCTAAAAGCAATAGGTCTTCATTCACTGTTTCAGCCAGAATAGATCGTTGCTCATCAGTGATTTTCCGTTTTTCAAGTGCTTTACCAGATAATACTGGCATTTTGTATATATTCACACCCTTTTTTTGTAATCGCTTTACAACCGGCCTCTTTACTAAATCAGGCAATAAATTTGCAAGGCTACGAAATAGGCGGCCAAATAAAGTAAGGGGCCGCCTATCTGAAGCAGTATTTGTGTTGCGCACCAGATCTAATCTAAAGGAATAATCATCGACACCAATGTGCTCACAAATTTTTTTCAGAACGATCGCCGGCTCCTCCCTCATCCTCTTTGCTTCAATAATCAAAATAGAATCTAAATCAAAAAATTCCAGCCATCTTGAGATAGCCGACCCATAAAGTGTGTCACACTGTAAACGTGAGTCCGACCAAGCCACCTCAAAATCACTCCAATCCAAATTATTTTCCTTATCTTCTTCTGTGCTGATGGCCATATTCCAATGAGAAATCGTGCGACTGACGGGCTCTCGAAGAGAAATAATCAATTTTGCACCTGGCCAATTTTCTCTGACTCTTTGAGGAGCTATCGGGCAGGCTAATGCGTGAACCGAACAATCTATTCGCACCCCTTTTTCTACGAAACAGTCAGCATATGCTTCCCAATTTGGAGGCGAAGCATCTCTGGAAAAAGTTCCTTTGTGAGTAGCTACAATATTTGGCTCCTTAGGATCAGAGACACAAATATCTGGGTGTTGAGAAAGGGCATCTGCTAACCAAGTGGTGCCAGCTTTGGGTGAACCTAGGAGAAAAGCGCCGACCTCAGGAACCACTGGCTGCCCTGCCTCCATGGAACTCCCCCCGGTACTTCAGATATAGGAATTCACACATTAATAGTTACATCAACCACCCGTCGCAATAAAATACGGGTCATATTTCGGCCGAGTCCCGGAAGGTGTAATGATGAGCAACAGAGTAGTTTGGTTCACAGGTCTTTCAGGAGCAGGAAAGACAACTATCGCTATGGCAGCAGCAGACAGGTATGGTTGTGAAGTGCTTGATGGAGACACAATTAGAGACTTCTTTGCTAACCACGATTTTAGCCGCGAAGGACGAGAAAGACATCTTCTCGGCATTGCTAAGATGGCAAAAATGATTTCAAAACACACCGATGTTCTTTGTTCATTCATCACTCCTTACGAAGACGTACGAGAGAAGATTCTAGAAATACTCCCAGATAATGCAGTTATGGTGCACGTATCTACATCTCTTGAAGTATGTGAGGAAAGAGATGTGAAAGGCCTCTACGCAAAGGCCCGCATTGGTGAAATAACTAATTTTACAGGTATTAGCGACCCCTTTGATGAACCAAAGTGTGCACACATCACACTAGATTCTAGTGGTAATGAAGGCAACTCCGTCGACGACATGGTCGGGCAACTAGCACATCTCTTTGAGAAGCAAAAATCCGTACTTCTTCCAGGTCGCTGGCAACCTCTACACGTGGGTCACGAATGGCTCATCCAAAGAGAGTTAGATCAAGGAAAGAGGGTTGTTGTTGGCATCAGAAATACTCCAGTATCGGATTCAGATCCCTTCTCAACAGATGTTCGAAAGAGAATGATTGAGCATAGGTATGCTGACGAAGACGTTGAGGCATGGGTTATGCCCGATATCGAAGCAATTTCCTACGGCCGCAAGGTCGGTTACGAACTCCGTGAGGCGGACGACATACCTCCAGAGGTATTCGCAATATCTGCAACAGGCGTTCGTGGGGGAAACAGGGCGAACGTGTCGGAACGAGTCATGGAATTCATGATTGCAGAAGGAATCTGGGATGGCGAATAATCTTCATCTCTACACTCTTTTAGCATCAACTCCCTAACCCCCAAACTAACCTTAACCCAAGCGACGGCTTCATTGCACCCCGACTCCCCCCCGACTCGATGAGCGCATCCGATCGGGCCGAATTGCAGCGAATTGCCCAAACCGTTGACATCAACCGTAAGCGGATGGAAGCCCTCGAACAACAAATTAGTAGATTGGAGCAAATTCGCATCGAACAAGTACAAACTATCGAAACATTGGCTGCAATTCCGCCAGAAGGAGCCAAAGGAGCGATGATACCATTGGGTTCTGGCGTACAAATTATTGCCGACATCCCATCAAACCCAGGAGTTGTGATTGATATTGGTAGCCGCGTGCAGGCCGAAAACACTCTTTCAGAAG
This sequence comes from Methanobacteriota archaeon, assembly GCA_018654845.1. GTDB lineage: Archaea > Thermoplasmatota > Poseidoniia > Poseidoniales > Thalassarchaeaceae > MGIIb-O2. Next base: position 133,073 of record JABIKU010000002.1, on the reverse strand, counting down.
TGTTTGAAACAATATCGAAAAGAGGTGAGGAATTGTCACGCCTCATTGAAAATTTAACGGAAGAATTCAATAATTTGGAGCAAGAAACTCTTGTATTAGCAAATATATTCAATGAACAAATCGCAGAACTACAAGGCACAGAACCTGAATTGTTCGGTAATGTTGCCGAAGAAACACCCACCTCTCCTGAGACAGTGTCGATACCAACCGAATCGAAAACAAAACGGCGCAAGAGGAAGCGCGGCACCGAGTTTACATTGGATGATTGAGGTGTGTGAATGGGATTATTCGATCGATTCAAAAAACAAGCCAAAGACGTAGTCAAAGAAGAAATCGTCGTAGAAGAAGACTCTATTGAGGCAGAACTAGCTCTTATCGAACGACGAAAATTACTCGAGGCAATAGAGAAAGCGAAAACGACCGCGCCACCACCACCACCGCCCGGATTTGAAGACTTTCAAGAAAAGGTCGAAGATGAATGGGACGATTTTAAAGAACAATTGCCCCCAGATCCGTTTGCTCAGCCTGGGGATAAAAAGCAGAGAAAACGGGCAGAAAGAGCAGCATCGATTGAACCCAGCAATTTAGCTAATACAGAATCAAAACTAAAAGATCGTGATAGGATGCAATCAACAACAGGTAGGAAATTAGTAGCAGTAGAGCCAGCCCACTTCAATATAGATTTAAGCGATTCAGAAGTCTCTAGTGGTGGACAAATTATCAAGAATAGTTCCGTATTAGATGAGATTCTTGAAGACCTGGAGTTTGAATTGTTGAGTGCCGACATGGGGCATTCTGCAACACAAGAGGTAGTCGCCGCCCTGAGAGCAAATTTAATTGGGGCACGAATTTCAAAGAAACAATCTTTAACAGAAGTTGTTGATTTAGCGCTAAGAAAATCCTTACTCGGATTATTGGAAGCCGGCTATTGGGATTTTGACAAAACTATCCAAGCATTCGTCGCTGCCGGCGGGCCGGTTTCGATAATGATTGTTGGAGTAAATGGTACAGGAAAAACCACAACTACTGCAAAAATTGCGCATCGCCTTTCAAATGAGGGATATTCAGTAGTGCTCGCAGCGGCCGATACATTCCGTGCCGGGGCAATAGACCAACTTGCCGCTCACAGCGAGCGCCTTGGTGTTCGATGTGTTCGCAGTCAACGAGGGGGGGATTCAGCAGCGATTGCTCGTGATGCAATCGAGAGTGCGAAGGCAAAGGGTGACGACATTGTCATTATCGATACCGCCGGCCGGATGCAAAACAAGACTAATTTGATGGAAGAATTACGAAAAGTCCACAGAGTCAGCCGCCCTCATTTGGTATTATTTGTAGCAGATGCTCTGGCTGGAAACGACGCTGTTACTCAAGCGATAGTATTTCAGAAAATTTTGAGATTTGATGGCGCAGTGCTTTGTAAATTGGACACAGATGCCAAAGGCGGCGCAGCATTATCGATAGCTCATGCTACAGGCAGACCAATCGTTCTCGCTGGTGTTGGACAGGGCTACGAGGATTTGTTAAACTTCGATCCAGAGTGGTTTATTGACTCGATAATTCAGTAAATGGAACGACCGAGTCGTTCATGAAGAAATCCTTTCGTGTGATGTTTATCATGGCGGGCGATGAAACGAAGACGGCTCTCGTTGTTGTCGATAATCCTATTATTGAGGGGAGGATCAAAAGCGTCCTATCCCGAAAGGGTTGGAACATCGAAATTTGTGATGATGGGGACAAAGCCGTAGATGAATATGTCAAAATCCGTCCTGATTTGACATTCATCGCTCTCGATATTCCTTCTATGGACGGTCATGTTGCAGCATTGGAGATTCGCGAATCTCATGCTACTGCCAGATTAGTATTTGTTACCAGTAAGTCACGCCTTGAAAAAGCAGAAGATGCAGCATATTCAGCAGGGGCAGTAGCAACATTAGTCACACCTCTTACAAAATCACAAATTGATGAAAGTTGGAATACGATAATGGGGCAAATACCTGAGGCACCAGGGGTTGCCGATCTTGATGCACTATATCCCGAAATGGAGGTAGATGCGCCCCTAGTTCCAGCGGCCCTAATTATGCCCGAATTCCCTCCACTTCCCACTTTACCACTGGCCCCCACCGAACCGTCAACCGTTAAAACAAAAGGAAAAAAGTCACGTAAAATATTATTATTATTGATAATTGCAGGCGGGTCGATCGGAGTTGCAAATTATTTAGGATATATTGATATCCAACCAGCAATCGATAAATTATTCGCTTTCATCTAATAGAATTGCTGGCACCGAAGTAGAAATTTCACTGCCTTGCGGTGCACTGGTAATCACTTCGATTTTCAGTGAAGTATCGCCTCGTAAATCCTCGTCCAAGTTATCGAGACGATATCCAAGGCGCCATCTCGTCAACATGTTTTTTCCAATCATATAACTAATAATTGCAATCGTACCAATCGCTGCAAACCAAATTAATAATTCAGCAAAGTCCAATTTTATCTCTCTCTTTCGAGCAAAGCGTTCCACGACGCATCAGCATATGCCTTAGCGGCAGATTTCCTATCTTTTACTCGATAAATTCCAGAACCGACAATTATCACATCTGCTCCTGCTATAATCGAATCATGCGGATTTCCATACCTTTGTCCCATTATTGCTGCATTAGAATCAATATTAACTCCAGGAGTCCAAATCATTTGCCCATCGCCAACTAATTCTCGCAAAGCACTCACTTCGATCGGAGAACTGCCATTTCCAATATATCCTAATACATGCGGAGAGGCTTTACCTGTGGCAATAGTTTCTTCAGTGTATTCGCTGGTTAATAGGTTGCCTTGACTTGACATTTGAGCGAGCAAAAGCACACCCCCAATTCGTTGCACATCTGCCCACCCTGCAGCAATCCCATCGATAATGTCGGGTCCAGAAATCCTGTGGGCAGTAACAATATCCGACCATGAACGAATATCGTAAACACCGGCCATTTGTTTTTGAGATATTCCACCAATATCTGCGAACTTTCGATCTTCAAAAAGAAGGAGACTGTTTTCAGCGGCAGCTTCGACCAATTTCAGCCAATTTTCTGTAGAAAAATCTTCGACGATGTCGACATGAGTCTTCAGGGCGGCGATATATGGGCCCACTTCATTGACTAAGTTCACCAATTCATCGATAGTGCGCAGGTCGGCAGCGAGACAAACTAATGATTGTTTTTCGCAAGCGGTTTCCATGAAGCGATGAGCGATAGGATTTGCACAACTTCTCCAGCGCGTGCCCCACACCTCATCGGGTTGCATCGGGCTACTCCGCTGCTGCAAGTATCTCAAGCCTTTCCCTTCGTTTACGAACTCAGGCCTATGGCCTGCACCGGTTTGTTCATGGACAAGCCGCGATGGCGGCGAATTACCGAGGAAGGCATATGGCAGACACTCCGGTTTTTTCATACGAAGTAACCACCAAGGATGTCGAAGGTTTACCTGATGCACGAGGAGATTCTATCAAGGCAATGTTCGCTTCGAATTATGGCGTTGAGGTCGGTGCGGTACGGGTAATATTGAGATATCAGGTTCGTGCCCAAATGTCGAGTGAAGAGGCTCGAAGTGCAATTTTTGATTTGTTCGCAGATCCAGTAATTGAGGAAGGAAGTGTCAACGAAACATTACTCAATGACCAAACGGTGTTTCCAATAGCCCCACAAATAGCTATTGCGACAGGATTCAAACCCGGCGTTACGGACAACGCCGCACAAGCAGGCCTCGACGGTTTGCTAACAATTTTCCCTGCTCTTTTCGAGCAAGCAGAGGTTGCGACGAGCAGAACTTACTTGTTTTGGGGCGTACCTGAAGAAATCTCGCCAGATTGGCTAGCAAGTAAATTGCATAACCGTATGATTGAGCGAGCGATTATTGCAGATACAATAGATTGCCAAGCAAAAAATTGGCCCACAATAAATTTCCCCGACCGTCCAGCATTACTACAACAAAAACCGTCAATCGTTAATCTCGAAGTGTCCGATGAAAAATTAATCGAGATTAGCCAAACCGGATTATTAGCATTAAACCTCGAGGAAATGCAGGCGATACAAGCACACTATCGAAATGCAAAAGTCAGAATCACAAGAGAAGCGAGAGGACTTGTGCCAAATGCTCCAACCGACGTTGAATTGGAGTGTTTGGCTCAGACGTGGTCTGAACATTGCTCACACAAAATATTCGCTGCAAAAATTCACCACATCGATACCGAAACTGGGGAAGATTGCTCAATAGATTCACTTTTCAAAACTCACATTATGACGCCAACGTTGGACATTCAATCCAAAGTTGATTGGCTTCTTTCGATTTTCCATGATAATTCCGGAGTAATCGCTTGGAATGATGATTGGAGTCTCTGTATGAAAGCCGAGACTCACAACTCACCGAGCGCATTGGATCCATTTGGAGGTGCGATGACCGGTATCGTAGGTGTCAATCGAGATATATTGGGAACCGGACTTGGGGCGCGGCCAATTGCCAATACTGACGTATTCTGTTTTGGTCCACCAAATTATTCGGGGGCAATTCCTGAAGGTTTATTCCACCCTTCCCGTGTATTCCGAGGGGTACATGCTGGTGTCCGGGCTGGAGGAAACGAGTCTGGTATTCCAACCGTGAACGGAGCAATAATCTTCGATGAAAGATATTTGGGCAAACCTTTGGTTTATTGTGGGACCGTAGGGATGATGCCACGCCGTTTGCCCGATGGCCGCGAATCACATATCAAAACGCCAACACCAGGGGATATCGTTTACATGGTTGGTGGTAGAGTTGGTTCTGATGGAATTCATGGCGCTACCTTTTCCAGCCTTGAATTGACCGAAGAAAGCCCATCTTCGGCTGTGCAAATAGGCGACCCTATCACTCAGAAGAAAATGATAGACATGGTGCTTGAAGCGAGGGATTTAGGTTTAATTCAAGTCATTACTGACAATGGTGCTGGGGGGCTATCAAGTAGTGTTGGTGAGATGGCCGAATTAACAGGGGGAGCCGACCTAGATCTTTCGGTTGTACCTTTGAAACAAGCAGGCCTTTCGGCCTGGGAGATATTAGTATCTGAGTCGCAAGAGAGGATGACTATTGGAGTAAGTACGGCTGATTGCGAAGCTTTCGAGAAACTTGCTGTTCTTCATGAAGTAGAAGCAACCGCAGTTGGAACTTTTACAGACTCCGGCTCATTTATTGTTCGATTTGGAGAACAAACAGTTGCTGATTTACCAATTTCTTTCCTTTACGATGGCTGCCCACAATTACAGCTCGAATCGGAATGGATTCCTCCTATTCATGAACCAATAATATTCCCTCAAGTCAATGCGAATGAGTTTGGAGAAATCCTTTGCCGACTGATGGCTCGACCGAATGTTGCCAGCAAAGAATGGTGGGTTCGCTCCTATGATCACGAAGTTATTGCCCAATCGGTGATCAAGCCGTTTGGCGGCGTCAACCATGACGCTCCCGGTGACGCTGCAGTCATCGCCCCAATACAAGGACAAACACAAGGTGCTGTTATTTCAAATGGAATCGCTCCACGATATTCTGATATCGACGCATATGCCATGGCGGCAGCAAGTATCGACGAAGCTCTTCGAAATGCAGTTTGTGTTGGAGTTGATTTGGATCTCATTGCCGGTTTAGACAATTTCTGTTGGCCAGATCCGGTCGAGTCTGCAAAAACTCCGGATGGACGCTATAAATTAGCACAATTAGTTCGTGCTAATCGCGCTCTTGATGATATATGCCGTGCATACAATTTGCCCTGCATAAGCGGTAAAGATTCTATGAAAAACGATGCAATATTGGATGGGAAGAAGATTAGCGTTCCACCAACATTATTGTTCAGTTTGATAGGCAATCATTCTGATGTTCGTAAGGCAGTTTCGAGCGATTTCAAGAATGTGGGCGACCACATATATTTGCTTGGCGAAACCCATCAAGAATTAGGAGCAAGTGAATTAGCCTTCATGTTTAGAGACGAATCTAATGGCCGAAGTGGAATTGGAGGGACAATACCAGAAATTGATGCAAAGCGAAACCTTTCGATGTATCGTTCACTTACGGCTGCAATGGGCGCAGGGCTTGTAGCCAGCGCGCACGATTGTAGTGACGGTGGACTTGCTACTACAGTTGCTGAATGTTGCTTCGGCTGTGATTCGGGCAGTATAATCGACATTTCCCCCATTACATCCGATTGTAGTCATATCGACTCATGGGGGGCTCTATTTGGTGAATCTCTGGGACGTATCTTAGTTAGTGTAAAACCCACAGACAGCGTCGCATTTGAAGCATCAATGAAAGGTCACGCCTGCTACAAATTAGGCCGTGTAGAGTCTGGCGACAATATCACTTTCAATAATGGTAATGATTCAGTTATGACCGCATCAATGTCCGCTCTAAGGGTGGCTTGGAAAGGTACACTAGACGGGGGTACAAACTAATGGTTGACACCCCGCGCGTTGCAGTCCTTTCTGGGTTTGGAATTAATTGTGAGACCGAGACGATTGCAGTGTTTGAAATGGCGGGAGCTAAGGCCGACAGAGTTCACGTCAACCGTCTTGTCAATGGTGAAATGAGCCTTGATGATTACCAAATTATGGCCGTTCCTGGAGGATTTTCTTTCGGCGATCATTTAGGAAGCGGCCGCCTGATGGGTAACAGGCTTCGTTTTGGGCTTCGAGAGCAAGTCAGGGCTTTTGTAAAGGCAGGAAAACCAGTGATTGGTATCTGTAATGGTTTCCAAGTCTTAGTAAAGATGGGTTTGCTACCGGGAGATGAAGAAGTATCCCTAACACAAACCGCTTCCCTCGCCCTAAATGATTCTGGGCATTATGAAAATCGTTGGGCAACCCTAGAGTTCGACCCGAATAGTCCATGCATCTGGACTAAAGGCATGACTCGTATGCGTGTACCAGTAAGGCATGGAGAAGGAAAATTCGTAACCGATGACAGAACTTTATTGGACGAGTGGGCCGAATCCGGCCAGCTCGCTGTACGATATGTGAACCCCGATTCCGATTACCCTAGTGCAAGTGACAAGATCCTCCCCTATCCAATATCACCAAACCAAAGTTGGCGAAACATTGCGGGTGTTTGCGACCGAACCGGCCTCGTTTTCGGCCTTATGCCCCATCCTGAAGCCAATCATTCTACTTGGCTGGGCGCTACCTGGACCCGCGAAGAAATCGAGCATGGAGAGGGTGAAGGCATGACGATATTCAGGAACGCAGTTAATTACGTAAAAAACTCATTATTGTAATCAATAAACTACATATTCACGTCTGCTTCTCACATTATATGGCTGATTCGACCCCTACGTCGGTGGAGATGAAGCACGGGCTCCCTTGGCACAAACTCACCAAGGAGCAACAGGCGGCATATCCAATTCCAGAAAAATCTCTGCTTAGGCCAATTTCGCTGTCATTTCTTATCGGAGTGCCTTGGCTAATCTTCCACCTCTCCATGGGCTTTCTCACTTTTCTCAATACAGTATGGATAGGGAACTGCGCATATTGTATGGATAATGACGGCCAGATCTGGTGGGGCCTTTTGACTCCCATTTTCAATTTCTTCGCCACATTTCCATTAATTTTTGGATTGCTAATGATTTGGTGGAGTATTTTCCCTACCCCTGAATGGCGTAGAAATGAAATGGCAGGCTACACATTTGCTCTTCCATTCGCGTTGTTTTGGTTAATGTTAGCGTGGATAGCCTGGGATCTCCATACTTGGGTTGAGGGGTCATTGGGTATTTCAGACAATTATCAATTTGGCGCCCAATGGGTGTACTGGACCTGGTGTTGGTTTGCGATTCCGGTAGTCGGCTCAATCGCTTTAGCACCCCTTTATTTTGTTCTGAAAACCATAATCCGCGGAACTCATAATTCCCCCCCTCCTCCATATGTGGGAGAACTAGGTTCTAGGATTCTGCATGAGGGAGACCAAGGTAACGATGTATCGAGGTTGCAAGAATTACTGAACACGACGACCAATCATAATTTGGCCGTGGATGGTAATTTTGGCTCTCAAACAAAAGCAGCCTTGATGGAATTTGAATCAAACAACAACCTCGACCCAGAGGGTGTGACGGACAAGTTAGCATTGGCGATTTTAGACAAAAAAGAGCCAAATACTATGGATGAGTTAACCGAACTTATTGACTTAATTCTTTCAATAATAGATCCCCATGACAAGGGCGAGTCTCGAGCAAGAGCCGAATCTATTTACAATAATCTAATGAAAACTATGCCCTTCAATATGCGCACCTCGGCTCGCATGGTTTGGAAGGAGAGATTTGGCGTTAATCGCGAAGTCCTCGAATGGTGGAAGTAACGGTCAGTTTGATGACTATCACCTGTTGGCAAGTACATGCCGGACCCTTCAGTCGAAACCACAGAGGACACAATTCTCCTTGAAGTTCTGGCATCCCTTCATCCTACAGCTAAACGAAATTCTCTTCGCCGAATGGTAGATCATGGAAGAGTCAGAGTAGGTCAGGAACGAGCAACTCGAGCAAATGCAAAAATCTCTGCAGGGGTCAAAGTTACTATTCTTTCGACAGCGGATGGAGATACGCCAAAGCGAAATCAAAAACTCGAAATGCCAGAACCGTCAATACTTTTCTCAGATATTGAAATTATTGTTGCTGACAAACCCGCAGGCCTTCTCGCGGTTGCTACAGATCGTGGCGAATTCGATACAATGTTTGACCGTATGGCGAAATGGGCGTGGGAAAACGGCAAAACACGCGCTTACCTCGTTCATCGACTCGATAGGGAAACATCTGGTTGTATGATATTTTCTCGCTCGGCTGAAACTCGAGATTTTCTTCAATCCCAATTTAAACTTCGAACGATAGAACGAATCTATCACGCAGTTATCCACGGTAAACCCGCTAATGAATCAGGTACAGAAACCACTCGTATCCAAGAAACAAAAGATAAGCGGGTTCGACTTGTATCCCCAGGACGTAGGGCTGGAAAGGAAGCAATCACCCATTGGAGTTTGGAGAAAGAAGGGCCAGTTCATAGTTTGGTTAGAATCAAAATTGACACTGGGCGAAGAGCCCAAATCCGACTTCACATGGCCGCTTTGACTACGCCAGTTGTCGGTGATACTAGGCATGGATTTGGAAAAGCCAGCGTCAATCGGCTTTGCCTTCACGCCTCCTCGCTTGAATTTGATCATCCTAACGGTGCGCGGCAAGCCGTTGAAAGTCCAATTCCTAAGCAATTACTTTCTGAATTGAATCGACGATTAGGTTAAATTATTCTTCAGCATGATGAATAATTCTAGATGGCATAAACAGTTTTACTAGAATGGCTCCAATGAAAGCTATCACAGCACCCACGAAGGCTGAAGCAACCATACCCTCAACAAATGCCAATTGAGCATTTTCTATCAATTGTGCCCCTAAGATATTTCCTCCTGCTGACATATCACTGCCAATTCTAATTGCTGCTGCAAACGAATCAAAGGGTAATTGCCCAAGATGCTCCAATCCCTCTGGTACAATCATGCTCCTTTGGTAATATTCGTTCAAAACAGAACCACCAATGGCAATACCGAGGGCCCCTCCTACTTCTCTACTGGTGTCATTCGTGGCACTTCCAACTCCTGCCTTACCCGCAGGTATTGAATCCATGACCAATGTAGTGGATGGTGCCATTGTAAGACCCATCCCAAGCCCTACTAGGAAGAATATCAATGCAAGTTTGCTATAATCGGTATCGATAGTAACAGTTGTAAAAATCAACATTCCTATTGTAACTAAAGTAAGGCCGGTTGCTATGACATTGTTGCTGCCAAATTTTTCTACAAGACGATCCGAATTGGCTGCGGCCGGCATCAGACCTACAGGGAGCCACAAGAATTTGAACGCCGCCCCAAGGGGAGTGAGCCCACGGACTAATTGGAAGTGCAACATTTGGGTGAACATGAATGAAAACATCACATAAAAGGCGAGCATTATCGCCACTAGACCCATTGTAAACCCCCTATCTTTGAAGAAATCTAGGGGCAACATAGGGTACTCTGTTCGCCGTTCCCAACGGATGAAGATAGCAGAAAAAACAATGCCCAATGCCCCAATTCCTAGAATTTCAGAGGATCCCCATCCAACGCTCGGTCCTTCGATAATGGCGTAGAGAATTGAACCAAGAGCCGCAACAGAAAGTAAGGCTCCAACCGGATCTAGAGGCCTTTCTTGGTCATCCTTAGTTTTTGGAACTAGGAATAAGCCAAGTAGCAGTGCTAGAGCAATAATTGGCACATTAATCAAGAAAACCATTTGCCAATCATAGTTCTCAACCGCCCATCCCCCTACTAGTAAGCCAATAGGGGCTCCAACTCCCGCCATTGCCGCCCAGATACCAACAGCTTTGCCGCGTTCTTCAGGAGGAAATACTACTACAACTACAGAGAGAGTTGCGGGCATCACCAAAGCAGCTCCTAGTCCCATAACAGCTCTCGCAGCAATCACTTCGTTAGACGTTGAGGCATACATCGCAGTTAGTGCAGATGCTCCTGCCACCATAATCAGCCCAAGTTGTAAAGCCCCCTTTCTCCCGAATCTATCTCCAATAGCACCCATCACGAGGAGAGTTCCACCAAAAATTAGCGCATAGGCGTCTAACATCCACTGAAGTTCAGTATTGTCTGCTTGTAGATCCTTTGATAACTCAGGCAGTGCAACGTTTAGAGTCACATTATTGAGCATCACTATGATGAGGCTAAGACTCATTATTCCAAGAATAATCCATCTACGACTATGGATTAATTCATCTCTTTCCACACTTGTTCCAAAGAGGGGCTGTATAAGAATATAGAGTATTAATAATCTTATTCAAACCAATCAATATGTGTGCGTTGATAACTTTTCTTTGCAACTTTCATATTTACATAGCCCAAATCTATTTCTTGAAAAATTCTAGAATCTAGGATCCTTCCTCGAACACGTACTTTCAATTGTGAATCTTCTACTAAATGACGAGGCTCGAGGGTAAATGTGTGTGATTGCATATTACCCGGAAATAAATACCCCATGTCTGTGCATTTTCCTCCTCGTGCGGCAAATTCTGACGAGTCAAAACTTACACACATTTTGATATCCTCCAATGGCAAGGTGCCGTTGTTGGTTAGTTCTGCATCGACTACCAGTATACCCTTTTCTTTCTTAATATCGGCAGCGATTCCGATTTCTTCATCCATAGCATGATCCTCCTTTGACACTTGAGTGCCCCCAATCCAAATAGACCTTTCTTAGTTATGTTTCAATCTTAATACTAACAATTTAGAAAAACATAATCATTTTTTTCTTCAATCATCAATTCGTAGCCTTCATCTCCTTCTTCGTTACGCCTTGAAATATGTCCCTTCCTAGGCGAGCGATGGAACAGATGGGTTTCGCCATTTGTTGCCTCACTTGCGATGCCGATGATGTAGCGGGATCCCCTCGATGCAAATCTTGTATTTCGGGACATATTCGCACTCGCGATAAGATTGCTGATGGCCCGGCTGAAAGTAAAGCAGATCGGCTCTCTAGAGAATTTGTTACCATGCTTGCTAATCCAGTTGATTATATTGATGACCCACTTCATGGAGGAGTAATGACTCAATATAAAATGCTAATCGATGCCCATCACGGCCTTGCTCCTGCCACAACAACGGAAGAAATCCAAGCTAAGTTTGAGGCTTTGAAAAATAAGAAATCTAAATCCCTAATTCGAAATGTTGCGAATAATCGTAAATGGGGCGAAGAAAGATTAGGGGCTGAAGAAAGGGAAGAATTGCTCATAAAAATTGCTGGTGAACCAAAGCAAAAAATCCCTACATGGGAAGAATTATTGGAAGAGGTAGGCGACCTCCTCGACAACGATTGAGGTTACGAGACTTCAAACGATATGGTTTCTGCAGGTGTTTGAAATGTCAGAGAAACGCGACCCTCGTGCCCACTGGCTGGACGAAGATCCATTCGATCAACTTGGTAATACATCGAAATCCCACACTCGTGCCCGGGATGATGGTAATTGGCGAAAACCACATGTCCGTGTAATCCATTCTAATCAAGGAGGCCAACCTTTTTTCAGATTATTTGGAGCACCTCAGCATGGGCATCAGCCGACGATACACACCGGTTCAATTTGGCATTTTTCGAAAATAGAAATCGAACATTTGACGCAAGCGACGATTGCATTTTCGTTAGCACTTGCTTTTATGTCGGTTCGTGGGTTATTTGGAGCAATTCAAAATCCATTAGCATTTCTTATCGGCGGCTTTCTTTATGCAGCAGCAATTGGCCCAGCATTTTTACTTCATGAAATCGCCCACAAAATCGTTGCACGAAAATATGGTTGTTGGGCAGAGTTTAGAGCATCTCCAACCGGTTTGAAATGGGGTGTAATTATTGCTGCAGCTTTCGGTTTTGTTTTTATGGCGCCAGGTGCGGTGATGGTTGCTGGTCAAACAACCAAGGCTCAGTTCGGAAAAATCGCAATCGCAGGCCCCCTGACAAATGTCGCTCTTTGGGCCGTTGGAGTTGGAATGATCCTTTTATTAAACGGAATCAGCCCATTCCTTGATGATTTTTTGGGGATATGGTTGATGGGAAACGCTATTTTAGCGGCATTTAATATGCTACCATTTGGACCGTTGGACGGAAAGAAAATCAAAGCCTGGTCCGATCCTATTTTCTGGGTTTCTTTTGTGACGATTCTAAGTATTGCGTATCATACATTAACTGGAAATATATTCGTAATTCTGGGCATTTAGGTGCATCGCAGAAACGAAAATAATTGAAGCAAACTCTGGCAAGAGATGAGGTGACAGGAATTCCGCGATGCAGAGGGAAATAAGCAAACCATGTCTATTAATATTAAGCCGGCATGAGTCAAAGATATTCATTTAACACAGGTTTTTCATCACAGTGGAAGAAGGTCATCAGAGCCCACCAAGTAATCATGTCTAGGCTGTTGACAAGGTTTGCAACACCAGTGTTTTCTTCGCCGTAATCCTTGCCAGTGGTATCCATCCAATCCTCCATTTCTTCGAGAGTATCACAAGTCTGGTGATAGCACCAATATCCGTCAACTAAGCCACCAAATCCGACGGTAACAGTCCCAAGGTTATCTTGGAAACTCGCGTGATCACTCCTTGCCGTAGTATCTTCATAGATGATAATTTCAGGCCGGTCCGAATCAATCCATGAATCGGTTTTCCAAGTGTCCGATGAATAGTTTACACCAATTAATGTACCAATTTCATTTTCTAAACCTAGAGCATCTGAGCCAATCCAATTTGACAGGCCAACCATGCCTGGTTGATTGATGACATCATGGTCAAGGGAAGGTCCAATGTAAACTCGCATAGGCCAAACCTCGGCGTCTTTTGGATACCCCCCCTCGTCAATTTGAGGATCAGGATCTCCGTGTGGCGCTCCTCCTCCTCCAGGCCAATTTACACCAGCCATGTCGAGATTGATGTAATTGGTAACGGTGACTTCAGGATGGTCTTCTGCGACATAATATTCGGTCCAATAATCTGAACCACGCTTCCCTCCCTCTTCTCCAGACCATAGGCAAAATACCATTGTTCGGCGCGACTCAAAATCAGCCAAAACTCGTGCTGTCTCGAGCACCATTGATGTTCCAGCCGTATTGTCGTAAGCACCGACCCGTGTTCCATAACTCCGTGTTCCTGTGACGTGAGGGTCGAGTAGTACGGCATTAGCAGGTGGCGCAATATCGAAGTGAGCACCGAAAACTAACCATTCATTGATCATTTCACTTCCCCATTTGTAAGCACAGACATTGTACGCTTCTGGATTTTGTGAACCTAAAATATCTGTAAACTCATACCTATGGGTTTTTACCTCCAAACCAAAGGAACTCAACTCGTTTGCAAGATAAGCAGCCCCATCTTCGTATGATGGGTTTCCTTGACCAGCCCAGCGATCGTAATATCCTTCGCGGCCATCAACATCGAATAGGGAAATCGCCGGATCGGTGATTTCAAAGAGGCGATCATAGACTACTTTTCCATGCATTATTCCAGTCGAGTGAGCTCCGCCTTCATCGATTCCTATAGCCATTTCTCGTACAATTGAAGCAGATTTAATCAGAACTTTACCACCGGTTTCAGTGCTGTAGTTCATCGTATCATAAGTTGAATTTTCATTGGTAGCAACTCTCTGAACGGCATCATCTGAGTCACCACTGTCTCCTCCATTGGACATCCATGTCACCCAAGACTCCGCTTGATGGCGTATCGGCCAATTTTGCCGTTCCATTTCACCGAACATGAAAATCATTGTATCGGCTCTTGGGGGCGCTAAGATTGAAATTGTCTCCTGTTCCCCGGATTTTAAATCAATAACCGTTGAATTTTGTACAAACCCCGTCACAGGATCAATCAATAAATATGGAATGAAAACCGACATTGAAACCTTTGCTTTGAATTCTACGTCTTGAAAAACACCCCCAGTCATCATTTCGACATCGACAGATAAATCACCATTTTGAGGTGTGTCGTTTTCTTCGCCAAAACAACCGCTTATCGTTGCAAGTAACATGATAATTATCATGCTGGATGCTAACATCCGCCGCGAAGCCATGAATTGCCGAGATATTCACTGCTGTTGAATGCGACGGGCTCACGCATTGAACTGTGATAAGCAAGTTAGGGACCCATCTGCTTCACGAATCGCATCCATGTCAACTGTTGTGACGTTGAATCCAGCGTCGAGTAATAATTGTCGAGTTGCTGAATATCCTGCCGCTATAATGACCTTATCCTCAGGATATCCAATTGTATTCGCAGCATAAGTCTCAGAATTAGGCACCCAAATTATTTCTTCAGCAAGGTGTCCTATTTGATTGATACTAAGATGCCCTTCTGCGGCGACAAGAGTCCCTGGGCGTGGAGAAGAACAGACGGTTGTTAGATGCAAGGTTGAGTCTGGGATTTCAATTAATTCAACTTCAAAGCCAGCCTCTTTGACGTATTTCGCTAGGAATTCAGCTCCAGCTCGATTAGTTCGTGTTGAGATGCCAATTAGATAACGATCATCTAAGAAAATAACATCACCACCATCTAAAGTGCAATTGGAATTCATGTGGATAATTTCAGAACCCCCTCTCAAGTATTCGATTATTGCCATCTGTTCTCCTTCACGAGACTCATGCCCTAATTTGGGAATAATTGCCTTGTCGCAAACCATCACGGCAACATCTTCGACGAAACAACAATCTGGGTGATTATCAAGTCCTGGAAGGACTGTGACCTCAGTTCCGTGCGCACGAAGTGCAGCCACATAGGCATCATGAGCCCCTTGTCCTGCTTTCGCATCGGGAGTGTTGACACCGAAATATTTAGAGAGCGCATGATCGAAATTTTTTGATACGCGTCGGGTGACTGCGGACCGACGACTCCGATCGAAGGTGCCAGGCATGAATCGCCGTCCGCCCTCCCATTCATAACTATTCGGAATCCGGAAATTATTTTCCGCTATGAATATTAGAAAACGCCCTGGCATCCAGAAATAGCAGATAAAGAGATGTACTAACCTACTTATTCATGTATTGCCTCAGTCCGCGATAATCTATGGAAGAGCTCTTAGAGGCATTGGATGAGAATGGATTGCGGGCGAGCCCTGTTTTTTCTGTAGAAACAAAAAATTATCTCATCGATATAGATGGAACGATAGGTGAAGACATTCCTAATGAAGAACCCGAGAGAATGGTGACCGCTGAAGCCTACCCAGATGCATTAGAAACAACCAATCGCTGGTACGATGAAGGCCATCAAATATGTTTTTTTACAGCAAGAACCGAAGAGCACAGAGAAGTAACCGAAGCTTGGCTTAATGAAAAAGGATTCAAATTTCATTCCCTTTTGTTTGGAAAGCCACGGGGAGGAAATTACCACTGGATTG
This sequence comes from Methanobacteriota archaeon, assembly GCA_018654845.1. GTDB lineage: Archaea > Thermoplasmatota > Poseidoniia > Poseidoniales > Thalassarchaeaceae > MGIIb-O2. The sequence goes on along the minus strand of JABIKU010000002.1, from coordinate 117,127 downwards.
ATAATCACAGTGTAAAAGCTACACAATACAAGTCAAAATTTACTGATTTAATACGACGTAATATCGAAATTGAAGTATTTGATGATAATTAATCAAGAAATGTTTCCAATAGTTTGTGCAGCCCAAATACCGATACCATAGGCGATAATTGTTAAGATAATTGAAATTGCCATTGCAATTTCGAATTCAATATTTTTCCTCAACATTATTGGCAAAGTGACAAATAAAATTAATGATGGCAAGACCAGCCATAGAATTCCCTCAGCAAAATCTGCGACTTTTTCAACATCTGATGTTTCTTGATAGAGGGAAGTGAGGGCAATAATGCTCGCCAGCGGCAGTGAGACAACTAGAGCTCCGAAGGTCGCCGACTTCTTTGCGATCTCGCTGGCTGTCACTATTACGGCTCCGCTAAACAATCCCTTTCCTACTAGACTGACCCAGTTCATGTTTATCGAAAGCACTCTATGCACTCAATCATGTCGTTGTCTTGTGTACGCTAGGACACTAATCATAACCAGCGCCACTACCACCCCAATCATAGCGTAATCAGGGTCTTCCTCCCACTTAGAAGAATCAAGAGGATAGGCGTCTGCATTGTTACCTACACCGTCTCCGTCTGTGTCCAGCCACTCCCCTCCGTCCATCGGAAAAGCATCTGAGTTGTCTCCGAAGCCATCCCCGTCGGTGTCTATCCACTCTAGGGGGTTTGTTGGGAAGGTGTCGGTATTGTCCCCCACTCCATCCCCGTCCAAGTCACTCCATTCGTTTGCCTCGTTTGGAAACGCGTCTGAGTTGTCGCCGATTCCGTCGCCATCAGTATCGGACCACTCGTTTTGGTCGCTAGGAAATGCGTCAGCGTTGTCTCCCACTCCATCCTCGTCAGTGTCCAATGTTTCATTAGAATCGTTTGGAAAAGCATCTGAGTTGTCGCCGACTCCGTCTTCGTCTGTGTCAGACCACTCATTTGGGTTACTTGGAAACGCGTCCGCGTTATCACCTACTCCATCACCGTCAGTGTCTGCCCATTCACTGGAATCTAAGGGATAGTGGTCATCATCGTTAGGATGCCCATCACCATCGATATCAGGGTCAAGGAAGTCGCACACACCATCTCCGTCCATGTCTTCTGGATCCGGGAGTCCCCAGGGATTGGTTCCGCATGATAACTCATCATCGTCAGACCAACCATCATTATCATCATCGGTGTCCGCATTGTCTCCTAATCCATCCCCATCATTGTCCGACCATTCGCTAGCATCGAGGGGAAACAAATCGTAATCATCGAAGTACCCATCACCATCATCATCAGTATCCATCACGTCACAAACACCATCGCTGTCTAAATCAGATGGTACTGAGCTAACATCCAACCAATCAGTAAGACAATCGAATTCCTGGTCGTTGTTCCAATTGTCTCCATCTGCATCTTCATCCACCTCATCACATACCCCGTCTAAATCGGTGTCAGTGTACAGTTCTCCGTTTATTGGGTCGCAGTCAGTCAAGTCAGAAACGTCATCACCATCCGTATCCCAATTGAGTGGGTTTGTGCCGATATTTGCCTCTTCTGAGTCGGTCAACCCATCATTATCATCATCTATGTCTGCGTTGTCCCCAATTCCGTCCTCATCGTTATCCGCCCACTCGTCAGAGTCGTACACGAAGGCATCCGCGTCGTCTCGATAACCGTCTCCATCAGAGTCTCTGACAAAACCCGAAAGGGCCCAAGAAAGAGTCAGGTCTGCCCATACGGGCTCATTCAGAGAGGGGAGATGAGAGCCGTTGTTTATTCTCCAATGAGCTACTCTGTTGTCATCTGAGCAGTTGAGGTTTTCGAATGAATCTGTCTCGCTTATTCCATCTGAGTTGATTAGGTCGATGCTCCCAAGGAGCGTCATGGACAGGTCGCATCCTGATCGGTCTGCCCAATGGTCAACCGACTCTAGAGCCGAGGGGTATTCGTTACCTAAAATCGAACCCCCGTCGTAGTAGATTACCCCGTCTCCTGTAGAGTGGACATGGAGTATGTCTGGCCTTCCCGTGTCCGGGCAGTCGGAAGAGAAGTCATCCCAGGTAGCACCGTTGAGGGATACTATTGATCTGATAGAACCGCCTGAGTCACATGCCATCCGGTGTGACATGAAGCCCCCATTGGAATGCCCCATGATAACCACTCCATCGGGGTCAGCGCCGTAGTTCAGCACTGCTTCCTCGATTAGGTTCTGGAGGTACCCAACATCATCTACCTCATCATCGTATAAGTTGCAGCAGCTATCAGTAGCGTTCCACCATCTCTGAAGGAACCAGTTCATTGTACCATCGGGAGATAGTAACAGGTGTTCATTTTCGTGGACACTGTCGTACAGTCCCATGTAGGCGGAGTTTTGTGTCCCCCATCCGCTGTAGCCGTGCAGCGACACGACGAGAGGCAGCGGCCTGTCGTAGTCATGCCCTCCTGGCATAGTCAAAGTAGCGCTCCTTTCTGAAGTTCCTAATGTGGCATATGTGTGTTCGTCAGTATATGCGATAGGCCCACCATAGTCTGTTTCAAGATGCGTAGCCCCTTTCTCTAATTCGGCGTAGGAGATGACTGCGAGTGACTGGCTAATCATCACCAAAACAACCAGAATCACTGGAACAGCACTGGCTCGCATGGCTCCAGAGCCAAGCAATGCTCTTTGAAATTGTCCCGTAACCGCTGGTGTTGTTAGGATGGTGCAGAGGACAGGATTTGAACCTGCGAAGCACTACGCACTGGGACCTCATCCCAGCCCCTTTGACCACTCGGGTACCTCTGCTTTGAACCGGGCGAGCGACCATCCCTATTTCAGAATGGCGAACCCACTAAGCGCGTTCTTGAAACGATGTTTCATCCTCGAATAACCAAATCCCCAACTTCTACAAATCCTTCCGTCAGAACTTTTGCATACCAACGTGACCATCCAGGGTTGTCTTCATGAGAAATACGCTTCGAATTTAGATCACTGAAAGAACCGTTAATGATATTGCATGGTGGAGCGCGGGTGGTCAATTCGATTAGAGCATCACCGATAGAGAATTCCATTCCTGCCTCTAACGAATCCCAATCTATGTCTTTAATCGTCAGATTTTCTCCAGTTGTGCCGACATCAATCGGATGCCCTTCAGCTTGCAGCATCTTGATTTTTTCAAGAGAATATAGGCATACTGCACGTAGTGGACCGCCGTGGTAACGCAAATCGTTCTGCTTATCGCCCTCGACTCCACTATAGCAGAGTTGAGCCAAATTAATTCGAGGTTTGGGCACCCCGCCATTTGGATTAGCATTGATTGAATGTATTACTGCCATACCTTTCTCCTTTATTATTGATATTCAGTCAGAAACCCAACAGGTTCTTCCAATCTTTTCATCATCAATAAATATCTGTCAGCATGTTCCGAATCTTCTTCATCTAAGATAAATTTTCGATAACGCCAAGCAGCGACTGAAAGGCTGGCGTACCGGTATAATTCAGGCAAGGCAGCTCTTTCTTCTGACGAGAGGGGGCGTACTGATTCATAGCCAGATAATAGTGAAATCCACAACTCTTTTACTGGTTTTTCATCAATCCAGCAGCATCCGATGAATGCTACAACTAAATCGATTGCTAGAATGTTATAACAAATATCCTCAAAATCAATAATTGCTAAAACTTCACCGGGGTGCCCTAGGATATTGTCTTGAAATAAATCACCATGAATCACACCTTTGGGTAAATTTATTGGAATATTCTTATCTTTTTTGATTAATTCTTCTTCTAACATTCTTAGGAAAGGTGACCATTTATTTTCAGATTCCGCGCGTTCAAAAAGCTCCGGCCATATATCGACTCCCATCGTATAATAAGTCCCAAAATGTCCTGCATTAGGGACGGCGTGAAGGCCAGCAATGGCAATGCCGAGTGATTTTAATGAAGCAGTATCTTGTGAGATCCATGGGGCATTGATAAATGGAATCAGAATCCAAGCAAAACCATCGACTACGATCATGTATTCATTATTTTTCAATTTGAGTGGGGTGGGGGTAGATACCCCGTGTTTTGCAATCCATTCTATGCTTGAATTCATTTTTTGAACCGCATCAGGGCTTCTTTCTCGCCAAATTTTCAGTACGACTTTTCTTTCATCGTCGCATGTTACTAGATAATTTGAATTTGCCCAGCCACCGGAAAGAACCTCAATTTTTGATAATGCAGAATAATCGGCTAATTCAAGAAGTTCTCCAACCTTTTCTAGATTTATTATTTCATTAATCAAGAGGACTCCTCCATCGAAAGCATGGAATTTAACTTGGATTGTAATCTTTCAGCATGATTTTCGGGGCTTAGTCCTAATTTAGCAATCCTTTGTAGGCCTGAATTTGACCACCGAGTTCGAATTTCTATATCTTGTGCTTGTTCAAATGCTTTCTTCCATTCACTAAGATCGTGACGCGAAATTAGCCGACCATTTTCCCCGTCAATTATTGTTTCTCGATAACCCCCCTCATCGACAAATATCGGTGGTATACCAATCGCCATTGCTTCGATGGGAGTTAATCCAAATGCTTCTCCGTGAGCCAGTCCAATAACAGCGATAGAATTCCTTAGAACAGCGCGCATGGCTTCAGAATCAATATCTGAAAGAACATTAATATTTACTCCTATTTTTTTTCCAAACGATATTAACGATTCATTTTCTCTGCTATTTCCACCGCCGATAACAACTAATGCGAGCCCAGAATTTCTGATATGCTCAACGGCTTCATAAATTCCTTTGAAGCGAGAAATTCTACCGACCGTGACTAGATATGAGCCACTCGGTGGCAAATTTAACTCGTTAAAAGCAAGGATTTCACGGTCGGAGTAATCCCTAGAAAATTCAGAAAGATCCACTGAGGGGTAGAGAAAATCTCCTCTGATTTGATAAATCCTAAATAAATTAGCAGCAGAAAACTTTGAATTTGCAGAAACTGCCCATTGAGAATTATTTTTGAATAAATTAAAAGATTTCTCAATCCTCTTTCGTTGTAAAATTTGCAGAAAATGCATTAGAGTAGGTTTCCATCGTCCCTTTCCATCAGGTTTTAGGTGGCTGATATCATCATGAAGTCCAGGTTTAGATTCTAAAAAATGCAAATGCATTGGCTTAGTTGAAGGCACAAGTTGTGGAAATTCCATTGAACCATTCCCTCCTGTTAAATGTATAATATCAGCCCATTCAATTGCATCGTGAACCGAGGTATTTTCTCTCCATGCTTTAGCGGAACTGCGTTCTTGACCCGCAGTGATCTCATTGAATAGGCCGCCTTTCGCAATCCATTGCACTTCGGGAACAATTACAGTAATTCCATGATTCTGGAGAAATATTTTTTGTGAATCAAGGATGTTCAGGCAAGCAAATTTGACGTGGAAAAATTTCGCAATCTCTGGTAAATTTCTAAGCAAATCTCTAGCCGCCCCACCATTTACATTCATTGCCGCTTTGACAACGAGTAGCTTGGGGCGCAAATCACTCACATGGTTTCGTAGAGATGACACGCTAAGGCATATCGGTTCTTCATTTCCCTGTTGATTAGGAATTTATTCAAATACAAATTACAATATTATAGGCAATGGTTGAATTAAGTGTATTGAAGAACTTGAAGCCAGTCGTGGATTCATGATTGACATAGCATCATTTGTTCTATGTGGTTTTCAAGATATGATTGTCGGTGCATTTGGAAGCAGCCTTGGTTGGTTGATAGGTCACCTAATCGTCCTAGGCTTAGTTTGCCTTACTTGCAAAATTATCAATAATCGCCACCATATTATTTCTCAATCTCCTTGGGATGTATCAACCCTCAAGAGCATCGCGGTTTTCCTTGCATTAACCGCCGCCCAGTACTATGTTTTCACGACCTCTTTCAACTTTCCAAGCAACGAATCTATTGGACTTGCAGCGGTCTCAACAATCTTAATCCGTTGGCTTATTCTCGTACTTGAATGAGGCGCCCAGACGTCACTATTCATATTCTTCTTCACGGTTTTTTCGTCGAAAAATCACTAACCCAATGCCGATCAATAAAACCAATCCTATGGCGCCGCCAATAATTGGCAATTGTTCTTTGGTAAGTCCCAATTGTTCGATAATAGAATCATTGCCACCCAGCTCAATTCCTAGTCCTGTCGATTTTGGTTTCACTGTTAATTGTAATTTGGTGTTTTGATTACAAGAATCTGTGGTGCGTACGGTATCGTCAAGGATTATCATACAACCTTTCCATTCGGAAGAAATGTCATCCGGGGTCTCAAGTGTGAATTGGCAAGAAGCAACTCCATCGCCATTGTTTACAGTTAAATCACAAGGGGGCGATTTATCGATAAAACCCGCAGGCCAATTTGGTGACGATCCTCCGTGTTCGAAAAGCTCGAGATGTGCATTAACCACCACTCCATCTCGGTTTCCATCACACCGGTATGTTGCAGAGAAAATGACAATTTCTCCCGTTTCAATCGTTCCCCCGCCCTGCCCCATGGTAACTTCACAATCCAATATTTCTGGAATTGTGATGATGAAAGAGTCACTTTCAGTAGATGTAATCAAACTCACTGCGATATCATTTGCTTCGACAACCTTTGCCGAAATATTTGCTTCATAATCTCCATAATTTATCGCACTAGTACTATCTATCGCAATCATGAATTGCTGCGATTCACCAGGGCCCACAGTAATCTCTTCGGGATGAGCCAAATTAATGTCAGATTCAGAAGTAAGTTCGATTTTTTCTACATATTGAGTTGGATTTTCAATTTCACAAGTCACTAAGGGCGAGTCAATTCCAATTTCGACTGAATCTTCTAAACAGTTGAAAGTGATACTAGGAAGAATTGATGGTTGTGCAGAGGTTTGTAAAAAAAATGGGCTGAAACTAACCATGAAAAGGCATATTGCAACCGTCAATACATGCCCCTTCATGCTTCTCGCCTCGGCGATTACGGGATAGCATTTCGCCCATCGGGTGTGAATAAATGCTAATTTAACGACTCAAAGGATTCATGACGGCCCTTTGGGTCGAACGCTTTGATGAGCGAGGATGCAGGCAGGCCTCAAGTGGTAATCGTGCCAGAGCAAACCTCAGTTACGAGCGGCACGGATGTGCAAGAGAAATTAATTACCGCTGCTCGCGTTTTCGCGGACTTGTTGAAGCCAACATTTGGTCCGCGTGGTTTAGATAAAATGCTTTACAAAACCGATGGAAATACTGCAATCACCAACGACGGTGCGAAGATTGTAGCGGAGTTGTTGGTCAAACATCCTGCTGCAAAAATGATGGTAGCGATGGCGAATTCACAAGAAGAAAATTGTGGTGATGGCGTGACGACTACAATGTTGCTCTGTGGTTCACTTCTTCAAGAGGCAAACACATTATTGCGAAAAGGTCTACACCCCCTAACTCTTGTTGAAGGTTACCGAAAATCCTTCAAAATAGCTTGTGATCAAATGGAAAATGATATGCAAAAAGCATCTTCCAAGCGTTTACTTGGAGTTGCTCAAACCTCTCTTACGGGAAAGGCGGCCGAAGGGGCCCTCGACCTATTTTCAGAATTGATTGCCGAGGCCTTAACTATACTTTCTAAATCCCGTAATATTCCTCGTGCTGAACATGTTGCTATGTTCAAATCTAATTCTGCAGGACTGGGGGATTCTCGTCTAATTAGGGGTGTTGCTTTTCGTCGGCGAGTTTTGATGGAAAATTTTCCAAACAAATTATTTGACGCAAAAGTCGCTGTAATTTCTGGCGATTTGAAAATTCGCAAAATGTCCCGCGATGCTGAGATTCAGATTAACTCAGCAGTTCAACTCGATGCTTTTGTTGATGCTGAGCGAGATAGAAAGAGAGAGATTGCAGACCTGCTAATCGCTAGTGGCGCAAAAATTATTCTTTGTGGCGGTGAAATCGATAGAGATATTCTTCACCTATTGGCTGATTCAGAAATTCTTGTAATCGGTGAACTGGATTCATCAGAAGTCAACAATTCAGCGGATGCTACTGGAGCAAATATACTCGATTCGGTGATGGATATTCAACCATCAGATGTGGGTATTTGTGGTTCCTTGATTTGGGAACGCCGCGAAGCCAGCGACATGGTTGAGGACATTATTCGCATTGATAATTGCACAAATCCACGAGTTCTAACTATCGAGGTGGGTGGCTCGGGAGATTTAGGTACTGATGAAATAATTCGAGGGATACACGATGGGCTGCGAGCCACTTCGGCAGCTATTGAAGAAAACTCCGTTTTGCCTGGAGCTGGTGCAATTCATGCGCGAATTGCTCAGGCAATACGTAATGCGAGTGAAAGTGAACCTGGCCGAGGGCGCCTTGCAATGGATGCTTTTTCCCGCGCTCTTGAGACAATTCCTGCCACCCTAGTCGAAAACTCAGGCGGCGAGCCGCTTGATCGTATTCTTGAACTCAGATCGGCGACAAATAGTAATTCGGCGTTTCAGGGAATTACAATCGATGGTGATGTAGGTGAAGTAATCGGTGTTTGGCATCCTTTTTCAGTAATAGAGGAATCTTTGCAATCTGCAACCGAGACGGCGATTAGTATGTTGAGAATAGATCAAGTTATTTCTGCTCGTGGCGATTGAAACTGCCGATAACGAACTCTTCAAACCGCATGCCGCTTCGTCGTGATATGGCAGCACCCCGCGCCCTGCTTAGCGTCTTCCACAAAGATGGAATTGTCGAACTCGCCAAATCACTATCAAACATGGGATGGGAGATTCTTTCCACCGGTGGAACGAGTCGAAAATTACGTGAATCAGGCATCGAAGTCATCGATGTAAGCGATGCAACCGGCCACCCAGAATGTTTTGATGGCCGGGTTAAAACCCTCCATCCGGCGATTCATGGAGGAATTTTGGTGCGTCGCGAGCGAGCTGACGATATGGAAACGCTAGCACAATTAGGCTACGGAACCATTGATTTGGTGTGCGTTAATCTCTATCCTTTCGAAGATGTTGCTGCAAAAGATCCTCCCGCCAAACTTGCCGAATTAATCGAAATGATAGATATCGGTGGTCCTACGATGATACGAAGTGCAGCAAAAAACCACAAAGACTGTTTGGTATTGACTAATTCTAAACAATACGACAAGATCATGAAAACCCTTTCTTCTGCAGATGGAAAACCATCCGCTATAGATATCGACTCACGCCGAGCCCTCGCTCTTGCAGCCTACCAATGCACCGCCGCATATGACGCGGCGGTAAGCAATGAGTTAGAATCGAGATTTATTGGTGGTGAAGTTCCAAACCGGATACATGTTGCGAGTGAACTCGGGACCGAATTACGATATGGTGAAAATCCACATCAACCCGCCGCATTTTATCCCGCATCGTCTTCAAGTGGCCCCAAAGGTCTAGCTTCTGCCATTCAACACGGTGGTAAGGAATTATCTTTCAATAATTATCTTGACTTGGATGGAGCTTTACGAATTGCTCGTGGATTATTGCGCGATGTAGATCAAGAACGAAGCCATTCCTGCGTAGTAATCAAGCACTCCAATCCATGCGGTGCTGCAGTCGATTCAACCCAAGTCGGAGCTTGGACTAATGCTTTAGCGAGTGATCCTGAATCTGCTTTTGGATGTGTAATTGCGTTCACAAGTATCGTCGAAAAAGCCACAGCTGAAGCAATTGGCAGCCATTTTCTCGAATGCATCATTGCTCCCGGTTATGATGATGAAGCGCTCAAAATTCTCTCGGCAAAAAAGAATCGTAGGATGTTAACAATTCCAGAATTCTTACCACGAGAAGACGAGGTTAGAATACGCCAAATTGATGGAGGTTGGGTGGCCCAAATTCAAGGGCCACCAAGCATTGATTGGGATTCGGTAAAATGTGTGACTCAATTAAAAACCGACGCAAATCTTGTTGCTTTAGCCAGTTTTGGCTCAACAGTTCTCTCAGAGGTCAAATCCAACTCTATCGTATTAGTTGCTCAGTCCGAAACGGGTTTTGCAACAGTAGGTATTGGCCCTGGCCAAACAAGTCGTGTTGAAGCGGTTAGGATCGCTGCTCGGCGTGCAGGCAAGAGGGCAATTGGCTCAATGATGGTTTCAGATGCATTTTTTCCATTCCGCGACGGCATTGATGCCGCACACGAAATCGGGGTTACTACTGTTGTTCAACCAGGCGGTTCGATGAGAGATCAGGAATGTATCGATGCTGCTGACGAGCATAAGATGTCGATGCTGTTTACTGGGCAGCGCCTTTTCCTTCATTGACGCTGTGGTTTATTTCCGGCATGAGCGCGCCTTCCCTTTCTATTTCTTCTCTGGTGCTTAGGCTTATCCTCTTTTTGTGGCCTATTTCCAAAGTGCTTTTTCTTCTTTTTTCCACTTTTTTCAGAATCTTTAACACTGGCTTTTTTATTCGAGTTATATCGCTTATTCTTTTCCCAAGGCTTTTCTTTCTCAGGCCGCTTTCCATTTCGCTTTCGTGAATTTCTGCCGCCTTTATTATCAGGGCGTTTTTTATTAGCGTTTTTTCCTTTCCTCTGGTTCTTCCATTCAAAACTATGGGCGCGTGGTCCGCTCTTTTCTTGAGATGAATTTTCGATATCGGGTTCATCTTTGCGATCACTTTCTTGCTCTTCCAAAATATCGATATTCGGTTCGGTATAGCGTCGTTTTATTCCGACTTCTTTCTGTATACGATTTACCGCTCTTTGTTGGGATTTTTGTACTAATGAGATAACTACACCCCGCTTTCCTGCTCTAGCGGTTCTTCCACTTCGGTGTTTGTATGCCTTGCCATTTTCAGGCGGGTCGAAATGGATAACACATGTTATCCCCTCGATATCTATACCTCTGGCGGCAACATCTGTTGCGATTAGAACTGAAGATTGTCCTTTCTTGAAACGAGCCATCGCCGCATCTCTTTGCCGTTGGTTTAATCCTCCGTGAAGCGTCGAACAATCGAGTCGTTCAGCTTTCATTTGCTTTCCGACACGCTCGACACCACGACGAGTTCTACAGAAGAGTATAGTTCGACCATAACGCTTGACAATCTCAGCCGAGAGGGTGGTTTTTCCACCACTGTCAGTCTTCCAAAAAACATGTCGCATACTGTCGATACTAATTTCTTTTGCACCAACCCCAATATGAACCGGTTCGTTGAGATATTTTTTGATTAATACAGCAACTTCGTCATCAAGAGTTGCGCTGAATAATACGGTTTGGCGATTTTTTCCGCAAGCATCGAGAATCTTACTAACAGGCTTCATGAAGCCCATGTCTGCCATTCTATCAGCTTCATCGATAACAACGATTCCAACATCGTTGAGGCTTAGGGCGTTTCTATCGAGCAAGTCGAGTAATCGCCCAGGGCAAGCGACGAGAATGTCTACGCCATTTTCGAGAGCACGGAATTGTTTACCATATGATGTTCCTCCATAGACTGAGAGGGTTTCAAGTTCAATTGATTGAGCAAGTGGATTCAATACTTTACGAATTTGTTCTGCTAATTCTCGGGTAGGGGTTAATATCAGCGCAGTGGGTCGTTTTGATTCAGCTTGTGGAGTTCGTGCTAGCATCGGTAATCCGAAAGCCAGTGTTTTTCCAGATCCTGTAGGTGCTCGACAGCAAACATCTCTTCCAAGCAAAGCATCAGGAATGGTTTCGCACTGAACTTCAAAGGGTTCGATAATACCTTCGCGATTTAGAGCGCGCACTAAAGACGAACCAATTCCTAAGTCATAGAATGAAACCATCGTGGCACCTTATTCGCGCTGCGCCGACCGGTCGTATTTAGTATGGTCAGACTCGTAAGAGACAACATCAATCTTCGTCACGAGTAGGAACCTTTCTCGCAATCCACCAAATTCCCATGGCCCATATGACTGCAATTGTTACCTGCCCATAACCTGGATCTCCGCTGACATCAGTGATGTAGATCGATAATGCCGACATTAATGTGATAAGTGCGATAATCCCTTGTTTTGCATGTTTTGGAAGTGATTTACCATTCGCATAATATTCAGATAATTTTGCTCCGAACATTTTGTTTGTCAGTGACCAACGAAATAATTTCTCATCTGAAATACTGAATAGATATGCTGCAGGAACCATCCAAGAAACTGTCGGCCACCCCGGAATCCAAATGCCAATGATGGCACAAATAACGAATATTATCCCAATTCCAACGTACAATTTTCTACGTAATGGTGTGGTTTGACGTGCATATTTCTCGACTATTTCGTCGATGGTTCGCAAGGTCTTCACAAATCGGTTGCGTGGCCTTTCAAACATAAATTGAGTGGAAAGCCGGACCACTTCTCCCCCCCAATTCTCAAACCCTTCATCCATCACGCACGGACATGCCTCTGCCGTACACTCTTCCAAGAGTTGGGTCAGGAAATGAGCCATTGCGCATCGCCGTATTCATTTCTGGCGGGGGTTCAGGATTGGCAGCCCTTCTCAAATTTCAGGCCGAAACTCCCCGACTTCACAACACGGTATTGGTAATCTCTGAAGATCCAAATGCTGGCGGCCAAGTTTTTTGTGAAGAGAATGATGTGACTTTTGTTGGGATCCGGTTGCCCAATATTTCAGACAAATCTCTCAGGCGCTTATCTCATGAAGAGGAAATTGAAGTAAAATTAGTAGAATACGATGTAGAATTAATTGTATTAAGCGGCTATATGAGAATATTAACTCCAAATTTTGTGAAAAAATGGAAGGGCAGATTGGTTAATATTCACCCGTCACTACTTCCAAAATATCCAGGGGCCCACGCTCATAGAGATGCTCTTGCAGATGGTGCTACCGTGAGTGGTTGTACAGTACATCTTGTCGATGAAGGCGTCGACTCAGGACAAATTTTGGCTTCGGAGATGGTAGAGGTGCTTCCTACTGATACGCTTAGTGATTTGCAAAATAGAATCAAAATTATCGAACACAAATTATATCCTCAAATTATCGATGATTTGTGTTCGGGAAAAATTCAATTTTAATCGAGATCACTTGGTTGGTTGACATTTCGTAAAGTCGCGGAATCTATCATCAATAATGTATGAGGGTAATTTGCAAACGTCTGGTGAAGTGGCGTTCCTTTCCAATCTTCAAGCAATTTCAAAAGCTCAGTTGGTCGAATTAAAGAAAGTAGTGGATGTGCTCGTTCTGGGTCAGCTGGCATTGCCAAAACATCATTTTCTGAGAGAGATTTTTCTAAACCCCAAAACACCTCATGGTCAATCCATGGGACATCGACGGTTGCGAGTTGGATGGAGTCGATATTTGCGCACAGTGGATCGTTTAATGATTCGAGTATTGCATCAACAGGCCCAGCGTATTGCTCACCATCCAAAACCCATTCAACTTCTAATGATGAGTCGATTTCTTTTGAATATTCTTCAATTTTCTCGGGCGTTGATACAGCGATTCGAATCGGCTCTCTTCCAGCTTCGGCCAAGGCTTGCGCAACCCTTTGAATCATCGCAATGCCATCGATTTTGATTAGGGCCTTGTCCTTGCCCATGCGAGATGATCGGCCGCCGGCGAGAAGTAGGGAACGCATTTGATTACCTCAGTTCGCCAAGCCGATTGAGGGCATGTTGAATTTCATCCATCAAGTCCAATGCTCGATTTAGCAATACTTGCCGATCTCGGCGAATTTCAGCCCCCTCCATCCATCGCATCAATTGAGTAATATCTTGGGTATCTCGCTTGATGGTCCACTCGAGCACCTCTTCGGCAATCGGATCATCCGACGGCAAGAGTCGCTCGACCATATTGTGCCGCTGGCCTCATCATCCATGAGTGCTACGCTATTTTTTCTATCAATCTTGATTTTATTCGACTTAAAATCGAATCACCACCTGGGATTTCAACTAATTCAATTTGTTTAATGACCTCTTTTTCAGGTAAAACACCACGAACCATTCCAGCATGACAAATCAATATGGCTAGGTAATTATTAATCGAATCAGATTCTAGCCAATCGAGGTATAAGTCGGTGCTTGGAAGTTGGTGTTCAGCACGAAGTAATTCTTCAATACAGAGCAATAAACCATCTAGCGGCTCTTTTTTATGAATTATATTTTCGAAGGTTACCCAGGGTTCAATCGAAAGGACCGAATGATCGATATTTGCTAGCAATATACTAGCTAGAGCGATATCTTCTCGTCCGTGCCTCTTCCATAATTTTTTAATTAATATTAGTAAAATCGCCTGTGATTCAACTGCATTTGTCAGTAACCATGAAGCTAAGCGCCTAAGCAAATCATCGGGCGTTCCTAGGATGAAAGAATAACCAGAAGAAGTGGTCAATCGGTCTGTATTGGATTTCATAATTAATGCAGGAACACCAATGGGGTATGCTTGGCGAGCAGTTCTTGCAAGCTTTCTTGCTGAGCGGTGAACACTGGAGGGTTGGCTTGCTAGAAAATCATCTAGATTTTCAGCAGACATTCAATAATCCTCATTTTTGAAGACGAATTTGATCGACGATTTCCGAAAACCGTTCCATTGAATCTTTCATTTCATAACGAACAGTTTCGAGAACCGTACGATGTACGATTTCTTCCAATTGCCGGTCGAGGCTTCGAATAATCGCCCGATGTTCAGATTCTTCTATTTCGAAAACCAATCGAAGATAGGCAATCATTTGAATTGCCTCATCAGATCTGTCGGTATGAATTAGAAATGATTCGAGAATTTGTTCATAGATCAAACGCTTCTCATTCTGGTTGATTTTTTCTCCTTTAGGCAATTCACCATCATTGATGATCGATTCGTATGCCAAACCCGGTTCTTCTTTCTTCAATCGTAGAGAATGAGCCAATTTTGTCAACAATCGCTTTTCACCACCTGAAAGATTTCCATCGTGTAGAGCTAGGCTTGCCACACCCCGAAAAATAGCCAATCGATCAGAGGACGCCTCGACCATATTCAGCCTTCTCAGCCCCCTATCTTAATGCCTATCCCCTGAGTATTGGCCAATCATTTCTAGAACCTATGATGAAATAGGAGCCTTCATGAAGGGGACATATCCCCGTTCATCATGGTAATCTGCCACACTCGAGGGCGTTTCGCGCCCATTCTAACCCAGCGCCGATTAGGCGAAAAAGGGTACGAGGCCCCGAAAGTGGGGCCGAGAACCGAAGGAGAAAATAATAATGTCAAAAGAAGGAAAATACATAATTCACGCAACTATTCGTTGCGACGGAACCGTCGCACGAAAGGATGTCGTCGGAGCAATATTCGGTCAAACCGAAGGTTTGCTTGGCGATCAATTGCAATTACGAAAATTGCAACGAACAGGACGTATCGGGCACGTAGATGTCTCGCTGAATCAGAATAAAGGAAAGGTTCAGGGAGAGATTCAACTATCGTCTTCGATCGATCAAGTCAGTACCGCAGTAATCGGTGCAGCACTTGAAACGATTGATCGAATCGGTCCATGCAAAGCCGTAATCAAAATTAAATCAATCGAAAACATAGTATCTGCTAAGCGCGTAAACGTCATCGATAGAGCAAAAACATTGTTGCTCGAAATGGTAAACTCTGGACAAGATGAGTCGAGGAATATCTTAGATGAGGTTCGAGCCGTCCTAACACTGGATTCAGAGAAAGATATCTCAGGAATGACCGCAGGCCCAAGCGTCAAGGATAGTGACGCGATAATTATCGTCGAAGGACGAAACGATGTTCGCCAACTATTGAAGTTTGGAATAAAAAATGCAATCGCTACCATGGGTTCAGGAATTAATCCTGAACTCATTGATATTGCATCAAAGAAATCAGTAGTAACTGCATTCCTTGATGGTGATCGTGGCGGACGACTTTTACTGATGGAACTGAGTGGAAAACTTGGCAAATCACTAACGCATGTTACATTTGCCCCCGTCAGTCGTGAGGTCGAACACCTTGAAGGTAAAGTCATCACTAAGTGTTTGAATCAAAAAGAAACTGCAGGAAAAGTAACTTCTCGAATTCAATCAGAATTAGCTAAGGAAGATGATGCGGCAGTAGGGCGTGGTGAAGAATTACTTGAAGCTCCCGAAGGTGTCAAAGAATGGGCAACCATGCTTGAAGGATTAAAACGCAATCAAGCGATAATCGTTTCAGAAGATGGCTCAGGGTCTGAACCAATTGGTGCGAGTGCACTCGAGAGTAGTTTATCTGAATCCGAGGGTGCTGTCGGATTAGTTTTCGCAGGAAAGGTTACTGATCGAATCTTCACACTTGCCTCTGGAGCGGGTATCGAAAATGTAATCGGCTCCTCAGTGGGAAAAATCACTAGAAAATCTGGTGTTCAAGCTTATTCAGTAACAGATTTCTGATATGAAAACCCAATTGTTTCGGCGGGACTATGTCCCGCCTCTAAACAGCAGCGTTAGCCAGTTCAACAGTAGAAGCCATCAAAAGTCCCTCAGTTCCGCTCAAGATGAATGGAGCAGGCGACCATTGGCATTCTGTCTTTGTATGGATTACTAGGCATCGCTTTGCTCACCCTTTGGCTTCGCCACCAATCGGTTCTACATCAAAGAGGAAAAATGGCGACTAAACTTGGCAATTTAGAAGGGAATTTGACCGACACATCTCGACGTCTTGATCTTCTTTCAAGAGGTGTTGATACAGTATTAGGCGAAACACCAGAAGTTCAAGAATTACTTCAGGTTCATCGTTCTCTAGAATCAGCCGAAACTCTGTTATTCGAGCAAGGGGTCACGGTTAGTTCCAGCGAATCCTGTGCGATAGCCACACATGCGGCCAAATCAATCCTCAATAATTATCTCGGCGAGGCCGATGAGGAAGGTGAAAAGGTAATGCTGCCAGGAATCATTCCTTTAGTTTTGCGATTTGATGCGATATTGAATGAAGCAGAAATGCTTGCTGAAGATTTGGAATTGAACGGAGATGAACTCCGTAGAATCGGTGAACTGTTACATGAATCTGGAAAAAAGACCCGAGCAACTGATTTCTATCGTAGAGCCCATTCGATTGCTGCCGAAGACCCATCTCCTCTACATTCATTGGCAACAATTCAACGAGAGCAGGGTGATGTTGATACTCTTGATCGCACGCTTGAGAGATTGTTAGCAATCGAACCGGACAATGTCGAGGTTCTCAAGGAACAAGCAGTTCTCTTACTTGGTTTGGGTGATGATCGTCAAACTCGTAATCTTCGCCGACTAGAAGGATTGGGCGAAGAATTTGAAATTGAAGGAAATTTGTCTGAAGTAACAGATATTGCTGAGCGCGCACATCAGGCAAGAAAAGCGACCGACCCCCGATTAGACAACCCAACAACCACTGAGGGGCTGGTCGAGAAATCAGCTAAATTGATGCTACTTGGAGAGATTAGTGTAGCCCTGGAGACCATTGAGGCCGCGATTGAACAAGACGCACTCAATGCCGATGCTTGGTTGCTCAAGGCAAAATTATTGGCTGCCGGAGAAGGCAGAACAAAAGAAGCCCTACAAGCTGTACGGCGTGCTGTTGCGCTCGGTGAATATGGTGTTTTGCTCGAATCTGAAATACTTGAAAATGAAGGTAAACTCGATGCGGCTCGTGCTGTTTTAGAAGAGTGGGTTGATGATAATCCGCTGGATTCTGAGGCACGAGGTCGTCTTAGCCTTGTCCTATTTAGAGCAGGAGCAGTTGATTGGTCAAGACAAGTTCTAGAAGCAGCGCCAGCGGAATCTTGGGACTGTGCTGCTCTTCACGTCATGGAAGGTAGATTACATCTATTGGCAGCAGATGAGTATCGAGATAAAACCGGAAAACATGACCATATGATCCTACTCGATGCGATGGTTTCCTTCGATGCTGCAATCGAGCGGGATAGGGAATCTGGCCTTGCATGGTTGGGGAGATCCCGAGCTCTTCGTTACCAAGGCTCAACTAAAGAGGCCGAAATTGCTCTCGTTCGTGCTAGAAGATTAATCCCTAAACATCCTTCTATCCCTCTTGAAGAAGCACTATTATGCATTGATATAGGTGACCTTGCTCAAGCAACTTCACTCGTTGCAGAAGCTGCAACAAACCTACAACATCACACATCCATTCCATATATTCGCGGTCTGATTGCTGCTCGACAAGGCAGGGTTGTTGAAGCGCAGACCTCCTTTTCGAAAGTTCTCTCGATGGATCCAAGCCACATCCGTGCTCGATTAAATCGTTGTTCTGCAGCTCTTCTGCACAACGACCTCGCCTCTGCGCTAGATGATGCTAACGATCTTGTCGAGCGAGCACCAGACCTGAATATCGCTCGTCAGCGTCGAGCAGAAATACTGATGAATCTAGGCGATTGGATTGCAGCTGAATCTGAATTACGCCGACTGATTGAAAAAGACCCGAATCATACTATGGCACTCATCCATCAGGGAACCTGTCTGATCGCAATGAATCGAGCCGAACAAGCAGAAAAACCCCTAAACGAAGCTATCAGAATCGACCCCCAACATTCTGATGCTTGGTATCAACGCGGCCTTCTATACCTTGAATTTGGGCGCATCGATGCAGCTCGTGCTGATTTTGATGCAGCAGCAAAATATGATCCACGACATCTTGATGCTAGATTGAGAAGTGCAGCAATTTTGCATGAAGAAGGGGATGCTGAGGCAGTCTCTGCTTGGAGAAAAGTTCTCGATGTCGACCCTGAACACCGATTGGCACGCCGAAGGCTTCAGGAATGCTCCAATGAAGCCAAAACAGGTGTAACTTTCCTGCCAAAGGATTGAATCACCTATTTACACAGCACGAGGCAATGTCACCCCCTATCAGCCTTGAACCCGGAGATTTTGCTGCAAACTTTTCTTTGTCGAATGCCAATCCAAATTCTGGAAAAGAATTGATGACGTTAGCAGAGGCCATGGGTGAGAAAGGTGCCATTGTAACATTCACTTGCAACCATTGTCCATATGTGGTTGGATCAGAAGCTAGAATTGAGGGGATGGCAGTTAAGGCGAGAGCAAATGGCATTGGATTTGTTGGAATAAACTCAAATGACCCGGTGAATTATGAATCTGATTCTTGGGATAATATGGTTAAACGAGCCATGAAAGGAATGTCATACCCATATTTACATGATAAAACCCAAGAAATCGCTACTGCTTACGGCGCTGAAAGAACCCCTGAATTTTATTTGATAAACGCCGAAGGAAGAGTAGTTTATCGTGGCAGAATGGATGACTCGCCTCGTGATCCATCTCATGCAACCACCGCAGAGCTTTCTGATGCAATCAGTTCTTTGGCCAAAGGAGAGGCAATAACTAATCAGAGAACAGAAAGTATTGGCTGTTCGGTTAAATGGAAATAATACCCATTAGAAAAACAATCAATATTGTTCGAGAACCAACTCAGTTTGAGTTGAAGTAATTTCACCAGGGGCTGCAAGCCACATCTTATCGAGTAATGTTCTGAGGGCAATTGTATCATCGATGTGAATGACAGCAACCAAATCTGCGTCTCCACTAATTTCGTAAATACATTCTACACCATTCCAGGTCGCATATTCTCCTGCGAGTGTTCCAATTTCTGTTCCAGGCCCCACCTTTAGGCGCACTAAGGCTGTTAGGCCAATACCTGCTTCACGTATTGTATAACCGCGAATAATTCCTTCTTCTTCGAGCCGTCGCATACGGGTGCGAACCGTTCTTTCAGTTACTCCAACTTGTTTTGCAATCTCTACAAATGGTAATCTAGATGAGTTTCTCAAAACGCTCAAAATACTCCTATCAAGGGAATCCACTTCTATCATGAATTATTCCGAAACCATTCTCCTTTTGTATCTTACTCATGCCTTGTGAGGAAAAATAGTCATGCATTTTTCCGGAATCCGTAGTATTGTGGAATTATTTGTAAAAGTCGCATTCATATGGGTCGCCGACATTTCAGTGACTATGACGGGGGAAGAGGCGGTAGCTCATCTGCGAATTCAAGAATATCTTGATGATGTATCAAACTTAGGGCTATCACGTTCTTATGCACAGTGGTACAATATTGATGTGGCTTCGTTGTTATCGAGTTGCAAAATACTCGGCCATGAGGTTGATGCTGATGATGGTTCCTCACTTCTTTTCCTCGAAAAGAGTGTAATGCTATGTTGTCCCACAGCTGGAAAGATGCATCATTATCCTAAGCATTTGTTACATTGTTTCATTGATGATAAGCGCAATGATGGCCCGCAAGATGATGGAATAATTTTCAGAGCCGAGTTATTTTCAATTTCTCCATCTGAAGAACAACTCTGTTGGGAAAAGTGTTGTAGGTCTGAAATGGAGATACCAGAAATTCAACATCGAGTATCTCGATGGTTGAGTTGGCTGAATGCGTGAGCAAGCACAATGAGCGCAACCATCAGAAAGGGGCTCGCCTTGGCCTCATCAATGAGTGGTGTCATCACCGACATTATTGGCCGCATGATTCTTGATTCGAGAGGCAACCCCACGATCGAGGTCGATTGCTATGTTGATGGGGTACTGCGCGGTCGTGCTGGCGTTCCTTCCGGTGCTAGCACGGGAAGTCATGAGGCCGTTGAGTTACGTGATGGTGGACCTATTTGGGCAGGAAAAGGGGTTGATACAGCCGTCGCTAATACCAACGGCGCCATCCGCAATTTATTGGTAGGATTAAATGTTAACGATCAAGAAGCCCTCGATACAGCGATGGTCGCCCTAGATGGGACGAAAAACAAGGGTAATCTCGGAGCTAATGCTATGCTAGGAGCATCAGTGGCTTGCTTGCGTGCAGCGGCAGAGGTTGCAGGTGAACCGTTATGGGCTCACATAGCCAATGGTGAAAAAACGACATTACCCGTACCGATGATGAATATTCTCAATGGCGGTGCGCATGCGGTGTCGAATGTCGATGTTCAAGAATTCATGGTCGTGCCACATGGTTTCAATTCCTTCTCTGATGCATTCCGTGCGGGAACAGAAATTTATCATGCTTTGAAGGGCGTTCTGAAGGATGAAGGGTTGCTTGGAGGGGTAGGTGATGAAGGTGGTTTCGCACCAAATCTCCCTCGAAATGAAGAGGGATTGCGATACTTAGTTGATGCGATTAACAATGCAGGGTATGCCCCGGGCACTCAAATCTCAATCGCACTCGATGTAGCAGCACAAGAGTTCTGTGAAGATGATGGTTACCATATTGATGGAAAAGTGATTTCAGGTTCAGAACTAGGTAGATTATATTCAAGTTGGCTTGATCATTATCCAATCATATCTATGGAGGATCCATTTGGTGAGGACGATTGGGAATCATGGATTGAATTTACCAGTCGCGAAGGCCATCGATGCCAAGTCGTAGGTGATGATCTATATGTGACAAATCCACAACGATTCAAAAGAGGAATCGAAGAGGGAGCGTCTAATTCAATTCTAATCAAACTCAATCAAATAGGAACAGTTAGTGAAACGTTGCGAGTAATTGAAATGGCGAAGCAAGCCGAATTTGGAACAATCATTTCTCATCGTTCAGGTGAAACGAGTGATACGACAATTTCAGATGTTGCAGTTGGAACTAATGCGGGGCAAATCAAAACCGGTGCACCAGCCCGGTCTGATCGTACTGCAAAATACAATCAATTATTGAGAATATCAGAGCAGTGTAGCGATTATTCAAACTTATTTTAGTTGGATTTTCCAGTGATGTCGAACCACATCAGCAAGGCCAGAGCATCGAGCCCTGTGTGCATTCCTGCCTCAAGGCCTTCGCGGCCGCCGGCAAGACTGTACAGAATATCTACCCTGTCTGTTGGGGCGTGTTTAGGAGATTGCTCGCAAGTGTCGTCCTCTTCCTGAAGGAACTCGTGCATGCCGCGGAACCATGTTGCTGGCCAGCCTCGCGAGATGAAGTTGTAGTGGTCTGAATTGCCTTTGGTGTCGTCGAGAACCACGACCCATTCCGTCGGGTACTCCAGTTGCTCATACAACACCATTCCCAGCCTGTCCTGTAGCGCTACTGCCTGCTCCCTCATCTCATCGGTCACATTCAATCCTCGATCCTCATAATACGACCAGTCGTCGACCGGCGAGGTGAACAGATAGAGATGGAAGTAGTCCTCGTCACAGCCGCTGAGTTGGCTGATCAACTGAGTTTCGACAGGCCAGTTCAGGCCGTACATGTCGAGATTGATGTAAGTCGCTATTTCTACTCCCTCAGGAAGAGTAGTGACAAAGGTCTCACTCCCATACCCTGCACCCTCTGGTGATCCGCTACCCTGCCACTCCTCGTAGTCCCAAACTGCGAACTTCCAGCTGTGTTTTGGTCTGATG
Source organism: Methanobacteriota archaeon (assembly GCA_018654845.1). Taxonomy (GTDB): domain Archaea; phylum Thermoplasmatota; class Poseidoniia; order Poseidoniales; family Thalassarchaeaceae; genus MGIIb-O2. The sequence goes on along the minus strand of JABIKU010000002.1, from coordinate 94,848 downwards.
TCTATTTGCGGAGTTCCCTGAATTGACTGCCATTCAGATAATTCAGACTGCCACTCCATCATCAAACGTGCGAGTTCGAGTACTGAGGCTGTGCCGGTAGCGTCGTCATAGGCTCCTTCAGAAGTGCAACCAGGATACTCTATGCCAATGACAATTTGTTGACTGTAACAAATAGCATCATAGTGTCCTCCGACTACTATCCAGGAGTCTGGATCTTGCCCCTCTATAGTTGCGATATAATTCCGACAATCATCACAAAGTTCGGTGACGAATTCTTGAACTTCCACCTCATATCCCAGATCATTAAATCTGAACTCAATAAAGTCCCCAGCATTAGCGTGAGCGACTGTGTCGATTTTTCTATATCCAAAGTCAGAAAGAGTTTCTATATCGTCGACAACATAGGTAGAATTTGGCCAATTTACGGGCCTACTATTCTCAAAGTCCTCTTTGACATCTTCTTCGTTGGAATCTATGGCTTCTTTCACTACGGAGTAGAGGAACACTCCGGTGAGCCCAGCTAGGATAACGCATGCACCGACTATTATCGACGTAATTTTGTGCGCCGACGTGCCGTAAACTGGCAGGGCATCCCGCTCTTCCACGGATGACGGAAGGGAGCACGTCGGGAAAGTGTTCTGCCACTCCATTATTCATCAAATATATTTGACATGTCGACACATCATGTTTCATTTTCTAAACTTGCGAGTAAGAGGGGGAGGACTATTGTAGCATCGGATTCAATCACAAATTTGGGTGTATCCACTGCTAATTTTTCCCAACTTATTTTTTCATTCGGTGGGGCACCTGAATACCCGCCGTATGAAGGTCTAGACTCAGATATTTGAGCGAACCATGACCAAAGAGGAACGTCTAGCATTACATCTTGGCGGAGCATAGGAACTACACATATTGCAAAATCTCCTGCAATTCCTCCGCCAACTTGCAAAAGACCAGTAGGCGAGTCATCTTCTCTATACCAGTCTGAGAGGGCTAACATCGCTTGCAATCCTCCCTTGACAATATCGGAAGAAGCAAGGGTCAAATCGATAACTTTGCTAGCAAAAATATTTCCTAGAGTTGAATCCTCCCAGCCAGGAACAAAAATTGGCAAGTTCGCATCAGCCGCTGCCAAAAGCCAAGAATTGTTTGGATCCGCATCAAATTCCAAATTTCCATGGAGCAATAAATCGTAGAGGTATTCATGAGGAAATCTCCGATCGCCTGCAGCTTCAGCATCTTGCCATAATTCGAGAAGCGGCTTCTCGATTACCCGAATCGCTTCCTCTTCAGGAATTGCAATATCTGTAATCCGATTGAATCCTTGTTCTTGCAATTCCTTGTCTTGTTCAGCAGTCCAACTTCGCCAATCACGAATTTTTTTATATGATGATTGAGCGACTAAATTAAACAAATCTTCTTCTAAATTTGCCCCAGTACAACAGATCGCATGGACCTTTTGAGATTTAATTGCAGGGGCTAAAGATCTGCCTATTTCAGCGGTCGACATCGCACCCGCGAGGGTTACCATCAATCGACCATTATTTTCCAAAAAATCTCTCAGAGATTCTGAACAATCTGCCAATACACCGGCATTGAAGTGTTTGTAATGTTCTTTGATAAATTCACGAACATTCATTTTTTCACCTCTTATTTTTTAATATCATCGTGAAGAAATCGTTTGACACAATCTCTCCTCATCTGAGTGATTTTGGGCATTTCTGATTGTAAAGCTTCGTCGATATAATCGGCTATTACATTCGGATCTCCTCCACCACAAGTGAAAGCATCCAATGCCAACCATCCTTGTTCATAATAACAATGAGCACTTACATGACTTTCGTCGAGGAGAATTACGGCTGCGAAACCGGTTGGGCTGAGGCTGCCGTCAAATTCGACGACGTGCGAATGGACATGGCGAACTCCTGCGAGTTCGACCGCTTTTTCCATTATAGACAGCATCCATTCACCGGTATGAATTTCGTTACGGTAGTAACCAATATAGTCAATGTAGACATGTTTGCCGTGCGCACTGGTCATTTGAAAACCGTCCTAACAGAGCCTGCCTGATGAAATCTGATTTCAAATGTTCTCAGAGTAACCAAGACTTCAGACGCCGTAATCCTTCGTAAATTACTTCTTCATCAGCTGCATAAGAAATTCGAACGAACCCCTCTCCTTCTGAAATTAATGAAGCCGGAATCAATTGCACACCAGCCTCCATAGCGCCGTCTGCAAATTCTGTATCGGTCATACCTGTTCCAGTTACATCGACGAAGGCATAGAACGCTCCTTCGAAATCTCCTACGCGTAATCCTGGTATTTCGGCCAAACCATCTTTCAGTATTTTTCCACGTTTTTGATATTCAACATTAAACATCTCTACTGAATCATCGCACGAAAGCGCAACACGAGCTGCTTCCATCATGAATGTAGGAATATGTGATGCTGAATTCGATTGAGTTTTGATGGCTGCTTTCATAGCAGCGGTCGGACCGGTAAGGAATCCAATTCGCATTCCAGTCATTGCCCATGACTTCGACCATCCGTTGACAATTAGAGTACGTTCAGCCCCTCCTGGGATGCTTGCTGGAGAAACATGGGGGTAATCAGTCCAGTTCAGGCGGGCGTAAATTTCGTCAGAGACAATCCAAAGATCATGCTCAACAGCAATTTCGACAATTTCTGCAATTTCTTCTGGAGTGAAAACCGCACCGGTTGGATTACACGGGGAATTGAGCAAAATCATTTTTGTTTTGTTGGTAATTGCAGCACGAATAGCATCAAAATCTGGATGAAAATTATCTTTGCGAACAGGTACATTTACTGGAATGGCACCGATGATTTCGAGCATTGATTCGTATGATGCCCAACACGGTGCGAGGAGAATAGCTTCGTCACCGGGCATCGTAGTAATCATGAATGAATAGAGTAAGGCTTGTTTTGCGCCCGGCGTTACGACGACATTTTCAGGAGTTGTTTCTATATCATGATGTTTCGATAAATATTCTGTAACTGCTTGACAGAGGGCAACGGAGCCCTGGCATCGATTGTATTTTGTATTCCCTGCTTCTAATTCAGCAATCGCAGTTTCGACAATTTCCTTTGGGGTATCGAACCCAGGTTCGCCAACTGTCCATCGAACAACTTCGGGCCCGGGTGGCTGCAGGTATGGGGCGAACCCAACGCCGAGGCCATCATAGCGTGTGGAAATCTTAGGCATGGAGTATAGGGGGCGCTTAACCACCATCAATATATCCGGACATCCTATTCTGAAAAGTTTCTAATTCGGTTGAGAATATTCAAAGAGAGGACTTCGGTCGCTCACCTTACCCGCACGGGTGGCAGAGTAGTTATGCAGTGGACTGCAAATCCATGTACCTGGGTGCAAATCCCGGCCTGTGCTCCAATTTCTTTTTTTCAGGGTGGCAGCGTTGAGGTGTCAAGATTACCGCCCGAGAGTATTAACCCGATAGAGTCAATGCCGCGCAGTGCGCGGAAATTCTCATTAAGAATTGCTGCGAGAACCGTTGCGCTACTTGGTTCAACAACCATGTCTAGGTGTTGTTGAATAAGTTTCATGGCTGCTAGAACATCATCATCGGTTACGGTGATGATTTGTTCGACATGATCATTGAGAATCTTGAATGTTAGATCACAAAGACTCGTCAACAGGCCATCACAGATTGTATTGGGGCAGGTCTGGGGAATCAGCTCACCGGCGGCGAGAGATTGTGCCGCATCATCTGCACCAGTGGGTTCAGCGCCAAAGATTCGAGTTTCTGGCAGTAAGGCTCGGGTTGTGATACAAGTTCCAGAAAGTAGACCGCCTCCTCCGACGGGAGTGATTAGGGCGTCGAATGGGCCACTTTCAGCAATTAATTCGAGGGCTGCTGTACCTTGGCCAGCAATAACGTGCTGATTGTCATAGGGGTGAATGAAGGAAGCGCCGGTACGTTCTATTACGGCTGCAGCCGTATTTTCACGAGCTGCAAGAGTAGGTTCACAGAAGGTAATTTCTGCACCGTGATTTCGAACCCCAGCAATCTTGACTTTAGGGGCGTTTTCAGGCATGACTATGTAAGCTGGAATGCCATTTTGTTTTGCAGCGAGAGCTAGGGCTTGAGCATGGTTGCCACTGCTGTGAGTACATACTCCGTTTTGTGCATTAGAACCGAGAAGTGCAACAGCGTTACTCGCTCCTCTAAATTTGAACGCACTTACATGTTGTAGGTTTTCACACTTGAAGAAAAGCCGTCGCCCCGCAAGAGAATCGAGTATAGGGGAAGTGAGGACTGGTGTGTGGGCAACGATTCCCTCAATACGGGTTGCAGCCGCTAAAACATTGCCAAAATTCACTCCATACATGTCAATCCCTCCTTATGGCTTAGTGAGGCTAAGACATCATATCTACGATGAAGACAGACAGGGTCGTTTTCGGAAGAGATAGCCCAAGCCAAGTAAAGCTTCACATGATTGCGTGTAGTAAACTCATGATGAACTATTCTTTGTCGGCGATTTCAAGCGTGAGTGCCTTCTGGTCTAGCCGTGAGTGTCTCCAGTCAAGTTGAGTGGCGCTTTCACGCAGTGTTAGGATTCGTTCTTTTGTTGAATACCTTAATCACAAAAATCAGTTTCTCTCAACCTTGGGGTTCAGAAACATTCACGTTAGGCGTTTTGGGCATGGCAGGCTTATTTCTTCTATATGTTGCATGGTATCGCTTCACCTTTGATAGAAAAGGTCTCGTCCCTTGGCTCGATCAATGGGATAACCCTGCGAAATCATCAAAAAAAGAATTTACAGTGAGCCTTTTTGTGATTATCATGGCTTATTTTATTGGTCAATACAACTTTCCTTTGCCCAATCCAACTGCACTGATTTTACTCTTGATTGGCCTGCTTATGCTAATCCATTCGATTTATGTAATTTTGAGCATCGGCATTTTAGCCGATGATTAATCATCTCATACCTGGCTTCCAAAACTGTAGTGGAAGAGCATCCTCTCCACTCATGGCCCGAAATGCGAGATGATCTGCTCGCTCATTCCAACGATGACCGCGATGAGCCCGAACATGCTCCTGTGAAAGTTGTCGCAACTGTGAAACTTCATCCCATAATTTCTGTACTGTCAACGCCAATTGACGGTTAGCTTTAGCCTTCCAGATTCTCGAACCGACGTTCAGAGCATAGGTTGAATCTCCACGAATGACAGCCGATTCTTCTCCGCCTTGGGCCAATAACCAACGTAATCCATGGAACATTGCTGACAATTCTGCTGTATTATTCGACCCAACTTCCGCGCCGATAAATCCCTCGATGGAAGAATCGGTGACGACGACCCCATTACGTTCTGTTGTAATTTCACCCTGGCCCTTTCCAAGGCCAGTATCGCCGATGACTACACAAAACCCCCAACCGGCTAGTGTATTCGCTGTAACATTGCGATTTTCCTCGCAAGAACCATCGATATAAATCGAAATTTCTCGCATATTACTCATTCTTATTCACCGATGAGAGCCGTATATCCAGCTGCATCTAAATGAGTAGATAATTCTTCAACATTTGTAATTGACATTCGACAAATCCATCCATCTCCATAAGGATCGGTGTTAATCGTTTCAGGAGCATCTTCTAAACCTTCATTTGCAGTTATAACTTGACCTGAAACTGGTGCATAAATTTCGCTGACTGACTTGACCGATTCAACGCTTGCAAAGGATTCCATCATTTCTACATCAACACCTATTTCGGGCAATTCAACCCATACAACATCGGTCAATGCATGTTGTGCATAATCAGTAATTCCAATAATAATTTCATCATCAATAACTCGAATCCACTCATGGTCTTTTGTGTAAATCAATCCATCTGGAACTTCACTCATACTAATATCCAACCATACGAATCGACATCAGAGAGTCAAGTTTTCTGTCTTCATTCCTCTTCTTCAAGACGTGTTTCGAGGTGTTTTTGTTCCATAGTCGCCCAGCCAGTTCCTAGACTTTCTCCACTCGCCTCTGCTTGCTCCGCTCTGAGTCGTATGCGCATATCTTCTTCTGATTCGCGGCTGATCCATTTATCGAGACGAGCGAATTCCAGTTCTTTATTGCGAGTGAAATGCATGTAAAGATATGCAATTGTAGTTAGAAAGGCCAAGGTAGGGATAAATAATGCACCATTGTCTGCATTCGGACAAACTACTAAATCACAACCAAAAATGATGACGCGTCCTTCTACGATAGCTAATGCAGTTAGGAGATAGAGAGGGAGGGCAATGCCGATTAAAACACGTTGAGCACGGCTCGCTGGGGAATCCATTAGTAAGTCGCAGAAGAGGGGAATGCATCAAGTTGCCCGAGCGAGCGATTGGAATCAAGTGAGCAATTTATGAATTTTATAGGGTAATAATGCACGATTAACTGGCGTGACTTCGAGAACACGACCATCATCACGTCGACGAATATCTTGAAGTAAAGGATGACGACTTTTCTTGTGTAAAGTAAGAAGGGTCGGCTTGTCATATTTCAGAGCTTCACGAACTGCTGCGACGAAGCCTTCACTTTCGACAGTAAATTTACCAACTTCGTCAATAACTAAAATTTCGCATTCTTCGAGCGCGTCTAAAATCGCTGGAACAGCGACACGATCGAGTTCAGATGGGTTTATTCCATAACCAAGAATTCGAATTCGGGTATCGAATTCCCGATGTGCAATAGTTCCTTTCTCGCCAGTTCTAATATTTACACATGCATAACCAACACGTTCACCATCTTCTATAATCGCCTCTGTCAATACGCCCCCAATAACATCGGTATATCCACGGCCAAGGTTATGCTTTCGCTCCTCGGTAACCATTTTGATGACTTTCTCAAGCACCGCAGATTTCCCTGACCTTGGAAGGCCGGTAATGCCGATTTTTGGCTCTATTCCCATTTTTAACCCTACAATGCCCAACGCCGGAGCGTAAGACGATTACTCGATGATAAGATTGAGTATTAATGACTTTGGTAATTAAGAATTCAAATAATCATATACTGGAAAACAAATTCCGGAACTATACAAAATATTTTCCGGAATTCGGAATTAAGTTGAAATCGAACGAATTTCTCGAGGCTGGGGAAACGGCAAACTTTCGATTTCGTAATTATTCACGTTGTTGTTCGCAGCCCATGCTCTTGACCAAAGATCGAGCATTTCTGAATTTAGGTGTGCAGCTAACCAAAGCAATCCTTTGCCAACAGAACCGTGTTTTTCAGCGAGTTTGTCTAATACTTCGACCGGTAATTCAAGGAAGTTAACGGAATTACCGAGGACACAATCTTGCGGAACAACGGCCCACCTCAGTCTTCGCTCAAGTTGAGCATTAACAATCGCTTGGCATGCGAGCCTCGGTTGACCTCGCGGTTTAATCGGGCCGGTCCAACGGGCGTGAGCACGTTCTGGAGATTCGGAGTTAATTTTTGAATTGTACGCTGGATGATTGATGCTGATTTCACTTCCTTTTGTTCGGAAATGTGTTCCACGAATGAATGGCACACCACGGGCGCCGAGAGCCCATTCGCTGATGTCGTCAGACCAATTTGTCTGATCGATTTCACCGACGCGAACACGAATTGGCTTGCCCGATGGATTAAGCCAATTACTATCTTCGGACAATCTTGGTTTATTCGCCAAATCTTCGATTGCGCGAATGACTCGTCGGCGTTCATAGGGATCTCTTGGCATTCGAGGAACAGCCCATGTACCACGGGTCCATACAGTCCATGAGGGGCGTGTCAATTCCATAAAGGGCGCCTTTGTTTTGAGCCCAGATTGAGTTGAAATTTCAGTAGCTTCAAGGGGCCCGAAGCTTTTCATCGTCTGAGTAGATCCGCCGGTAGTAATACTGAGAACCAAAACACCTTGAGTTACACCAGGAAATACTCTTTGATTTTCAGGGAATGACCACGAAGTGGTCCATTGATTACTTTCAATCATTAGCTTTCTGAGTGGAATAGAGCTTTTTTCACGTAGTAAGGAATCGGGAACTATCATTCTCACACGACCTTCATCTCGAACCAATTGCATACCTCTTTCAAGGAATAATCTGTAGAGATTTACATTGCCGCGAAGTGTTGAAAAGCGCCGAGTCCCATCTTTTTCAGCAGTGTTTCTAAGTTGTCGTGACAATTCTTTTCGTAAATTACTTCCATCGGGGTGGCCTCTGAACCGGTCTTTGATTCGTAACCAAGGTGGCCGACAAACTAGCAAGCCCGGTTTTTCAGTCCACGGCCACTCTCCTCGTAGTGCATCGCCAGTTTGTACTGCGTTTTTTAGAATAATTTCCGCATCTTTTCGACCAATTTTACTTTCATCACCATCACCATCGAGATCTACTAGGCCACATCGGCAGAGGGCGATAAGAAGCCGATGTCTTGCACATTTTACTGCAACTTCTGAACCGTCGAGTAATTGCAATCCATTCAATAAGTCAAGCGTATCTTGCTTTCTTTCCTCATCTGTGAATTTATCACTCCGCTCTGTATGAATTCTGAATAAGCGAGCTGGAAAAACTCCAGCGCCTACGGATGGGTCGGCGAAAGGAATAGGAATTCCAGTTCGAGTTTGTAAGCCATCACAGTTATCATCGCAATCTTCGTCTAACTCATCTGAAACATTTTGGTTAAATTGTTGTGCATAGGCATGGAAGCCTGGAGGAAGTGCAGAGAGTGTAAGGGTAGGTAGAGGTGCTTTCTTTGTATTTGCACGAGAATTTTTCAATTCATCAGCGAGGATAGATTCAGCAAATTTAGCGGGAGTTGCATAAGCGCCCCGCGGGGAACGACCATCACTTTCTGCTTCATATCGCGCAAGTAGATGGTCGAGAACTGCACCCGGATCAGAAAGTAATCCCGCTGGAAGAGTTGGCCAAAAATTAGGCAAAGTCGCTGCGATTGGAATGCCGTGTCGGGTTGCTTCTTCCCATGATGAAATCCAAGTCTCTAACTGTTCAATCCTATCGGAACACTCGCGGTCAAGCCGGGCGTACCATCCAGATGCGTCACTAACCATGGAATACGCCCCCGCGACAGGGGCATCCTCTTTCAATGAGTCGGCTACTGAAAATCTCAAATTGTCTTAGAATTCTAGATGTCTAATCCGAAGTAATCCTGCCCAATTTCAATAATCATCTCTCTTTGTAATAGCCATTGAACTGCCTCTTCTACCTCATCTGCGCGAATTCCAATTTGGTCAAGTTCGTCCATCAGTGTGTCGAAATGGATTGGTTCTGGGCCTTCGGAGTAAGCTGTTTCAATCATACTCATGATGTGCTCGGCGACAATAGCGAGGAGGGGGTCGTCGCCGACGCCGAAGGCATTGAAATCTACAGCAGGTGAATCTATATCTTGTGATTCACATTCTTTCGCCGAATTTACAATTTCCATAGTTTCAGGTTCGTAAACATCGAACAGATTCTTTTGATGTGGATCTCCCCAATTTGAGATATCGGAAACCTCTCGTTGTCGTTTCAATCGTTTAGCGAGGGTCTCGATACGGTGTAATCGCTGTTCTAATCGAAGTCTTTCTCTGCCAAGCTGTCCTTCTACTAGCTGCAATTCTTCGGTCGCGCGCTCGTCGAGCCAAGCTGCAATATTCCAAGTAGGATCGAGCCGAAGCATCGTCTCCCAGAGTTGTGCTACAGACTCCGGCAATGCTCGAACATCTATTCTTGGGCTTTCACCTCCATCCTCCACAGGGTGGTCCATGCTGTACTTATTCGTGGTGGATGTCTATCAAGTATCGCTTTGAGAATTGTCGAAGGGGGGCAATAGTGGGATTGAAAGAGGAATAGCAGTTGTCGATGAAACATGGGCGAATATCGGCTGACTGTGTTACCCGGCGACGGGACTGGAAAAGAAGTCATTGCCGAGGCTGCTAAAATTATCGCAGTTTTCGAAAAATTTAGTCCAGCATCCTTCAATATTACTACCATTCCGTGTGGTGGAGAATATTATCTTGAAACAGGAAAAGAATGGCCTGATGGGTCATTTGAACACTGTCGAGACAATTCTGATGCAATACTTCTCGGTGCAATTGGCTGGCCCGGTGCTCGCCTACCCAATGGTGATCTCGCTGGTGGACAAGTCATTCTCGGTCTTCGTTCAGGGCTGAATTTATTCGCAAATGTCAGGCCAGTCAAATTATTCCCGGGTGTTAAACACAAAATTCACGGAGTCCACAAACAGGTTTGGGATTCGGAGCAAGTTGACATGGTCATGGTTCGTGAAAATACAGAAGGGCTTTATCACGCTCTTTTGCGAAGAATGTCTCAGCGTGCTATCGGTGAGACAGACAAACAGATGGTGATTGAGAGTTTCCCTGGTTTAGAGGGAGAAGTCAAGTGGGACGCTCGTCCGATTTCGCGAAAGGGTAGTGAGAGAGTAATCAAGTTCGCGTTTAATTTGGCTCAACACCGCCAACGAAAATTAGGTAAATCCCAGAAAATTACTTGTGTTGACAAATCCAATGTCACTAGAGGTTGCAGGCTGTTCAGAGAAATTTTCCATGAAATCGCAGCTGAAAATCCTGAAATTGAAATTGATGAAGCATATATCGATGCATTCACGATGTGGTTAGTCCGTAATCCTGAGCAGTTGGATGTCGTTGTATTACCAAATATGTTTGGTGATATCGCAACTGATCTAGCTTCTGTTTTACAGGGAGGTATGGGCATGGCAGGTAGTGCAAATCTAGGACCAAATCATATGTTATTTGAGCCGGTTCACGGTTCTTCACCAAAGTATGCAGGCAAAAATGTGGTCAATCCGATTGCGACTCTTTCCTCTGTTCAGCTGATGTTTGAAGCACTTGGATATAGGCATCATGATTCAGATATGGACAGGTGCGCAGATATATTGATGCAGGCAATTGAAGAACATTTCAAAGAAGGTGGTAGTGTGACTTACGATCTCGGTGGAAATGCTTCAACTTCCGAGGTCGGCGATGCGATTGCAGAACGATGTGAAAAATTACTTCGCGCTGAATTTTGAATATAATTTTAGATTCGTTTTACCGATTGTGCCATCACTTCTAGTGCATCTTTCAAAACCACGTCATTGTCCCAATCAGTGGGATTTGATTTTTCTTCAACGATATACGAAAATAATAAGCTAGAGGCTCGGCTTACTTCATCGACAATTGTAACCGTAGCTTGTCGGGCCGTTCTCGACAAGGGATTTAGGTCGATGACGAGAACTTGTTTACCTAACGCGATCAACGCTTCACAACGATCTCCATCTTCTAGAGGTACGAGAATAACATCTGCAGATCCGATTCCATCTGCAGAACACAATGAACGTGGGCCTTCAAGGCCGAGGATGCGCCCATCAGAAATCGCACCGAGAATTTTTACAGCTTCAACTTTAGATTTCCAATTCCCAGAGAATTTTTTGGGCGCTATTTCTTCAGAGATTTCTTGTCTTTGATTTTTTAATAATACAAGTAAATTTTCAATTCGTTCAGGAGTTCGATAATATATGTTGACTTCGATGGGACAACCGAGAATTGCAGCTACTCTAATCAATGATTTTCCAGCGAGCACGGCCGTGTTTCCGTTTATTGATATTACTGGGTGTTCGGCTGCTTGAAGTCGAGCAGCAACTTCACGAATGGCAGTGCGAGCGGAATCACAAGTCCTTTCATTGAGGAGATAGTCAAAAGCCTCACCTCGCCCATGAGCAATCAATGCTGAATCTGCGAGAAGGCCTAATTTTGCTGCATCTACTAACCTTTGTCGGCTGAGTAAAGAAGCTCTGCGAGGATGGCTAGTGGGAATATCAGCCATCACATGTCCTCCGTTATTATTAGCATCGATAAATCGAGTGGAGCTACGCCTCTATTGATGGCACTTGTTGAGACCAAATCGACACCACTCGTAGACCAATTTTGCAAGGATTCGTAATTAACTCCTCCCGATCCTTCAAGGATGCACCAATCATCAAGAGATAATCGTTCGAGAGATTGTACACATTTTTTTGCAAGTTCCGGCCCCATATTGTCGAGTAATAGTACAACTCTTTCAGAACCATTACGATCTATTTGTCTATGCTTCCAAATCGTAGCGACTTCAATAGCCATCTTTTCATCATCGACTTCGACGACTGTAAAATGAGCATTCAAATCTAAGTCAATATTTTCAATCATGTTAGTTGATTTTGTCATATCAATACCATCTCGTTCTTGTTGAGCAGCGAAGTCGTTTTCTTTCAGCATTATCGCATCGGAACGATCCAATCTATGCGTCAATCCCCCACCAATATGTACAGCCCATTTGTCGAGGAGCCCCCATTCGGTTTTTCTCGTGCAGGCGATGGCGATACCATCGACTTTTGAGACCCAATTTGCAGTAAATGAAGCGATTCCTGACATTCTGCCGAGAACATTCAGCGCCGTACGCTCGATTCTCAGAATTTCTGCTGAATCTCCATGCAATTCTACGATCGAGTTTCCAATAGATATCGATTCTCCTTCAGAAAAATTCCAATCAGCTATTACTGCTTGACAATGACGCTCTAACAATCTCTCAATGACAGGAATTCCACAAAGAACCCCATCTTGTTTTGTGATTATTCTAGCGATTACGACAGTGGAAACGGCTTCTCCGCCACCGCGCTCGTCAGCCATCATTGCATCCACCCAACGATCGATTGAAACTTGAAATAACTCCGTCACAGAACCTTGCGAAAATAGCAGGTCGGACCTGTCATGAGGCAATCGAGCCACACTTGGGCGTGCCGAACTTCACACTTCAACCACACGAAATGTCATTTGCCCCACCTCATGTGCCAAAACGATGCGAACCGTGGTTATCGGCGGCGGATTGGCTGGTCTTAGTGCCGCTATTCAACTAGCCGCTGATGGTGATGAGGTACTACTTGTTGAATCACGGAAAAGTTTGGGAGGCTGCGTTCGAATACGAGAATCTAGAGAGTGGGTTCTCGACCCTGGTTTACATCTATTGCATCGACGTGGCGCATTCTATCAATTTCTTCGCAAATTGCGTGCGCCGCGAGTTTTAGGGCCTAAATGGAGGAGTGATGATTTTTTTACAATCGGTCAAACAAGAGATAGTGGGCTTTCAGCATTAACCGAAATGCGCCCTTATTCAAAACTCAAACCCCCTCGTGAATTTGTAATTCCATATGGCGGCTGGACTGGCTTGGTTGGAAGATTAGTCGCAGCCGCGAATCAATTGGGAGTGGTTTATGAAATCGAATCGACAGTAGAATCGATAAATTTGCAAAAAGGTAGAGTAATTTCGGTAACAGTGGAAGGTAATACCATTGAATGTGATTATATCGTTATTGCTGCCTCGCCATTTGACACCGTTCGACTGTTAGAAAATGCTGGATTGAATGTGAGTGACCTAGAATCGTGTACGCCACACATGGTCGCCGCGCTCGATGTCGCGATTGAAGGTAAGATGATGCGACCCTATTCAGGACTTTATGAACCAATTTCTGGAATAATTGCAATTGATGTTTCGAGTGAAGGAAGGATTCCTGAAAATCGTCATTCAGATGAGTGTGCAATAATTCATGCAGTACATCTGAAAAAAGATGGTGAAGAAGCTCTTGAAGAAATCAAAAATTTCCTCGACTCTCGTTGTTCTGGTTGGAGAAAATTGTCTACTTTGCGCCGTTCAACCGCTTCAATATTGTTGCATCCTTGTGAGCTGGAACAACGTGTTGATGGTGCTCAATACATCGATAATGGCATCGTATTAGCCGGTGCTCACGTAATTTCAGAATCGGTATTGAGTGATGCTGCTATAGAAACAGGACGAGCTGCTGCAAAACTGCTTAAGAATCATCGATAGCATCTAGTCCGGAATCTGCCGCAGAAAGGCATGCTAGCAAATCATCCATCGTCATTCTAACGGTTTTGAGTGAAGTTCCGACTACTGTGATTCGCAATTCCGTTCCGTTGCCAACATCGATAATTTTCGCATCAAAAGATTCGGGATCATCGGCTGAGATTCCAGCCAATAACGCCTCAGCTCGTGATCGAGAGCCGGACCAGACGAAGGTCGTAGAAACCGAAGGCATGGAGCGCCGAGCACCCGAATGCATATCTTTGCTGCGCACGACCCATCAACGTGAATGGCGACCCAGTGCCAGATGTTCCTTTGCTCGCAGGCATGGGTGGGATGGACTCTTCCCGTTCTCAAACTGCGCACGCCGGTCGCCGTGCTATTCTGCTTTCTCGAAATGACAATACCAGTGAATACGAGTCTCTTGCTTCGACATTGGGTATCGAAATTGTTGATATGATTACCCAGCGCGGAAAATCGAATCCTAGGACATATCTAGGCTCAGGAAAATTACAAGAAATTGCTGAAGAAATGGAGATGTCTGGCCCCGGACATCGTTGGCATCGAGTCGATTTGGTATTGATTCACGACAATCTCAAATCGAGTCAATTAGTTAATATCAATGATGTTCTAATGATTGAAACCTGGGATCGAGTAAGATTATTGCTTGAATTATTTACTCGACACGCTTCGTCAGCTGAAGCGAGAATTCAAGTCAGAATTGCCAGATTACTCGCAGACAGAAGTGTTCTACGAGAATTGACGAACCGAGAAACGATGGGTGACCGCCTTGGTTACGGAGCAGGTGGCCAAACGGGTTGGAACAGTATCATGAAAGCGGTTGGGCACGAAATAACTCGATTGCGTCGTCGTTTATCCAAACTCGATGCATCGATGAGCGAGAGGCGTCGACAACGAAGCCGTTCAGGAGCATTGACAGTCGGTTTGGCCGGTTATACTAATGTGGGAAAGTCAAGTTTGTTTAATGCTCTCTCTGGAAAAGCGGTTCTAATTCGAGATCAAGTTTTCTCAACCTTGGAAACTACGGTTGGCCGTATGGAAAATAAACCTCGGATTTTAATGGTCGATACAATCGGTTTCATCGATAATGTTCCAGCAGAATTGCTTGATTCATTTTCTGCAACATTGCAAGAATCGTTGTCTTGCGATATGTTGTTGCTTTTAGTCGACGCATCTGATGAACCCGAAGAAATTCGTAGAAAACTCGCAACTTCAAGCCGTGAAGTTTCGGGGCGAGTCAAAGCGGGTTCTAGCCCGAATACAATTGTTGTTTTGACTAAAACCGATCTATGTACAGCCGAGCAATTACAGGAAGCAAAAGAAATCGTACACTATTACAGTCCATTCGAAGCAATTCCAGTCAGTGTAATTTCAGGTGGAGGGATTGAAGAATTACGTTCAGCAATTCTAACTCAACTTCATGGCCCACCTGTCCAGGTGAATATTATTCATCCCGAAGAAACGAGTGAAATTGAGTTAGCAGCTCTGGTAGCCAGGGTACATCGAGATGCTTTGGTAATTGATATAGAAGTCGAGAAAGAATTGACTAAAATTTACGGCTGGATCGACATTGCTAGCCGATCTCGATTAACAAAAGAATTTCCAACTCAGATAAATATCACAAAAAAATCATAGGGATGAATGCAATTGCATTCTAGAATACCAAGGCCAAATAATTTGATGATTTTCAACGATATCAAATCCATTCAGGCTTTGCATCGAGCGAAGAATTCCGTAATTTGCATAATCTGCTCCATTAGGTGAATTTCCGCCGAAGAAATTCCCATCAATCGCCGTCGCCATCGAATTGAGTTGGGTCGAGAGGTTTTGTCGTGGTGGTTCTTCAAACATTTTTGCTCGTGAGCGGCCGACCATTTTCATGACAATTGCGCCGAGCCATTTGTTGACAATTCGATCCTTTAATCTAAATTTGTCTATCTTAGTAACATAGTCGAGAGCATGTAGCGAAGTTCGATAATTTTGGTAAATAACGGCTACGATACTTTTGCCCAGAATATTGTCTGAAAAAGCCATCCATTCATCTTGAGCATCATTTTCTCCATGGCGTGGAAACAAGCCCCCATGATTCTCATCGATAAAGTGAAGAATATCATTTGAATTGTTAACTTGGGTTCCGTCCGAGTCTACAAATACGGGTACTGCAGTCCAATCAGACCATTTTAACTCAGTTTTTTTCATTGGATCTACCTCGACGTTTTCAAACTCAATTCCCCGTGATATTAACAGTGATTTAACCTTCAAAGAAAATGGGCAAGTTGCAAAAGTGTAGATGGTAGGCTTGTTGTTTATCGCACGTTCAGGAACTTTGATTGGTTGGACACCAGAAATCGGCTCGGGCTTGTCTTGGGCTGACTTTACCATAACCATCGCGAAAACGATTTGTTTCTCAATGTTCCGTGCGTAATGTTTTGATTTTATTTTTGAAAGAATATTGCGATTATCTGACGAATCGTTGCATTAATTCTAGTTTTTATCTATGAAACCCTTTGAAGGAGAGTCTGCCGCGAGTGTCCGATGGCAGCGCTTTTCACATCCGAGTCGGTCGCCGCAGGGCACCCTGACAAAGTCTGTGATGCAATTTCTGATGCAATTGTCGACGCTTGCTTAACTATCGATTCACAAGCACGGATAGCGGTCGAAACTCTTGTCAAAGGCAAATCTGAGAAGGCAGTAATCATTCTTGCAGGGGAGGTTAGTCTTGAAGGAAAAGTGCCAGATTATGAAGCAATTGCTCGTAATACTGCTGCCCGAATTGGCTACACCTCTCACGCAATAGGGATGGATGCAACCTCTGCTGAACTATGTGAAGTGCAAATTCACATTACAACCCAATCTGCAAATATCGCACAAGGCGTTGATGGACAATCCGATGATGTTGTAGGTGCTGGCGACCAAGGAATGATGTTCGGTTATGCCTGTACTGAAACAGAGGTTGGAGGTGAGTTGAGCGGCCGATATTTCCCTCTACCCGCCGCACTAGCCCAACGAATTTGTCGGCGTATTGATATGATTGTCGCCAACGGTGAGATTGAATGGATTCGCCCAGATGCGAAGAGCCAAGTTACCGTTCAGTACGATGAATCTGGTAAGCCTAACAAAGTTCACACAGTTGTTGTTGCAGTTCAACATGATTCTGCGTTAAAGGATAAATTTGGTGGTAATGAAGAAGCAGAGCACGCATTCGTTACAGAACAGATTCGCAAGCATGTTGTCGAGCATGCAATTCCATCCCATTGGTTGCCTGATGATTATCGACTAATCGTAAATGGGACTGGAAGGTTTGCAGACCCTGGTGGGCCCTATTCGGACGCAGGAATCACCGGCCGCAAAATCGTTGTCGATACATATGGGGGAATGGGCCGCCATGGTGGCGGGGCTTTCAGTGGCAAAGATCCAACAAAAGTTGATCGTTCCGCAGCATATTTTGCTCGTTGGGCAGCTAAACACCTAGTTGCAGCTGACCTTGCCGACCGTGTTGAGATTCAAGTCGCTTATGTCATTGGAGTCGCAGAACCGGTTAGTTTGCTCGTCGATGCTTTTGGTACAGGAAAATTTTCTAATTCAGAATTAGCCAAGCGAGTCCGCCGAGTTTTTGATTTTAAGCCAGCAGCAATTATTCGAGCCTTAGATTTGCGCCGCCCACAATATCTGATTACTGCAGCGGGCGGACATTTCGGCCGACCAACTACAGAGAAAGGCGAGTTTGCATGGGAAAAAATTGACCAAACTCGAATTGAACAACTTCAATCTTGACCGAATCACACTTGAACAGGTGGTCGGCCGCCCAGCCATGGTACGAGAGTTGGTTCGGCTGGAGGAGATCCACCGAACCTTCGGCCCTTTGACAATTCTTGAGGGTGTTAACCTTCGAATTGATGAGGGCGATAGAATAGGTGTAGTAGGCCATAATGGGGCAGGAAAAACCACACTACTGCGTACAATTTCAAACCAAGATCAAGACCTCGGAGACCTTCATTTTGCTCCAGGATTACGCCTTGCATATCTGACACAAATTAGAGATATTGATGAGAGTGCAACCCTAGGTGAAGAGCTCAATCGACGCGGTCGCCAGTTCAAAGAATTGGAAGATGAAATAGCAGGCATCGAATTACAGATGGCCAATCCTTCATTTTATGATGGCAATTGGCAACCGACAATGGATCGTTACCAAGAATTACAGGCCCTGATGGCACGTTCCGGCGGCGGTGATGTCGCAGGACATGCTTCTGAAATTCTCAAGGCTCTCGACCTTGCTCATCACCAAATGGATGTTCAACTAACCTCTTTGTCAGGGGGGGAGCGAGCAAAGGTAGCATTGGCTCGGCAATTGGTAGGATTGAACGAGATAGACCTACTTTTCCTTGACGAGCCAACTAACCACTTGGATTTTCAAACTCTAGATTGGTTAGAAAAATTCCTTTTAAGGTACCAAGGAGCTCTCCTTATAGTTAGCCACGACAGGTATTTCCTTGACCGCGTTTGTAATAATGTTGCAGAGATTCAAGATGCACATCTCAAAGGATATCCTGGCAATTATTCTTCATTCCTAAAGCAAAAGGAATTATTCTTACAAACTTTGGATGAGCGAATTAAGAAAACGTCAAAGGAATTGAAGCGATTGAAAGGCGCCATGATGTCGATGAAAAGAAATAATAAATTCGACAAATCGATATCTCAAAAGCACTTCATGATTATGCGTGCTCAACGCGAATTGAAATGGCTTAAATCGATTAAACCAAAACAACGCAGAAACTTGAACTTCTCTTTGCAGGCAACAGAAAAAAGTAGCCTTGAAGTTCTTGATTTTCACAAGGCTCACCTACAATTTGAAGGGATGAAAAGGCCAATTTTACACGGGCTTGAAGTAGGTGTTCGCCGAGGCCAAAAAATTGGTATCGTCGGCCCAAACGGTGCGGGAAAAACCAGTATATTGCGCTTAATTATTGGTGAATTAAAACTCGACTCAGGAAAACTCGATATCCGCCCAGGGGTTGAGGCAGGATACTTCCATCAAGACCATCGATCTTTGAATTTTAATTTAACACCCATCGAGCAGATTCAGCATCTTAAACCGCGGATGGATTATGGAGACATCAGGGCAATGCTCGGGCAATTCCAATTTACCTCAGATATGGTTTCTACTAAACTTGAGAAATTAAGTGGTGGAGAGAGGGCACGAATCGCTTTGTTGAAATTACTTCTTGAAGATAATAACATGTTACTATTGGACGAACCCACGAATCATCTTGATACCGATGCAAAAGAGGCTCTTGAAGAGGCGTTGATGGAATATGATGGCGGAATAATCACCGTCAGTCACGATCGGTGGTTCCTTGACAAAATTTGTGATACAATTTGGGAATTACCTGGTGATGGAAGTCTCTGGGTTTGGCCTGGGAACTATACTGATTATATCACTAGGAAAGCTTCTCACCTCGCAGAAAAACAGTCGTAAATTTGTCTATTTCGGACATGTCCGGCTTGCCTTCTATGGGTAATAGAGGTTAAGCACCAGCATGGTTAGAGAGGCCGACGAACAAAGAAATGACAAACAAACATGGAAATTAACAAATGGCAATCGTCGTAATTTCCGCCTTTCATTAACACTAGTTTTCCTAATGATAACATCAATTGCAGCTCCTTCCCTGTCATCCGTCTCGTCGACTCTCGAACCTACATCGGAGAGATATTTTACAGCAAATGGAACACTTGATGACACATCCACTACAACTCTTCTCTCAAACCTCAATACTTCTAATCCAATAGAAGTAACAGGTGTAATGGATGATTTGCAACGAGTTCATCTAGTTTGGATAGAGAATGGCACAATGCCTCAAGTTCACTATGCTTTGATTGCGACATCAGGTGTCGATACTGTTCTAATTGCTAGCACACCTGTTGGTCAAAATAGCACATATGCGCTCTCAAGCCCCTCTCTGGTTATCGATTCAGAATACAAAGCCCACATTGTTTGGGCGATTACTGACACTCATATTCTCTATGCTTTACTGAATCCTGCACTCGACAATCAAGATGGAAGTCCTGGCGATATTGCCAATATGTCTCTCGTTTCAACTCATATTATCGCTGATGGATCGGGTGTGCGCAACGATCCAGATATTGCAATCGATTCTTTCGATGCAGCACACGTTGTCTGGGTTGATACTTATGATGCTCAGGGGACGTTTTTCGGCGCACCTCTGATTTACTATGCTATGCTTGCATGGAATGCTTCCGGTAGCAATGCTCTCTCGACTCAAATCAATAACACCATCGTCACCCCTGCAATTGGCTACAAAGGCAATCCTGCGGTTTCGATGGGGACGAATAATACGGTTGTAATCGTGTGGGAAGATACTCGCGGTTCATTGATTGAATATGTCGGATTAATTGACTCCTCTGGTTCGATGACGACCGAATGGATCGATATGTGTGCGGTATTTTATGGTGGAAACCTTAGCAGCGGAGAATTCTTCCAAGGTGTGAAACCATTACTTGAAGCAGCGAGTATCACTGTTCTCGAAACTTTGTATGCATTGAGTGGACAGATGTCTTTTGCGAATAACCAAAAGAATTGTGAGGATGCTTACGAAGTCGGCGGTTTTGGCGATGGACCCCGATCAAACCATCTCGGCCAAAATTCAACTGACACATCGGGTGGAATTAGAGCACTTTCCGATGTAATGTATAACGGCTCGAGCCTGAACATCCCAACCGATTGGGGTCATTACTCAGAGATGTGGGGCCCCGGCTCGACGTGGGCGTGTCTTTCTTGGAGAGATAATGCAGGAAACGTCCCAGGCAATCCAGCGACTACATACGATCATCAATGGAATCCAAATGCAACCCGTCTGATTATTCCCGTTTCTGATGAAGGGCCTTATGGCGGCTCAGGAAATGGTCAGCAAGCACAAAATGCAGATGACTACCAAAGTATTTCTGAAGCTCACGATGCTTGTGCAAAGGCAGGAATCATTCCAGTCCCAATCGCCGGAACAACATCTTATGGCGCTTCAACAATTTGGGCTAATGATACTCATGTGCGCTCTCATATGATGGATCTAGCACAATGCCCTGACTCTGTTACAGGAACACATCAACGAACTTGTGATGATACTACTTGGGCAACCAAAGATGCGGGTGGAGAGATGTACCTCTACCCGTCGAATAATATGGCAAATTTTGAGGGTGACTTTGAATCAGGTCATTTAACGAATGGCTGGGGAGTTTCGGGTTCTTCTTCGAATACTTGGTCGGTCGAAGATGCCAATAATGGAATCGTCTATTCTTCAACTAATCTCTGCGGAATCGGTGGCAGCACTAACTCCCCCGCTTTCTCAGCAGTGACGTGCAATTACGCTCATCCAGCTAACGAAACAGTGGAAATTTTTGTTACAGTCGACATTTGGCCTAATGAATTTAGTATGGATATTATTTTGCCGAATGGAACAGTTGATGCATTTAATTCGAGTGATGTATATAGTGGTTTTTCGGGTGTATTAGCAACTTATACGGTTGCAGGAAATTACACGATATACCTCAATGATAGTTATGGCGATGGGGGAACATCTGCATCTGCTGATTGTTGCTCATATGTATCAGCAACAAATCCACCATCTACTCCAATTTCAGGCATTTATTCTGCTCAATCTGGAAACATTTCTGACGGCGATAATGCCAATTTAGAATTTACAGGAATGTTGGCTGCTGGAACGGTTTCATTTTCTTACAATGTTTCTTCTGAAGCAAATTATGATTTCCTTCGCTTCTTCATTGATGGCGTACAACTCGCACAATGGTCGGGCGTACAAGACGGCAATTTCTCTACTCCAGTCTCTTTGGGTCAACACACTCTGAAATGGGTTTATGTTAAGGATGGAAGTTTAAGTTCTGGTAGCGATGCAGCATGGATTGATGATGTTGTAGTTCCTATTGCAAATTATACTCAAGAGCTTAATGCCTTAGTCAATGAAATCATCGGTCTAACCTCTGGAAGCGGTTCAACTGAAACATTCCTAACTGTTTTGAATCCATATTCTATACTCAACAACCCACGCTTCACTTGGACGAGTGGAATGTCTGCTCACACCATTGATGATTCTGGACAATATGTCGAGGACATTGGGCCAGCAGTGGATTATGTTTGGCAAGATGGCACCGGCTGGGGCACGATTGGCCACTTCGTTTTGGTCAATGATACTCGTTTAACGAGTGGCCATGGATGGTCGGTCAACCCTGATGTCAACGTAGATGATGATGGAAATGTACACGTTGTATGGGTTGATGGACGTGATTCGATGCCGAGCCGTGGCGCACCTTCTCAACTGCACTACATGCAGTTAGATTTGGATCGTGCAGGAGCTTTGGATGGAGAGGCGAATGGCTTGAATCTCGCAGAGGTTGCAGTAGTCGTCGATTCAGCAGTTCAAGGATCAGACATGACCTTTGGAGCCAATCCTCGAGTTGATTTCGATAATGACGGTTCGGTTCACATCACCTGGTTTGAATCGATGCAAGGAGAATCAGATGAAGATAGTCGAGTCGAATTGCGTTGGACACGAATTAATGTTCCACAATTTAATGATCAAGGAATTCTTCGAATTGGTAAGAGTTTAATCGAATCTTATGCGGTAATCAACACGAGAATAATCGCATCAAGTGCGAATAATCTAATGGGAATATTTGGTTCGAGTTTAGAATCCAGTTCACAACCGATTGTTAACTTTGATTGGCCGAACCGGGATATTGTTTGGACGACCGATGAATGTAGTGATACGGAAACGGTTACAGAGGATCAGTGGGAAGTTTGTATGTGGTCTGAAAATGTCTGGAATGTAGGAATCAACTTCGCTTCAGGAATGGATGAGGTCGTTGAATTGCAGCCATCTCAGTCTATTAATATCGATTTATTGGTTGAAGCGATCAAAATTTCAGGAACTTCCGATATTGCTTCGATAACTGTTAGTGGCGTTCCTGATTACTGGTTCGTCGACGCCGGTTTCGCTGGAACTTACCAACACACGACGACTCTCGTCGAGGGTCAGACATCAGAACTCGATTTATTCCTACGCGCACCTACGCTTGCACAGGTCAATGATGACCAAATCATCTGGTTGACGCTTACCTTAACTTCTTCAACGAAGGAAGAAGGGACTATTTCGAAATTGATTAGAATTGATTTGGTCAATGAAGGTGACTGGAATGATGACGATAATGACGGTATTCCTGACGCAGAAGATGATTGCCAATTCGGCGATTCGGGTTGGACTTCAGCAGAACTCACAGATCATGATGGTGATGGATGCCGCGATTCAAGTGAAGATGATGATGATGATAATGATGGCATTTACGATGAAGAAGATGGTTGTCCAATCGGTGTAATCGGCGAAATTATCGATGCAGATTACGACGGTTGCGATGATATTCTGGAAGATTATGACACAGATGGCGATGGCGTTCTGAACGAGTTTGATCTTTGCCCGAACGGCGCTCAATATTGGGGCGAATTTTCTGTTGACCATGATGGTGATGGTTGCCGAGATGGTGACGAAGATGATAATGATGACAACGATCCATATCTTGATTTGGATGATGATTGTTCAGATGGTGCAACTTGGTGGACAGATCTCTTCTTCGATCATGATGGCGATGGTTGCCACGATGTTTTCGATGATGAGGACGATGATAATGACGGCGTCCTAGATGTAGATGATAGTTGCCCGCACGGAGTTATCCTATGGTTATCAGATGCAGCGAGTGACCAAGATGGAGATGGTTGTTTAGACTCGGTTGAAGACGATGACCGCGATAATGATGGTATTCTAGATGTTGATGATGATTGTTCGATGGGTATGTCGGATTGGACCTCTACAACTCTCAATGATTGGGATGTTGATGGATGCAATGATGCTAGCGAAGATTCTGACGATGATAATGATGGATTTGCAGATTCTATGGACCAATGCCAGCGCAGTGTGATGAATCCAGATGATACCACAGATTTGGATAATGATGGATGTTATGATTTCATTGAAGACACAGATTTGGACAATGATGGGATTGAATCTTCGATTGATAATTGTGAACAAAACCCAACTTCTGGTTGGATTTCAACCATTACAGATGATGCTGATCGCGACGGTTGCCATGATTTGACCGAAGATGCAGATGATGATGGCGACGGTATCCTCGATGGCAATGATAACTGTCTTGGCGGCGAATATGTTTTCAGCGATTTAGATCAAGATGGATGTGATGATGAAACCCAAGATCTAGACGATGACGGGGATGGAATTCCTGATTCAAGAGATAAGTGCCCGACTGGAATAACTAATTGGAACTCAAATAAAAAGAACGATATGGATCGAGATGGTTGTATGGATGCAACCGAAGATACGAATGTTCAGATGAGTATGATTCAATTGCTCACCTCCAACTCTGTAATCACCGCGGGAATTGTTTCCATGACTGTAATCTTACTTGCAGCACTCGTCTTGGTCCAAAGGAAGCGACCAGTTGCTCGTGGAGCCCAAGACCACACTGCTAGGGTCGAATCGATTATGAACGATGATTGGGACATTGAGCGGCAACCGGTTGAAAAGACGGTCGAAGATCTGACAGATATCGGTTATTCTCCTGAAGTTGCACGGGCAATTCTCGAAAACGAAGAGCTTGTTAGAGATGGTGAAATTTGAACTAAATTTGGAGTAATAATTCCAATAATTGTTGAAACTAAGAAAAATTGAACAAAAAAGAGTTGTTTTGATAACCTGATGGTGGAACTCAGGGACGAGGAAGTCTGCGATGAGAGCTGTTCGAGTTGAGTGCGCCCTGCCCTCTATCGAGCATGATTTACGTATTCGAAAGGCTCTTGAATCGGTCAGTTGGGATTTTCGTGGAATTCTTGGTGTTTTCGACGGAAATTTACGAATGATGGTTGAATGCATAACGACTGATTCGAAATGTCCTGTTCCTGGATTCGAAATAGGAGGGGTCCGTGTAATCGAAATTCTTGAAGAATGGAATTCTGATTATTTAACTCATCATTTGATGGTATTAGAGTTTGCAGCCGAATTAATTGGTCAGCATTTTATCGGCAACGATTTGTGTTTACTAGCTGGTACAAACCTTACTTCTTCTGGACTAATTTTACAACTTTCCGGCCGTCAATCATCAATGATTTCATTCCTTAATTCAGTAAGGGGTGAAATGCCTGTTGAGCGTGTGACGGCGGCAAAAGGTATGGAGGGTTTGGTTGTTCGAGGCCCGACTTTACAGCAGCATCGCATCATCAAAGTCGCTCATGATAGTGGTTGGTATGAAGTTCCGAAGAAGATCTCAATTCGTGACCTTGCAACGAAGTTGGGATTATCGAAATCCTCTGTTGCTGAGCAACTTGTCAAAGCCGAAAGCGAGATTGTTGGCGGTTTCTTAAAACGCTCAAAATGAATCTAATCTAGTCTGTGCTTCACGTTTAACGAACCAAGAATTTCGCAAATCCTCTTGAACAGAGATTCTAGGACCAACATAGTTGATAGCTTGCGATAATGAGTCGAATTGTTTCGGAGTCTGTTTCATCGCTTCACGAACGGTTTCTCGAATCAACCAGACTCCTACGGGTGCCCAATATCCTGCGCCTATATCGCGCCAAATTAAACATGCAGCAGATCGCTGAATAGATTCAAGGTGCTCTAGAACTCCAAGACGAGCAGCATAGTAAGCCCCGGTTACTCGACTGGCATATTTGGTCCTCGGTTTCAGTTCCTCCCAATCTCCGAGAACTTTGCCACCTTCACTCCACAGCGAGCCCCTCATCCATGCTTCTAACATCTGAAATGCCCACAGGCCTGGGGTCAGGATGATGTGAAATTTATTATCTAGATAAGTTGCTTCATAGACAAAAATTTTGTCGATTGTTCGATAATCACGCACCTTCTTCCAAAGATGCTTTCCCATCGAATCATCTGTAGCGGTAATGCTCCATCTCGTAGGTACTAATCGTCGATTTTCTTTCTTGCCTAGAATCCCTGTCGAGAGAAGTCGAGAAATGTGTGATTCACCAATTGAAGAGCGTTGTAATTCATCGATTGCATCAGTAGCCAACAAATCGGTTTCACCTGAGATGGAATCAACTTTTCTTGGAATGCTTGCATTGCCAATGACCTCAACTCGTAATATTTCTCCAGTCGGGCCTAGGGGGGTGCTCATACTATCAAAAGTAGGGGTTGAACCAACTATGATTGGTCTTGTGAAATCCAATTCAATATCGACCGATTTCGATGATAAAGCGATTTCTTGAGTTGCCTCAAGAATTTTTTCCGGAGCAATTGCGCTCTGAACTTTCATTCGTTGTCCACCAGTGATGATATTTGCATGGCGGACAGCAACTTCTTCGAGCGGTGCGCCGAATAAATCAGCAGGATCTCCACTCGAAATTAATTGTGAGTTTGAATCATCTGCCAGCCAGGCCGCACTGGGCCCGGCTCGCACATCTGGATAGCCATACCTACCAACAAAAAGTGAAGGCGGACTTGGTCCAACCATTTCATCGAAGGAACTGGTTTGTGTCTTCGGTAATTGAGAACGCACTTCAGCGAGCAAGGGGCATGGAGAGATGCCACACTCTCCTCGAATACCTCTACAGTCGATGCACTCGGGGAACATTAGTTAGGAATTGAAATTGACCGCTCTAAAGGATACTGGATAACAAACGAGAACGGCTGTACTTCTTAGGGGGTGAATACTGCCGTCAGATAGAGGGGGAATTGCCATTACATCGATACCAGCAACAATATTGCAGCAATTCATCGGAATGGATGATTACGAACGTATGCTCACAATCGAACGAGTCGCTCGTGAATTAGGCATTACGTCAGCTCAAGTCGAAAAAGAAGTCGAGGCATTCAGCAGTGATGGATTTACACCAGACCCTCCTCAAGATTTCACTGCAGCAGCTGGGGTACCGTCTAAAGAACCTCAATTTGAATCAGCAGAAGAACCTGTTGAAGGTGCACCGAAATTTCTTGATGAAGCCCACAGATACAGGTTTACTTATGACCCTAGTAAAGAGGCAACTGAGCGGCAATCGAATGCTAAGCAAGCAATAATGTGCCCACATTGTAAAGCCGCTCTTGGAATTCCACCAACTAGGCCGATACGAATAACCTGCCCATCTTGTATGATGGATACAACATTCGAAAAATGAGGGGAATTTCTCATACTCCCCAAAATTTATTGGTCGGGCCGGTTTCATCTTCTTTTGCTATCGATTCAATAATAGTCCTCAATAGATAATACAATGCGATGGTGAAAAGAGGTAAGCCCCAATCATTCGATACTGTTTCGAAATCCAAAATATAAATTGCCCCACTCAAACCGATTCGAATTACATCGAGGGTTGCTTCCGCAATCGTATAGACAACTGTTCCGAAACCGATCAGTAGGATGGAACGGCCGGTAAAACTCCCTTCAGTCCACCTGAGGACGCCTATAGAGAGTGTGAATGCGAAGGTCGATACAACAATCCATTGTAGTGCTTCATCGATAGCTACTGTCCAAATTCGCAAATTTGAATATTCGACATACTCCATATTGGTGAATACTTGATATGCGGTGACAAATCCTAATATTATCGAGAAAATCGATATTGCCCATAGCATCGAAGAAAATATCCCCCCAGTCGCACTCTCGCGTAAATCGAGCATTAATCGTTCAAGTTGTTCCTCCCATCCTAGGCCTTTTGCAAACATCCATATTCCAACAATAAGTGGCATTGCACCAATTAAAACACCGCCATTTGGGATAATTAATCCAAGGCCAATTATCATTAAAAAGACTGAAATTGGTACGAGAAGTTTTGCTCGCCAACGTGGATCTTCGATTGCTTTAGCGATGTAATAATATGTTGATTCGATACCTTTTGATTGCCGAACGATGATTTTTTCAACATGTTCAACTCGAACTCTAGACGTAATTATTGGCATAGAAGCTTCATCATCAGCTCCATCGGTAACGAGGATTGCAACATCCGGTTGAAATTCTTGAATGACTTCGTCGAGTTGACTCGCTATCGCCCGGTCACTTCGCGGACCGACTCGAACATCACCAGTCAGTAATGCAATTTCGACTTCATCGTGTACATCGGCATTCTCGACGAGCCGATCATGATGATGAAGCGCACCAAGAATCGCGTTTGTGTCAGATTCTTCTGGGTCGGCAATCCCTAGGCGAAGTGCCGCGGTCAAGGTTGCTTTGCGCCCGATTACTGGGCCGCGAATTCCTGCTTTGACCCCGAGATCATTGTCTCGGTCTACAGTCAAAACAAGTGAGCGTACCATCTTGACCCCTCCTTAGCAAAGCGCCTGTCGATTAGGTTCCCTATGAAGAATTGTCTTGTTTGGTTGTATCTGGCTCGGATTGTTGGGCCTCATCTTGATAACGGTCCTCTTGATATCGTCGTCGTTGCTTAGCCCTCAAATAGATCAAAGGGTGTTTCATCCATTCTTGGTCACAGAGATAATCATCACCTGCAGAAACTGGACATCGAGCTGCTGTTTTCAGAGCTGAACATCCATGAGGGGTGTATTCTCGCTCGTAAACTTGGTTGATTTGGTAAGATGTTGTGTCTGCATTATAATCGGGCGCATTTGCGAAAAATGAGCAAGCCTGTTCTTGAGGAATTTCCATTTTTGAACACATTGCAGCTAAGAAAACACGCCCGGTGTGATTTACGTTAATTCCCTGATTTAATTCGGCAACCGCAGACTCAAAACAAGGCGGCCAATCTTCACGAATAGCAGCAGTCATTGGCATTTCATCTTGCACCTGAGTTTCCAGAAGTTTGCTGACACGCTCGATTGGCTCGATGAATAAACTAGCAAATTCTTCATCGATTCTACTCATCCTCTCCACACAGGTGTTTGTCAAATCTTCTCGAATTCTCTCTTTTAATAGCCTCGCAGTACGCTGTCTACTAGTTTCTCCAACACCTGAATCCATGCAGACCCATCCTTCTTTTACCGGGCGATTTATCAATCGCCAATAATGACCGGAGATTCGTGGGCAAAGTTCGATAAAATCATTCATTGGAATCCAATATGTTGGGTCATCGCGTGCTTGGCCCACAACTTCGCGAATATCAGAAATATAACATCGAGCGAGGTTGAGAAAATTTTCACCATCCATCCCGAATAACTGATCAGCTCGGCTCGCTTCACCCTCAATCCATCGGTTGAGAAGACGGTCATTGAAAGAAGCACAAACGATTAGCATGGCATAGAGAAAAGAAAGAGATTCAGTCATCTTCCCGATATCGCTAGACAGGTCGACGGTTGTTGCTGCATCGATCCCATCTTTGTGAACTACAGCTTCCATCAAGCGAAGCCTTCCACGAGCGCGAACGTCTTCTAACCAGGGGGCATCGATTAATTCCTTAACTGTAATTCCATTAGATTTGAGAACATGCTTGAGGTGCTCCTTCCCTTGAGGTAGAAATGGATAACGCGACAATAATCCTTCATCATCGATGCTCGGCATCATCAGCGGCATCGGCATATCAACACCATAGGCGACGAGGGTTCTTCAATACTCACCGTCTGCTTCTACTGGAGATCTTCCGAATGTCTCACCCAACCGATCTAACTGCGCTCGATTATTCTTTAATCGAATTACAAGATGAGGTTCGTTCTCATTTCGGTTGGAAATTATCTGCCGATGTCGAGAGTGCAGAATCTTTGCTTCGAGTGGTTGAAGAATCTTCAGTAGAATCTTGGACTCGACATCGTCGAGCGGCGACGATTGCAGATTTACGCCGCCGATTGGTATTGCGTGAGGTAAATGTAGCAGTTCTCGGTGCTGCCGTCGAAGTATCAGAAGTAATCTCAATTCTTGACAAGCCCACTTTGTTAGTAGGTGCTGACGGGGCGGTTGGGGTGTTGCAAGATTTACCTGAAACCATAGCAGACCGCGCATGGTCGCGCCTAGTTTGTGTTGTCAGTGATGGAGACGGTGGCTCAGGTACACTTGCTGCTGTGAAAAGAGGTGTGCCATTCATTCTTCACAGCCATGGTGATAATGAAAAATCGTGGCGTAGCTTATTGAAATCGGCTGAAAATACTGCAAACCCTTCGCCATTAGTTTTGACTCATCAAACCCCAAATCAAATCGCTGGAATGCACAATCCTGGTGGCTTTACAGACGGTGATCGTGCAGTATGTTTTCTTATCGCTCTCGGTTTGGATGCAGAGCGAATAAAGATGCTAGGTACTCGCAGCGATATTGTTGGGAAATGGTCAGGTGCGACCGACCCCGAGCGTAAATTAGTCAAATTACAATGGATGGATAGGATAATTCGAACCCTCGGAGTCGATTATTGAGTCACAAAAAATCGTTGAGAGTCATTACGGTCACTCGATCGTTACCGAATAGGGAATCAGCGCTATCAGTAAGCCATTGGACTCGTTGTTTTGTATAGAGGTCGACGCCATAATTTTCGATAATACTATTTGTTACCTTGATGTATTTTCGAACTGCACCTTCGGAAACTGTCAGAACAACATTGCCCCCACATCGAGTAGTTTCTTCTTCTCTTCTAGCAGTCAATCCTCCAACGATACCGCCCTTTTGTTCTTGGATGCATGAACCCGCCAGCGGGATTCGTCGATACGAATGCCCGCATTTCACGCAGCGAGTTTTTTGGCGGGTGAATGCGACGAGATTACCTCGCAGGTCAGGCAGGAAGTGAGATTCAATAACTTGCGAAGCAACTCTTTCCACTCTAACCGATCTCAGTAGTCGACCGATGGCGAGTTGCCCATGCATTTTATCTTCCATTGAAACCAAAGTTTTGTATGAAGAGTTTTCAGGTCCAGCATCGAGCGCTCCAGATTCGTGAGTCCATCCATATCCACGAACATCACCAATCGTTCCAAGGCGATCGTTTACCGTCTCGACCAATTTGAGTAATTCATTTGGGTGTGGTTGCGCCAAAGTTGCTTCATAAAAGGCTCGTGAATAGCCATAAGAACAATCTACATTCAAGGCTTCTTTATCAATTTCAGCTGGATTAAGTCGTGTTGTCAAAACTAGTGGCGCATCCATTCTGCCCCCGCGCCCTGATGGCAGAATTTGTTTTGAAAAATTTAGCAAACCATCGAGTAACATCAGAATACTATCTTCATCACCATCACAATTTCGTCGCTTTGCGGCGTGGAAGAGGGGGTGAGCATAACCTGCGGAGGACGAGGTCCAGCCAATGATTCGGCAAAGAACTCCTCCGCTGGTGTGAGGTGCGAGGCCGATTGCTAATTGTCCAACTAAATCTGCTAAGGATCCGGCCTTGTAAAACGGAGCCATCCCATAGAATCGAACCAGTAATTCATCTACGAAATCGCATGTGGCAAGAAGGTGGTCTTTAGAATTGAGAGAAGGAATAATATCTTGAGGAAACAATTCGAGAATTTGCTCATCAGAAATCAATTCATTTCCTTTGACATCGGTGGTATATCCAAGGTCTTTTAATTCGCGCCACGAAGTTCTAATTTCACTTGGCCTAAAGTGAGTGACGGGAACATCTATCATATCGTATCTAGCAGTGCCATCGCGGAAAACTGAAAGTTGATGTTTGCCGCGCAGTATGCCTTTTTCAATAGGTTCTGGTGTTTGAGATTCAGAAGTTAATACTTTGACAGATTTGATTTTTTGCGGCAAACGATCGAGTCCTAAGGTGCGCCGCTTCACCTCTAGTAAACGATCCAAATGAACCCACGAATTTCTACCTCTTCGCCTTCTTATCATCGCCCCAGGCTTCCTCTCACGTTCGGCGGTTTTGCCCCCACATTCCTTCGGAATTTCCGGATCAGGTCTGTGGTGGCAATTGAGATTCGGCGATTCTTGTCCGCACTTTGAGCAATATCGTCGACAAAGCTCAACTCTGATACGACCTTTTTCTGCAGCCTTCCCCATCAATCTTTGTGGGCCGCCGTTTTCACCGATTGGATAAAGGGCGTGAGTTAGAGGTTTCATTTCCCGACGAGCAGCTTTTTCGGGTCGCCCCATCCTTGCTCCAATACGAACAGGAACTGCATCTTCCCAACGTAATGTGGATAATTTTCTGACCAGCCAAAGGCAGCGATCGACCTCGTGGTCGTCAAGAATTTTTCTTGATTGAAGGAGGGCTGCATCATCATCAGGTCCTTCATCGGTAATTTTTGCAGCAGCAGCATCACCAATTTGTTCAGTTTCACTAATGCTTTTCCCTACCTGTCGAGCGGTAGTAGTAGCCGCAATCCGTTCGACATCGCGGCGAGATTCAAGTTCCTTCAATCTAAGTTCTTCTTGTTCAATAATATTCGTTGCACCACGGATTTGTTGTAATCGATATTCGATATGTGGGGCGGCCTCAACCCTAACTCTTGCAGAACCATTTACGATGTTGAAGCCAAAACCTTCCAACAGACCCTCCCATCCGGATTCAATGACTATATCTTCTCCATCGTGATGATGAGAAATACCAAGGGTCATCAGTGATGATTTTACTATTCCATGATTTTTCACTTGGGTCCATAGCGGCCATTCGCTAGTAGTTGGATCCGGTAAACCGATATCTTCCAAGTCAAGGTCTGATGACCATTCGGATGCAGCACCGATAAATCGAAGAGAATTTTCTTCGATTATTGATTTAGAAATATTGTCGATTAAACTTGAACAAAAAGAAATTGGCAAATCCGACCACCATAGATTCCAAGGCGGCGGAATTGCAGTCCCGTGGGTAATTGAAATCTCTTTGATTTGTTCCCAACTCAGTTCTAAATCACGAAGGTAATGTGACCAGTTTCGCTTTCGCCAAACACGTTCAACCGGGTCTTCCCCGCTTCGCTTTATTGCTCCATTAAATGGTAAACCGAGAGGTAATTCCGAGCGATCAAAGTCTAGCAGTGAAGCGAAGTCCTCAACTTTTTGTGGCATGTCAAGCCTCTCAGCTAAATCTACAGACCACCAATCTCGATTGTAGGGTGAAGGAACTAAATTTTTGTTATTTTCAAGGAATTCTCCATAGCCAATTAATATTTCGCCAGAATCCCAAATAGTCAGGACATTGGGTTTATTTTTTCGCCAATCTGTTATTGATTCTATTCGTCGAAAAGTTCCATCATTCAACAAAACCGTCGGACCTTCTAGATCAGTACAAGGCGTAACAGCACAGGCTTTTCCGGGCCGCTCAATTTTCATCTGGGTTCCGACAGAAAGGAACCCACCCATCGCCTCCATTGTGGTAGGATGAATTCCAGCTGCAGCTAAACCAGTTGCTCTGCTTCGACCATATCGAAGCCTGAATCCACCTGGCTGGCCTGGCTCTCCAAAGACCGGCCTCCCAGCGATAATATCGTCCATGAATCTAGAAATTGTAGGAATTTTTCTAGGTTTGAATGCACCTATTGTTATTTCTTCGCTCTTACTTTTTTTTGCAAATTGAGCGATGAATTCCCAACCCGGAATTTGCATCCGTTCAGTGTGTTTCTGAATTTTTGGCGCCTTCAGGCAAAGTCCTTCGCCGATAACTAGCATAACTCCACCGCGAATTCTTGTTCTGGGGGTCCCATTCGAATTTTCGATATTACGAACTTCCTTGTATCCTGAACATTCTATGCGCTCGGTTTCTTCACCGTTGACCATCACTGGGCAAGCGCGAACAATTACTTCGATTTCCTCGGGAGGAGGTTTGTATTGCAAGCCAGAACGGTACAATCCAAATTCTTCCTTGACCCGCTCAACTTCAGGAGTTGTTGGGATATAACGCGAGACTCCTAATTCTCTACGAATACTGTCTCCAATCAACACCCCAAGCGCCTGTGCCGTACCACCGGCAGCCCGAATCGGACCACAAAAATCAATAGATAAAAATTCTGAACCATCGGCATTATTCAGAATTCGAACATCACCAATCCCGTCGAGTGGAGCAACCAATACCGCCTCTGTCAATACTGCCAAACCAACTCTCAGCCCACAATCAATTGATTTTTGCAAATCACCAGTGTCTTCATGCATTTTTTTCGACACATCGATGGCGATTTGAATCGAAGCACTCTCACGATCCGTAGTCAATAATAAAGCGCGCAAATCATCTTCAATTTTCATTCCATCAAGATATGTTTCAAGCAATTTTTCCGTCCGGCTCGCAAGGTCGGACGCACGTGGAATTTCAACAAAATTTTCAAAATCTAATCCTTTAGATTTCGCCTCACTAGCCAACTGATATACCTCTTCAGTTCGGCGCTCAAGCCATGTCTCATAAGCTGCATATTCAGCCTTCAGCCGTTCCGAATCGATGGCCAATAAATCAGCTCCATTATTCGACATCAGACTACAGGCTCCGCGACAACATCACATAACCAACACCGGCCGTCCAAGAACATTCAGGGCAAATGGTGTCTTTTCGGGTAGTTAGCATAGAGAACATTCATCCGAATCGAGGTGACCGCAGGGTGGGGAGAAAGTATGTCGACGAGCGCTGGAGAAGCAAAATCGAAGTTAATCGAGAGGGTCAAGGAATTAGCATATCTCTATTCTCCCAACGAATTATTCACACTCGCAAGCGGCCGTCAAAGTCCACATTTTTTCGATATGAAACCGGTGATGATGGATCCGGGATGCGCACATCTACTCGGTGTTCTGATTCATTCTGAGATTGAAAATCTCGGTGCGGTCGATGCGGTTGGTGGACTAGAGCTCGGCGCCGTTCCCCTCACTGGAATTGCAATCGCGAAGGCAGGCAAAGGCAGTACGCTTCGCGGCTTCATGGTTCGCAAGGAACCAAAGGGGCGCGGAGGGAGAAAAACGGGAAATCCTCCAGGAATTGAGGGGTCGACCATTCAAAGTGGAGACCGTGTAGTGTTGCTAGAAGATGTGACGACAACGGGCGGGTCTGCTTTGAAGGCAGCGATTCGCCTAAGTGATATGGGCTGTGATGTTGCAGCCTGCATCACAATTCTCGATCGTCAAGAAGGCGGAGCTGAAGCGTTTGAATCGGCTGGAGTAAATCTTGTTCCTTTGTTGGTCCGATCTGATATTACTGGTGAGTGAATGGGTGATCAGCACGTAATCGACTCAGAGGTTGAGCCGTATCATCCCGAAAAACTTGAACGCAAAGAGTATGTTGGAATTGGAGATTATTTCGCGCTCGACATGCGTGCTGGAAAGGTAATTGATGTTGAAGAATTCCCAGAAATGCGCAAACCTTCTTACAAAATTCATGTAGATTTTGGACCGGTTGTTGGAACTCTTTCCAGTTCTGCTCAAATTACAAATTATCCACGCAGTCAATTGATTGGTAGGATGGTTGTTGGTGCGATAAATCTCGGTGAGAAGACACTACCGACTGGATTTAAATCTCAATTTCTTATATTGGGCGCACTAGATCCAGATGGTTCTGTCAACCTTCTAGAAATACCGAATGGTGTTTTGCCAGGGTCAACTGTAGCCTAATCTTCAGTAATTCTTATCCTTACTTATGGACATAACAATAACCGGAGTCTCTAACATCTGGCCTTTTGCATTTTTTACCATTTAGACTATCTATGTAATTGCAATAACCATCCGAGATAGGTTCAATCGTATTTTGTTGATTCATTTCATCTCCTTCCTTAGCGGCCTCTTCTTTGGCCACTTCCACACATTCCCTACAGAGTAACATATCCCACCAATCGGGCCTTTCTCCCTCCTTTTCACTTGCTCCAAAAGGTGCTCCAGAAGGTAATGATCCAGCTCCCATTGGCAGGACTGCGATTACTATGCCTACCATAACTACTCCAACTGCAACCTTTCCGAGAGTTTTGGCATAGGCTTCCACTGGATCAACGTCCACAGTTTGACAGTCGGTGCAAATATGTGCCCAACACCCACCTCTTTGGCAATTCCATGCTAGAGATTTATTTTCCTTCAAACATTTATCGCAGGTGCCTTTAGCCAGAGTTTGTTCAGGGTCACTAGACAACATAGCAATTATTCCTCCAATCCCTAAAATTCCTGCTGCGAATATCAAAACCGGGTCGCCCAGAGATGCAATCAAAGCAGCGAAGACTAATACTCCAAAACCCGCGCCTTTCCTAATCATTGTTTTACGGTATAAATCCTCTTCAGTTAGTGTTTTATCATCTATTAGCCTATTCGATTCAGGTTCAAAAAACACACCCCTTAGTTTAGGTTGAATTCCATTTAGAAGATCTAATTCTCCAGCATCAAACCAGAAGGTAGGACAATTCTCACAAGAGTCAATTATGACCTTTTTAGATTCAGACACGTCAATTAAATTTAATTTATCTCTGATTTCTTCAGGCACGTCTAATTCAATTTCTTTCATTTTAGTTGAACAAATCGGACAATTGCATCCAATATTGTTTGTGTCTGGGACAGCACTCTTTTCGTCTAATTCTCTTCCATTTGTAATGATTGACTCCATCGATTTAGCGACGACCGCCACCCCCCAGCACTCTTTACAAATCAATAAATCAGCGCCTTCATCCAGCCCACTGGTTTCTATGTATAATTCTAGATTACACCGAGGACAATCATGTCCACTTAGTTCACTCATGACACTATCAAACTGATTGTAACCCATTAGTGTTGTTACGGCACTAGACCATTATCCTCTTGAATAACCGACTACAGGATTGCCCATGACGAACGTAACAATGTACACCTCTGCTGGAGACATTAACATCAAACTCTACACTGACGACTGCCCTGACACAACTGCAAATTTCCTTAAATTAGTTGACTCTGGATTCTACAACGGACTCCATTTCCATCGGATTATCAAGGACTTCATGATTCAAGGGGGTTGTCCAAAATCAAAGGACCCAAACAGTCGCGCAGCTGGAACAGGAGGGCCAGGTTGGCAAATTCCATGCGAACCATCAGCTCTCGCAAAGGCTCATGATCGTCCAGGGCTATTCTCGATGGCAAATGCAGGCAGAAATACAGGTGGTTCACAATTTTTCTTGACTACTATAGAGACGCCTTGGTTGAATGGAAACCATGCGGTATTTGGCGAAGTTACCAATGGAATGGAAATAGTTCGAGCAATCGAAAATATCCAAACTGATTTCCGCGACAAACCCGCTGAACCACAGATGATTATTCGCGTTGATCGTGATTGAATTTATCTGATATTATCTCGGGTATTTTCCTATAATATGACTTTATTAATTTGTGCGAACGTGTTACTACTCTTCAAAAGGTGAAGTTTATTAATAATTAATTAACGCAGATAATAATATGGTGAAGCACCGAGCGGGCGACCGCAGAATAATGAGCATCAGTATACCTGAAGAATTGGCAAAAAAACTCGATAGAAGAGTTGGCAAAGGGCGCACAGGAGGGCGCTCTGCTACAATTTCGAAAATGATTGAAACCTCGCTTGTAGCAGATGCTCAACCAAGAAGACTCGAGCCGGAGTTTGCGAGCCGTTCAGCTCGTGCAGATAGTGGACAAATTCGTATTGAAAAAGATACTATGGGGGAAGTGGAAGTTCAAGCAGACCGATATTATGGCGCTCAAACAGCCCGCTCACTAATCAACTTCGATATTGGAACCGATACAATGCCATATGCAATTATTCGCGCTTTTGGTATTCTCAAACAAGCAGCAGCCGAAACCAATGTCGAACTCGGTCAACTCAATGAACAGGTCGGTTCTTTGATTACAGTTGTTTGTGATGAAGTAATTTCAGGTTCACTCAACGATCATTTTCCACTCAGAATTTGGCAGACTGGTTCTGGAACACAAACCAACATGAATTCAAATGAAGTTATTGCGAACCGTGCAATCGAGTTGACAAATGGTGTTCTTGGAAGCAAAACTCCAGTTCACCCGAACGACCATGTCAATCGGGCACAATCCAGTAATGACACATTCCCGACTGCAATGCATATCGCTGCAGCCGAGGAATTCCATCATCGATTAATTCCAGCAGTACGTCATTTACGCACTGTACTCGCAAATAAAGCCAAAGAATTCGAAAACATCGTGAAAATTGGTAGAACCCATTTGATGGATGCCGTACCTTTGACACTCGGTCAAGAATTTGGCGGATATGTCTCGATGCTTGATGCCGATCTTCGCCGAATAGATGCTGCACTTACCGATTTACTGGAACTTGCTCTAGGTGGAACGGCAGTCGGTACAGGGCTGAACACACATCCTGATTTTGCTGAAAACGTTGCAGAAAAAATAGCTGAAAAAACCGGATTACAATTCATTAGCGCAGATAATAAATTTGCACAATTGGCTGCACATGATGCAATTGTCGCTGCATCAGGAGCGCTTAACACACTCGCTGCATCACTAATGAAAATCGCCAATGATATCAGATGGTTAGGATCAGGTCCTCGATGCGGTATTGGAGAACTTGCACTTCCGGCCAATGAACCCGGATCTAGTATCATGCCAGGCAAGGTCAACCCAACCCAGGCTGAAGCGATGACGATGGTATGTTGCCAAGTTATGGGCAATAATACTGCGATTTCAATCGGTGGAAGCCAAGGTAATTTTGAACTCAATGTCTACAAGCCAATGATGATCCATAATCTTCTTCATAGCGTTCGAATAATTTCAGATTCTTGTCGATCTTTTTCCGATAAATGTGTAATTGGTCTAGAAGCCAATGAAGATAATATCAAGTCTCATCTTGAAAATTCCTTGATGTTAGTAACAGCATTAAATCCACATATTGGTTATGATAATGCTGCAAAAATAGCAAAAAATGCACACACGAAAGGATTGACGCTTAGAGAAAGCGCGCTCGAATTAAAATTGTTAACAGATCAACAATTCGAAGAATGGGTCAGACCAGAATTAATGATTGGGCCCAAAGAATAGAATTGAGAAACGCTCCGCTAAGGTCTTAGAAAATAATGGGCTTTTGAATTAGGTGGGAGCAGCAGGAAAAATGCACATTGGGGGAGCATTTTCCCTGCTACTCCGCAGGGTCCCCGGTCCGCCGGGGCCCTAAGGCCCCTGCTTTCCAAGGGTAGATGACTCCGAGACTACTTGTGTCTCCTCGTCCTTTTCCGACTCTTGTTGGATCTCTCCATCTTTCGCCGTCTCCGCTTCCATCCCTAGCTCTCACCAGTTCTTTTCACGTCTCGGTATTGGTCCTCCACGCATTTCTGCGCTCTCGTTCCCAGTTCGTTTCCTCTCCGTTTCTTTTCCCCTTCCTTGCGTCCAGTTCTTTTCCTCTTCGTTTTCCCGTACCCGTGCCTCAGGTCTGTTCCATTGCTGGTTCCCGCCCTTCGCTCGTTTACCTCTTCGGGATGGTTTTCTGTTTTGGTCGTGTTTTCCCTGTCGAAACAGTTCGGTTATGTTTTCCTCAGCTTTCCCTGTTGCTTCTTTCCCCTTCCTTTCGTCCGGTTCTTCCCACCTCAGTTCTCCCGTTGTTTTCCCGCCCACAGGGCGTTCCAACTCTTCCCCGGTTCTCTTTCGATCTCCGGTTCTACCGCCCCATTTCCGGGGCTCGGTTCTTGTGGCCCGCGGGTTCCGCCTAAGCGGCCCCACACCCCTTCACCGAAGCGGCAAAGTTCTCAGGTGCGGGTCGGGTCAATAAACCTTTCTCCAATAGAGCCGCAGTCCACTGGAAATAGGGGTATGCAAGGGTATGATTTTGTTAATTTCCACTGTAAAAATATCAACTACGAAGCTGACGGAGACGGTCTTTGAGCAGTCCCCTCTTTTTCTCATCTTTTTCTGAATTATTACTTTCAGCGAGTCTGCGCTTGACAACTTCAATTTCAAAAAATAGAACTTTTCCCGAGTCATCTCCGAGGGCAAGCCCCTTGTCGGCGGAATGGGTAAATCTAACCCTATTTTCATGAGCCAGGAAAGTTTGGCTTTGCGCAGAGTCGATGATTACAAGATTCGTTTTACCATTATTCGAAAAACTAGCCCAACAATTTCCATCAAAATTAGCGATGGAATCGATTTTACCATCAAAATGAAAATCCATATTATCAAAACAAATCGTTCCATCTTCATGGCCTGATATCCAACCATTTTCTGAACTAATAATCGAAGTGACGAGAGAATCCGAGGGATGAGCGGTATCGTTAATCTTCAAAGATTTGCAATCGATAGTGCTTACAGTCCCATCCGAATGACCGAAATAAATTCGGTCAATCGAATTCGCTCCTGAAGTCACAGGTTGATTGCTACTGAGCAAAAAATGCTCGGACATCTCACCAGGCAGAACCCGAACTCCACCACAACGAGGGCGACCTAAGCCGAGAATAACATCCCCTTGTGTTGCGCCGAGGAACCATGGCCGTTCGTTAATGATCCACTTTTCTAGTAATTTTCCACTCTTCGAAAACCGCTGGGTTGTTGCCTCGATAAAATCAAACACTTCAATATCATACACTGAAGATGTGACCCAGATTTCTTCATTGATTATTCGCACAAAGTCGCCACCGCCCTCCAATTCTTCACTCCACAATATTTTTTCAGTATTTGTTGAGAATGCGAATAATTTATTCGGCCCGGTTGTGTAAATTGTATCATTTTCGAAATCGAAATCAGCGATGATACCATCGATTTCGACACTCCAAAGCAGTTCGCCAGTCGAAGTTGCCCAGCCATTCAATTTGCCGTTTATTGAGCCGGCAATCAATACCCCATCGATGATTCTAACCTTTGAACAAGAACTACCAATGTCGCGAATGAACGAAGCTAGATTTGAAAGACTTCGCTTCGACATGGTCGATGCTAAGCGTCGTTTGTTTTCTCGCTTCCGTTGGTATAATCTTATGCTGAAACGCCGTAAAGTCGTTCAATTTTGTCTCGTAGGTACGCGACAAATGCATCAGGCGAAGGTGGCGAGCCGGTTGCTTCCTCAATGAGGGCGGCCGGCTCGATAATGCTACCACGTGCGTGAACATGCTCGCGCATCCATGCCAATAGTGGCTCAAATTCACCATTACGGATCTGCTCATCGTGATCAGGCAAAACTTTGCGGGCAGCTTCTAACAACTGAGCTGAGTAGAGGTTGCCCAATGTGTAAGTCGGGAAATATCCGAAGGCTCCGAAGGACCAGTGAATGTCTTGTAGGACGCCTAAAGTGTGGTTTGGTGCTCTGATTCCCAAGAATTCTTCATACATATCGTCCCAAACTTGAGGAAGGTCATCGACTTCAATTTCTCCAGCAATCAGTTGCTTTTCGACTTCATATCGAATCATAATGTGTAGATTGTAAGTCGCCTCGTCTGCTTCAACCCGAATCAAACTCGGCTCAACTAGATTTACCGCACGCCAGAGATCCTCTGCACTCACACCTTCCATAAATTCTGGAAAACTTTCTTGCCATAATGGCAAAGCCCACTCGCAAAATTCTCTGCTTCGACCAACTTGGTTTTCCCAAAGTCGACTCTGACTCTCGTGCACACCGAGGCCATTCGCATTTCCTGTTGGTTGGAAATCTAGGCTGCGGGGTCTGCCCTGTTCGTAGAGTCCGTGGCCGGTTTCGTGCATCGAACCATAAAGCGAGCCGAATGGATCACTCTCGCTATATCGGGTCGTCCATCGAACATCATCTGGATTTGAGCCGCCACAGAATGGGTGTGTAGATGCGTCGCGGCGGCCGGCAGAAAAGTCGAAACCAATGGTCTCGGAAACAGCGTGTGAAAGCGCTTCTTGACCAGCTTGACCCCACTTATTATCTTCAACAAAAGACATGTTTGGCCGTTTTCCGCTATCGATTACAGCTTTGACTAGAGGTGCGACATTGTCGCGCAGTCCTGCGAAAAGTGGGTCAACACGAGCAACTGTTAGGCCCGATTCATAAAGATCGAGAAGAGCATCGTAACGGAGGTTTTCATATCCTAAATAATCCGCCTTCAGGCGGCTCATTTCAACCATCTTTACAAGGTCATCACGAAAGATAGAGAAGTCATCTTTGGCACGAGCTTCGGTCCAAGAAATCTGAGATTTGGATTGATGTTTTGCCAGTTCACCAACGAATTCAGTTGGCAATTTTGTCGCTTTATCGTAACTGTTTCGGGCGAGTCGAACATTTCCTACTTGGACTTCATCCAGATCTTTGTGAGATTCTAATTCATCGAGTAATTCGCCAATTCTCGCATCGGTCATTTTCAAATGGCCAGTCTTTGAAATCCATGAGATTTGTTCAGCTCTGAGTGCTGCAGCTTTCGGTGGCATCATCACTTCCTGATCCCATCCGAGCAGGCCCCCTATTTGTGAAATCAAATCGATATCTTTCAGTCGTGCAAGTAGTTCATCATACGCATTCATAAAGTCGGCGAGAAGGCTTGCATCATCAAACCCTTCTATGTAGGGTATTGGATTTTCAAATTCTAGAAAATCAAAGTCACCATAGAATATAACTATGCCAAAGAGCCAAAATAGTTCCAATAATTGCCAAAATCATGTGCCCTTTTCGGAAAGAAAACCAAGGTAAATATTTCCGTGAAAGTTTTGGATAAAGTCCTGAGTATCCCGCAATTGCAATAATTGCAATAGCGATAATACCTAACCAAATATCAGCGCTTAAAGGGGGCATCGTATCAGAGATACCAAAACCAAG
Organism: Methanobacteriota archaeon; assembly: GCA_018654845.1. Lineage (GTDB taxonomy): Archaea > Thermoplasmatota > Poseidoniia > Poseidoniales > Thalassarchaeaceae > MGIIb-O2. The sequence goes on along the minus strand of JABIKU010000002.1, from coordinate 52,368 downwards.
TACATGGATTGCAGTGAAGGTAATGACTGCACCCAACAAGGAATAATGAAGCCACCACCAATAGGTCGCCCGCTCAGCCGGCATTTCTGCATCCCAATCAATTTCTTGCTTTTTTGCAGATTTGTAATTATCTTTGTAGATACGATCGAGTGCACGTTTTGAGAATCCTTGAACCATCAATAAGCCCAATACTACAACTCCGAGCCAGCCATAGAATACTGCAACTTTTCCTGAAAGTGGAGGATCGGGTAATTGTGCTGGAATTGGGATAGGAATCACACTCATTGATGCACTGGTAGTAACTCCCGAAGGCAATTTTCCAGTTATCAAAACATCCGTCCCATTCGAAGCAGGTTCAGGGCCAGTATATGATACAATAACGCCCCACCCTGGTTCTAAACTTCCAGAATAATTTGTCGTTGTAATCTCTCCAGATGTATTGATTAATTGTGCGAATCTTACAATTCCTCGTTGTGCCGTTCCATTGAGTTCAGTAATTGTTTGTGAACCGAGATTAAACAATTTAGATGATGTTTGATTGTTTCCTTCTTCGAGTGAAACCAATGATGGGCTCAATGCCAAATTTTTTTGTTCAACAATTACAACCATTGAGATTCTAACCGATTCGAATTGACGATCAGGCCGTTTTGATGAAGCGTGGTCGTAATATGCTACAACATCGAGAGTGATGGCGATTTCAATTTCAGTTGCATTATGATCTGGGGTGACGTTGAGCCATCCTGAAATCGAGCTACCTGCAGCTAAATTACCTTGCCAAGGGACAAAATTTGTATTATCAACAATTCCATTCAATACTGTGATTTCCATATTTGGTTCGATCCAATCGTTTCTCCAAGGGGCAGAAACAGTCCATCGTAGCGTATTTTCTGCACTCGCAACAAGAGGTTGGGATGAATACATCGATAATCCTGCTTCTCGATACGATCCATGGCAACTTTGGCAGGATTGTGAAGCTGCGTCGACACTTTGAATCATCGGTGGACTAACTTTGTCACCTACAAGTAATAGGGCTACGATTACAAATAGAAATGAATATCGAGAGAATGAATTGTTTGAATCCAATGAAAACCCTCAGTCTTCATCATCTTCGTCATCTTCTGAATCGCCGTCATCTTCTTCGTCTTCAGAATCCTCGTCATCTTCCTCATCTTCTGAATCGCCGTCATCTTCTTCGTCTTCAGAATCCTCGTCATCTTCCTCATCTTCTGAATCGCCGTCATCTTCTTCGTCTTCAGAATCTTCGTCATCTTCGTAATCATCATCATCATCCCAATCATCATCATCATGATCTGTCATGACTGTGTCGAAAACTTCCGGATTACTGGATGAAGATACAGCAGTAGAGGAGTTGTCCGTAGAAGATGTTTCATCAAGGTTAGTAACTTCTCCTAAGTTTTGTCCCTCGGCTCCTTGGCCATTATCTTTGGCAGGTACAAACATTATCAGAAGACCTGCGAATGTTATCATTGCTAATGTTAACATAGAGGTTGCAAATTGTTGCCGTTTCATATTTCTCAATATCACTCAGCAGCCTCGTAGATATAAAATTAAGGGGTTGATACATTATCCAACATTGTCGAGTGTTGTGTCAAAATATGAATAAGAAGGTATTTCGATTATATTTCTACGCCAAACCAAGAACGCAGCGCTATGCCAATTCCGAATGAAATAGCGCTGACAACGATTAAGATTCCCGCCATCTCTGCAAATCGCTTGTTGAAAGGTTCATCTTGTGCGATGGCGACATAACCATTGAATGTTGCAATTATAGCGAAGCCGATGCCGAGTGTGCAACCAAGAGCTTGGACATGTGGTGCAAGACCGTAACGAAACGGGTCATCTGCTTGTAGGAGCAAATAGGGCATTACTAGCAAGAATACTGTGATGATGTAAGCTATGCCGGTAAATCCAGCCGCTTTGAACGGGGAGCGTCCATCTGACTCTTCTTTTGTAGAGAGATATTCTGATGCTGCCATGCTGAAAGATGCTGCAATACCTGTAACAAGTCCAGCCAGTGCGACCAAATTTAGTGATTGAAATGCGAAAGTAAGACCTGCTAATGCGCCAGTTAGTTCGACTAATGCATCGGACAACCCAAGAATCACACTTCCGAGGTAAAGCAAAGCATCTTCTTCGAGCATCTCTATCAATTTCTCTTCATGGGCATCTTCTTCATCAGCGATATCATGAAGTCCGAGTTTCCGATATTCTGCTGAGATATCCCGCTCGGTTTTTTCCATCATTTTGACAGAAAAAGTCAATCCAAGTAATTTTGCTAAAATGACTTGTAGCCACACCCGAAACATAGCCGGATTTACTGTTTCATCAGTCATTTCTGCAATTATGGATTCGTGTCGCTCCTCTTCAAGGGCAATTCCTTCAAGAATTGCAGCATTTAGAGGATCTCTTTGTTGCTTGGCAAGGCGGTGGTAAACCTCTTTTTCAGTTGCTTCCATACGCTGTAAGCGTAGCAATTTCCGTCGGTTGGATTCCTCCACGAGAATCGCTTAATGCCTCTGCTCATGAACTCATCTATGAACGAACACTTAGAACATCACCGTTGACGGATGGCTAATGCGCGAGCTAATTGAGGGTGCCTGGGCTGTTTTTGAAACGGCCAGCGATCTGCGCACATTCTTTCGTCATCGCTTTGTAATTGGCAGTATTTCGGCTATTGTTGTCGTCACTATCGTCCTTGCAGCTTCACTCATGTCGATTTCTACGAATTTCATCATCAAAGATGACGATAGGCAACGAAATGCCCTCGATCTTGAATGGAATGAGGCGGTTTTTATGCCGCGTGCGGAAGAGTGTATCGATGAATCTAATGGCCAAGATTTACCAGAATTTGGTATCGGTTACGAGCCGAGCCTTGCTATGGATTCGGAGGGAAATATGTTCATCACCGCCCACAAAGATCTGCGCTGGGGCGGTGAAGCGACTCCTTTCGGGCCAATTCTTGGTGGAGATCTTGGATTATGGTATGCGTGTGAAGAAGGTCGTGATACATCTTGGGATTATTGGGCCAGTTGGTTTTGGATTTCGAATGATGGAGGTTTGACTTGGAGCCCGGGTGATAATTTCGATCCTACTCCGGGCAATCATTTGACTGCAAATTACCTCGCCGGTGGCTCGGAATGCCTCGGTGATGAAGGTGATATTGCAGTCGATGGAGAGGATGTGATATACTATCTCGACACTACTTTGGAAGATAATTGGTGGCACAAATTCATCGATGGTGGAAATATCTACGAAGGTGGCATTTGTGACCGAATGAACACGATGGCAGCTGATGACAGACCGTGGGTTGCTGCCCAAGGAGATGGCATCGTTCACTACCTTGGGAATTCAGGAGCGAGTCCACCTGAATGCAGTGGAGATAGTGGTCGCTACTGGTACTATCATTCAGAAAATGGTGGCGCATCATTTAGCCAGTGTTATGCAATGCCCGGTGGTTGGTCGACAATTGCCTCCGAACAAAATGGAACCTATGTTTACGTCGCACAAGAGAGTGCTGATTCAAACAGCGGAACAGTGCAAATTCGAATTTCTGATGATTACGGAAGGGGGACTGGTCCAAGCCCATCAGATGGCACCTGGCAGACTCCCATCGAACTCGGTCCGAGAAATGGAAACTGCCCCGAAGGCTACCCTGTCGTTGAAACCAACGAGAACGGGACAGTTGCAGTAATTTGGGCAGATTGTCCAGATGGTGGAACTGGACCATGGGATATGTGGATCGCTGTTTCATATGACAGAGGATTGAACTGGTCATCTTGGGAAATCACTCCTTTTGAGCGTGGAATAAGCATGTATCCATTTGTTTCAATTTCAGATAATGATGTGATGTCTATTGCCTTTTACGGTCTTGATTTCAATCAAAATGCAAGTGAGGATGATTATACCGCTGGCAAGCAATGGTTCCTTTACGCTGGAGCCCTTCAAAGCCCTCAGGAAAATGACTCTTGGGTATTCTCTGTCGCTGACCCTACTCCGCTACACACAGTAACTGCTTACGAGGAGGCTGAAGGAGATACACACGCTTTGCATGATTTTTTCGAAACGGTGATCAGTGCAGACGGAACTCGTCTCGGTATCGCTTACCAGCAGAATATTGGCCCGCATCCGTTTGAGGAGAATGAGGAACAGCGCTACATCAAATTCGTCAGTGCCGAGATTAGATTAGATTAATCACCAGGTATGATACTAGTCTTAATTCATTGACTCTCTACATCAGAACAGTCTTGAGTGGTCTAAGACGCGCGAAGCGCGTGAAAGGCCAATCATTGAGTTTGCTACTCATTCTAATTCTGCTTATGCCGACCCTTTCGGGTTGCTTTGGCAGTGAGGTTTTGACCAGTGGCGAGGAAGAGGGGGAACATTGGCTTCCTGCAGTCGAAAACCGAGCAAATTTGGTTTATCGCGATGATGATGTTTTCAGTCGAGTATCGATTAATGGTTCATATGGAATTGGTGAAGCTCGCTCGATTTACATCCCAGTCCCTGCAATTTCAGTTTCTGATGGAGGAGCGGGGGTGACTGGTGGAGCAGAAGTTCACATGGGATTGTGGTTACCTATTATCGAAGGGTGTGATTATGACTCAGCTGAAATTGCTGACGAATGTAAAGTTCCGATTTTGTCTGAAATAGGCCCATATTATGATGATGGTGATGTAGATGCTCTAACTCCCGCAGATCGCTTAGGTCGTTTTCTTATCGAAAATTTCGTTCCACACGGTTATGGTGTTGCCCAGATTAGCGTATTTGGTACAGGCGAATCAAATCATTGTATGGATTTAATGGGCTATGATGAACAGGAAGGAATTCACGCTGCAGTAGAATATCTCGGTCAAGCACCGTTCTCAAATGGTGCCGTCGGCATCATCGGAAAATCATACGACGGATCGACTCCTTGGGAAGCGGCAGCGATGGGTTCTCAATATCTCAAGACCATTGTGCCGATGTCTGGTTTAATTGGCGCTCATGACTTAATGTGGCGTAATGGCAGCATGGAAGCTCGTGGTGCGATAATGCACAATGGCGTCTATGGAAACTTCGGAATCGATGGTGATCTGGAAGATGTTGAAAATATTTGTGAAGGCTATTTGGAGGGCTATTATGCGGGTCCAGGTGCTTATATTACCGGCGATAATTTGGGTTGGACTGGTAGCGATTACTGGGAAGAGCGAACTTTTCTCGACCGTGCTTTAGCGAATTACAACGGCTCAGTGTATATCGTTCACGGTATGCAAGATTGGAATGTCGATCCACATATGGCATTCCCGACCCATCAACTTCTCCGAGATGCTGGTTTTGATGTCAAAGGATTGTATGGCCAATGGGGGCATGATTACCCCGACCGACGAAGTGGTCACGAAGGATTGAGCAGCGGCAGGGGTGCTGAAGCATTACCGTTCACACTGCGTTGGGATTGGGCTGATGACCTTTTGGAGTGGTTTGATTTCTATCTAAAGAACGAAGGTCCTCAGCCACGATTAATTGCTGAGATACAAGATAATATAGGCGGCTGGCGAGTCGAAGATTCTTATCCTCCTCTCGACCAAATTTGGTTGCCATATACAATGGATGATTGTTCGATTATAGGTGGTGGAGAAACGGTCACTGCTACCTCTGAATTACGTATGGAATGTCCATTTTTTGAATATGAAACGAGAATTGTTGGCACACCGACATTCCATGTAACTGCAACGATTTCACTCTTAGCAACCAGTGGCCATCTCTTCGTTGAAATGGTTCAAGCAAGCACTGGTATGCACCTCGGTCATGCTGTTATGGATTTGCGATTCCATGATGGTGGAAAGGACGGAGAAACACTTTCACCCGGTGAAACCGTTGTGGCAAAAATGGAATTTTTCGGGATGGATGTTGTAATTCCTGCTGATGATGGAATTCATTTGATTATTACTCAAACGGGTGAGGATTATGTTCCAAGCCCAGTTTCAATTCTACCGGTTACTTTGGCGTTAGATACAACAAGCGTGCTAAGCTTATCTGTCGTTCAACGCGATTGTGATGATTTATTTTCACCTCCGATGCAGACAGAATATCCCCAATGTGCTCCAGAAGAATGAGTTGAATCCACCTCAACAGATGCCCGAACTCTTGATGCCTGTTTTGTCTACGCAGAGGCGATGGCGAGGGGCGATGTGAGAATCAATGTCGCCGTCGCCGACCGTGTATTGTTGCATCTTTGGGAACAAGATCACCAAGCGGATCACTATCTGGTCAGTTTCGAAATGACCAGACCGGGTATCGCTGAAGTTTGTGCTCTTCATCCTCCTAATGTGTCCCGAACAATGCGTGAATTAATTCAAGATGGGCTCGTTAGTGAATATACTCGTACAATCAGAGGAGATGAGCGACGGCAGAAGACTTGGCAGTTGACTGATGAAGGTCGAACAGAGGCTAGAAATCGGATTGAAAAGCTTCGTAGTATGATGATTTTAATCCGTGAGCGCGAAGGCAATCTTTTGGAAATCCGTGCAGATAAAGCCGCTGTACATCTTCAAACTGGCCTGACTTTGCTACAGGTATTAATGCACGCCCAACATGAGGGCGTACTGAATTTTGGTGATATTCGATTTGGCACAATCATACGCTCAGAATCTACACCAACCAGTAAACCAGGTTCACTCACACTTCTGTCAGGTGCTCATTCAACATATCACATTCGGCCGCCAGAAACCAGAACGGTTCACGGACGAACAGATGAAAAATCACGACTCAATTCGTGGTATAATTCTTCGACACCAATGTTCGTGCTTTCCGGCATCGCTGGTTGTGGTAAGACTACGCTTCTCTCTCATTGGGTAGATGATATTCTTCGCCTTTCGCCAAACCTAGAAGTCATGTATTATCCTTGTCAGCCATGGGACACTCCATTGGGTATTGCTACGAGTTTGCTTCACCGGCTTGGAATTGGTTCTGAAGGTGAAGCTGAGGATCCATATGGGATTCTCGAATCATTGCCATTGAAACCTGGTGCTGGGTTGAATTTGGATGTATTTCGGCGCCGGTTAATCGCTCATTTAAACGATGAAAAAAATCTGCGCAAAGATGATTTGGACGGTTTACTCATATTATTGGACGACGTCCATAATATCGGAGCCGAAGGAACTCATCTTTTCGGTGCATTATTACAGATAGCAGAAGTAACATCAGTTAGATTATTGCTGATTAGTCGAACGAATTTAGCATTTTATGACCGACGCGATGTCCATACTAGAAGTCGGGTAGAAGAATTGGTTCTAACCGGCTTAACTCTTAATGAAATTGCTGAGTGGATTAACTTTCTTGATTTACCAGATGATGCACCCGCTGAAGAGATTCATCGAGTGACGGGCGGTCACCCTTTGGCAGTTGAATTGTTAGAATTATACGGTAAAACACTTCATGCAGATTGGCTTCGTTTTCTCGATGAAGAAATCCTTGACGTGTTACCAAAGGATCACCGCGACCTTCTCGCTCTTCTCGCAGTTGCCGACCGTCCGGTACCATGGGGCGCTCTTGCAAAAGCAGCAGAGTATGATGGGGAGCCCCCAGCAAATTTGCTCGAGCGCGGCTTGATGCTTGAATTAGAAGACGGAATGTGGTTACACGAAGCATTGCGTTCGCGCTTGCTTCGTGAAGTAGGCGCGCCCCATGAAGAGAGAGCAAAGCGTCTTTCAGAAGTAATCTGAATTATTTCATGTGGCGGTTTAACCAATCATCGAAACCAGCCTTTGGCAAAGCTCCAGTCTGTTGATCTATAGGTTGACCATTATGGTAGAGAACCAGTGCAGGAATTCCACGGAAGCCAAATTGGCCCATTTTTAATTGATTAGCATCGGTGTTGACTTTAGCGATTGTAATATCGCGTTCGTTAGCGATTTGCTCAAGAGATGGCGCAATCATTTTGCAAGGTCCACACCATGGTGCCCAGAAGTCGACTAATACCCACTCGGAACTCTTTGTTACCATATCATAATCCGCATCACTTGCGTTAACTACTCTTCCCATTTTACTCACCTATATTCACTCCGGATGACCACTGTTCTATGAACAATTTGTTCAAACTTTCACTATTTCTAAAAGAAAACATTATGAAATTAATATAAATGAAAATGGTAACATTCTCTTTACTCCAGCATAATGATTGAGAAGTAGTCACCTCTCCCGACCGAATGAGGATGCCGAAGATGCAGGTCGCCCCGAGTATTTTGACAGCCGATTATGCAGCGCTGGGCAAAACACTTGATGAAGCGATTGATGCTGGAATTGAGTGGATTCATCTCGACGTAATGGATGGAAATTGGGTAGTAAATAAAACGATTACATTTGGGCCGGCTCTAATCAGATCCGTGCGTAATCGAGTTGGTAAGGATATTTTTATTGATTGCCATTTGATGGTGACTAACGCAGAAGAAACATGGCCGCAGTATGTCGACGCAGGAGTCGATTTGGTAATTGCTCATGTTGAAGCAGTCGATGATTTTCCGGCCTTGATTAAAAATTTACAAGAGGCCGGATGTCAAGCAGGGGCGGTGCTAAATCCAGCTACTTCTGCCGATATGATTTTACCATTTTTAGCCGATTTAGACCTCGTTCTTGTAATGTCGGTAGTACCTGGAATGGGTGGTCAATCGTTCATGGCAGAAATGGAAGGAAAGGTTAGACAATTTCGTACGGCAATCGATGAACAAATTGCTGCTGGTGGTCGTAAGACGAAATTGATGATTGATGGCGGCATCAAATATCACAATTCAGCTCAGGTTTCCGAGTGGGGAATCGAGGTGGCAGTTATCGGTAGTGGCCTCATTAATGATAATGGTACAATCAAAGAAAATCTTGCAGAAATCAATGATGCCCTCGGAATATTATCATAGAACATAATTTCTTCTTCTATGAACTTACTGCGAGCATTCAAAACATACCTACCTCAGCAACAGGTTGTATGGTAACAGAGCAGTGGGTGGTTGATGAGGTTGGCAAAGTTGTTCCAAGCGCCATCATCGAAGCCACTGATTTACACGGAACAGGCGATCACTTTCACGTTAGAGTAATTTCACAATCTTATGAAGGTCAACGTCCGTTGCAACGTCAACGCCCAATACTCGCGCATTTCAAACAGTATATTGTGACAAATACCGTACACGCACTTGACCTAAAGTGCATGACTCCAGATCAAGAAACAGCATTGGGAGAAACCAAGTTTGATCCACATAAGGGGAAAGAAACAGAATTTTTCGGAATTCATATTCGAAGAGAGAAAAAGGAGTGAATATTATGAGTTTTAATTGGACACCAGAAGAATTGCAAGCAATCGTTGACGAACATTCAATCGTCCTATTTATGAAAGGTACGCCAGAAGAACCGCGATGTGGTTTTAGCAATCGTGCGGCAAAGGTTCTGCAACAAGTTGGCGTGCCATTTGCCTCCGTCAATATTCTCACCGATCCTAGGGCTATACCTTCGGTTTGTGCTTGGGCAGATTTTCCAACAATGCCACAAATTTACATTCACGGAGAACTGATTGGTGGTTCAGACATCGCTCTGGAAATGTATGAAAGCGGCGAATTGCAAGAGATGATTAGTAGCGAGAAATCAAACTGAGGTGCTCATATGACAGCGGTCAGGGAAGACCGTCGAACCATGGTTATCGCTTTAGCAGGAGCTACTCTGATTTCTTTTGCTCCGCTATTGTACATTCAATCTGACACAGCGCCGTTAACCGGGGCATTCTTTCGAATGTTCTACGCATTGCCGATGCTCGCAGCATTAGTTTGGTTACTGAAACGTAACGATTTACGAAATAGACGAGATCGTATGCTGGCCTTTGGAGCCGGAGTTCTGCTCGCCATTGATTTCCTTGGATACCACAGTGCTATAGATTTCATTGGAAGCGGAATTGCTACCATGATTGGTAATTCACAAGTTATTATCGTAACATTAGCAAGTTGGTGGCTGTTTGGAGAGAGACCAAATCGCTACATTCTCTTTGCTCTACCGATCGTTATGCTCGGGTTACTGTTAATTTCAGGAATTTGGGATGAGAATCCATACGGTTCAGATCCAGTGAAAGGAGTAATAGGAGGTGTGTTTGCAGCAATATTCTACTCGTCTTTCTTAATTCTCTATAGGTACTCCAATCGCGTCCAAGCGCCATCAGTAAATCTCCAACTAGACGCTACAGCCGGCGCTGCCAGTGGTATACTTTTAGTCGGCCTTTTGCCATTATCAAGCAGTGGGATTGAACCTCTAGACTTTTCAATTACATTTCCAGGTCATGGTTGGTTACTAATTCTCGCACTTTCTTGCCAAGTTATAGGTTGGATAGCGATTACCTATGCACTCCCTCGCCTCCCTGCTGCCCATACATCATTTGCAGTTCTTCTTCAACCGATTCTTACCATTTTATGGGGTATTCTCTTGCTTTCAGAACAACCCTCTACGCAACAGGCATTAGGAATGTTTTTGATTTTCTCTGCAATCATCGCTGTAACTCTATTTGGACGTGCTGAGAATACAGAAATCGAAGCCTGAATAAGGTTTGAATTCACTCCATTCAAGTAAGCCATCAAGATTCGATTTGAGGATTTTCACTCTCTTCGATGATGACCATCGATACTTGAAATTCTTCAGAAATAATCGTGATATCCACATCCTCACCCTCATCAACTAAAATAGATTGAGAATCGACAGTAATCTCGATAATCCAAATCCCAACGCCGGTTCCCACAACATTTTCCCATTGGGATCGAGCATCTTCTTCAGTTCCTTCAAATTCAATAATTGATGGCAGTGTGAGATTGTAGTGGTACCAAATTGCATCACCTTCTACATTACAATCATTAGTTCGTGATTCAGTTTGACTAGTTTCGTATCTATCGGTACGATTTACGGTTTGCAAATTGATGACAACGGTCACATAATCACAAAGATTTATTCCAACATTTTCGTTATTTTCGCTAAAGTGCGCACCGACATAGACGTGTGAAACATTAGTTGGTTGTTCAAAGACAAAGGATATTTCTTCGGTAGTTCCGTCTTCGACAAATACGCTGTGATCCGTTCCTCCGTTCACTCGCTGGACATCAAACCTCCAGAGGTGGGATTGCGGACCGCTCACCTCTTCTTTTGCAAATAACATCGGAACGACTATTGTTGCTGAGCCAATTAATATTCCAACGAGGAGTATCGCGATTAGTGGTAATCTAAATCGGAGTAATAAATTTAGAGTTGATTTTACGATTTCAATGAAATCGAACTCATCATCAATATTTTCATCATCCCAATCTTCATCAAATTCATCACCATCGAAACCCTCCTCATGGTCCGAGTCGCCATCTGGCATGCTTTGAGATGAGCATTCATCGAAAGGAACTTTCTCTTAATATCGCAAAAAAAGCCTAACAGCCGTTTGAATTTAGGTGTACAGAGCGAGAGATATTAGCGAGGGGATGGGATGCACTCAACAGAACCTAACGTCCCTGTACGAACCCTCATACGGGTGTTCGATTGATAATCGTTATGCGAAATATCTTAGAAAATTGCGAAAACGCTGTATTGAGACTCATTTAAGCGACGGTGAGAATTTCGGGGCCACCTTCTGTAACAATAACAGTGTGTTCGAATTGCCCGACATCGCCGCCATCGACATCTCTGAGTGCGGCGTAAACTTCTAAGAAACGAATAGAAATTAGTTTCTTGATCAATGCATCCCATTTTTTCTGGAGAGCATCCTCATCTTCATCCGGGAAAGGTTTCTCCAATAATGGAAATGCCCATCTTTCAGCAAATGGCAAAGTATTGTATCGCTCTTCCATATATCGAGCAAGGGTTGCTCCGAGTGGTTTGAGTTTACCCTTTGAGAGTGCTTTCCTAATCTTCACATTCCCTGTTATTCGAAGAATGTTTGATGAACTCGCAGGTGGAATATTCTCAATCATTCCACTTTTTCCTGTAGTATTGAATGGTTCAATTGCGTAGATTCCGCCGACCTCAGTTCCACCCTTGAAGTTAGAATTAGGTCCGCAGGCATATGATGGAACAGACGTGCCTGCGTGCAGATTCCATCTCTCTAATTGATGACCAGAGAGATTGCGAACTGATTCAAAACCTGCATCGATGTTTACCTGTTCTGCAGCCGCACCAATCTTGTACCATTCAACGCCGGGGTGCATCATCTCAATAGCAGCATCTCGTGATTCTAAAGCAGCCTTGATTTGTTCGGTGTGATTTCCGCCATTTCCAACTTCAATAGTCATCGCATTATCTGCTAGAGCACCTTTGATATGAACGCCGACATCGAGTTTGACAAGATCACCTTTCTGAAAAACCATCGGCTCTTCCCAACCCTCTGGAGGTCGGTTTAGATGATCGGCGGTGAAGTGAGCAGCGATTTCATTGACAGAAATAGTGACAGGGAAAGCCGCTTCACCACCGTGTCGGCGAATAAATCTCTCAGCTGAGTCAATAACATCAATCCAAGCTTTTCCTTCGATAATCTCGTCTTGAATTCCTTCTAGAGTTCGGCGAGCAACATGGCCAGCATCCCGCCATTGTTTCAAATCTGATTCTTCAACCATGCTTGAATCTCCAATTTTTTTACCAATCCTTCTCTCAATACGACGATGTCCGGACACGCGGGTGAATCACAGGCTGAATGCCATGATATCAAGGTGCTGGGTGGCCCATTGGAGCAAATTCCAGCGATAAATGCTAGATTTTTCTTCCCTTTGGAGAGCGCAATTGCAGCATCTTTGCAATTCAAGTACGGCTTTTCACCACTGATATTTGCAGAAGTTGCAGTGAGAGGGCCAACTTGTTGCAACAAAGTCTTCGCAGTTGGATGTGATACTACTCGAATAGCAATTTTTTCTTCTCCTAAACGTGAATCCAGAGGGCTCAGAGCAGGAAGGATTACCGTAATTGCACCTTTTGGAAATGATGCTAGAAATCCTTCTAACATTTCAGGAACTTCAACGAGTGCCGCTGCCTGTGAAAGATTAGCAACACCTAGGCTAACCGGCATTTCCGCAGAGCGGTTTTTTGCATTAAATAATTTATCGAGAGCAGCCGATGTTGGCAAACATCCGAGAGCCGGCTGAGTCGAGGTTGGATAGACAATGATTCCACCGGCTTCGACCACCGTTATCGCATCATTCATTCATTCACCTACTTGATGTGCTGACGCATTGCTGGCGGCAAAGAGAAAGAATGGACTACGATTGAACCAACGTGTAAATCTACATTTGATTGATGAGTGTGTCGACGGGTAATTCTCAGCAAATCGTACCCGCCGAAGTAAGCACTGAAAGGAAAAATCAGATAGAGGAGCTTCCGAGCAGATCGTTGATCCCACATTTCGCTCGTCATCTCAGAGCCATCTTCAGCAACCACGGCAAGTCCCATCATTTTCTGCCCTAAAGAGCGGGAGTAGTGAACGCCCGTTAAGCGCCAATAAAGCCAGTGAGTTACTAGCAAAATCAAAACCATCGCGAGCGCAAAATGAAAATCCTTCGATACCCATAATGTTAGGTTCCACGCATCTATCAATAATCCTCTTGTTGCAACCATCAATATTGAAGAGACGATAATACTATCGAGAACAAATGCAGTGAGTCTGCGTACTGCAGAAGCTAGGATTGTACCTTCTGGAACAGGCCAATGACCACCGTCTTCAGCAACGATTGATTTTGCTAAATTTGTTGCTGAACCAGATAATGAGATCGGCGAGTCGTGGCTTGACATATTCTGCACTCTCAAGCCATTCCGAGAAGGTGCCACGCCTCAAAGTTCCGACTGCTAACGTACTCTAACCAATTTGTCCAAATCGGGTCACTGCGGAGCGTATCTGGGTCCCCAATGACGATTAAACCACGCTTCGCTCTAGTTAACGCAACATTCAGTCGACGTGGATCAGAAAGGAAGCCAATATTGCCATCATCATTCGATCTTACACACGAAAATATGATGACTTCTTTTTCGCGTCCTTGATAACCATCCACGCTCCTAACCTCAATATCATCCAGAGCTTCACGCATACTGTGCCGAATCGCCCGAACTTGTCCTGCATATGGTGTGATTACTCCGATGTCTCCTTTCTCTAATTCTCCAGCATCGAGAAAATCATCGAGGATTCGAATGATCCAAGCAACTTCGGTTGGATTTTCTCTCGATGTTCCATCAGGAGATACCACTTCTCCACCTTTTACCGGCAGGAATGCAACTGGATTTTCCCAGTCCGGCCAGAGAAGTCCTGCTGGAGCAGTTCTGTTTGCCGCGCTGACCCCATCTTCTAGCTGGCTATTATAGAATTGGTCATTAGGAAATTTTGAGATCGCTGGATGCATTCGGTACTGTTTGGTCAGCAGATATGGTTCGATTCCCATCTCAACCATTCTTTCGAATAAAGAGCGCCGCAGTCCTCCGTTTTCCGCCCGATATGAAATAACTGTCGGCGGCAATTGTCGATGATCACCAACGAGAACAACTTGGCGCGCGCCGCGAATAAGTGGCACTAGAGCGGCAGGTTCTGTTGCTTGCGTTGCTTCATCGATCAGAACTTGAGGGAATCTTTTTCCATCGAGCAAAGTGTGGCCTGAACCAATGCAGGTACAACAGAGAACTTGGGCTCGATCAAGGATATCATCCCGCATTTGATTTTCGATTTTTCTCACTTCTTTCCAACCGAGTTTCAAATCTCGATGAGCGAGACCTTTTTCTTTTCCTTTCATTGAACTAATTCGACGATTGAGTTTTTCATTCAATTCTAATTGGGTATCTAAATCTCGTCGCAAAGGATGGTTTTCCATATGGGCATCTACAGTTGCAGCTCGTAAACTTGCTCGAACTTTGACTGGCTGTCCGAGTCGAATCGCCCGAACTCCTCGGGCCAACAGCCCTTCGAGTAAATTATCGACGGCAACATTCGAATCCGCAGTGGCGAGTATTGTACCTACATCTTGTTTTGACCAAGCTTCGAGAATTCTAACTGCAGTGTGCGTTTTACCCGTTCCTGGAGGGCCTTGTATCAGAGTAAATCGTCGAGATATTGCTGCTTCCGCTGCTAATAATTGCGGTTCGTTGAGGTCGGGTGCAAGCGTTGTTGTCCGGTTTCGTGCACCGCCTAATTCCGGCGTCAAAGCGGAGGTACCAACCGGGTCGTGAACTAATCCTAAAATTAATTCACGCAAAGGAGCACCAGCATCTTCTTCGAAAACAGTGTTCAATGCATCTCGCATTCGATCAAAAGCAACCCGATTAGCACCTTTGTCAAGTCTCCACGAATCTTTACGCAGGTCTTTTGGAATATCGGATAATATTACATTAATAGATGCCCGACTTGTCGATGAAATCACTCCTTCAACTGGCAATTCATTGAGTGGATCTTTCCTTGAAAGTAAGACAATATCACCTTGACGAAATCGATGTACGCCGAGAGGCCCTCGGCCTTTACTGGTAAATTTTATAATTCTTTGTCCGAATAACCATCCTGCTGCCTTTCCAACTAAATTGAATATGGTTATTCCGTTTGCTTCAAGCTTTTTTTGAGGCCAATTTTGCAACTTTTCAGTTACTGCATCCATCTCATCATCTAATTCCCATCGAATCAATTTCAGATAGGCTTCGTGATGATCTTGGCTCCGCTGAAACCGTGCTGGGATATCCGCGCGACTATCACTCACGCCCCTTCGTGACCAATCAAACTCATCACGCTTTCTCGTGAGTTTTCTTCGTAGTCACCCCTACTATGGATAGTCCATGACCGAGTGAGGATTATACGGAATGTTTTCGCGAGTGTAAACGTCATACGGGGTGTACCATGGTCTTTGACCGTTTCAAAAAGTGGAGAAAGGAGGAAGAAACCGGCATTGAGTGCCCCCTTTGTCAACAAAAAAACTCAGTCGATGCTGAGAGTTGTAGCACTTGTCAATACCAACTTCAGAAGGCGGCTCATCAGCAAGATGCGACAGTAGCCGAGGCGGATGCAGGAAACCTATTCGATGAACTGCTAGCCGATATAGATAAAGAAAATGAAGAAGAAATCATAGATTGGTCGAAGATGACCTTTGAAATCGATGATGTCACAATCGATATTCAACAATATGGTGATGACAATGGAGTTATCATGAAAGGAGATCCAATACTTGCGATGACAGTCGACCATCCTGAACCCGTAGATGAAGAAGAAGAAGATTATGATCTCAAACCAGAGGATGCTCCTGAATTCGTGACAAAGTTTGAAATTCCTGATGAAGAATTGGAACCTTTAGAAGTTATTCAACATAAGAAATTAGAATTGATTCAACCGGTGGGTGTACCAGAATCGAAACCTGAATCCGAGCCTGAGCCCGAACCTGAGCCCGAACCTGAACCGGAACCTGAGCCTGAACTTGAGTCTGAACCTGAACCGGAACCTGAGCCTGAACCTGAACCATTTTCTTTCACGAATTTAATGAAGAAACCGAAGAATGAATTGATTTCAATCGCAACTCAAGAAGGGCTTTCAACCGAGGGAACAAAAGCTGATCTAACATCGAGAATTCTCGGTGAAGAAGAACTTGAACCAGAACCGGAACCTGCACCAATCCCTCCTCCTCCAAACATCCCCCCTCCCCCTCAAATTCCATCGATCCCATCTCCTCCGAAAATACCACCTATTTCCGGCAATAATATCCTAACTTCAGCGTCAAAACCTCAGATGAATTACTGGCCATGGGATCAACAGGAAGAATGGCCAGATCGAAAGGTTGCATTGGCGGTAAAATCGGCGATGGAAGCAGCTCGGGCTAAGAATACAGCTCAAGCAACGACGTTGCTTGATGAGGTTGGCCCACATCTGGGTGAGCGGACGAAATTAATCTATCCAATCGGAGCTTTATTGCAGAGAATTGGTCGTTCACAATCGGTTGATAAAATGCTAACAATGGCCGAAAATAATTACCCAAACGACTCAAATATCAGACTTGCTAAATCTAAATTGCGACCATGAATAGGCATCTTCTTTCCGTAGCCCTGATGTCTGAGGTCTAACTCCATGTCGATATGGTACGGCGGACGACGAGTTCAATCCGTATCGATGACAACTTGGTATTACGACCGGTCAAGTTGGATTATGCAGAGGAATTGATTGAAGCATTTGAAGAAACTTGGCCGGAAGTTAGCAGGGCGATGCCTTGGATAAATCCAGAACGCTCCATTCCACCTCAAATTGAAGATTTTCTAGAAGAGAGTGAGAGATTGGGGCGCACTGGAAGAATGCATCATTGGGCGATGATTCGTCCTTGGGATAATGGATTTCTTGGACTAATTGGTTACGATAATGTCACTCGCTCAAGCGTAGCCAAATGGAATCTTGGTTATTGGGTTCGGAGTTCTGCCCAACGCCACGGGTTTGCTAGAAAATCAATCAACGCCGTTTTATCATGGATGGGGGAGGCAGAATCGATGATGATTGAATTGAAGGTTGACCCACTCAATCTCGCAGGTCAAGGAACAGTTTTGCAGACAGTGCGAGATTGGAATGGTGAGCGCTGTGTCTCAGGAGATTCTGCAGTTACCGTTGCCGGAGTCCGAACCGTGCATGAATGTCATGTCATTCAAGTTGGGCCGGGCAAGCCCTGACCATTGTTATTCTTCGATTTTTCTTTCGATTCCAGCCATGTCTTGTAACCGATTCCAAAAAGCCAGACGATCATTTTCTCCGACTAGAATTGTTTCTGAGGGGGTACCGTCTTTACTGAATTGCTTACCAAATCTTCCTTCACCGATAGCGAAATCTCTGAATTTCAATTCTTGAAATTCACCATTTTCATCTTTCACTCGATGCCAGTCATTTCTCGGACTTGGGTTTCCACGCAAATCCCAACAATCTTGGAAGCGTGGTCCCTTTCTTGGATCGTGTACAAAAATAGGCCAAGTTCGAGTTTTCAATGCCATATTAGAGCGCTCATAACTAGCATTGTCAGCTACCCCGTGTTCAGGCTGACAGGTAGTATAAACTGAAACTACGGCAGGACCATTGAACTCATTCGCTTCTCGAATAACACGATAGAAGTGGTTGGGTAAACTAGTTACAGTTTGGGCAACGTAAGTGTGAGGGTGCATCGCAGCGATTGCACCGAGTTCTTTTCTGAACTCTTGTTTTCCAGCGATTGCTGAACCATGAGCCTGCATTTTTGCATTTTGACCAGTAAAAGTTGCTGTCGAGGCCTGTCCTCCAGTATTCGAGTAAACTTGAGTATCTAATACGAGGACTTTAATGTCCATTCCACTAGATAACATTCTCGATAATGCACCAAATCCGATGTCATAGAGTGCGCCATCGCCGCCGATGACCCAGAGTTTCTTTTGCTCCCAACCGATTTGATCCCAACGCGCACGGACACCCATCGCATCTGTTGGTCCATTTTCGAAAAGAGAGTTTGTCCAAGGTACTGACCATGGATTGTACGGATATGTCGAGCCATAAACAGTCGAGCAGCCCGTTGAATTTACAATACCAAAATTTTCGGCGCCATAATCGTAACCGGTTGCTGCGGCCATCATTCTAAGTGCGGTAGCTTCACCACATCCAGCACATGAACCAGCACCTCCAACATAGAGAAGAGATTTTTCTTTCAACATTATATCTATGACTGATTTTTCATTAACAAAATCTTGATCCGTATCGCCAAGGCTTGTATAAAAATCCCAATCTGCTCGATGCTGTTCAGGTCCTTTCTTTTCTTTCGTAACCATTGTAAGAGCATTCTTTGAACCACAAACATCGACACATTCTGCGCAACCCTTGCACTTGCTCGGGTCAATAAATATTCCAAATCTGCCAGGCGTTTGGCCTTTTTTCTCTCGGTTTCGCCAATATTTATTGACGCGTGGCCACATTTCTTGCATCGCTTCAGCAGCCTCTTCACTCATACCAAGAAGACCTTCTTCAAGGGTTTCTTCACTTACTACCTTGCCAAGAATTGCAGTATCTGGGCACATTGTTACACAATCCATGCATCCAACACATTGGTCAGCAATGAATTCAGGGATTTCTGTGGCGATGTAAGAGAAATCCCTGTGAACGCCAGAACCAGGTCCAATTAGCGACCGAGCATGAACTGCATCTGCAGGTAAACTAGATGATGCATTACCTTGATTGTAAGATCCAACAATTCTTTGTTCGAAATCTTCAAGATTGAAGAAATCCTTATCGTGGGCAGATTTTTTTCGCGCAGGATTAGGGTCGGTCAAAGTCATACTTTTACCCCCATCATTTCTGGTTCGCAAATATTGACTTCTTCATAGCCGCGCCGAACGCAAGTGAGATTTTCTTGAACGACTTTCTCGCCGCGCTTGCCGAAATATTTACGCAAACTCTTCTCTATGGATGCATAAAGAGCGCTCTCTGGCATGCCTTGAGCGAATGGCGTGCTGCGAAGGAATATTCCAAGTAAGACAATTCCCTGCATTCTGATGATGAGGTCGGTTGATGTTGTAACATTACGTGCGATTGCAGCGGTATCAATATAGAGCACGCGAATTTTTCTTGCAATAATTTCATCAACGGTTTGTGCAGGCAATTCTGCCATTAATTCGGCTATACTTTGAGATTTTGATTGAATGAAAATCGTGCCACCATCTCGCAATCCGCTGAGTGGATAGCTCGTATCGAAAGCATTGATATCTTGAACTGCAACGAAATCCAGAATATCGAGTTCGTGATGAATTCTGATTCTTTCATCAGCGATTGTCAGATAGAAATTGGTTGGCAAGCCTTTCTTTTCACTGCCATATTTAGGATAGGCTTGAACGGTTTTACCAAATAAATCCTCAGAAACACTGGCAATGATTTTGTTAGTTGTAACACTGCCAAACCCACCAACGCTATGGCCACGCATCGAAAAAGCCCCATCTGGGCGACCATCAAGGCCGTCAATTGGATTGAGTGCTGTTTCATGCTCGATTCCGAGTGAGAAATATTCAGGTGAATTCGAATTTGTTAATTTTTCGAAAACAGCTGCGAGATCTCCACTCGTAACATCTCGACTACCAAGTCCATACGAGCCAGAATGCATAATTGGCATGGAATCGATTTTTGGATAGCCTTCTGCACCTTGTATTGCATCGGCAATCGATGATTTGATTTCCATCGTAAGTGGATTTGATTGACTTAACGGGTCATCCATTCTCTCAAGAATAGCTACTGCCTTACATCCAGAAATCATTTCGACAATTTCTGCACCAGGGAATGGACGGAAGCAAGTGATGTGTACGCAACCAACTTTTTCTCCTTTGGCGCGTAATTGGTCGACAACAGTGGTTGTCGTCTCAATCATTGAACCAATTCCAATGATGGCGTATTCAGCATCATCCATTTGATAGCCATCAACGAGTGAATATGGTCGTCCCGTGAGTTCGGTGAATGTAGCCATAGCCTCTTCAAGAGCTGGCTTCACTGTGTCAGTGAAGTGGCGTTGAGCAATTTTCCCTTTCATGTAGGAATCTTGATTCTGAACAATTCCAGTCATTATCGGATTGAATGGATCGATTAAATTTCGAAGATTATCTGCTGGGTCAGCGATATATTCTTTCATCAATTCAGGTTCACATTGAAGCACATTTTCGATTGTATGAGTGGTCAAAAACCCATCTTGAACGCTGAAAAACGGGGTATCTGAGTTTTCAGCTGCTCGGCGAGCGATTAGTGCTAGGTCACCTGCTTCAGTTGCATTCCTTGCAAAAATTATCCCCCATCCTACATCGGCAACACCCATGATATCGTCATGACCTGCGTGAACATTCAGCGAATGACTCGTCATAGCGCGCGAGCCAATGTGAAATACGATTGGTAATCTTTTACCACTGATAACGTAAAGAACCTCTTTCATCAAAATTAATCCTTGACCTGAAGTGAAATTTGTACCTCTTCCTCCAGCTAATTGGTATCCTTCAGCAGCGGAAGCGCTTGAATGTTCAGACTCTGGTTGAAGGAAGACCAGCGGAGTTCCCCAAATGTTCTTTTTTCCATTTGAAACAGCATCACCATAACCTACCCCCATTGTAGTCGAAGGTGTAATGGGATAGGCTGCTGAACCTTCGGTAATATTGGTTTCAACATGGACAACATTAGTTGCACCATCCGCAGTTGTTGGGATGCCCGGGTATTTCGGTTTAGCAGCCATATGGTCACCTCCCCCCATAAGGGGGAGCAGTTCGTCTAACCCGGGTGTTTTTATGCTTCGCATTTACTATGCTATGAGAAAATAATACTAATTTCAAAATAATTCTTTCAAATTAATCAAAAAACGGTTAATTTGCAATATCATCATCAAATCGCTGAAACGGTAACTGTTCGAATAATTCCAATTCTTTAGCATTCAATGCGTAATTGTAGGCAAGGGCTTGCTCAAGGCTAACCCAATCTGGAGTTGAACCATCTACCCAATCGTATCGGTGGCCTGGAATAAGCCGCCAATTAGCGGGTAAAGCCCGTAGCAGCCCGCGGGCGAAGAGTACGCTGAACCACTGTGCAGTCGGGTCTGAGCCAGCTAGGTCAACCCTTCCAGATGCTGCGGTGAAAAGCAAATCACCAGCATGGTAAACGCCGTAGCCATGAATCGTTACATGGCCGGGGGCGTGTCCTGGTGAGTGAGTAATTCCCAATGTGATCCCACCTGCCGACCATTTTACCGTTGAGTTTGCTGGATTAATCCACTCAGAGTCGGCAGCAATTTCTCCAAAAACATAGTTATTTAGATAATCTCCAGAAACAGCTTCTCGATGAGCCCAAACCTCGACATCAGGGACCAATTTCTTCATCTCATCATAGCCCGCAGTATGGTCTCTGTGAGTGTGCGTGTAAAGCAGATGAGTGGGGCGCAACCCTTCAGCTGCGAGGGCTTCAACCCAGCGAGTGGAGTCGAATGGGTCGATGATTGCAACCGTGCCAGAAGCACGGTCAATCCAACCAGTATTCATGTTCATGTATTCACCCATTTGGGTGACCCAAACTTCGATTCCGTTACCACCATCGCGGATATCGAACTCACCATTCGCCAGCATCAAGTTAGGCGAAGCCACTCTTGCGCTTGAGCGTGGCGATTCTTTTTTTTCCGAAGTATTGAAAACAAATAAATCGCCAGTTGAGTTCATGGAAGACAAATGGGGCGAATGGATTGCGAGCAAGTGTACAAGATATTTTGAGACTCCAAATGATGCAGAACAATATCTTCGAGATCACAATTATACCGGCAAAGTATTACAAACTCCAGAGGGAATAATGGCGGTCTGTTGTGCCTACCCCGATGGGTATTATCCAGAAGCAGAAACACTAATCGATATTTGTGATGAACCCTTCATCGATCACTCTTCATCCTCTGATTCGGGATCTTGCAGTGAACCTGCTGCAAAGTGTTGCTGACTTCGCCCAATTTTCCAGTTTAATTAGGCAAGTGTTCAAATCGAGACCTCGCGAGGCCGGCTTGTGGCACAAATGTCCGCTTCACTACGCCGAGATGGCGGGCTCGCGCCCGTTATACTGCTTCTGCAGGGAGCCTAAAGGCTCCCAAAGAAATCCAAGGGAATGAAAAAATGACATATGATTCTGCTGAAATCGAATCGAAGTGGCAGCAAGCTTGGGTTGCATCCGATGCTTTTTCAGCAAGCGTCGATGAATCAAAAGAGAAATTCTACTGCCTTGAAATGTTTCCTTACCCATCTGGCAGCATGCATATGGGTCATGTTCGAAACTATTCTATCGGCGATGCTATGGCACGCTTTCAGCGTTTGATGGGCAAAAATGTCCTCTATCCGATGGGATACGATTCGTTTGGTATGCCCGCAGAAAATGCTGCGAAAAAGGAGGGAGGGCATCCTCATGTAGTAACTCATAGAAATATTACGAGTATCCGAGCAGATCAGGAACGGATGGGATATTCGTATGATTGGAGCAGAGTGTTTGCGACTTCTGATTCAAATTATTACAAATGGAATCAAGAAATTTTTCTCAAATTCTATGAACGCGGATTGGTCGAGCGAAGGTTTGCACCGGTAAATTGGTGCAATGATTGTGATACGGTTTTGGCGAATGAACAGGTCAAGAATAATCGTTGTTGGAGATGCGGTTTAGAAGTTGTGCAGAAAGACATGGCACAATGGTTTTTGAAAATGACAAATTATGCTGACGAACTTCTCGATGAGTTGGATAATATTGCTTTTCCTGAAAATGTTAAGGCAATGCAACGTAATTGGATAGGCCGATCTCACGGTGCTCATATCGACTTCAAAGTCGCTGACTCAGACGCTGTAATTGGTGCCTTTACCACCCGCCCAGACACGATTTTTGGTGTCACTTTCGTAACCCTCTCTCCAGAACACCCACTCTGTGAAGAATTGGTTGTCGGTACAGAATTTGAGGCTGGTTGGCGCGCACTCGCTGACGAGTGCGCAAAACTCTCTGAGTTTGAGCGCATCAATATGCTGAAAGAAAAGAAAGGCGTCCCACTCGGCCGATTTGCAATAAATCCTTTGAACGGTGAAAAGGTTCCAATCTATGCTGGAAATTTCGTTGTTGCAAGTTATGGGACTGGGGCTGTTATGGCGGTTCCTGGCCATGATCAGCGCGACTATGATTTTGCTCAGAAATATGGAATTACAATCAAGCCCGTGTTGTGTAGGAGCGAGGGTGGTGAAGGCATTGAAGAAAACCCTGTCTTTGACGGGCTTGGCTGGATGGTTAATTCCTCCCGCCCTGAATTCGATGGCCTATTTGGCGATGATGCAAAGGCTGCAGTTATTGCTGCTCTAGAGGAGGAAAATTCCGGTCATGGGACTATTCAATATCGATTGAAAGATTGGCTATTGAGCCGGCAGAGATTCTGGGGTACGCCAATTCCAATGGTTCATTGTGAGGATTGTGGAGTTGTTCCAGTAAACTCTACAGATTTGCCAATTGAGTTGCCCCTAGATGTCACATTCAGTGAGGATCAATCCGGAAACCCACTGGCCTCACATCCTGATTTCATTTCAACGACTTGCTCGCAGTGCGGTGGTCCTGCACGTCGGGAAACCGACACTATGGATACTTTCTATGATTCGTCTTGGTACTTCATGCGCTTCGCTGATGCTGACAATGAATCAGCACCTTTTGATCGCGCTGCCGTCGATTATTGGCTCGAAGGGGGGGTTGATTTGTACATCGGTGGGATTGAACACGCAGTGATGCATCTGTTGTATGCTCGTTTCTTCACGAAGGCGACTAGAGATGAAGGAATGAATCAGGTATCCGAACCTTTCGGGACTCTCGTTTGTCAAGGAATGCTGAATGCTCCGGCTCCGTTTTGTGTTTATTGTAATACTGAATATCACATCGACAATTTCGATAAAGATTGTCCTGGTTGTGGAAAACCGCTTGGTTCACGATCTGCAAAGATGAGCAAATCACTCGGTAACACCGTTGCTCCTGGTGAGATGGTTGAGAAATTTGGAGCCGATACTGTGCGTTTGTTCATCCTCTTCGGAGCAAATCCTGAGGCCGGCATGGATTGGTCTGACAATGCTGTATTGGCTAATCACAAACAGGTATTAGCCATAATTGATGCCATCAACACTGGCTTGCATTTAGGGGAATCTCCCTCTGAAATCGATAATTGGTTACTTGCTCGCCTACGTACTCATCACGTCGCTTGGCGGGCAGCGATGGATGCTGTAAGCCTACGTGAAGGCGTGATGATTAGTCACTTTGAAATGCTCGCTGATTGGCAATGGTACCTACGTCGTGGTGGAGCAAATGCTGCGACAACTCGTGAATTTTTCACCCATTGGATTCCAATGCTAGCTCCCGCTACACCTCATATTGCCGAGGAATTTTGGCAACGATTGGGTGAAGATAAATTATTGGTACAGTTCGTAATTCCAAACCTCGCTCCACTCGAAGAAGATTCTGTAATTCTCGCGCTCGAATCCTATCTTCGCGAATTTATCGATTCGGCGAGAAATGTCAAAGGATTAGCTGAACGGCATACTGAAGGCGCTGTGACAAAATGCATTGTTCAAACCGCTGCGTCTTGGAAAATCGAACTCGCAGTAAACGCCCTCAAATTATCTGATGAAAATTTTGATTTTAAGAAGCAAGGACAAGATTATCTTATATCGCTTCCAATTTTCAATAATGAGCAACTGCGAGGAGAAATTTTTCAATTGTGGATGGCATTAACTACTGGAAGCAAGAAAAAGCGCGGCCGAATTTTAACTTGGACCAATAATCAAAAATCATTGGTATTAAGCGGACTTATCGAAGCCGATTTCATCACCTTAAACTCCCAGTTCATCGCAAATACAATCGGTGTCGAATCAATCATAGCATATCCAGTAGGCGAAGGCGAGGATGTAGCAGGAAAGGCGAGAGTTGCTTTCCCATTAGAACCTGGAATTGCGTTCATTTGAGTGATTGAATGCCAGAACAAATCATTCTGTTTGATGGTTATTGTTCAACTTGTACACGGTGGGGCCGAATAATTGAATCGAGAGATCGTGGAAATAAATTTAGATTGGTTGCACAAGATAGCGAAGATGGCGAAGCATTCTTACAAATTTGTCCAGAGAAAATTCGTAATTTTGATTCTATTTTTCTATTTAAAAATGGTAAATGGTTTTACAAAAGCGGCGCTTTGATACGTATCGCCACCGGACTTCCTCTGCCCTTTCCAATACTCTCTTTCTGCTGGTTTATTCCTTTACCTATCCGAGACTTTGTATACGATATTCATGCAAAATATCGATGAATCTGACTCGGTGGGTTCATGGGGCGCCGTCTTTTGGGCTGAGTGTTGAGTGAACAGAAGGACGGTGATAGGCGGCAAGGACGCCGCCCACGCCGCCGGCGTTCCGGTGGGTCGAATTCGACTCATGGAAAGAAGTCGGTGAGCGATGATAAAGAGTCTATTCAGCGGGCGCTAGATCGATTTACTGTTAATCCTGCACCGATGGGATTTCCGCAGGATATCGAGCCAGCAGCAAAGAAAATCAAGGTGAATTGGCATGTCAATTCAGTTCCAAAATCCGTTCAAAGAAAGGCAGGAAATATGGTCTGTTCTCCCGGAGAGTTTGGCTTTCTTCCACAGAAAAGGGTTGATCAAATCGCAAAGAAAATCGATGGATTAAACATCACTTTAGAACAGGCATTATCTCTTCGCAGTGCATTGAATCAAGAGAAGAGTGTTTACTCTCATGGACGCTTGATGAGCCGAGCTAATGAATTGCGTCGCCGCTATGATTCTGGCGAAGGTGTGTTGACACTTTCGAAGCGATTTGATGCACCCCCTGTAAATGTATTTCGTGCGATTTTGACCGGGCGCGGATGGTCAAAAAATAAGATTAAAGAAACTCTGAAGGCACCGAGTAAAATGAATAAGCGTGATCAATCAGAATTTGAAGCTGCTGAGGCGGCAGATCGTGTTAGCTCAGTAAATCAATCAGAGACCCAAACCGCAGCAGAGGTTTTCGAAGACATTCTTTGTGATTATTTTGAATCGGCCGGTGTTCGCTTTCGACGTCAGGAAGAATTGCTCGCCGAACAAAAGAAATCAGAAGGTCGGGCAATCATTACGCCAGATCTTCTTCTTCTCGACGATGTTCGAATCAATGGAGTTCCCTGTGCCTGGATTGATGCCAAGCATTTCTTCGGCGCGGATTTACGATTTCCGAGGAAGAAAACTCAGAAGCAGGTTAACCGATACGTAAACGAATATGGTCAAGGCGCAATCGTATATCGCCATGGTTTCTGTGATGGACTGAAATTAAAAGGAGCAATTCTTCTCGATTCAAGCCCTCTCGATTTGACACCGTTGGCAAATTTTCACGAGAAATTGCGTGAGAATTCAGAAGAGTGAACCAATTCGACTTATTTTTGAATTTAGTCCTGCTTCATTCAATAAAGCATTCAATTTTTCGAAGTCACTACCATCGTAATCAAGATTTGATGGTACGATTACGACACTTTCTCCAAGCATGCAGAGTAGTGGAGTTAATCGATCTGAAGCGCTTATTTCATCAATAGATTTTTTCGCAATATCGATAATTCCAGTTCTTTCAGAATCGGTTAGCAAGCCACTCTCTTCAGCAAATTTTTCCGCTCCAATAATCAATTCATTCCATCGCGATGATTTCCAATCTCCTTGAGAAAGTGAAGCCATCTGAGCATTTCCAGCATCAGAAATTGATTGTTTCCATTTTGGATCATTAATGTAGATTGATGTGTGTTTTCCCGATTTTTTTCGCCATGCCAACAGTACTGGAGTATGTTCAGTCCAACCATCTGCCCGGCCCGGCCCACGATCTAATAACTCCCCACTAAAGGGTGCACCTGCTCTAATTCTTCGTTCAACTCCTCCCGCAGATAATGCTGTTACATCACCTAAGCCGGAAGAGCGTTTTCGCTCGATTCGATGGGCGAGAAAAAATGATCTGCGCATGCTTTCTTCATGTGGCTCCCCCATCGCTCTGAGGAATGCGGCAGCAGCTGCGACAGCACCTGCTGCAGACATGCCAAATCCCTGAGATGTAGGAAGTGCCATTCTGATGGCGATTTCCCATGCGTAATTCTTTGTTGAGGGGAGTTCGAAAGCTAATGTTTCGAGAACTTCTCGGTACAACGATTCATCGCCATCACAATCAAGGAATCGTACTTGCAATCCAAAATCACCTTCGATTCCTCGAGCGATGGCTTCAATGCCATCGTGAAGTGAGAAGCCGGCTCCTAGGCTACCTTGCTCAATCGGGTCTTCTGTTTGATCTTCAACGGTAAAAATTAGAGTGATGTGAGCACCAGCCATACCTCGTCCGAGGAGCACCGACATAGGCTCGCCTATCCCTTTGAGAAATAAAATCCTCGTTTTGATTAGAGGACTGCCGCGAAGTCTTCATCGATTAGGCTAAATCGTTCTGCAAGTTCTGCAAAAGCCTTTTCAAAAGCCACACGCGGAGTCATTGAACCATCGGTTTCGAAGGAAAGAATAAATTCACCAGGTACTGCTTCTACGGTTACTGCATTTTTGAATGTTCGTGATTCTTCGGTACCTGCTCCAACATGATGTAAGTCAGCGATAAGTTGCTCGACCTTTTGATAATCTTCAAGTCGTCCTTCTTTATCGAAATCCTTTGCATTAATCTCGAGATCGAGATCCCAAAGCATCTTTGCTCGGCTCTTAATATTAATTTGTCCAACATATTTTGGTTGGAAAGTGACGCCACAAACCGGGGACCATTTTGCATGATCTCTTCCACGGCCCATAATCGCTGTAGCATAAAACTCGACCATTTGGCCACGGAATAATTTGGTTAGAACAATCGGTTTGTATTCATCTAGAATTTGTAAACCTAGGTCAGCGCCGAGATAATTCAAATCACCAGCTGTAACCTCAGTACCTTCTTCACTACCGAAAACCTTGCACCCAAAGAACATGCAACACTGCACGCAACCACGGTCTGCTTCAATGAGTTCAGCACAAGTTGGGCATTCGTCTTGGAAATAAAATTCATCATGGTCGGTTGGAATTGGCACCATTGCCAATCGTTGAGCAATCATCTCATCGGGAAGAGGTCCGGTTGTTTCCCAGACGTGATCATCCTGTTCGATGGTGCCTAATTCGAAGCGAACTGTTTCGATAGCCATTTTGGGGATATCGGAAATTAACGCACGACGAATCGAATTGACGAAAGCGCGGTCGGTCTTTGCAACCAAGATTTTTATCTTGGAATCAGATTCTTCAAGAATTGTAATATCTACCATTTTTTTTCACCTCAAACTCTACGGCCACGACGGCCCCCCTTCGCCTTAGTCCCATCCGTTGGGATTGGAGTGACGTCTTCGATTCGTGTGATTTGAACCCCTGCACGAGTTAGAGCACGGATTGCTGCAGTAGCACCTGGGGCGCTGTGTGAACGGTTTCCACCAGCACCGCGATACTTGACGATTACTTGATCGAATTCCTTCTCGGAAAGCATTTCAGCGATTCGCTCAGCTGCTCTTGTAGATGCAAACTGTCCGCCAGAATCGCTTCCGCCCTTGGTGACCATTCCACCCGAAACCTTGCAGATTGTTTCCGCGCCGGTTAGATCGGTAGCGGTAATTAATACATTATTGTGAGTACTGAAAATATGTAGAATTGCCTTGTGTCCCATCAGCTCGCCTCCTTAGGAATAGTGTCTTCTACAATCGGAGCTTCAGCAGAATCTTTCTTGATCTGTTCTACGAATTCTTCGGTAGCTGCATGAGGACCATCTGGCGATGCTCCGCCTACCGCTTCCTCTTCTTCATCGGCAACCATTGTCAGACGGAGTTGTTCCATCTCGACACGGAATGGGTGGTCTGGGTTGTTGTAAACTGAGTTTGAGGAATAGCAAAGTTGCTCTTCCTCGGACTTGAGGATATGGTATCCTGGCACAGTCATACGTTGTTCACCAATCGATATATGGCCGTGAACAATCATATTTCGAGCACCGCGCATTGAAGGTGCGAATCCGCGATAATATACAACGGATTGTAATCTGCGAGACAACATGTTCTCGACCTCGATTTGTAAAACATCGTCGACTCGAGCTCCTTCAGCTAGCAATCCTTGTCGGCATAATGAATTTACCAAGTCGTTTTCTTCACGTGCATAATGTCCTTCAGAAGTATCGACTCGACCGATTAACTTCATCGCTTGATTTCGGTGGCGACGTAGGGCGGATTTTTCTCGCCAAATTTCATTCATTCCACCGGTTTTCTTCAAACCGTACTTTTCCTTCAAAGCGTGCTCTTCATCGATACGAGCTTGTTTCCAAGGGTGGGTTGGAGTTTGTGTCTTAGAACGTGCAAATTTTGGATCTCCCATTTAAAACACCTCACTTCTTCCTCTGCACACCGAGTGCAGTGCCACTACGGCCGTTGCTACGAAGACGCTGCCCGCGAACCTTGTGGCCACTTCGGTGGCGTAGACCGCGGTAGGTCTTCATTCCTGCGAGGCGGGAAATATCATCCTTCAAGATCATCTTGACATCCATTGCCACTAGGTGTGCATCTTCATTCGATTCAAGGTCTCGCTGGCGGTTCACTAACCACCAAGGAACTTTGGTCGCGTATTCGTCTATTGTTGCTCTGAGTTGATCTTGTTCCTCATTTGACAGATGCCCGCCGAGCCTCTTTCCATCGATCATTGCGAGTCGGCAGAGTTGCTGTGATGTGCGAACGCCGACCCCCTTGACCGAGGTAAGTCCAATGGCGATAGGCTTCAGTCCGTCTATGTCACTGTCAGCCAATCTGATGATGTAGGAGAAGTCATCTCCAAGTTCTTCTGTTTTCTTACTCATTGTACGGTTCCCCCGTGTTCACCGTTTCCGGTGGCCTTTTGGGCGTCCTCGCGACCTACCAACCCTATTTCAAGCAGCCGCCTACCTTTAGGTAGGGAATTTTTAGGTATATTTCTGATTAATCTTCTTTGCAAACGACATAGAGTGTGTGACTGCCCACACCTCGAGACATCATTATATCGATCATGAATGCTTTTTCACCATCGATTTCTTTCAGTGCCTTGTCAAGTCGGCGTTGTATCGTCGGTTGTATTTTTGGATCTAGATTACAACGCAGAGTGACCTTACCAATATCGTGTCTTGCAACACCCGAAGCAATCTGGTCAATAGAGTGCAATTCTGGTGGTGCAAGTCGGTGTTGGCTGACCTTACCTGACGCGACGACAAAACCCATCACATTCGGGTCATCGATTAGAGCTTCGGTGTGAATTAGTAGTGGACGACGACCTTCGGTTCGAATCCACGAGTATCCAGTATCTTTCGGAATAGCAGTAGTAATCCAATTTTCTTGTAGGCCGCTTTGTAACAAAGCCGGATCGATTATCGAAATATAAGCTCCATATGGGGGAGGAGATGTTAGTTTAACTTGGTTTGAAGATTGTGGAGTTCCTTCGATAATAGCGAGGATATTTTTCCTCCCCATTCGAATGCATCTATGGGTTTGTTCAGAGGAAATTGCACCTATCCACAGTGAGAGTCTGTCGATGCGTCCACCGCCTTGACTGAGCCATTCCCAAGTCTTGCTCACACCGGGAAAAGTCATGGCAGCAATTGCATCGATCATACTCTGTTGATCATCACCTAGGCGAGGGGATAAATCAAGAAGGATTGCCGGCCCTCTTGGGCCAGTCTGAAGGAATTCTTTCCACGAGGATAGTAATGGCCCGATAGGTGGCTGCATCTCATCGAGATGATGATTTTGCGCGTCCCGTGGACGCGCAGGATCAAGATGCAGCATTGCGATGGGTGGGTGGGCTCTTGTTCCTGCTTCTCTCAAGTTATTCCAATAAGTTGTAATCGCTCCATCAGCATCGCTACCATCTCCGATAATTACTCGATCTAATGTACGTGAATCTTTCTCCTCAAGCGCTATTTGGTGCATATTTGCCGCACACATTACAGCGACATTACCATCCAATTCAATCCCGAGAGCCGGGCGCGATAAAACGCTAGCAAGAGCCATCAATTGCGCGCCCGAACCTGCCGCAGCATCGAGAATGACTCCGGCTGGCAAATCAGCAGCATCGATTTGGCTAGCTCGAGCTAAGCATACAGGCCAAGGAGTCGAGAGTCGGCGCATATCATCTGACATGTGGAAGGCCGGCTCGCCTTTACGCGCAGATTTTGCTTCAGCACGCTTCTGCGCTTCAGCAATTATCTTCTCGGAAGGAATCAACGCAGTATGTTTCGAGGCCTCAGACACAATCTCGCCCCTACATGCTCAGTCAAGTCATTTTCCATCTAACTAGGTCAGGCGAGTGCTCTATCTACCTTCAATTCAAACTTCAGCCAAGAGTTTTGTAATTGATGACCATCACTATTTCCGTAAGCGATGGGGGGAGGCAGAAGCGTCGTATGAGTCGTTCCTGGACTCAAAAGCCCTCTATCGTCGCCGATGTCTAATCCAATCGCAGACCAACCAAATCCTTTGATATAGTTTGAATCATCTCCTGCGGTAACCAATAAATCGCCTTCATCGAGTAATTCATCGGTATCGGCATCCCAAACTTTGTAATGGACTTCTAATCGATCACCATCGCTTCCATGAATAGTTTCTTCTTCGGTGCCCTTAAACAGATTTACATCGAGAGTAACGATTGCATCTTGCACTGCAACGTGGGTTGCAGTAATCGTGATACTTTGTTCTGTTACGTCATCCAATAATCGTAATTCGATAATAATAGTGTCATTTCCTTGAAGTCCATTTACGAGCATATTTGAATCACCTTCGGCAGCAAATTCGACAGCTCCACCTATGATTTCAAGAACTAAATCTAATGTTGCATTACCTCGATTATAGATCACTAAACTTGCTCGATCGTAATTCCCTTGATGTTCCCAATCGCACCTTAATTCACCTGGATAAAGGAATTTGTCATCTTGTTCGGCTAGGACTTCTGGCCAATCCCAATCTCCGAGCCGAGAATCACATGTGTCGAATAATAAATCAACTTCCCAATTCCATCGGTCACCATCTTTGAGAAGAGTCTCATCAGCAGCACCGAAAGTATTTGTCAATTCTTTTTGAAATTGCCATGCGGCAAAGCCGAGCCAAATTACTGAGATTAGAATGACGACTGCGGTGCCGAGTGAGAGTAAGATTGCGGCTCTCGGCACCGCCATCTCATTGAGACCTAATGGGATAGGTGGATGCTCGACCTCGTCGGAGGTATCGGCTATCCATGACCTCGTCATGGTTCTTTGTCGCACCCGTCCGTCATCAAGGTTAGCCTATGGTGTGATAGCATTATTTGGTGATATTATTTTCAAATCGCTTGTGAGTACAATGATTTTGGTGATTTGACAAATTAATCTTTGATTAACTCTTTTTCATTTGCAAGGCCGAGCCAAGAGACCAATCCTAGTTCGCTGGCAAGGAGTATGAGTGCAATCAACAATGTAGTAGGTTCGAGAATTGTTGAGCCAAGGAAAAGCAATGAGGCGAGGATGGCAATTAGCAGATCGACAAGACCCCAAATTCTGAGAACTTTGCGGAATTCTAGGATGCCAATTACCCAAATTGTCGTTGACATTGCAATTAGAATTAAAGGCATAATAATCGTAGTCAATTGGCCAGTCGAGAGAATTCCAATGAAAATTAGGAGGTGAGCATCGATGGCCAAAACCATTGTCCAGTCACCACCTTTGTATGGAACAGTCAATGCACAGGAAATCATGATGAGGATACCAAGCCAGAGCGTCAAATGTGGAATAAATTCTCCTAGTCCATCGTTCCATGAAGAAATTGCGATGAGGGAAATAAATCCTGTTGGAATAAGTAATCCTAGGTCGGTAGTTTGTTTGTGTTTCAAAACATGATTTAAAGAAAAAATTACTGAAAGAATTCCAGCTGGGCCAAACGACAATAGAACAACTGCAATCGTACGAGCACCTTCGGTTTTGGAGGCTTCTTTGTCGAGTTCTTTTCGTTTTTGATTAATCCAAGCATTACCGACTACACATAGAATTAGAATTGCTTCAAGTAGAAACCATGGTAATTTCCATTCAGTCAAATTCCCTTCAAACGGATCGACAGTCAATGGGAAAGGCAATGCTTCGATTAGAGTAGCTCCGACTAATCTTCCGATTAATATAGGCAAAATGAACCAATCAATTGCTATTGAAAGGCGTTCGAGAATATTTTTCTGATTCATTAAAGAGACAACTCCTAATTCGAATACGAGAATTACCAAAACGGCCAAATCAAACAATTCTCGATTGCTCGCGCCCGGTCCGAGATGACCAGCGGTGTGGGCAAAAACCAGTCCGCTAATTGCGATTGCAACCGGCATTTCCATGCCGGCAAAATGAGGTAATTCCAGTTCGAGGCCTTGAGTGCGATAACGTGCTACTGAGACGAGGATAGTCGCGAATATTCCAGCACCTATGAGGACGATTGGTTGAGGCCCGAGAAGTAAACTAAGAATAGTTGCTGAGATCAGTACAAGAATGAGTACTAAAGAGACGATGATTGGCTTATGAGTATTATCTGTTAGATACAAATCTTCGATATCTTCAGCATCACCTTTCTCTCGCTTCTGCTTTCTTATTGCTTGCATTTCAGCGATTCGTGGATCAAAATTCGACAGGCTTCCTTCACTCTCAGATAATGATTTGATTCCATCACTTCCCTTCACCTGAGCACGAATTGCATCTCTAGTTGCGATAGATTTCAATTCGTGACGAATCTCTCCATTTGCTACTAACCATACGGTACTGCCTGCGAATAGACCAAGTGAAGAAAATTGAATTAAGGAATCACCTATTTTGTAACTTAATACCACCATTGTTGAAAGTAAAAATAAACTGGCTAAAGCAGGATTGAGTAATTTTTCCATTTTTGGCGCTTGAGGCAAATAAGATGCGACAATAATCAATGTGCAAATTAACGCTATTTGGTCGGATTGAAGAGTAGGAATTGAACTCATTTCTGGTAAAATCATTCCGATATCACGCTGAGCTAATAGCAATAATAATTGCACACCCATCAAGGTCATGCCTATCGTATATCGTCCTTGGTGAACCCCTCCATCTTTGAATAACAGAATCATTGTCATAATGCAAAAAATCAACATCAATGGCTCGGCTAAGCCGAATTGCCATTGCAAAGCGAAAAAGAAAATTGCGATAATGATGAGCATCGTAGAAGCGCTTCCAACTCTTTTTCTGAAAATTTCTGAACCGATGTGCATGGCAGTTAAAATCGATAACAATACTAATAGTGTGGGTGCAGTAAAGCCTCCGAACCTTGCTAAAAATAGAATTGTCAGCATCGGTAGCCAAAGTCCTAATGACCATAATTGTAGTAATCCTGAATCACGGATTGATGCTGAAATTTCAGTAAGACCAAGAAATTGAGATGCTAAATTGACTCCAGTTTTGCCTAATCGTAAGTTGACAATAATCAATAAAATCGACGAAATAGCGAGATAGATGAAAAGTGGAATTGGATCAATGTCAATTATCGAGCCTGGGTCATTAATCTCGTTTGCGACAAGAATTGTTCGAATAGTTTCTTCAGCAACTTCTTCAATTAATATCCAAATCCATGGCAATAGAACGGTAATTCCGGCAAGAGACGGTGAATTTCGTTTGATTGCTAGGTAGGCAGTGCCGATATGGAGTGATGCTAAGGCGGCGAGGAGAAGTCTACCGCCATCGCCACCTGCATCACTCGATTCAGTTGGCACTAAAAGTACGAGTAGACCAAGAATCGCGATTGCCCCCGTCCAGAGAACACGGTCACTTACTGAATCTTGATCTCTTAGTATTACATAGCCGGTGATAATCGAGCCGAGAAATGTGAATAATACGTAGGAATCTATCCCGAGGTCGAAATCAAATTGTTCCCCTAAAAGAAGAATCATTGTCAAAAACGGAGTAGCGAACAATAGTGGTTTCGTGACTCGCTGCCAACTTACACCTCGAACTACTAGATAGGAACCAGCAAAAGCAGCGCCGAGGAAAGTGATTAATCCTAAAGCATAGCCCAAATTTTCTCGATTTGCAGCGACAGCTAACATAGCGCCAATCATTCCCAAAGATATTGATACACCCCAGAGTCCTGGTTTACCAAGCCCGACAGATTTGAAAGCGCTTGAAAACCAATTTTCTTCGCGCGCGAAGCGCGCAGCCATTGTCGCGTTGATACAGGTAATTACCATCAATAATAAGAATAATAAAAGCGGTGTTTCCAATGGTAATATTACCAATGAACCAACGCTTACTCCATCGGTTAGAGCATGCATACCAACCCACAAATTTGTTGTTGCAACACCGAGGGCTGCGAGATTTCCTGAATTGCGGTGAAGTGCTAATCCGTGGACTAATAGTGTTGCGATGAGTATCATCGCTGCAACTCCGATTTCACCTAGAATCGAGCCTGCACTCGAGCCTATCGCAAGTAGAATGAGAGTAGATTGAGCCGCGATCGCATCATGGTTATGGCGGTATGCTACCCAAACATTGACCGCTACCAATCCGAGGAGGAGAGGTCCGAGTGAAGTGGTAGAAATGAATTCCCATCTGTGAAGTTCGATTGCTAAACCATAGAGAATTTTCATCGAAATAATCGCCCAAGTAATTCCGAGTAAATGCAAATTTTCTTTTGGGACCCATAATTCACTCAATGTAAATCCTAATCCTGCCAAACCGATTAGAACTATTAGCGCGAGCAATGGAGAAAGAGCAATTCCAGCCTGTAAGCTTACTCCTGAGAACACGAAAATCATTGCAATCATTAGAGCCCAATTTACTCTTTTTTCACCTTCTTTTGCCAAATCTGTGATGACATCCGTATCTGGTGCAACCTTAACCGTTCCATCCCGACCAATCACCCCGGGTGTATTTTCATCGTTTTCAGCAAAGGGGTCGAAAAAGTCACCGAGTGCTTCATCGATTTCGACATCAGCATTTGTTTCAACACTTATTTCTTCTTTTTGAGGGATTAGAACATCTTCCAATTCAATTGAGTCGCTAATCTTGAACGCCCTTCGACGAATGATGGAATCATCCTGCTCCTCTGCTACCACGCTTTGCGTGAAAGGTCGCTAAGGGTTAATTGCATCTGTGAATTATTGTATTTATATTGAATATCTTCAGGTAGTCGATGAGTTCGACCAGCCGTAAAAATTGAAAGCGAGATGGCATCGTCGGTCTCCATGGAGATTACCTCCAAGGGCACTGGACCCTCTGAATTCGCCACCTCACTAGCCACACATGGGTTGAATCCCAGCGGCGCAGTACATTGGAATCTCGGTTGGGAAGCATTGCATAGGCTTGCTGTCGAGCGTGGTGAGGCCTGCCTTACCGCGCACGGTGTCTTACTTGCTACTACAGGAGAGCGCACAGGTCGCTCTCCGAATGACCGATTTATCATTGATGAGCCGGGATTAGCCGAGGATGTCTGGTGGGGAGATGTTAACAAATCTACCACGCCAGAAGTTTTCGATAATTTATTAGAAAAAGTCCAAAACTATCTCGATGAAGTCGACACGTTATTCGTAAAAGACGCACATTGTGGAGCAGATCCAGAATATTCAATGCCGGTACGGTTGATTACCGAGAAGGCTTGGCACGCTTCGTTTTTCCACAATATGTTTGTTCGCAGTGAACCAACAGAATTGCTAAATCACAAACCACAATACACAATTCTTCACGCTCCGGAATTACTTGCAGATCCTGATATAGATGGAACAAATTCCGACGTCTTCGTTATCCTTGCTCTCGATCGTGGTTTAGTAATCATCGGCGGAACACATTATGCTGGCGAGATTAAGAAAGCAATTTTTACAATAATGAACCATATTTTGCCCGCCGATGGATTATTGCCTATGCACTGTTCATCAAATACTGATTACAAAAACTCAGCATTATTTTTCGGTCTATCCGGAACTGGAAAAACCACTCTATCAGCAGATCCAGGCCGAGCATTGGTCGGTGATGATGAGCATGGTTGGTCGGATGAAGGAATTTTCAATTTCGAAGGCGGTTGTTATGCAAAATTAATTGGGCTTTCTGAAGAGGATGAACCAGCAATTTATGCAACCACCCGCATACCTAGTTCAGTCCTTGAAAATGTTATTCTCGATGCGGATGGAGTTCCAAATTTTGCTGATGGCAC
This sequence comes from Methanobacteriota archaeon, assembly GCA_018654845.1. Lineage (GTDB taxonomy): Archaea > Thermoplasmatota > Poseidoniia > Poseidoniales > Thalassarchaeaceae > MGIIb-O2. Next base: position 14,666 of record JABIKU010000002.1, on the reverse strand, counting down.
ATTGACTCAGAATACCCGTGGCTCCTATCCAATTGAGTCGATAGAGAATAGAACTCCAGATTCGATGGCCGGTCATCCGAAAGATGTTGTTTTCTTGACTTGTGATGCTTTTGGTGTTTTACCCCCTCTTTCCCGCCTATCTCCTGAACAAGCCGCCTATCATTTCATGTCGGGTTATACAGCAAAGGTTGCTGGAACTGAGATGGGAATAACCGAGCCTCAAGCAACTTTCTCAACCTGCTTTGGTGCACCTTTCATGCCCCGACATCCAAGTGTTTACGCAGATCTGCTATCAAAGAAAATACGAGAGCATGATGCGAATTGTTGGTTAATCAATACAGGTTGGGTAGCTGGCGGATATGGTGAATCCAGCCGAATCCGTATTAAGTGGACTCGAGCCTTATTAAACGCAGCACTGAGCGGTGATTTAGATGATGTTATCTTTGTTAAAGACCATCGTTTTGGCTTTACAATTCCAACTTCCTGTGAGGGCGTGCCTGATGAGATTCTTCAGCCTCGAACAACCTGGCCTGAGCCTGAACGATATGACAATGTAGCAAATTTACTCGCTCAAATGTTCATCGAGAACTTCGAGCAATACAAAGATGGCTGCAGTAAGGAAGTTCTCGCAGCATCCCCACAAGTTATGTCTTGAATGTTGGTTGAATTACCAATAAATTCTGAGGGTTCTTCCATAGTTTCTATTATCAACTTAAGATGAGCCTTGACTTGTGTCTGAAGAACTACATGTTGTAACCGGAGCCTTCGGATACACGGGTAGATGGATTGCCCATCAATTATTGGAACAAGGGAAAAAAGTGCGAACTTTGACCAATGCTGTGGGTCGCGATGACCCCTTTGATGGGCAGGTCGAAGTTCACCCTCTCGATTTCGAGAATAAGGCTGCATTAATCGAATCACTGCGTGGTGCCGACGTTCTGTACAACACCTATTGGGTTCGTTACAACCATCAAAGCAAGAGATTCGACCATGGAATCGCGACCCGCAGCATTGGTCGAAAATACCACAACGATTTGAAAGAACAAAAATATCGCTCTCCAAAATTACTACCCAACAATCAGAGGCGCTGTTTTGCATATCGTTGAGCATCAACAGCACAAATAGCAGCCATGTGAACTACCTCGCGAACACTATCATTTCGTTGAAGAACGTGAGCGGGTTTAGCTAATCCTTCAAGGATTGGGCCAGTCATTTCAGCCCCTGCGATTCTCTGTAATAATTTGTAAGCGATATTTGCTGATGTTAAATTCGGACAAATCAACACATTTGCTGGTCCATCGAATTCCATAAATGGATAATTTTTCTGAATTTCTGGAATTAATGCAGTATCTGCTTGCATCGGGCCATCGATACATAGGTCAGGCTGCATTTCGCGAGCGATTGCAATAGCTTCCTCAATCCGATCGGTTCGCATCTCGCCGCTCGTACCAAAATTCGAGAAGGAAAGCATCGCAACTTTCGGTGTAACGCCGAAACGGCGAGCAACCTTGGCGGTTTGAATGGCGATTTCAGCCAATGTTCTTGCATCGGGATAGATGTTAATCGTCGCATCGCCAATAAACATCAGTTGACCGTTTACTGTCATCATGTACATGCCAACAATTCTGTGTGTACCTGGAGCGGGACCAATGGTTTGGAGGCAGGGTTTGACAATGTCAGGATAATGGTGAGCGACGCCACCGAGATAACCATCAGCATCTCCCATATGCACCATCATCGAACCAAAGTATGTCGTCGATTTCATCAATCTGACAGCATCTTCCACAGTTACTCCCTTTCGACCACGTATTTTGTGAAATTCATCCGCGTAAGAGCCACGCCTTCGGGGATCGTAACGGACATCGATTGTTTCACAATCAAATTCAAGGCCTAATTCTTCTTTTACCGCCTCAATCCGCTCCTCATGTCCTAATAATATCGGTTCGCAAATATTTTCGGAAATACATTGCGCAGCCGCCTTGATAATCGTAGGATTGTCGCCTTCTGAGAAGACGATTCGCTTCTTATCTTGGCGAGCTATGTTGATGACGCGTCGCATTATCGAACGAGTTAGGCCGAGTCTAGCTTCGAGTTCTTCTCGGTATATTTCAACATCGAAGTCAGCTTTTTTGATGCGAGATACGCCTTCCAAAACAGCTGCTTCAGCGACCGCACTAGCCTCCCAAATGAGGACGCGCGCGTCGAATGGTTTGGGGATGAGATAATTTGGACCGAACTGAATCTGTTCGCCATCATAAGCTGCAGCGACATCGTCAGGAACCGGTTCCTTAGCAAGATTGGCTATTGCGTGGGTCGCTGCCATTTTCATTCCTTCAGTTATCTCCGTTGCACGAACATCGAGTGCACCACGGAATATGTAGGGGAACCCGAGAACATTGTTGATTTGATTTGGGAAATCGGATCGCCCAGTCGCAACGATTGCATCTTCGCGGACGGAATAAACGTCGTCAGGAAGAATTTCAGGGTCGGGATTTGCAAGTGCAAAAATTAAGGGTCGATTAGCCATACTAGCGACCATTTCACCGTTGACAATTCCACCACGAGATAGACCGAGAAATACGTCTGCATCTTTCATTGCCTCGGCTAAACCACCGTTGTCGATGTCGAGTGCGAAGAATTTTTTGTACTCATTCAACTCTCCGGATTGTGCACGAGATTTTGTAATAATTCCTTTTGAATCAACCATCAATAAATTGGCCGGTGAGACGCCTAGGCGGATGTAATGGTGAGCACTGGAAATTGCGGAGGCTCCAGCTCCAGAAACAACAATTTTTACTTCAGAAATTTCCTTTTCGACGACCTCTAATCCATTGAGTAATGCGGCACCTGAAATAATCGCTGTTCCATGTTGGTCGTCGTGCATTACTGGGATATCCAATTCGGCGACTAATCGGCGTTCAATTTCAAAGCATTCTGGTGCTTTAATATCCTCGAGATTTATGCCACCAAATGTTGGGGCTATCGCCTTCACAGCCTCGACGAATTCATCGACATCGGTGCGATCTACTTCAATATCAAAAACATCAATATCAGCGAAGGCTTTGAACAAAAGTCCCTTGCCTTCCATTACTGGTTTCCCTGCCAAGGCACCGATGTCACCAAGCCCCAGTACAGCGGTTCCGTTACTAATCACAGCGACTAGATTACCCTTTGATGTGTAGGAATATGCCGCGTCAGGATCTTTCTCAATTTCTTCACAAGGATAGGCAACTCCAGGGGAATAGGCCAATGAGAGATCTCGAGAGGTGCCATGCGGTTTGGTTGGCACCACGGATATTTTTCCAGCCGGCTTAGCTGAATGATAATCCAATGCTTCCTTGCGAAGTTGCTTATCTGTCAGGATCCCACCCCTAGTGACTTGCGGGCAACCCACCCCTCTATCATGCTATCCGATTGGTGAAAAATAGATTATCAGCCGTATATCAATTGATATTCAAGTGTTATTATTAGTGAGTTTTGAGTAGAATATTCCCACCTATGGTGGGAGAGCATCAATGGAACATTAGGCCATGCCCTTCATAATGTGAAAGATATCGCCAAAGTTTGGTGTTAACAATAAATCGACGTGTTTCGCTTAGCCAAAAGCGCCTCGCCTTCACTCTTGTTGCATTGATGATTCTCGTTCCTTGGTCAGCGATATCGACCAGTAATATCGATTTTGATGAAGACGAATCGCCATACTATTCGAATCGTAATTGGGGAGCGGGAGGAAGCAACGATACCGGTTGGATTGACTTTGTTGCAACAGGGGCTGATCCAGCGAATGGAACTTATGCATATGGTGATTTAAATTTGAACTTCGCACCTGGTGCTGAAATCGACAATCTCACTTTCGAAGTAGCAGTTGATGGGGCCGAGGGCTATTGGGCTACAGAACCTCAAATTACTCTTCTCGAAACTCAAACCCCGATTCTTGATTGGCGTAATCTTGGCGATCTTGGACGGCAGAATACCTTCGAGGAAAATCAACCTGAGGTTGGTGAGAATGGAGTTCTCGATACTTGGCTTCAACCTAACTCGGTGAGCGACGCTGGTTGGCAATTACCGGTCGGTGTTACGATTACCGATCTCGTTATCGAAGCTTTACGACCTGCTGATCCAAAGGTTTCTTTCTCGGCGCTAAATGTTGAAATTTATGATAGCGCCGTGAACCCAATCGACGGTCGTCTGTACATTCTTCTAGACGATGATTTACTCCACATGGATGACCAATCTTCGAAATCTATTATCGATATTAATACTGAAATTTTCGGTCGTAGTCTGGCAATCGATTCATACAGTAATCGGATATTGATTGGCACAGAAGATGGTTCGGTCTATGCTCAGAGTTTGTTTACTTCTGAGGATTTAGGGATTATTCTTCAAGGACCGGGCGATGTCAATGACCAATCTCCGATTACCGCAATTGGCGTCGATAGTTATGGAACAGTCTGGGCCGCCTCAGGGTGCCAAATCAATTACATAGCTCTCGACCAGAGTGCCTGGTCGGATTCCACATTCTGTTTGGATGATGAATTGGAAATCCCCTCAGATCTTGTTATTGTCGGTGACAGAGTTTACCTTTCGACGAAGACGCATGGAGTTCATCTTCTTGATTATACTACGACGAGTGGTTCAAACGGGGTTAACGTAACTATTGATGACAACATCGTTTGGAATACTCAAAATCATTTGACATCCGACAAAATCACAGATTTACAATTGCTTGGAAATCATCTTTTAATCGCGACGGCGACAAACGGAATCAATCGTCACGATTTAGCCTCAAATTCTTGGCTTGCATCTTGGTCTACAGGAAATTGGCTAGCTTCGAATCAAGTCCATGGATTAGCAGTGACAGAAGGCTGGTTGCATATTTTGGCTGACTCAACCGTTCATGCATATGATACTGGGGCAATGATTTTCCGTTCACAAAGGCAGCTTTCTGATATGGGATTATTCAGTTCTGGTAAAAACATCATTGCATGGCCTGATTTGGATGGTTCGAGAAGTCCTGATATTGGAACGGTTTTGGTTAGTGATGGTACGGGAACAATCGCTCGACTCCGGGGTGAGGCTACGGATGGAACCGAAATTTTGGTTAGTAGCCCGGCTGCTGATCCGATGAGCGTCACATTATTTGTCGATGATTTAGAGGGAGGTGAAATTTGGATAGGTGGAGGAAACATTCTCGACCGATTCGATCGAGACGAACAGATTTGGCAAACTTCGATAGATATTTCAGATTATGTCAACAATCCTGGCGGTATTACTTCGATGGTTCAAGATTCATTAGGTTGGGTCTGGATTGGTACTCTGAATGCAGGAATTTTACGTATAGACAATCGTGATGGCTCTTATATTGGAACTGTGCAAGGAATTGGTTCAACCCATGTTTCTAGCCTTGCTCATGATGATTACACTTCGATGCTTGTTGTCGGTCACACAGAATCTGGGATTTCTCTTGTCAATACCACCTCGATGACTCTCTCTGATGTATTGACTGAATCCGACGGAATGGATTCTGATTTCATCAATGACGTTGCGACTCGATATGGAATCGCATACATCGCAACTCCTGATGCTGGAGTAATGCGAGTTGATCTGCAAGATTTCACAATTTTAGGTTCATGGCAATCACTAGGTGCAGATAATCTTGCAGCGACCCCTGTCGCGGTCGATGAAGATATGATTTATCTCGGTCTAAACGGCCTAGGAATTTTGGTATTCGACCGTTTGACTGGCGATATTTCCGATTTTTGGAATGAAGATGGTAACCTACCTGATGATGATATTTTATCGATGAAAATTGATGTGAATGGTGGCTTATTGGTTGGTGCTTCGGGAGCATTAGCACGCTGGGATGGGTCCTCTTGGACTACTTTGACCGCACCTGGAGGTTGGTGGAACCGGCCTTCATCATTCTATGATGTAACGAGTGATAGTGATGGAATTTATGCTGGAACAAATCGTGGTGCTTGCTATTGGAATTGGCAGTATCAATACCAGGATTGTATATCGACGAATGAAGGCATGCCTAGCCGTTGGGTCTACGCTGTCGATATGTTGAGTACTGACCGCTTGCTTGCGGGAACAAATGAAGGCGCAGCTCTCATCAATACCGATAATGATACAGTGATTGAGGTTTGGCAAGCAGGTGATGAAACCCAGCGTTCTCGTACGGTTTTGGTCGACGATATCCTTTACCTTGGATTTGAAAATACTGGACTTGCCCGCTATGACCTAGTCAATCAAGAATGGCTGCAAACTTGGGATGGGGACCAAGGAATGCTCGATGATGATGACGTAACCACACTTGTTCCTGGATTGACTTACGGAACGATATGGGCTGGTGGTGACTTTGGTCTAACATTGCTCGATGTCATCAATAACACGGTTCTAATTGACTGGAATCGTGGTCTAAATTCTGGTGGACCTACCCTTTCTAATACTCCGCCCGCCGATATTGAAATAATCGGTGATACCTTACATTATTCTATCCAACGAAGCAATGGTTGGGGCGCCTCAAATGATTTGATTTATCGAATTAATTTGACTTCAAATTCTAGCAAATCCACCCTTGATGCCGGTTCACGTCTCGGTTGGTCCGGTGTCATTCATGGAATCGGTTCGGTCGGAGACCATCTATGGATCGGCGTCCGACCGACTCAATATTGGAATAATGGCGATGGCACAATCGTTCGTTGGAACACATCATCAGAAAATTGGTCTGATGATTTGCAAACGATTGGAAATGTTCTCCGAGTAAATGCTCAATTCCTTGGCGATTGTTTCCCAATCAATTCTTCTTCTTGTGAAATGTGGGTCGCGTATGGGAATAATATCCTGCGCCGATTCTCTGCCCATAATATGACTTTACTTAATGAATGGACAAATATCGACGGGCCAATTCGTGGAATGGTTGAATATGATGGCGAATACATGTTTGCCAGTATGGCGGGATTATTACGCTGGAATCCAGCTAACGAAACATGGCTGACTCCATGGACTCACAATTATGGTTTACCTTCCGATTCAGAAGATCAAATTTACTCATTAACCGTTGCTGGAAATGATTTGTGGGCTGGTACATGTGAAGGCGGTTGCGGGTGGAATTCAGACGCTGAGGTTCTTCGGATGAATGGTTCTTCTGGATTATGGACATTATGGGATTTAGGTACGGGCGATATTCCCGATGGATATCCTGCTGATATCGAAGTATGCGACGATATTGTTCACATAGCCATCGGTGAAATCGCTTGGTGGGGAAATCAAGGCGGAATTGCTAGATATGACCTTGCTGACCATGATAATGATCAGTTAACCAATGAGTGGATTTCACCTCTCACAACAGGATCTCCTGGGCTCGCTAACAATGATGTTCGCGCCATTGCCTGTGATGAACCAAATCGAATAATGTATATTGGTTTCGATACAGATGGGGTCGGAATTGATCGCTACAATTACAATACAAATTCTCTCTTGTCTACTCTTACTCATTCTAGTGACGGAATAGGCGATGACCGAGTTTTCCCCGGTGGAATGTTACATGATGGAAACCTCCTCCTCGTCACTCATCAATACGATGGCACTGGTGGTATTTCACGAATTATTACTTCGGGTACATCGACTGCAAATGGCCAAATTCTAAGTCCTGGAATGGATGGCTGCTCAGTCGTCCGTGCTCCTTCAAGTACAACTCCAGTTTACGCGATTGGCCGTTCCGGCCAAACAACAGGGCTCAATCGTGTTGATCGCTTAGATTCGACCGGTCTAATCGAAAGTGGTTTCGATGAATTAGCCGGCCTTACAAGCGGTCGTGTAGTAGAAATCATCTCAAATTCAACTCACGTTTGGGTGTCAACAAGCCTTAATGTCAATTCATTTCACGGCTCGTCGGTCCTTCAAGGCGAATTGACTAGCAATGGTTCTGTTCGTTGGGAATATGGCTATAATTTTCAATCAGATATTGTCAATGATTTAACTTTGGATGGCGATGTTCTGTGGGTCACTACAGCAGGTCAAGGTTTGAGAAAGATCGATTTATTACAACGAACAAGAAGCAATACTCCAGTCGCTTTACACAATCAAATGGATGGAACAGTCCTTCTCGATGATGGCACGATGTATGTTGGATTGATGGGCAGCCAAGGCTCTGCAGCCGGTTTCCAAATATTCAACACCAATACCGGCAATTGGGGTCATGGCAGCCTTCTCGCAGGATTGCCGAGTAATATTGTTCGAGATTTTTTAGAAAGTGGTAACCATATTTTCGTAGCTACTCACGGTGGAATCGGACTTTACAATACGTCTCGCAATGATTGGGATGATCCGATTACAACGATCGATGGTTTACCTAGCCCTATTATTGAACATCTGATGTATGTTTCAGATCCGAATGCAGGCAATACTACGAATTCATTGGGATTATACGATAAAATTCTGGCCGGTGGATTGGCTGGTTTGACCGTGTTTAATTCGAGTAACTTATCAATTATCAAAACCATAGGGTTTGATGATGGATTGGCTGGAGATAAAGTTTCAGGATTGGCTTTTGCTGATTCTGTCACCCGTGAAATCGTTGGAAATTCTTCGACAATTACACTCTATCATGACGCTTCGATTTTCATATCTCACAATGGTCAGGGCCCGACACGACCTGGAGTAGTCGCCTGGGATATCGTTACTGATTTAGTAAATGGAAGCTACCAAATCGATATGATTCCAAGCAATGATGTTCGCGCTATCGCAACTGATGATTGGGGGGTTCACATTGCTACCGACAACGATCCGGTTGTTCATTGGAACTCTACTATGATGAAAATGGAGACCGGTGTCGGTGCTAATTCACTTCTATCATGGCCACCGTTTGAGATGGTCTCAAACGGTGTTGAACTGGTCTTGATTAGTCCACGTGGAATCGATGTTTTACGAGTTGGAGAAGATCATGGTACGGTAGATTCGTTGGTTATGACTGGGTTAGCTGGTGCTGCTATAGATTTCACAGGATTGTATGTAGTAGGTCAAGATGGATTGCATCATTTCAGTCCTGTTGTAACTTTGAATGAACAATCTCGCGAAAATCAGCGAAGAGCAGAACCGCTTTCCACTCTATTCGCTGGACAGACTTGGGATATTACTAATCGAACTCATCCAGGTATGACAACAATTCTAGTGGATGATTTGAACCCAATTACAATTTCTTCTGATGTCACCTCTTCTCCAACCGGTGCTTTGCCAATGCAATTTGCTGCACTAACGATGGCAAGCCCATCATCTGGAGCATCTATTTGGGCTCGCTCGAAGAGCCTCAATTACTCTGGTTCTTGGGATTTAGCAGCTCGTGATCATGCGATTGAAGCAGGATTCCAGAGTGCGATATCGAACATTGGCCCAGGCTCAACAAATGTTGAATTACATATTCAATTACAGTCTCCAGCCAACGGGCAACTTCGCGTCCGAGTAACATATGATTGGGAACGAATCGAAGTACCGACAGTTATCACATCTCTTGAAAATCGGCCTAATGATGGCGGAGGAGTTCTTGAAGCCTCTTGGTTACTATCAGAAGATGCTGCGTGGTATGCATACCGACTATACGTTTGGGATGCGACTGCCGAACCTGATTGGGAACCGAATAAAGCCGACCTAGCAAACTTTGGTGGCTATCTGACTATTCCTTATTGGTCCCAAATAACCACGACGATTACTGAAGCCGATGATGGTGGACTCATTGTTCCACTTGTGGATGGTAATAAGTATCGAGCTGCGATAGTTATTGAATATCCTGATGGCTCTATTGGTGAGCCGATGAGTTGGGTAGATAATGCAACTCCAACAGATGAAATTCCAGCACCTCCTGCTTGGATTTCTGCAGAACCAATTTCTGGGGGCACGGCTGGAACAATATACACAGAGTGGACGCCGTGCACCGAGCTCGACCCAAGTAAAACTCGACTTTGGGCGGTCGAACATGAAATTACTAACGCAATTGCATTGAGTGGAGAAATTGATTATCCCTTCAGTTCAGGTAATACTACCGTCTTGCAACTCAATCCCGGTACACCATATTGGTTTGCTACAGTTTGTGTTGATGAAGCCGGCCAATCGGATCCTGCTAATGCGACCGTTATCGGTCCAATTGTTACCGCTGGCGGGCTGAATGATGGCATCCCACCAGCAATAATCGAAGGCACAATCGCAATTGATGTACCGGACGATGAAGGTGGAATCATTGAAGTCAATTGGACTCCAAATATTGAGGAAGATTGTGCATATCATACGATTTACATGGTTCCTGCAACAAGTTGGCAACCACCGAACACGGTCGATGGTTGGCCAATCGCAGCTTACATCGAAGATTGCACGACCAATTCAACTTTGATTTCATCAATTGGAGAACTCTCCTTGGTCGACGACAGCGCTTATTGGGTAGGTGTAGTAGCAAGCGATGATTGGGGCAATCAAAATCTCAACGATGTTCTCGTTGTAGAGGTAACCCCGCAATCGAATTTGGCGGGTGTAGGAATTCCACCTGAGCGTGTTGCGGGATTGAATGCTTGGGATCATCCAGACGATGATGGAACTTCTGTTGATATTATCTGGAATCGCTCTCTAGAGAAGGATTTCAGTTTCTACACTATTTGGATTTCTGAATATCCACTTAACGATTTGACCGAGCTTTGGGCACTATGCGAAAATGACCCAGTTAACTGCGGATTGATTACGATTGATCAGCGTCAAATCGGAGGAGCTTTCCAACTCGAGATGACACTGACAACAGCGCTCTATGGCAACCGGGTCAATGAGCTAGTTTCACAATCGATTCAAGCAGGTATTCCACTTTACGTGACAGTGACTACTCACGATGTTAGTGGTAATGTTTACCTCGATGAAATGCAGGATAACATGGTCTTGGTCACACCGTTGGATAACCGTGGTGACATTCATCCACCTGAGCGTTTGGTCGCTCCTCAGTTAACTGATCGTGCGCCAGACGACGGTGACGGCGTGTTTGTCAATTTCCAGGAAAGTGAGGCTTCTGACGTTTCCGAATATTGGATTTATGCTGATGTTGTACCGTTTACAAGCATTGGAATGCGAGAACCGGCGATTATAGTCGAGCGTGATGCGCAATTACCTGTATTATTGGAGCAACTTTCCGATGGGCGCGCACTTGCGCCGAGCATTATGATGTGGGTTTCTGTCGTAGCAGTTGATTCATCAGGTAATTATTGGGACGATGGCCTAAAAACAACTTCGATTGCACTTATTGATGAGAATAGTTTGGATCCTGGTTTGCATATTCCAGAGGTAAGCGGTCTTCGGGCATATTGGAATCCGAGTGGTGACCGTATTGAGATTCAATGGGATGATATGCAAAGTCCTGTTATCGAATCCTACATTATTTTTGCTTCAGCTGAACCATTTGAAGATATAAGAGATATTAATTCTCCAGAATCTGGAAATGAATGGCAAGTAGTGGAGAATTATTACACTCTCTTCTTAGTAGATACAAAATCTGGAATTGCAGAAAACTGGCCAGTTTCAAATGAAATTTCATACTATATCGCAATAGTAGGATTCGATGGCGAAGTCCATCGATTAGCGGTTGACCCATTAGAGGTTCGACCATTTTCTGAGTCAGCATTTGGTAGTGAAAATCCTGGCGATGATGGTTTGGGATTATCGTGGATCGACCAATTAATCGGCGGCGATATGAATATGATTATTGCAGTTATTTCAGCCATTATGATTCTATTCGGTGCAATTCTAATCATCAAACCGAAGGAGCAAGCAGCACCTGAGCCTTGGGAAATGGGTGCTTTAGAGGTAGAACTCGATGAAGAAATGAATCGACGAGAATCAGGTTTGGATGAAGATGATTCGTTTGATGAACCAATTGGAATGGACACCGGTGGAAAAGGAATTAGTGACGGGGGAGAAATCAACCAAGAATCTCTTGACTTGCAACCGAATGAATTTGATGATGAATCAACTCCTTCTGCCTCTTTCGAAGTAGTTGATGAGTTGCTCGGCGGAGATGATGATGAGATTGATTTGGATGATTTGGCAGGTATGGTCGGTGATTTTGATTTGGATGATTTGGACGATTTAGCTGACGATTTAGATGATACAGATGAGGATGTTGACACCTCTTTCCTCGATGATTTATTGTGATATTCAACAGCAGAATTTGAAGTCTTGTAGCCCAAGCGAAGCCTATGGTGAACACCGGGGACCCTCAATCTGAACTATTCACCACTATTGCATGGGATGGTAAATCTCATTTGTTATCAGCAAATCTTCACTTTGCTCGGATGCTGAGGCATTCCGAGCGATTGGGATTGGTTTTGCCCGAAAATTTTAGTCTAAAAATCTTCGAGAAATTGATTTCTCTCTCACCTGTGGGTGAGCCGGTGACTGGTGACGATCAGGCACCATTCGTAATCAGAGTTGGAATCGATAAAGCAGGTGTAATTTCGTTGACACCTAGAGTAAATGGTGCCTGGCCTGACGAACTCTCGGCGATATCTTTAGCCGCTCCAAAATGGGATTCTTCGGTTCGAGGAACCAAACATGGAGATTGGCAGCCATACTTTGAGGCGCGCGAGGCCGCCAAAGAATTTGGTGCGGATATTTCTTTGCTTTTCGATGAAGAAATTCTTGTCGATGGTGATCGATGTATGCCAGTGATTCTCGATGCCGATGGAATCGCCTATCATCCTCGGCCGAGCGAAGGGGCACTCGATTCTGTTACGCTCGAACAAATTCGAGCAGGTATTGAAGCAGCGGGAATTCCAATCCGTCCAGCTCGCCTAACAATCCCTCTTATTTTGCGAGCAAAGGAGATGATTGTGCTCGGTAGTGGAATGGGTGTTCAAGCCTTGGCGAGCATAGATGGTCGGCAAATTGGCCAACCGCGTGGAAGGCTCTTTCAAGCTGCACGAGATTCGTGGTTTGTGCGATTAGATTGTGCATGGCAGTCAATAGAAGATTTGGAGTGAGCAAATGGTCAGAATTGTTGAATCAATATTTCCTTGTTCACAAGCAGACCCCCTTATCGGTATTCTTGCTGGTTCGCGTATAGGTGAATTACCTAATCGAGATGAATTATTACTTCACTCAGGGGGCCCAATTACCGACCTTTCTCAGCGTTCATTCTTACCTTCATTAGATAGTATTCGCATATTGTTTTTCGAGCCGCAATCTGATGATATTACCTTAAGAGAATCTACCCTCGAACCAACTCGTTCAGCACTTTCTGGTGAAATTTTTCTCACTCAAGCTCCACCATTGGTTATGTTAGTTCAAGAATGGCAGAATGGGCGTTGGAATAGTGTTGATGAATTGCATCCTAAGACATTGGCAGCGGCTCTTGAAGCCGCTGAAAAATGGGAAATTAAACCTACCAACTTGGATGAGAAAATGCCGATTGTCCCGGGGGGTTTTGCAGGATTATTAGGTTATGATTTGAGTCGATGGTCGGTCGAAGTAGAATTGGAAAATACACCGAAAGATGGAGAATTGCTAGGAGTATTATGGCGATGTGATGCTTGGTGGGTACATGAGCGCGAGGAAGAAAAACTTCGTTTACTCTCACTCGAAAACCATCCCTGGGCTTCAATAGATGAAGCTCCCGAAATCATCCAACCAAAATTGTCTAAACTTTCTTATTCTCTTGTTCCTCATTCTGAAACGGATGCTTCCCATGCTCAAAAGGTCGAAAAAATTCGTGATGGAATTCGCGGCGGCCATCTTTACCAAGTCAATTATGGACGCCGTTGGACAAGTGAAATGGTCGACCACCCATGGAATGCTTACCTTCGATTGAACGAATCGAATCCGGCACCATTTTCATCATGGCTTCATCTCGATGATCATGGTTGGTCGGTGGCTTCTGCAAGCCCTGAACGATTGCTGAAATTACAGCAAAACACACTCTCGACACGGCCAATAAAGGGTACACGAGCGAGAGGGTCGAGCCATGCTGAAGATGAGAGATTGCGGATCGAAATGGCATCATCTGAGAAAGAAATCGCCGAACATCTCATGCTCGTCGATCTTGAGAGGCACGATTTAGGAAGAGTTTGCAAAACCGGTTCGGTGCATTGGTCTGATTGGCGCATCGAGGCCTTACCTACAGTCCAACACCTTGTCAGCGGGGTAAGCGGAGAACTTCTTCCAAACGTCTCCTTCGGCGCTGCTCTATCTGCTCTTTTTCCAGGTGGGTCAATTACTGGTTGTCCCAAAACTGTTACAATGGCCGCTATCGATGAATTAGAAGGCGCACCGAGAAGTGCATGGACAGGTTCGATTGGGCACATTCATTCCGGTGCGAAGAAATCAGAATTCAATATTTTGATTCGAACTTTGGAAGCAAAAAGTGGGCCCTTAAATTGGTTTGGAACCGTTCAAGCAGGTGGTGGAATCGTCATTGGATCTACTGCCAGCGCTGAAGTTGAAGAAGCTCGATGGAAAGCGGCGGCGGTCACTGAAGCTGCTTGGGGATTTCGAACAGGATTTTCTGCTGAAGAATTACCCGAGCGTGAACTTGGTATGCTCGAAGTCCCAAAAATTACAGGAACGCTCGGACGTCTTTCTCCCGGAAAAATGGGCAGATTTTCTAGACGAGAAAATAAGCGAGTATTATTGATTGATAATTT
>JABIKU010000020.1 GCA_018654845.1 Methanobacteriota archaeon | reverse complement strand
CGAGCATATCTGCGATAGTTGAATTATACTCGTTGTCCCATGCATTCCAGTAATTGTCACCCCCACTTCCGTTCGCCACCATCTCCCAGTAAGATACCTGGAACGTAGACCCGTTCGAAAGGCTCCCAATTAGGTAATACACTTGACAATTGAAACTGAAAATATCTGTTCTTTCAGAATTTGTGAGATAGTCATAATATGTCCAATTATAACTAAATGTATTATTTCGGTAATCAATTGTTTCATAATCGGGGAATAAATCCATTGCTGTAAATTCAATATGGGCAACAAACATCATATTAGATCCAGAAATTGTGCCATTTACGCCAGTGCCAAAAGTTGCTCCACCTAATTGATAACTAGTATTCGAATTATCATTCTGTTCGTAATTATTGGTGATCTCTCCCCCATCGATATTTGTTGTATTTTGGAACTCGTTATTGGTTACATATTCGGAGTCATCAATGACATAAGTCGTATTATTGTAATAGTGGAAATCTTGGTTTACGGTTACACTCGTATTATTCAAAAAGTCCTCTAAATTATCTTCAATCAATTGATTCAAAGTTTCCACATCAATGCCATCTGTCCCGTCTCCACCATCAGGGTCTCCACCAGTACATCCGGCAAGTGTGGCAGTCAACATCAGAAGAACCATGGGTAGCGCGATAGCTTTCATGGATTGTCGAAACGGCCCGACTACCATAAACTCAAGGGCGAATTCGTATCCGAAATTATTTCATTAGCAATTTTGCTTTTTCTTCTCGTCTGTTTGAGATAGCCAACCAAAGAACCGCCATTCCAGCGACGGTGAGTGCAGGAATCATTGCATATTGTACATATGTCCAACCATAGGCGTGGAGAATTACTCCTGAACCAAATGAAGCGATAGTCACTAATCCGGCGACTAAGAAATCGTTCAGACCTTGCACCTTAGCCTGTTCCTCAACCGTGTGCGTTGTTGTCAGCAGAGCTGTAGATCCAATAAACCCAAAATTCCAACCGACTCCTAAGGCAAATAATGATAGATAGAAATTTTCAATTCCGACTCCATTAACTGCGATAAAACCGGCGATGCCGAGTAGAAATAATCCAATTGAAATTACACGAAGATGACCGAATCGAACGATGATTGCTCCTGTGAAGAAACTCGGTGCGAACATTGCCACAATGTGCCATCTTACCACATCGGCTGCTAGTGCTGTTGTGAATCCAAAACTCGTCATCGCCAATGTTGTCGAAGTCATTACAAGTGTCATCAAAGAGTATGATACCATTGCACATATTACAGCGACGATAGTTTTCTTTTGACTAAATATTTCTTTCATATCCCGTCCGGATTTCTCACCTTTTTCTTTTCGTGGTGGTGTCGGGATATCGAGGAATAATATTCCTAAAGCTCCGAGTACATTGATCACAACCACGGCTAGATATGCACCAGCATATGGCGTTGAATCGATTAGAAATGTAGTCTGTCGGACTAATTCCGGCCCGATTAAAGCACTGACCAAACCTCCGGCTAAAACTAATGAAATCGCCTTCGGTTTGAATTCTTCAGAGGCGGTATCGGCTGCTGCAAATCTGAAATAACCGTGAGTTGAACGAAAAATTCCGGTGAATGCTGCTCCGACCAATAACAAGTCAAATCGTCCCACATATAATGCTCCGGCGCTACAAACCCCACCCATTAATCCGGAAGTTGCGCCGATAAGAAATCCTGCTTTCCGACCATATCTGCCCATAAACAGAGAAATTGGGCCTGTGGAAAGCATCGATGCGAGAAGCATCACTGAAATTGGTAATGTCGCCAAAGCTTTGTTTCCAGCGAGGGCGAATCCAGCCAATCCACCGAGAATAATATTGATTGATTGTTGCGAGCCGAGAATCGCTTGGGCATAGAATAACACAGCGACGTTACGCTTGGCTAGACGGTCTGTCTCGAATACTTCTACCGTCATCGAATCACCTTTCGAATTCATTCGATAAATTGACAAGCACGAGCGACGGTATCGCCAGAGATCGGCTCGTTAGTCGTTGCAATTATCGTGACATCGTGAACGGGTTTGTTTCCACTTGTGTTGACGAGTGAAATTTCGTTGACCACATCAAGTGAATTTGCATCTGCTGTTCGTCCAAATATTGTGTAATCACCGTCCAACCAATTCGCAGTCGTATATTTGTCGACTATGAAAAATTGACTTCCAGCACTGTCAGGATTATTACTTCTTGCCATCGAAAGAATTCCTTCACTATGCGTTAATCGGTCATCAAATTCACTAGGAATATTCCATGAACCCTGGTCGGCTTCAGTACCCACGCCGAAGTATTTTGCTGCATACCCACCAGTTCCATCGTAGTTCTCAAAGTCTCCTCCTTGAATCATGAATTCATCTATTACACGATGGAAAATTGCGTTATCATACGCACCGTTTGCACTGTGAAGGATGAATGATTCTGCATGCATCGGGGCATGTTTTGAACAAATATCGAGAGCGATATTTCCCGCCTGACTAATATTCGATGAATCGATCCAGGAAACACTCATTATGACTCTCGTTGAGTTACCCCAACCTGCTTCTTCTGGGGCGATGATGCCTCCTTCATCGATAGTTTCTGGAACAGTGCAACCGGCGAAAGAACTCGCTATCATCAATAACGTCAGTGTCAATCCAATTGCTTTCATGCTATTTGCCAACGACATTATTGTGATGATGTTTTCGCACAATCATTGAGGGTTTTAGGTTTAGAAATATTCATTTGCCTTCCAATTTTAATACAAACATGGAACATACCATAGCAATGCAAATCGTAGGTAGCGTAGCGCTACTTATTGGACTGAAAATGAATTTTGATCCTGTTGGATTCAACAAGGATATCTTTGGAGATGTCGAAGGGGTCGACAGCAATGAAATGTCGGCTTGTAGGATGGCTATCGGTGGAGGAGTTCTAGCTTTGGGACTGGTTAATCTATACTGCAGCGTCAATGTTGATGATATTGCAGCTACTGAGGCTATATTGAAAGGTACTGCAATAGGACTTTCCGCCTTCCTTCTAACAGTCGCAGGTGCCAAATTTAGAGGCTACACAGACAGTTTACCGACTCTTCCCATGGTCGTACTACCGTCCATGATAGTAATCTGCCTCTATGCTACTATGGGATGATTGTCGAGCGAGTGTTTCATTGAGTATGGGTGCAACGCACAGGCATGGTTGATTGGCCGGAGCCTGGTACTCCTGTGAAAATAGTCGTTAAGACTTGGTCAGGTGAGGATTCGCACGAAGGACTTGCCTTACCTGCAGCCGGTCCGAATTTGGTGACTTTGAAGTTGGTAAATGGCTACAATATTTCTTTTCCAGAATCATATATTTTGTCTATAGAATTACTTGAAGAAGTGCAAATGGTCGAGGAAGAAGTACCCGAAATTATTCCTCAAGATGAGTCACTTCCCCTCGTTTATCTTATTCACACCGGTGGTACAATCGCTTCGAAAGTCGATTACAAAACCGGCGCTGTCACCGCTCGATTTGAACCGAATGAACTGCTAGATGCTGTTCCTGAACTGCGCTCTATCGCTCGCATACGCGCAGTCAAACTCGGTAATATGTGGTCGGATGATATCCGTCCTCGGCATTGGAATAAGATGCTGGAGTCAACCGCTCAAGCATTTGCTGAGGGCGCGGTAGGTGTCGTGATTACTCACGGCACCGATACATTGCATTATTCAGCAGCTGCAATGTCTTATGGATGGGCTGGACAAGGTGGACGACCACCGGGACGAATTGTCCTATCAGGCTCGCAGCGCTCGCCTGATCGCGGCTCTTCCGATGCCGCTGAGAACCTGATTGCAGCCGTTCATTGGGCCGCAAATGGGCCAGAACCCAGCGGCTATCGAGATTCATCGGTTGTGATTCTTCACGCCGATTCTTCCGATGGAAAATGTGCTGTTCTCCCTGGTTGTGCGACTCGCAAATATCATTCGTCTCGTCGTGATGCATTCAAGTCAATCAATCAGGATGCTCTCGCCTATGTATTGGTCGATCGCTCAGGTCCGAGCATTGAGATGTGTGAAGCAGAGGTTAGCGATGCTCGAGTCGAGGCAATTGCACCGAAATTATTCGATGAAAATGTGCGAATCGCTGAGTTCGTCGCCGGCGCTCACCTTCAACCAGATTTGGTTCAAGCCGCTGCTGATGCCGGCTATGATGCAATGTATTTCCATGGGACAGGCTTAGGTCATTTGCCGATTGAAAACCCTGAAAATGATTCCCCTGAAAACCTCAAACTGCGTTTGACGATTGAAGATTATTGTAATTCGGGTGGCATTGCAGTAATAACCACTCAAACAATTCACGGGCCGATTCATTTGGATGTTTATTCGAAGGGGCGCGATCAGCAAGAAATTGGAATAATTGGTCACGGCTCTTTGTGCCCACCGAGTTCTGGATTAGTGAAATTACATCATTTGCTCAGCCGAGACGGTGGGCGCGAAACAGTCTCCTCCGGCTGGCTTGAGGATTTGTGCGGTGAGAATCCCGATGATTCTCGCCATTGAACAGGAGAGTTTGTATGACTAGGCCTGATGATTCATTTTCTTTCCCAAGGACTGGTATTGAGGTTCGAAACCGTTCAGTTCTCGCGGCGATGACTAACCAACAGAGTAATCCTGATGGAACTTTATCCGAGCAAGAAATAGAGTGGCTTCTCCGCAGGGCTGAAGGCAGCTTTGGGATTGTCACTACCGCTGCCTCTCACGTGGTCCCTGAAGGCCAAGGTTGGGACGGTGAGATGGGTGTGTGGGGTGACCACCAATTGCCGGGATTGACTCGACTTGCTACTGAAATTCGTGACCGAGGCGCTGTGTCTTTGGCTCAGATTTTCCATGGTGGAATGCGCAGTCCTCAGCGCTTGACCGGGGTTCAGCCGGTATCTTCGAGTGTAAATCCTACTAGCGATTCTGATTCTGGGGAAACAAGGGAATTAACTGAGACTGAGATAGAATCTCTCATCGGCTCCTTCGCTGCCGCTGCGGCTCGTTGTGAGAAGGCTGGTTTTGATGGAGTTGAGATTCACGGAGCTCATGGGTACCTAATCTGTCAATTCCTTGGAATCGAAACGAACCGGCGCAAGGATCGTTGGGGTGGTTCGTTAGAGAATCGTGCTCGCTTCCTTCTAGAAATAATCTCAAGAATCAAAGAATCTACGAGCGAGAAATTTACGATAGGAGTTCGCATCTCACCTGAGTACAGAAAACTTGGTGTAACAATGGAAGATTCCCTCTCCCTCACCACCCTCCTAGTTGAGGCAGGCCTCGATTTCATCCACATTTCTTGCTGGGATTGCTTTGTCCCTCCAGCTCATTTCGATGATCCCCGCCCTATCACCGAGATATTCGCTGAGAAAATTTCGAGAAAAGTTCCGATTATCTCTGCTGGAGCAATATGGTCAACGAAACAGGCTCTTGAGGTCATCGAGCAGGGCGCTGACTTAGTCGGAGTGGCACGTTCAGGAATCGGACATGCAAACTGGGCATCAAATTTGAATGACCCTGAATATAACCCACAACGACCACCATTCACAGAAGAACACCTACTCTCACAAGGACTCAGTCCGATTTTTGTGAATTATATGCGTAATTGGCCTGGCTTTGTTGAGTGATATTGACTAGTTGTGAGTGTCATATCTGTTGCTCAGGCTTATTTTCAGCGTAGGCTCCTCCTCCGCGTCTATGAAGAACCGCGAGCGATTTGGGACGGGTCATGACCGGCGCATCTCCGAGTGATAGACTCGATTCGATGCGCCAATCTTCATTGAATCCTGGTGACCTGATTTCGATTAAAGAATTGCGTGAATCAGGCCGCCGAACAGCTCGAGAACGCATTACTGCGCTTCTCGACCCCAACTCATTTGTCGAAGTAGATGCCTTCGTTCAACATCGTTCTGGTGACCATAATATGCATTTATTCAAGCCATTAGGTGACGGAGTTGTCGCCGGACATGGAATGATGGATGGTCGAAGAATCGTTTGTTTCGCCCAAGACTACTCCATCTTTGGCGGAACAATGGGTGAAATGCATGCGAGGAAAATCAAGAAAGTTGCCGAGTTTGCAGAAAAATCCCAACTACCATTAATCGGAATTTGGGATGGTGATGGTCAGCGTGCTCACGAAGGCGTTCCATCATTAGGCGCGACAGGAGAACTCCTCGACATCCTTGTCGCTTGTTCGGGTAGAATCCCAATTATTTCGCTAATTCTAGGTGCGGTATCTGGTGTCAGCGCCCTTGCTGCTGTACTTTCTGATTTTGTCATTCTCAGCGCTGAACACGGACAGATGTTCATGCGCAGCCCATATTTCATTCCAGAAATTATTAACGGTGAAATCGATCAAGAAACACTTGGCGGAGCACAATCACACGCAAGCAGAAGCGGCGTCGCTTGCTTAATCGCAGATGACGAGGATGATGCCATCGATATTACGGCTGAAATCCTCGCCTATCTTCCAGATCACACTCTCGCAGAACCTCTCAACATCAAATCTGGTGACGAATGGGACCGATCCTGTGACAAACTCACAAATCTCGTCCCTTCCGATTCAAATCGACCATACGATATGGTCAAAGTAATCGAGGAAATTGTCGATGAAGGACGTTTCCTCGAATTTTTCCCAACTTTTGCTGAAAACATCCTCATCGGCTTCGCGCGACTCGATGGACAATCTGTTGGAATCGTCGCAAATCAACCAAAAGTTTTGGCGGGCTGCCTCGATATTGACGCATCGGTAAAAGCAGCCCGATTCATCCGCACATGTGATATTTTCAACATCCCAGTAATTACCTTAGTTGACGTGCCAGGTTTTCTCCCAGGAACGGTGCAAGAATGGGGTGGAATTATTCGACATGGTGCGAAGTTGCTCTATGCTTACGCCGAAGCGACAGTGCCTAAACTGACCGTGGTGACACGAAAAGCCTACGGTGGCGCCTACCTTGCTATGTCCTGCAAACATCTCCGTTCCGACTACAATATCGCATGGCCTGGTGGGGAATTAGCAGTGATGGGCGCCGATGGTGCGGTGAATATTATTCATCGGCGTGAGATTGCAGCCGCTGATGATAAGGTGAGTGTACAAGCGGAATTAGTAGAAAAGTATCGCGCTAAGTTCGGTGATCCATATGTTGCGGCGAGAAATGGTTGGTTGGACGATGTTGTCGAACCGGCTGAAACCCGCAAGAAGTTGATTCAGGCATTGAAGCCGCTTCGAAGTAAGCGCCAATGGGTTCCTCCAAAGAAGCATGGAAACATTCCACTCTGACCTCTGCCGGCAAAAGACTCAAGTCATTCAGTCGCTCCTACAGAATCATGAACCAGAGGATTCTCTCTTCTTTCGTATGCCTTTTATTGTTGACTTCAATTGCCCCCACTGCAGCAGCAGTCGGTCCCTCCGATTCTGCAATTTGGGGTATTTCTTATGATTGGGGTGACTTCGAAGATGATGTTCTCGATATGACGGGTGTAGATACAAATGCCGTCAATGAGGATCTTGAATTAGCAGCAGATTATGCTGGTTTTGATCTCGACTCCGATCAAGTATTGAGTGGTTCTAGTCACTTCTTTATTGAGTCATGGGATGATGATGAAACTGTAGAAATTCAGGATATTCATGGTAATACACATCAAGTCACCAAGAGAGTAACTGAGTTAACTGTCCGTCATGGATTACTAACTGATGTTGGATTTACAGCAGCATGGATAGATAATAACGAATCCATTGATATTTGGTATAGTGCATCTCAAGAAATGGTATTGGTAATCGATGCTACATATGTAGAGTACGTCGATTCCGACTTGCTGGTTTATGGAGCGGATTTGGAAATGAGTGGAGTTGTCAGTAATGCTGCAGACCTCTCGATGAATCTTCAAGTAATAGCAGCCGGAGAAGTTGAGGCTCCTGAGGTAGATTTGGGATACTCAATTTCCATGGAGGTGCCTTCACTTTCATCCGAATGGAGAGTTGATCATCCGCTTGACTACTTGCAACAACTCAACCAAGAGCCATCTGAATCCAACGAGGATGGAATATTCACTTGTGATAACGGAGAGGAAATACCTGCTTCTTGGGAGAATGATGGCGAGGCTGATTGTTATGATGGTTCTGATGAAGCTGATGGCACATACACCCCACCGAGCGAAATGCCGGAAACATATCCAGAGCCATCTGAGGGAAGCTCACTAAGTCACATCTTGGAAACTGGAGAGCTCAGATACTGCGTGGACCCCTACTATCCACCATTCGAAAGCTATGACAACGATGGCGAACTCGAAGGATTTGATGTAGATATTTCCACCGCGCTAGCGGACAGGTTGTCGCAGCACTACGGCGTGAATCTGGAGTTTGTACCAGTTGAATCAGATTGGGATCCAATTATTCCAAACCTTATGGGTGGGGAAATGTGCGACGCAATCATCTCGGCGATGACCACAACCGAAGAACGAGGCTTTGTTCTCGACTTCACTCGCGGATTTGTCTCAGTCGCCCAGGGAGTAATCGGCGCTGACGGCTCACCTACGATATCGGATGTCTTCGAATTGGATGCTGGAGGGACGACGATAGCAGTCCAGTCTGGAACAACCAGTGATTGGTGGTCCAATGACTACTTCTCCGATGCTACCATTATTGCATATGAATCCTATAATGAAGTCATCATGGCTCTAGACAATGGGGACGTGGATTATGCCATGCATGATGCGTCGATATTGTCAGTTGATGGCGATATCATGACGACTTTCTCTGAAGAGAACATGGGTGTGGCTCTCAGGGAGGGCAACAACGAACTCCTCACTGCACTGGATGTGGCGATTACGGATTTGGTCAACTCGGAAGAGTATGATGACATCTACTCAACTTGGTTAGAAGGGGAACCATATTTGATCAATGACTGGACTCCAGACCAAGATATTGGTTGGCAAGAGGGGTATGAAGAAAGAGAGCAAATCTTCGTTTGTGATAGCGGCCAGGAGATTCCTGCTGACTGGGTTAACGATGGAGAGGAAGACTGCTACGATGGCTCAGATGAGTCTGGCGAGTTCAACTCAGGAGGCGGGATCATAGAAGGTACATTTACCACATTGACTGGTTACTCCTTATCGGTAGGAATTAGTGGTATCCCGACAGAGGAGATAGGAGTGAATCTTGACACTTTCAATGTTGAATTATCTGACAATGTGCCAGGACAAGGTGCCTTTTCCGAAAATTTCCAAAATATAGAGGGTCAGATGGCTGAATGGAATTGGGATTGTCCTCCAGTTAGTGGAAATGAAGACTTGACTATAGATGACACTGCCGTAGAGGTTCAGTGTGGTTTAGCCGCTCCATTATCACCAGGTATGGCTGTCATGTTGGCTCAATCACTCGCCCCGGCTTTCGACAATGGAATACAGGAACTGTCCTCGGTTCTTCAAGAGCAGATTGAATCATGGATGGAGGAGATTTCTGGTGACGAAGGCGGCGATGGCATTTTCGTATGTGACAACGGTGAGGAAATACCTGCTTCTTGGGAGAATGATGGCGAGGTTGATTGTTCAGATGGTTCCGACGAGAACGGTGGAGGAGGCGATGGCGTTTTCGTATGTGACAACGGAGAGGAAATACCTGCTTCTTGGGTGAATGATGGCGAGGCTGATTGTTCAGACGGCTCAGACGAGAATGATGATTCAATGGGAGGCTCAGAGGAATTTGAAAGGTTAGAAAGTATGATGGAGGCATTGATGGAATCTAATCTGGAAAAGACCATGGGAACCTTCGCTGAAAAACTCGATGAGTTATTGGAGGATAATATTCCTAGTGACCCCGTTCTTGATTTAGAAGAATCCTGTGCGCTCTTATTTTGGACTACAGATGATTCAAGAGTGGTTGGTTTTGCGGTTTTGAATTCAGGGGAACTTCTACTTGG
>JABIKU010000019.1 GCA_018654845.1 Methanobacteriota archaeon | reverse complement strand
TTAGGTCCTGATTATCTCCCTAATTTAGATCTGACTGATACAGATGGTGACGGTGTTATTGATTACTTTGATCAAGATGATGATGGTGACGGAATTTCCGATTGGGATGACCCTGAATTGAACAAGCAAAAAGGCTCTCTGCCAGCTCCTGGTGTACTTGCCGTAATCTCGATGCTAGGTGCTGCTACAATACTCATGCCTAGAAAGGATGACTGATTCGGCTTGGCTGTATGAACTCTCGTAAGTTGGTTGTAATTGTCCTTTCTGGGCTCTTCCTTCTTACCTCTTGGTCGAGTACTTGGTTTGAGATTACAGCAGTTGGCGTCTACTCAGAGGGGATTGAGAGGGAGCCAACTATCACGACGGAATATATTATTGATAGTAATCAAGAATCATTTGAACTTTCGATAGATAATTCAACTCCTCTCTTACTATACTGGATTAATCGAGAGGATGTATCTCCTGGACAAACGGACACTGAAAATAATTCTAGTGACTCAGCAGGTGGTGGCTCAGAAGAGTTAACATTGGATAACCAAGCCTGCTCGGGCTCATGTCTTGATATGACTCGAGGAATTCTAAAATTGACAATGATAACCATGTTTGCTGTTATTTGTCTGTCACTTGTACGCCCGATTCGCTCAATCAGAATTGCTACTGTTGTTACTTGGGTAATTGGAATCTCGATAATCATAATCGCTATTCCTTTAGCGGTAGCCACCGACTTTGGAATTTCTGGCGGTGATGAGAGTGGTGATGAATCATCAACAGGAGGATTTGACACCAATGCTCAAGAAATGGTTGAAGTCAATCAATTCGCTCATTTCCAACAAGATAGTGGATTTGGCATTTCTTCCAAAGGTTTCCAATTCACCTATGAATCAGTTGGATTTGATCTAGGATTACTGGATGAAGAGGGCAGAGACAACGTCACAAAAAACGCTCCTGCAGAAGGTCAGCCGGGATATGAATCGTTGATTGGCTTCAATGGTAAACTAACCATTGGGCCAGGTTCTTTGATAACTTGGTGGCTGCTTATCGCACCATTGTTAATTCTGAATTTAATTGAAATCAGAGAGTCTTTTGAGGAGGAGTGACAACGAGAGTAAATCAGCTGCTCTTTCCGGTGCATAGAGCATTTTCCATGCTTCTAGATGCTGAGCAGCGACCATAATAACTGCGAACTCATCAGAACTTGCCTTCTCACCGTAGGAAATTGATACCTGTATTTTTGCTAAAAGTTCGATGGATTCTCCGCCCCCAGCAGCCGCATCGAGGTCGATGGCGATATCGGCTTCAATTTCTTCACTATCGAAAATTATCGCTCCATCCCATGGTCCGCTGACCAATGGTCGCCGTCCTTCAATTGGGATGATTTTGCCTCCTTCATCTGCCCAAGCTGCAGCAATTGCACGCGCTGCTGAACCACCGCCGCGCATTCGCAAAGTGCTTCCATTTGGTTCGATGCCGATATGGCGACAAGCTGCAATAAATCCTACTCCATCCGTGCTTGTCGCCGACCAATTTCCATCGACCCGTTTCAATTGATTTACAGCATTAACACCCATTGGTCCATTTACTCCCAATCGAGTTTGTGGTGAATGTTTCAGTGGTGCTGTACAACTCAGCCAAAGTTCTCCGTCGAGGCCGGCAATATTTTCCTCAAATTCATCTATCGATTCAGCCTCGATAAAAACACACTGAGACCCAGACATTCCGAGCGATTCGCCAACGATAGTGAACAACTTTGGTGTTATCGAGTGAGCGATAGGGAAACCTGCGATTCCCCAGTATGTTGGTATTGCCACAGATTCTCGTGTGAATTGTTCCAAATGAAGGTTTCAAGTGAGCCAGTAGAGCCGATTGGTCGATGGATAGTGACTTGGATATAGCAAGACGTGCCACCCCTGCCCCTATAGAAGAGGTAGCAGCAAAGCTCGGACTTGAGCGCAGTGACCTGATTATGCACGGGTCTTCAATTGCTAAAGTCAATTGGGAGTCCATGAAATCGAAGCGAGGTGGAAAGCAAGGTTTCCTAATTTTGGTAACTTCAGTTAATCCGACTCCTTTTGGTGAAGGGAAAACCGTCACGACGATTGGCTTGAATCAAGGCTTGAACCGTCGTGGCCACAATGCAGCATGTGTAATCCGTGAACCTTCGATGGGTCCGGTTTTCGGCATCAAAGGCGGTGCTGCCGGGGGTGGCTTTTCACAAGTTTTGCCGATGGAAGCAATCAATTTGCATTTCACCGGAGACCTTCATGCAGTAACCGCTGCGCACAATTTGTGTTCTGCAATTCTCGATAATCACCTTCATCGAGAAAATGAGTTGGATATTGATACAAACCGTATCTTTTGGCCACGAGTCATCGACATGAACGATAGATCTCTACGCGAGGTTACTATCGGTCTTGGCGGAAAAATGAATGGAGTTGTGCGAACCGATCGCTTCGATATCACCGCTGCAAGTGAAGTAATGGCGATTCTCTCCTTGTCTCGCGATTATGCAGATTTACGAGCTCGCCTCGGTCGAATTGTAATCGCTAATTCGAATACTGGAAAGATGGTTACCGCCGAGCAACTTGGCGCTGCTGGTTCGATGGCTCTATTATTGCGCGATGCACTATTGCCAAATCTCGTTCAAACCCTCGAGGGAGATCCTGCCTTCGTTCACTGTGGTCCATTCGCTAATATCGCGCATGGAAACTCTTCAATTATTGCCGATGATTTGGCACTTTCATGTGCTGATTATGTTGTCACCGAATCGGGATTCGGTGCTGAAATGGGTGCTGAAAAAGCATTACACATCAAGGCTGTTGCTTCTGGAAAAGTGCCTGATTGTGTAATCATAAATGCCACCGTTCGAGCTATGAAATTGCACGGTGACGGATTTTCAACCGGTGGCGGCAAGCGTCCACCAGTCGATGAATTAGAAACTGAAAATGTCGAGGCTACCCAAGCCGGAGCGGCGACAAATTTGCGTCGCCACGTCCGTAATATTTCTATGACTGGCTTACCAGTTATCGTCTCAATCAACCGCTTCGCTTCAGATACTGATGCTGAAATTGAAGCAATTCGCAAAGAAGCGGTTGCAGCCGGCGCAAAAGATGTCGTTCTCTTTGAAGGTCATGCTAAGGGAGGAGCCGGATCTGGTGATCTTGCCGACGCTGTTGTTTCGGCGTGTGCTGATCATGAAAAAGCGGGAAGACCATACACTCCTATCGTTGATTCAGGAATGCGTGTGGAAGAGACAATTCTACGCATTGCTACAAATGTTTACGGCGCTCACACAGTTGATTTCTCACCTCAGGCCCTCAGGTCCTTTGAGACATTGAAGTCGTGGGGCGTTGACAAACTTCCAGTTTGCATGGCTAAGACTCAATATTCATTCAGCCATGAGGCGAAAGAACTCGGCGCTCCGACAGGATTTACTCTACCTATTCGTGAGATTCGCCTGAATGCCGGGGCTGGATTTATCGTCGCAATTTGCGGTTCAATGATGACAATGCCTGGGCTACCTACAAGACCTGCGGCCATGGACATGGACATGGATGATGACGGTCTATTGACCGGTGTGTTCGGTTAGGTTGTGGTGATTTGCGACAGGTCAAGCGGCTCGATGAAGGCGTTCGACTTCGTGTTGAGACAGAGGATGACCTCTGGGTTTTGGCTCAAGTTTGCCGCCCAGGGTGTTCGGTAGGGATGCTATCACATCGTCGTGATTCAACTACTGGTACCCAAAATGATGGGCGAGCGAAGAGTGCTGAACGCAAGCCGATGTGGATAGTGCTCGAGGTCGAAAAAACTGAATTTGCGGTATTCACTGACAATTTACGTGCTCACGGAATAATCCAAGAAGCGAAAATTGACATCGGCTCACATCATACTCACATTATTTCGCCGAGAGATGAGATCGAATTGACGATGCCCGGAGGATTACCAAAATCCGACAAAGCTCTGTTACGTGAAGCGCAGTCTGCTGGTTCAAAAGCGAGATCCGCTTTGATAGTGGTCGAAAATGATGAGATTGTTTTGTATCAAGTTTCGACGCACGGTATTCGAGAAGTTTCTCAATTTTCGATGAGGGGTGGTGGAAAACGGGCCGACGATTCAACTAGTGTCCGACGCGGATTTTTTGAGCGTGTCGCTAAAGAATCTCGAATGATTTTCTCTGACCGAGTTCCATTGGTTATTTGCGGTCCAGGTTTGGCTCGTGAGCAATTCGAGAGTCAACTCCGCTCACAAGGAGCTCAGAATCAAATATTGAATTCGGCAACTTCGATTGGAGGTCGAGCCGGTGCCAACGAAGTATTGGCAGAAGGATTGGCAGATGCCGTTCTCGGTGAGCATGCTTTGGTTCAACAGATCAAATCCATCGAGGAAGGGCTGGCTCGAATTTCAACTAATGGGGCAGTCGCTTACGGGCAGGTACAAATCGCAGAGGCTGCCGATGCCGGTGCTATCGAAACCTTGGTTATCGATGCTGCACTTTTGCGAAGTCCCGACGCATCAATACGAAAAGATTGGGAAAAAATTGTTGGAACAGTCGAGGCTTCAAGAGGGAATGTGATTCAATCTTCTCAAGAGCATGATTCAGCGCAGCAACTCTTAGGATTAGGTGGAGTCATCGCATTGCTACGCTGGAAAATGGATTGATTATCGATGGCGATAAGCGATGTCAAATTTGTCGGATTTGGAGCACCAAACACCGAAGATAATGTCCAAAAATTGCTTTCATTTTGTTCTGAGATAGGTGCTGAATCATCCTATGTCACCTCACCAGATGGGTCTCAATTTGCTGATTTTAATCATGGTGAAATCGACTGGCGAAAATTGACGTTCGGGGTTCATTGGTTGGTGAATTCCTCTCAAACCACCCTATTGGGAGAATCGCCACGAAGCGCTTGGGGTGCTGGTATGACTATCGGTGAATTAGAAGGGGCAAGGGTTGTGATGCTCATTGATATTCCAACAAATCCATCCCAACTGGGAGAAACTTGGGGAGCTGTCATCGAGCGCATTCGTCAAATTCATGTGCTATTTTTTACACCTGCAGCGCTCGCAGCTATAGCAAAAATAGAAGAAATTCACCAAGAAAAATTATTGCATAAAATTCGCCTTCGCGGCTTAACACCTCATGTCTGTAGTTATGACCCAGGCACGAGAAAGGCAAGCATCGAACATGCTCTCGGCTCGACAAAAATAGAAACCAAAGATAGATTGGAACCATTGGAATGGTTAGCCAGATATTTGAGCAATTTACCGAGTGCTGGAACCGGTGCCGCTGGTGTCGAGTCAGCGGCACTATCTTGATTGAATTTTTCAAAATGGTATATATTTCAATCTATTGACAGGTTTTATTCATTAGAATTGTACCTACTCCAAAGGGATAGGAGCGCAACCCCTTTTGTATGGACACCCATTGGGTCTGCTCGCGAGGTGCGTATGCTATGCCACTAAGAATGGGTCCGGCCGGAGTGCCATTGTCTTGTAAGGGTCGAACTATCGTTGAAGGTATGGACGATATTACCGTCCTCGGACTCGATGCGATGGAGATTCAAACCGTCCGAACCATCCAGCCAAAACACTTCGATCAGTATTGGCAGGCTGGAATTTTATCATGGAATTCAGATATTGAAATGAACATGCACGGTCCATATTATGCAGAGTTACTCGGAAACCGAAGAGAGAGAAATCGAACTTTGTTAAAGATGGAATCGAGCATGCAAGCGGGTAAAATTCTCAATGCTCGTCATCTAACTTACCACGTCGGGCCCTATGGTGAGTGGGATCCTGGGACGAAGGCGAATGAAGAGGTAGCAAACATATTTTCAGGAATTGTTGACCGAGTCCACTCGATTTGGGGAGATGCGAAGGAAGAGGAAGATTATGCAGCATTTCCATGGGTTCACGAAGCCGAACCTTCCCTTGTCGGAATTGAAATGTCGGGCAGACAAGAACTCTGGGGAACCGTCGAAGAAGTTCTCGAGGTATGCAATCACGTCGAAGGCACTGTACCAGTCATCAACATGGCACACATTCACGCTCGCAGCCATGGTCGAATGAAGACCAGTGAAGATTACGCGGAACTGTTCGACCAAGTCCGCGAAACTTACGGTGGCAAGAAATTCTTCTGCCACTTTGCTGGCGTTGAACACCGCATGGGTAATGCTCTACACTACACACAAATCAAGAAATCCGATTTGAAATTCGAACCATTCGCAGAATATCTCGCTGAGGAAGGCGACTGGCTCGATATTACGATTATTTCTGATTCTCCACTTCTCGAGCACGATGCAATGTACATGATGCAACATTATGACAAGGCTCGCCAGAGACTACTCGAAATCCGTGCTCGTGATGAGCGCAGAGTCAAGCTCGCACGAGAATCCGGAATGACGCCTGAAGAATTGGAAGAATTGGAAAAGCAGGCGAAAGAGGACCGACAAAATGCTGAGCAAGCCAAGGAAAAGGATGCTGGAAAAAAGAAGGCTAAGGCTGATACGAAAACTACGGTCATTCGCAAGAAAAAAGCCGCTCCGAAGGCTGGTAAAATGATGGATCTTGAAACTGCAGACGACGATGACGACGATTTGTTCTGAAAGAGCGTGTATACTGGAAATAGGATTGTATGGAACTGCGAAGAATCTTGGCGACAGTTTTCGGTATTTTCTTCCTATACACAGGATTGTTGCATTTCACCGATACTGATTGGTTTGAGCCCATAGTTCCGTCAATACTTGGATCACCCAAATTTTGGGTCTTAGCAAGTGGTGTGGTAGAGATTATGCTGGGACTTGGATTGATACTACCTCAAACCAAGGAGATTTCAGGATACGCCGCCGCTGCCTTCCTCGTCCTAATTTATCCTGCTAATCTATACATGTGGATTTATGATATTGAGCTGGGTGATGGAGCCTCCCTTTCTCCGACTGGACATCTAGTGAGGCTTTTCGTCCAGATTGCAATGATAGGATTGGGACTATGGATAGGTGGATGGAGTCCGAATCGAAGCAGTATCGGATCATAGGCTAGCGATGCAACTGGCTTGGAATCGAGTTTCACTCACGGCGAGTCGCAACAAGAGTGGCCCCAAGTGCTGCGGTGATGCTGAGGAGGAGCCCGAAGCCCGGGATTCTTGCTGCTTCGTCATCATTTCCACTTTCACCTGTTCTAGACAAACGAGCATAATCTGATTCAGAGCAACCATGCTCATCAACCATCTCGCCTTGTGGTGTATCAGGGCAGTACAAGTCTTGCTTGCCAACCAATCCATCTCCATCACTATCGAAAATAGAGTAGAAAACACCATCCTCACAGATACCTCCCACACCGAAATCAAAGTTCGCGGTGGATCCAATTGGCGCACTATTTTCTATGTCACCTGCCCTATCATACAGATTGGCATATATGCGATAGCATCCACTCTGTAGTGAAAATGTGAAATTGAATTGATTATGGAATCCATCATTGTCTTCATCATAGCCACCTTCCCAATCGATGTCCCACCACCAATCAAGGCCTCCCCACGAAGTATCCTCAACAAGAACGATGTCGATTACGGCAGTATAATTCATATCCATCTGAAGGTCACTGACCTCAACCTGGTAACTGTAATTCCATGACCATTCTTTGTGCGGAGGTGTGTCAACTAGAACCACATGGTTCACCGTGATTGTTTCATCACCACTCTCGGCACTTGCAAGAGGTGCCATGAGGACGGCAAGCAACAGGGCGATTGACAGAATACACAGTATTGACCTGTTTCGCATGGATTGCGAGTATGGTAGTGAGGGATATACATTTCCAAGAAAGGTGAATCCTCGGCTCAGCCCTCAGCCACCTGTTTTAGTGGGTTGAAAACAATAATTATTCAGTGTTTGAATTGTTGGTGGGACTGGCCGGACTTGAACCAGCGGCCTCCGCATCTTCAGTGCGGCGCTCTCCCAACTGAGCTACAGTCCCCTAACGCTATCGCCACCGTGCTTTCCACTTCAATTGTTCCGTGGTTTCAGTTAGCGTTTTCAAGAACATCTTTCTGCATTTCATGCAATAATTTCGTTCCATTTTCTGCTAAATCTAGTAATGCGTTGAGTTGATCTCGTGAATATGTAGATTCTTCTCCAGTTCCTTGTACTTCGACAAACTCACCATCATTTGTCATAACCACATTCATGTCGACGTCTGCATTACTGTCGAGGATATAATCAAGGTCGAGGTAGACATCTTCTCCGATTAGACCGACGCTTATTGCTGCAACATCGTGAGGGATAACTGCGGCTTCGTGCGCAGCACGTTCTTCTGCTGAAAGTTCTGGTGCGGTCCAACCATTCTTGAGTTGCTCTTTGGTAGGACGCAAATCGATTGGTAGGCATTCGCCGGATTCGATAAGTCGGCGGACAGCAAGACGGAGTGCTATACAAGCCGCTGTAATCGAAGCGCATCGAGTTCCGCCGTCTGCGTTCAGTACGTCGCAATCGATGGTCAATGCATGAGGTCCAAGCTGTTCGAGATCAATCGCTCCGCGCAGAGAACGAGCGACTAGCCGCTCGATTTCTTGGGTACGACCCTTTGCTCCGCCACGCTCACGGCGGAAACGAGAATCGGTCGAACCCGGCAATAGTGAATATTCTGCATGAACCCAACCGCGTTGTGAATCACGAGGAAACCAACGAGGGAGAGAGGAGGCTTTTGTGCAGCATGCGAGGATTGTAGTGTCACCTTGCCTGTAAAGAATCGAAGCTAAAGCGTTTGGAGTGAAGTCCATTGTAACCTCAATTTCACGCAATTCGTCAGCCGGCCTATCGCTTGCAACGTCGCCACTTTTCATTTTCGCCATGGCCGGGCGGCGGCTGTGCCTGTCATGAACCATTCGTCAGTATAAACCGAATTTTCTCATGAAAAACCATAATAATTTGCATAAGTAAGGGTTCAAATTTTTTCGTTAATTTTCACGGCGGGCATGTGCAGGGCGAAAGGCATTGACAATATCGGGATTTGTAGTGATGTATGGGCCGCCGATTAAGTCGACGCAATATGGTACAGCTGCGAAAATTTCATCGAGAATTTCTCGAATTGAGCGAGGTGAACCGGGAAGGTTCAAAATTAGCGATTCGTCTCTAATTCCTGCTGTTTGTCGAGATAATATTGCTGTTGGGACATATCGTAGGGAAATAGATCTCATCTGCTCACCGAAGCCTGGAAGCATTCGTTGACAAACCGCTTCGGTGGCTTCAGGAGTCACATCTCGCGGAGCAGGTCCAGTGCCGCCTGTAGTTACAATAACTGAACAGTTGTGATTGTCGACTAAGTCGATTATTGCAGCTTCAATTTCAGATTGTTCATCAGGAATTAATTTTCGGACAATCTGCCAAGGAGAAGTCAATACTTCAGAAAGAAAGGCTTCGATTGCAGGGCCTGAAATGTCTTCATAATCACCAGCACTCGCTCGATCTGAAGCGGTTAAAATACCGAACTTGCACATCTCGCCTGCACTCATCGACTCATCTGAAACGGTATCGAAACAAAACAGCGTCGGTGCAAATTTCAGCGAATTCAATGCACATGTTCAAAGACCGACTCGATAGCAACAGTCTCCCGGAGGTTTGGAAGTGTTGAGTCTACCCCAAAATGCACGTCGTTCCCATGCTCCAGTTATGCTTCGAGAAAATGTCTCGTGGTTAGCTGCATCGGTTGTTCAAGTAGGCTCGTTACTTTCTGACTGATGTAGGTGAACCAACCATGTCAGATGATGATAAATATAGCGCGCAGGTTACTGTCGTAAAACAAGAATGTAAAGAAGCAGATGAAGCGGAGATAATTGAAGAATTCAGGCGGTACGAGGAAGAATTTTTGATTCCGCCTGAGGATGCTCTTAGGTCTGTTATTCGAAAATTCCAGGCTGCCTCCGGTCAAGAGCAAAGTACAACTTTCGCTCAACCGGCTAGGGTTGAGAAGAAAGTTGACAGATTTGCAGACCTCGGCTCGGATGATAAAAATGTCACACTCGAGGTCTCAGTAGTAACATATACGCCACGAATCCAAATGGTTCGCGGCGAAGAAAAACAGATTGCATTCGGATGGATTGAAGATAATCCTTGGGAACCCTCCGATAAACGCGAGCGTTGGGATTTCAAGGATTGGGGAGATCATGGAGCTAATTTGGCACCTTCATCAATCGTTCGTCTCGAAGGCGTATCGGTCAACGAATGGAATGACAAGCGCTCAATAAACATCAATCGTTCATCTCGGGTTACAATATTGCGAGAGGGTGGGCCTGCTGTTCCAGCGATTTCAGATGAGCCCGTAACAATCGAGAAAGCATCTGAGAAAGAAGGCTTCGTCAATGTCGTCGCTCGGATTATTGCAAGCAAACCCGATGTTATCGTCAAGCGTGATGGCAGTGGTACGATTGATATTGTCCGTGGCCGATTGGCAGATTCAACAGGAAGCATTGGTTTCCTATCCTGGGTGCCAATTGAACACGAAGTTGGTTCATTGGTGAAAATAGATAGTGCAATGGTTAAGAAATTCAGGGAAACTCCAGAAATCAATATTAATGATCGTACAATGATTGAGATATTTCACGACAAATCGTTCGCGAGTACAGAAGTACTTTCAGAACCGACTACGGTCAAAATCGCCGACTTAAGGAATGGTATGAGAGATATCATCACAACAGTTCAAGTCGAATCTTGGCAATCTCGGACATTTACAAATGCTGAGGGTGAAGAGCGCATCGTCCGTAGCGGCGATGTCATGGATCCTACCGGTCGCTGCCGGTTGACAGCATGGTGCGAAATCGAACCTAAACCTGGAGATTTTCTCCATTTGACTAATGCACGTGTACAATATTGGCAAGGCTCACCAGATTTAGTCATCGATAAATTAGATCAGATTTCTAATCTTGAAGACAAACCTTGGGAGTCCATCGACCCAGCAAATCATTGGGTTGATGTAGAATTGACTGAATTGGTTTCAGGAGGTTCTCGTCGTGGAATCACGACTGCTGGCACTATCGTCGCAGTCCGATCCGATTCAGGAATTATTCAGCGTTGCCCCGAATGTCGTCGCGTTCTACGTGAAGATGCTTGTGCTGAACATGGAGTTCAAAGAGGAAATGAAGACTTGCGTTTGCGATTAGTCCTAGACAATGGTGTTAGCAATGCTTCTCTTCTTCTCGCTAGAGCACCAGCGGAATCTTATCTTGGCATTGATTTAGAGACTGTGAAAACTGAGATAGCAAAAGAAGGGCCAGAAGGATTTGTCGCAGATTTACGAAAAAAGCTGCTTGCTCGCAATGTCGTTATCAACGGTCGCGCTCTTGTCGATGAACAAGGAGCGATGATAATGGCTGAAGATATGACCTTTGATTCGACAAGTGCAGAAGATGCTGCCAAATCCGTCATGGAAAAGTGGGGGGTGGTTATGTGATTCAACAGACTACACGACGCAATGCTCGTCAGAGCGCAATCCGCATTTTTGCTCAGGAATATTCCGATGCGAACCTACCTGAGGAAGGTTCTGGTGAATACGATCCTTCCTTCATTATCACCAAACTCGGTGCTAAGATAAATCGTGCTCTCATCGGTGGTGTAATCGATAGACTGGAACGCCGAGAGGGCGATAATGGTCCCTCGTATAATGGACATCTCCGTGATGCTACCGGTGGTACGCATCGATTCAATATCGCTGCTTTTCAACCAGAATTACACGCCGATATTGAAGAATTACTTCATCGATTCGAAGCAGGTGATCGATTCCTAATGATGGTCGTCGGCAAAGCCCGTTGGTTCGAATCAGATGATGGTGGAATTTTCACATCCTTCCGCGCAGAGGAATTCAGTGTTGTCGAGCGAGAAACCTATGTTCGCTGGTTGGTCGATACAGCTGCAGCAACCCTTCGCCGTCTCGATGCTCAAGTAGCATCTCTTGAATCCGATTTGACACCAGCCGGCCTTGAAGCTGCTGGGGTTCCAAGGGATTTGGTTGACGGAATGATTCTTGCTAGGGGTCATTATGGTGAGTTCGATGCGGAAATCTATCGGGTTGGAGTATTACAAGGATTACAAATGGCAATGAATACCTCAGGTAATTTCGAGGCCGCCCCACCTGAAAGTTTCGATGTTCAGCCAACTACAACAACTGAACCACAACAATCGACGGTGATGGATGGAGTTCCATTCACTCCAACAACTTCGTCCGAGCCCGATGGAAATGTCGATGATGTGATCAAAACTGCAATTAGTATTGCAGATCAAGGCCAAGGAGTTCCATACGATTCTCTAGTATTAGCTGCAGTTCAAGCAGGATTTTCTCGACTGGTCGCTGAGGATGCTATCGACGATTTACGTGATGTTAAATGTGAAATTATAGAACCGAGATTTGGTTTCTTCCAAATTCTCGAATGATTAATTTTCATTTTCGCCAATCAATGTTTGAGATTCTGAGATTTTCTTACGAATTCTCTTCATGATGTCATCATCAACTGTTCGAATCTCTTCCTCACTATTCTTGAGTTCTGCCCCTTTAATCTCGGCCATATCAGTTCCAACCTCTCCAACTCGTTGACTAATTTTTGGGTTTGATAGTGGCCAACCGCGGCGTTTTGCTAATCTGAGAAGTAAATCGGTTTCAGAATCACCCCAAACTCCGCCGTGACCTCGTAGAATTGTTCCTACCATTCTATCCAAATCGGCTACTCTGGCTTGAATAGTTAATATCGCACCTTGAGTTTCAAAATCAGAATCTTCGAAACCTAGGAGAAGTGAATCGTGCGCATCTTCTAGAGCAGCCATCTCCGCATTATCTATGATTGAATCGGATTCAACAGTTTCATCAGGTTCCAATTCAATTTCATCGAATGTCTGATCCAAATCCAATCGAATTTTGACTGAATTAGGCTGATTATCCCGCTCCATAAATTGCTCTTCAACAACATCCGGTAATCCATTTCTACGCAAGCTCCGCTTGATTCTTCCCCAACCTTGACCCTGGCTTGTAAGGACCCCTGCGACTCGTCCCATCAATACTGTTCGATTTCCAGTTAATGGCAATTCGAGTCGTTGACACATTTCATGTAATCTCTCTCTGTCAATCTCGGCGAGGCGTTCGATAGTCATTCGCCGAGAATCGAAATTCAAATGTAGCCAAAGACGTTGGCGGCGTTCCTTATGGGAACCCGATGTTTTGATGCCAAAAATCCTCAGAACCTCACCGATTTCTTTGTGAGGCATAGATTGTATTCCTTCCCAAGAAAGATCATCATCACCCAAGATTTGGTGTTGAATTAATCGCGCTCGAATCACTTCTACTGAGCCAGATTTTGCCAAATCGACATCTTCGGCGCGTTGCCGAAGATCCATTAAGCGCGCTCTAAAGAGCGTGTCTAAAAGTACTCTGTCAACTTGCAAATTTCTCACTTCTCGACCGATGCCACATCTTCGGTATCATATCAATTCCGCAAAACAATAGCAAGTCGAGCCGGTTTTCTCCACTCAATATATTTCGCCGAGTGTAGAAAAATGATGATTTTAGCAGATTATTGCTGTTTTAAGAAATCAATATCCGAAATCACAGCATTTCGTAATAAAACGACCCAATCTTTGCCGGCACTAATCGTCGAATGAGGTAAATCTGCATGAGGTGTTACTCTATTCATCGCTATCGTTCGAGAACCATCACTAGACAATGATTCAATCCTAATTTCAACCAATACATTTCCTTCTGTAACTTCACCTTCTGTGTTATGAAATGCCTGTTCCATCGTCAAATCTTTTTCGACTTCGGCTTGTTTCATAATAGCAGCAATATGCCGATGTCGAACCATTATTCCAACATCATCAACATCTTCGATAGACAAACTGCCAACAAAATGATTTTGGACATGCCATATCGACTCTCCTTCTACCTCTGATATTTTTTCCATTGTGCTATAAGGAAAGAGTCGACGACCAATAATAATCACTAAATCAGAATATGCTGGCGGTAAAAAATGTGAATCGCCACGCTTGTGTGGATCAGGCAATAGTGCGTGGCGGCGTTCATTCAAATTCAATGCAGAATAAATAGGTCGAGGGATAATGTATCCATCAATAGTTCCGCTCTCGCGTAAAGCTTCCATCCAAGCGACTCGTTCTGCTTCACCTTCAGGCACCTCTCCTAATTCTGAAATTCGCGCAAAAGCCTCTAATGATAGTACACGCAAGCCTTTGCGTGATCGTCTTAATTGGTGGCGAGTGATTCCCGATTCGGCAAGTATTATCGCCGATTTCGGCTGGTAATTGATTTTATTTTCAGAAACTAAAACCGGATTGGGTTGGCGAGGTGTACGAGCGCCGAGCACATCACAATCTGCGCTTTTCATTGCGAGTAGTTTTCCGTGAAGGAGATATGCTGGAAGTGCTACTAAGTCCAAATCTCCATTCTGTAATTTTTCTAAAGCGATTTCAAAATTTTCAACATTTATTGTGTCAATATCAATGTCTGGGGCATCACCAGAATCTAGAAACCGTGACATATAATCAGCCACAGGACATGATGGTGTAGCAATAGTTCCGAGCATTATTCGTTCCATCATAGCGTCCACCTCGAGGGAGGGAGCACGTACTGTACCCGTCCTTCCGGTTAGCCACCCGTTGATATATGCGACCCCTAACAACGAGAACGTTCAACCATGGCTTCGCTCCGTCAAACTCAACTTCGATTGTCTCGCCGACGCGATATTATTGACGACGCTCTGGAGGATTTTGTCCAGAAACGGATGTCTGGTGCTCAGGCTCCGGCGATGGCTCTTGCTCGCGAAGTTTTACTCGCCGGTGGGAAAAGATTTCGGCCGATTTTGGCTATGCTAGCTTACGAAGCGGCCGGCGGCGAAGATAATGATAAAGTGATGGATTTAGCTATCGCCGCAGAACTGATTCATACCGCAACTTTAGTTCATGACGATATTTACGATTTTGCCAAAACCCGAAGAGGAAAACCAACTCTGCATGCGAATTATGGCTTGGCACAGGGAATAATTGCTGGCGATTATCTATTTGTTCTGGGTTTTGGACTAGGTGGTCGTTACGATGCTAATATCGTCGAAATAATGGCTGATACTTGTGCTAACATTGCTTCAGGTGAACTTTTGCAATTACACCATATTGGCGATTTAGGTACAACTCCAGAGGATTATTATGCAATTATCGATGGAAAAACAGCCGGTCCTTTTGCGACCGCTTGCGCAAGTGCTGCAATGCTCGCAAAAGCACCCGAAGTAGTAGTAAACGCGCTAGAAAAATTTGGCTGGGAAGTAGGCCGGGCTTTCCAATTGGTTGATGATTTACTTGACTTGACTGGCGATACTTCTCTTGGAAAGCCTCGCGGTAGCGATGTCTTAGAGGGTAAAATGACGCTGCCGATAATTCACGCTCTGACTATGCTTCATGGCGTTGAGCGTGAACAATTTGCAGATGTATTACAGAATTTTGGTGATGATCGATGGGAAGAATTAGTCGAATTATTGGCCTCGGCTGGCTCCTTCGATTATGCGAATCAATTGATTGAAAATCATGTTGACCGGGCTCTTCAACACTTGAATAAGATCGATTCTAACTCGTCTACTGAGTTGATGGCAGATGTTGCAAAACGTAGCCGTACTAGAAAAGTATGAGGTATGGCTTCGGTCTCAATTTGAGGTGAAGATATGTCGAAAAACGAAAATATTTCCAATTCTGAAATCCGGAGTGATTGGGATGTTATCGTTATTGGTGGCGGACCTGCTGGTTCGACGGTTGCTCGATATGTTGCAGAAGGTGGACGCAATGTCCTTGTAATCGATGG
Source organism: Methanobacteriota archaeon (assembly GCA_018654845.1). GTDB lineage: Archaea > Thermoplasmatota > Poseidoniia > Poseidoniales > Thalassarchaeaceae > MGIIb-O2. The sequence goes on along the minus strand of JABIKU010000019.1, from coordinate 3,480 downwards.
TCGAGAATCAATTGGCTCGCCACTTCAGTGTGGTGAGTTAGTGCCTACAAATGATGAGATGAGACGTCTATGCCCGGATGTTCCAGATTTCGAAGACCTGCTTCAGACTCCCAAACATGCAATTTCGTTGCGAACTAGTGAGATGCATCTTGTTCCGCCTTCTGGAAAGCCACTGCGGTTCCCTTTCGATGGTCTGATGTTGAATCGGATTGTACATGATGAATGGCTAGTTGAATTAGCAAAATCGAAAGGTGCAACTTATCTCACCGGCACTCGGGTCGAATCGGTTGAAGGAGAGAGTGTCCGCCTTCACAATGGACGCGTTTTCACCGCTCGTGTTATCGTTGGTGCAGGCGGACATAATGATCCACTCCGCCGTAGTCATTGGAATGAGCCAAGCCTAAAAATACCGGTCAAATTTGTTTTGATGAATGGTGATTTTGGAGATGCGGTCGAACTTCACTTTGGCAGTATGGCGCCGGGAGGTTATGCCTGGATGTTCCCCAAGGAAGGTGGAGCTAATATCGGTGTGGGCATCCAAAACAAGTTCGCCAAAGGGCGTTCACTCAATCTCTTCACCGATGATTTCGTTGGACGATATGAAGGTGAAGTCAGTTACCGAGGAGCCGGTTCTCTCCCGATGTCTGGAACAATCAACTCGTTTGTAAAAAATAATTATCTTCTCGTTGGTGATTCGGCCGGAATGGTTCTTCCTTCAAATGGCGCAGGAATTACAATTGCCATGATTGGTGGACGTATCGCTGGCCAAGCCATCGTCAACCATCTTGACAACGGTGCTTCGCTTCACGAATACGAGTATGAATGGAAGCGCCAAATGGGCTCAGTAATGCGAAATTCAAAACGGGCATTTCGCTTAGGAAGTTGGATAATGAGGCTTCCGGATTGGCTAATCAATCTCTTGTTTAATCCATTAACCAAGTCATTCGTTTGGAGTTTTGTTACTTGCCGCAAGCCATTCATAATTTTCTGAATAATAGGTTGCCCTCTGTATCAATGTTGGGAATAGCCTCAATTAGTCGGGTGAATACGTCGTGCCATGGAAGATGCTCCATCTGAAGATGAAACAATCCCCGACGACGATGAGAAGCGGATGATGTTCATTGGGGTCGGCGTAGTCGGCATCATTCTGGGCATCTTTCTCTCTGCCATATGGGGCGGATTGGGCGTAGTGGATGAATTCAGGTCCCAGGATTGGCCTGAGACTGACGTCCTCTCGGTCGAACAGGATCTTGAAGCAGACAAGTACTCATACGTCTTCTTCTTCCATTATGAGGTAGATGGTGAGCAATACAACTCATCTCACGAATGCCAGTACGTAATTTCCCAATCAGCATCTGGTCAGAATGACGCACACGATTTGTTTCCATGGAATACACAGTGCTTGACCGGATCTCAGGATTACCTAGACATGGAATCCATCGCCTACAATCCTGATGACCCTTCGGAGATTGATGTCTATCCGGGTTTCACCTTGCAGGCGATGATGTACATCCACGGTCCCTCACTCACTCCACTCGTGCTGTCCTTCATTGGGTACGTCGCCTTGATGAGGGGACTGAAAGGCCCCGAATATGGCCTGTGGATCAGGGTTAGGAATTCATTTGGTGGCATTTTCGATGGGCAGAAGTAGGCTAACTGGCTTCTCTGCATAGACCCATGAGTTAACATGACTGAATTAATGGGGTTGCAGTCCGCCCTTTCAGAGGCTACCCTCTGCATCATGTTGAATCATTGGGTTAGCAAAGGGTTCAATCTAACATGAACCACTAGAACCAGTATTACTTCCATCGGAACATGTGGTGAAGTACCATGTAATTCCAGTTGAACCACTGAAATCAAAATCTGAATCAGTAAGATCGGCATATGAGAAATCTGCACCATCCCAGACATTGTCATATCCGGTACCATTAGATAAATCTGTACCTGTAAAATCTGCATCAGTGAAATCGTTCATCTCAATCTCTGATACATCCAGATATGCGTCAATAAAAGATGCTGATGTAAAGTTATTACCATACAATGATGCGTTTGACAAATACGCATTATCAAAAATTGCGCCGATAGCACTGTTCATATCAAATAATGAACCATTTGTTCCAAAGTCCTCTATGAAACTCATTGAGCTATCATTAGAGAAATATGAATCAGTAAAGTCAGCATCGTCTAAGTTTGAGAAGGCAAATGCTATGCTTGGAGCATACATATTATTCGCGACAACGTTAGATAAGTCTGAATGTAAAAACATAGTTTTATCCCATATTGTCCCGTTATATGTAAAAATCCCTGAATCAGTTGGAGTCATGTAACCATCACAAGTGGTTGGTTCAGCATAAACGTCTGAAAGATTAGAGAAAGACAAATCAACATACCTAAAATCAGTAGAACTCATTTGTCCTCCACTAAAATCAATATTTGATAAATCTTCAAATGTTATTTCTGAACAAGCTAAAACAATCATACGGTAAGTTGCCGTATAATCAATTATTCCATCTCCATCAAAATCATATTCTTCAGTCTGTGTAATAGTCATGTCATTGAATATATCGTGATTTGGGTTTGAGTATAATATAGACAAAGCTTCCTGTAAATCTATTTCTAGTAAAGAAATTTCTTCAGAGAGGATATTTAATTGCTCAGATAATTGGTATATGGCTTCATTATTTTCAGTAATATCTAGTGAGTTATCACCAACACTCTGTTCAACAGTAACTAAAGTTGATTCAAGATTAGTAACTGTAGAGTTTAGAGATGAAATAGTATTTTGAACTACGACTAAATCAGAGTTGACTTGGACTAAAGCTAATTCTAAAGATGTAATTTCAAGATTATTTTCATTTATTTGAAGTTGTAATGCGTTAGATTCATCAGAATTACTGTCATTCATCCCTGAGAGCGTCACTAGTAAAGCAGAATTGTGTTCTTCAAGACTTGCAATGCTTTCTTCAGCGATAGAAATAGTTGCCAAAAGTGAGGTTTCTTTGACAGTTAGTTCGTTTCCAAGATTCGTTAGATCTCCGGACAAAGTACCTAATGATGTAGATAGAGCTGTTATGTCTATCTCAACATTAGAAATACCTGTTGCTAAGTTAGTTTGATTTTCATTATTTGATGCAGATAAATTCTCAATATCTTCTCTAGCGCTTTCATCTATTACCTGTGAACCGGTGCAACCTGCTAGGGAAAAGGTAATCATCAAAAGTATTGCAAATATCGTCTTAGTCTTACTAGTCATATTTTACTCGCTGAATTAAAGGGTAGATATACTTTCCACCGTCATCAAGCTCAGGGGTAGCCATTATGAAACTAATTTCAAGTGCCTAAATCGAATACAGATCCTATAGTTAAAGCAACTACCATGACTACCAAGGGTATGATAGTCAGCCAAATCAACTTCTTCACATTATCATCCATACTTTAGCTTCCAATAGGTACTTTATCAGGTATTCGTATTCAAGGGTA
>JABIKU010000001.1 GCA_018654845.1 Methanobacteriota archaeon | reverse complement strand
GGTCACGTGCCCGAGCGACAGATTCCATAGAAGAAGAAGCGGATAGAACGTGCTGAGCACGGAGTGAAGCAAGATTCTCGATACCTTCGGTATCATTCTCATCTGTTGACTTGCTCTCACTCATGGGTACCCATCCCCAACTTGACGCGATTTTCTCACTATTTGAGAGAGAAGGGTCGCCAAGTGCTGATTATCATGTTTTTAGCACATTATCAACTATCCCCACATCTGGAAATTGGCCAAAATCCACTTTCACTTTCATGCCTCTCCCTCGCTTCATTTCATAGACTTTGATTAGTCAATCGACTAACCAAAAAAAATCACAAATATTGATTTTGAGTTCAGAATGTAACATTGAATGCTGCTTCACAGGCCGGACATTTCAGTTCTCTCTGGCCTGGCCGCGGGCGAATTCTCAAATTTCTCTCACAGCCCGGGCATGCAATCTCGACTTTGACAACCTTCGGCGTCAGAGTGAACACACCTGCACATCCGCCGCAGGTCAAATCAACCGGTCTCTCTTCAGTGCCTGCAACCAAAATCATGTTGCAATGTGGGCACGGAACCGTCTCATCGTTGAGCGCATCGGTAGTCGGTTGGTGTGAAACTTTGTTTATTGCCGTACAAACTTCGCATCCGATTTCACCTAATCCCTGTGGTAACATATGCCCGCAGTGTGCGCATTCTGCCAGTGGTGCTGCGTGCTTCGACTCGACCTCTACCATATCCTTCGCTCTCCCTCTTCTGTTATCAAGCGGTCGTCGTCTTGGCCTTCAATAATACTACAAAGACCTCTTTTATGTCACTTACAACATCTTTTCCTAAGTCGGCCAAGACGCTAATTCTGTTTCCTTGTCCGGAAACGAACATTCCATTGATGATTATTAGGAAAACGCTGGCTTCGTGAATTGCTATTCCAGCGGCGATGCTGGAGTTTAATCCCACCAATGATGAAATTACCAAAATTGTTGTAATGACGACTGAAATTATGATGTTAATATTGACAATTTGGCGTGTTCGCTTTGCTAATTCTACTAAACGCGCTAGCGCTCGTGGATCTTCTCCAGGAATCAAAACATCAGCTGCCTCAAGGTTCACCCGCTCACCACTTCCCACAGCAACTCCAACATCTGCTGCTGCCAATGCTCCGGCGTCATTGAAACCATCACCTGCCATCAGTGTCTTTCTTGCTAGAGATTTTTTGGTGACCCAATCGGCTTTGCCTTCAGGGTCAACATTTCCTCGACATATTTTCGGGTCGAGGCCGAGATGTTTAGCGAAGGCCTCGACCGAAGATTGCTCGTCTCCACTGAGAATTTCTACGCTCACTCCATGCTTCTGTAGTAATTCGATCATCTCAACTACGCCTTCTCTGGCATCGTCATGGATGAAACCGAAAACGGCGATGCCGATTCCTTCTATGGCGAGTAGACTAGCTCCATGTCCTGATTTTTGGAACTTATTTAGCGCGGATTGGATTTCTTTTGAAATTGAAACCCCTTCTGATTCAAGCCAATCTGCGCGCCCGAACATCACGGCTTTGCCGTTGAGTTCGGCGCTGATTCCTGCATCACCATCAGTAATATTGCTGACTTTTTCTAAATCTAATCCTGCATCTTCAGCAGCAAGAATAATCGTTTGAGCATATGGGTGATTCGAGCGTTGCTCGATGCCTGCAGCGAGCCGCAGTACGCTGTTTTCGCTGTGACCAGCGGCGACAATGATTTCACTAATTTTAGGTCGACCACTGGTCAGAGTTCCCGTTTTGTCAAGTAAAGCGAGCTCAATCGAAGCAGCCGCTTCGAGAACATCTCCGCCGCGAGCGACTAGTCCTGATGAGGCTGCGGCGGAAAGGGCGGTAGCATGAGGAACGGGTGCAGCAAGCAATAATGAGCAAGGACATGAAACAACCCATAAAACCAGCATTGTTGTGAAATCTTTTGTCCAAAATCCGTATGCGAGTGAGCCAATCAAAACCAATGGGACCCAATATGCTGTGAATTTTTCAATTGTAGATTGTGTGCGAGTTGGTTGTTCACGATATTTTCGTACCAACTCGATCAGACTCGCTAATCTCGTATCATCACCGCTCGCCTCAGCGCGAACGATAACTGGACCGCGTACCAAAACCAATCCTGCTTCTACGCGGTCACCGACCGAAATCGAAATCGGAATCGGCTCACCTGTCAAAGGAGCGCGGTCGATAGCTCCAGATCCTTCGATGATGATGCCATCAACAGGAATGATTTCTCCAGAACGAATTTCGACGACATCACCAAGATTCAGAGCCTCGACTGGTGTCCATTCATCGTCATGCGCTTCAGATTCCGAATGACCATGATCATCACAGCAATCGTCATCTTCATGACATTGACTTTGATTTTTTGAATTTTCAACAAGCCGCGCTCTGCGCGGTAATCTGTCGAGCCCACCTTGCATTGATTCTCGGGCTCGAACAAGGGCGCGGTCCTCCAAATGTGAAGCAAAAGCCACCAATCCGGTAACCGCTAAAGCCTCGGGCCATTGTTTCATTGCCAGTGCGCCAATGACCGCTAAAGTTGTCAAGACTTGGAAACCTAAAACGCGGTTTTGAATGCTTGAAACCGCTGCGTTAAACATCGGAAAACCAGCAAAAGCAATTCCGACTACAGTAATCAACATCGCACTCCAACTTGGTACTGCTTCAATTTGATTGATGGTGTAGACTCCCGCGAGTAATGGAATTGTCAACAAGGCTGAGAGAAGCTGGATTTGGTCGGCACGAAGTCGAGATGATTGAGATGCTACAAATTGTGGCTTCGTGCCGAGAATTTGTGCTAATCTCGTTTCAGAAATTTCGTGCGTCGTTCGTGAATGTAAATTGACGCGCTGTAATTCGATGCGCCCATCCTCAAATCGAACATCGATAATTCCCGGTATATCGAGCAGAGATGAACGCAGGCCTCGCCGCTCGATGCCGAGGCGATTTGCTACTCCACCGGGTGTTAGCCCAACAATCGCCTTCCAAGCGATATCTGGATTGTTTCCCAGACTCGCGAGAACGGAATTTGCTCGTGAAACTCGACCCTTTGAGAGATCTAATTTGAATCGGACATTTCCTTCTGCGACAGAAATATTGACATCCTCTATACCAGGAAGTCGGCTAACTGCCTTAGTCGCCTTCATCGCACAGTCCGGGCAATCCATTCCAGTAATTCCCCACTCAAATTCGCAAATTCCATCTGCGGCAAAGACCAAGTCGCTAACCACGTCTTCATTTCCAGCCTCGATTTCCTCAGCGAGAATCACTTCGTCAAGGGATTTCGCGACGACTTTTTTTTCTGAAAGTCGCGAAGTGGCTTTGCGAGTTTGCTTCGACAAACTCGACAAAAATTTTGATACCGGCTGAATCAATGACCCAAATGTCGTTGATTCAGTCGTCTTCGACTCGGGTTCAGGGACATTTTGGTCAACATCCTCTTCATCGTCGAGGATAAGAAAATCCTCACCGCCCATAACCTCCGCAAATCTTCGATGGCCTTCAAGTTGCGGGGTGGCGGCAATGCGGTGGTATCTTCACCAAAAGGCATCAGGAGTGGGTGTGTTGAACCTGTCCGAAGATGTTGATTGGCAAATGATTGTCTTCGATGTCGATGGTACTTTGATGGATAGCAATGGCTATCCTGAGGGGTTATTGCAGCGAGTTCGCAAACTCGAAGAATTGCAATTAATCGTTTCACTGGCAAGCGGTCGAACGCTCCCAAATGTCACTCCTATCCAACAAACCTTGGCGGTCTCTGGCTTTATTGTCGCTGAAAATGGTGGGATGGTTTGGGACTCGCGGGCGGGTTTCGATATCGCGCGACTCGCGGATGGTAAACGAGCGAGGAGTGCAGCCGATTGGCTTGCAACCCAACTAGACGGTTTCGATGCTGTCGGCATTGAATCGAATAGATGGCGAGAGACGGAATGGTGCTTATGGGAACCAAATCGGGCTGACGAGGTTAGAGATTTACTGGCGAAAACCGAGTGGGCGGATTTAGATGTGGTTTCGACAGGATTTGCACTGCATTTGACCCCTCTTGGAATCAACAAAGCGAGTGGACTTAGTCTAGCTTTTGAGCAGCGAGGCATCGATCCTGCGCAAGTCATCGCCGTCGGTGATGCCTCGAATGATATTCCAATGTTCAAAAAATGTGGATTCTCTGTTGCAGTCAACGATATGCATGATGGTGTGGTTGAGGCCGCCGATCATCTGACTAAATCTCGCGGCGTATATGGAACGATTGAATTCTTAGATGAACTCATCGAGTTTCTTAGCAAATAATCCAAAATCCCTGCACGCTTGATTTTGTTTAATGGTGCAGGAGGCAGGATTCGAACCTGCGAAGCACTACGCATCGGATCTTGAGCCCGACCCCTTTGACCACTCGGGTACACCTGCAACCTCTGGGAGAGTGATTTTCTTATTGAGTTCAACGGGTATAGGAGGTCGTTACTAGGCGAGAGAAAGGAATCATTCATGACCCTCCTTCGCCGGATGGTGTTCGGGTCGCTGGCATGAGTGGGGAAGTAGCATCGTCAAGACTCGGCAAACATCAGTTAATCACAGTCGAAAAAAGCCTGTTTGAGTTGACGAGAAAACAAAAATCCAGCCTAAACGTACCGGTTGAATTACCTATACCAAATTTCTGGGCAAGTGTCGGTCAACTGCTCCACCACCTTGAGATGGAACTCGCTGAATCGATTCGGGCTGAAGGGATGACGACGAAGGCGCAATTGCAGTCTCGCCGGCTCGGCGTGGTACGAACCAGTGTTACTGATTTAACGCGAATGCGAATGAACGCTTTCGCACAGCACGCCGTTTTGACGAATTTGATGAAAGGTCCTGGAGGAGATGTGATAAGTGCTGCAAATCAAATTCCAACTCTGAATTGGCATAAACACGACCCAAGTGAGCGAATCTATCACAGCGGCGTTGGACATCTAGTCGAGAAATACAAGCATGAGGTTTCTTGGAATGCTTTGCTTCATGGTGGCAATGATATTCCGATTTCGGCACCTAGTGTCGGTGGAAATGCGCCGCTGAGTGAATTTATCGATGAAAAGGCAGAAAATTCTGAAGAAGTTGCTCCAGCCGTACCTAAACAACCGTCCGTTCCAACTGAAGAGGTTGATTATTGGGATGAGTCTGATTTCGATGAGGAGGATCGAATTCGTCAGATGGATGCTTTTCCCAATGGTCCAACCGGAGCCATTTCGGCGACTTCAATCGAATCTGAGTCGGCGCAACCTGCTGATTCTAATCTGCGCCGAATTTTGATTATACAAGATTTGGATGATCCTATTATTGCCGAGGATGGGTCTGAGATTCACCTTATCGCAGGTGATATCCAATCTTGTCCCGTCTTAATCGCTGAGACTCTAATTGCGGCAGGACTCGCCGAATCGGCTGACCTTTGAGTAAGAATTGATTTTTTTATCATAATTTTTGCCGAGTATAATTCCGGATAATTACTCAAAAAGCATTTTTAGGCATGGAGTATTGTGTCGGCTCATCAAAGGTGAGCCAAATGAGCAAAACAGTTACAGATTCACAATTAAAAAAATACAGAGCGGCATTTTCTGCCGACCCATCAGCGAAGATGGCGCAAAATGCGGTTGCAAATAATGACCTTCTCGAAGTTGCTCTCGACAGAGAATTAGTTCAAGACATCGATTTTTCTTTCTCGACCAAATTAGATAGTTGGAAAGTAACCAATCAGAAAGCTAGCGGTCGATGCTGGCTTTTTGCAACGCTAAATTTATTCCGTCCAGGAACAATGAAGAAATTGAATGTCAAAGAATTCGAATTTAGCCAAGCTCACATTCACTTTTGGGATAAATTCGAGCGAGCCAACCACTTATTCGAAGCGATTATCGATACTTCTGAGCGACCCGTCGATGACCGAACCATCGGTTTTCTTCTAGGTGATCCAATCGGTGATGGTGGTCAGTGGAATATGGCAACCAATCTTATTCGCAAGCATGGATTAGTCCCAAAAACTGCTTATCCAGAAACAAAATCTTCCTCTCGCACACGTTGGATGAATGGAATTTTGAAGGATATTTTGAGAAGCGGTGCCAGTGAGATTCGAGAAATTCTCGAGAATGGTGGCACTGAAAAAGAAGCTCGCGCACATAAAAAATCTCGACTCGCTGATGTTTGGCGAATTCTGTGCATTCATCTTGGTACTCCGCCTGAGGAATTCGATTGGCAATGGGAAGATAAAGATGGAGAATTTCACCGAAGAGGAGTAATTACGCCGCAAGAATTTGCCGCTGAGTACATCGAAATGGACTGGGAAGACTATGTTTGTATCGTCAACGACCCGCGCAATGAATACTACCAAACCTACACTGTAGATTATCTCCAAAATGTTGCAGGTGGACCACCGGTAATTTACCTAAATGTGCCTTCTAACGAGATGAAAGCGATTACTCAAAAACTGCTCGAAGATGGTCTGCCGGTCTGGATGGGCTGTGATGTTGGTAAGCAAATGCACCGGCAGAGTGGTTTGTGGGATGCTAAACTGTTTGATTTCGGCGCCCTTTATGGCGCCGAGTTCGGCATGAATAAAGCAAATCGACTTCGCTATTCTCAGACGATGATGACACATGCGATGTTGTTCACAGGCGTCGATGTAGTCGACGGCGAGCCTCGGCGCTGGCGTGTTGAGAATTCATGGGGAGACAAAGAATCTGGCAAGAAGGGATATTACACGATGAATGATTCTTGGTATGATGAATATATGTTTGAAATCGCTGCGCCCAGCGAATATCTTAGCGACGAAATGCGCGCTGGTCTCGACACTGAGCCAATCATTTTACCAGCATGGGATCCGATGGGTTCTCTAGCTCACGACGAAGCTGCGGCTGAATATTGAATCAGAGGGTACCC
>JABIKU010000018.1 GCA_018654845.1 Methanobacteriota archaeon | reverse complement strand
TGGGGTTGTTCGCCCATTAAAGGGGATCGTGAGATGGGTTTAGACCGTCGTGAGACAGGTTTGTTGCTTTGTGGTTGAGGCGTATAAGATACCTGATCGGAAGGGTCCTTTAGTACGAGAGGAACGAGGACTCGGAGCCACTAGTTTACCAGTTGTCCGGCAGGGCAATGCTGGGTAGCCACGCTCCAGTGGATAAGAGCTGAAAGCATCTAAGCTCGAAGTCATCCGAAAGACGAGGTATCTCAGGGGACTCGTAGAAGACGAGTTTGATAGACAGCGGGTGTAAGTACCGAGGGTTCGCCCGAGGTATTCAGCCCAGCTGCACTAACCCCCCGAGCATCATCAATTTTCATACACACTTTACTAGCACAGGGCTCATTGTGAGCCTCTGTCCAACAGAGCATATCAATTCCATTATATTCGAAAGAGAGTTGTGCACGGCCATAGCGAAGGGGTTCTACCCGGTCCCATCTCGAACCCGGAAGTCAAGCCCTTCTGCGTCAATTCCTGTACTGTGGTGCGAAAGCCCACGGGAACGTTTGTCGTTGTGCCACACTCTCTTTCACCTCCCCGCACACAAATAATTACTAATCGCAGGCGGAGCCATACATACTATCGGAGATACAGATTATGGCTATTAGTACAGGTGATATTCTCGGTCACACTCAAGTTGGTGTATACTTGAGCGTGGTTGGAAACACTCTATTTTATCCTAGATCTCTCGATGCGCCTGCAATCGAAGAAATTGAACAAGCTTTTGATTTGGAAATGGCTCCAATGTTTATTGGTGGTTCAGCTCTCCTTGGAAGTTTAATTCGAGGTAATAAGAAAGGTATTGCAGTCGCTGACATCGCAACAGAAGAAGACTTGGATGCCCTCACAAGCTTTGGAGAAGTAGTCATATTAGAGAGTGGAGTAAATGCTGCAGGGAATCTTATTGAGTGTAACGACTTTGGTGCAGTAGTAAGTAAATCAATTCCAGGACCTGGTGTTGAATTAATCGGCGAAGTACTCGGTGTTAATGCAATTCGAAGCCGTGTTGCCGGACAAGATACAGTTGGATCGTTGATGGTTGCCAATAACAAAGGCATCCTCGCTCATCCAGACATAACTGCGTATGAAGTTGAACAAATTCAGTCAGTTATGGAAGTAGATGTAATGGTTGGAACTGTTTGCTTCGGCTCTCCACATGTTGGGGCTGCCTGTGTTACAAATGACACTCATGCATTGGTCGGTTCTGGATCAACAGGGCCCGAATTGAATAGAATTGAAGATGCCCTCTATCTTATCTGAAATTTTCTTCATTAAATTTATTATTCTTATCGATAGTTTTCGTTACTTTTGGTAATGGATATTTTAATCCTGTAGCTGTGTTGAATAAAATTACATTATCCTCCTTTTTTACTAATCCTAATTTCAATGATTGTTCGTATGCAGCAAAAGTTGCAGCACCTTCAGGGCACATCAATAATCCATCTTCTCTACCGATTTTATTACGAGCCGCTATAATATCCTCGTCATCTATGGCAATTGCGAATCCGTTAGATTCCTTAATCGCTCGAATAATCAAAAAATCACCGATAGCTGAAGGGACTCTAATTCCAGCTGCTTCAGTATCTGCATTTTCCCAGAACTCAGCATGTTCAACACCATCTTCCCAGGCTTTGACAATCGGAGCACATCCGGTTGATTGAACAGCAACCATCTTTGGGAATTTACAGTCTATCCAACCTAATTCTTTTAATTCATGAAATGCTTTCCACATTCCAATCAGGCCTGTACCTCCTCCTGTTGGATAGAATATCACATCTGGTAAATTCCAACCTAACTGTTCTGCTAATTCTAAACCCATTGTTTTTTTCCCTTCAATACGATAAGGTTCTTTCAATGTCGAAACTGCAAACCAACCTAACTTCTCTTTTCCTTCGCCAATAATTTTTCCACAATCTCCAATCAATCCATTGACAAGATATGTATCTCCACCTTGAGTGAGAGTTTCTGAAGTGTTGATTTCAGGTGTATCATCTGGACATAAAATTGTGCTCTTCATTCCAGCACGAGCGGCATAAGCGGCGAGTGCAGAGCCAGCATTTCCATTTGTTGGAATTGATAAATGATCGAACCCAAACTCCTTTGCCATCGAAACTGCAAGAGCTAATCCACGAGCTTTGAATGAACCAGTGGGTAACCTAGATTCGTCTTTGACGACGACCACTCCAGGCAAAGAATCTAAATCTTTAACAGAATTTTTGAGTGTAATTAGTGGGGTGATTACCTCCCCTAATGACACTCTATTCTCTGCCTTTGATACTGGTAAAAGCGGTGCATAGCGCCAAAATCCTGGGTCTTCGGAATTTTCAATATCCAAGCGAGAGATATTATTTCCAATCGCTTCTAAATCATACTTTACTAATATTGGTTTTCCGGCAGGTGAAAGAGTTTGAGGGATGTTTTTCTCTACTTCTTCGCCGGTATAAGCGCATTCTAACTTGCTGACATATGTGGCCGTCATAACTGGTCTGTATACTGTGAAGTCAATGAATCATCCTACTCAAATGGCTGTCGGAGCCACGTGGTCATCATCCTTATCATCACTCTGACGAACTCGGTTCCAAACAGTTGCCATTAGTTGAGAATGATGTTCATTACAATAGTGGAACCTTCGGTATGCTTCCCTAAATGAATAGGCTTTGTTTCCAGTCGCGACCAAAAATCCTTCAGGCGATAATCGGCTTATTTTGACTCCCTTGTCAGAGCAATCTTCGTAGTCGCATTCCACCATAACAATACCTTTCTTTATTTTAATTTACTAATTTTCTGAATTTACAATAGGCTCTATGACCAATAATGGCATATTTGCTTCAACACTTTCTCCTGATTGGCAATTTATTTCAATTATTTTACCGGATAATGGTGCTTGGATTTCATTTTGCATTTTCATTGCTTCGAGGATTATTATTACATCTCCTTCTTCAACCATATCGCCAATCGAAGCGTGTAATGAAATAATTTTTCCAGGGATTGAGGAAGAAATTGTTCCAGACATTTTTCTCTTTTTACCCCCTCTTTGACGAGTTTGTCCAACATTAGAATGAACCCCGTCAATATTAATTCGGAATTCTTTTCCTTCGACAACAACGAGCCATTCATCACCTTGACGTTCGAGATCCACCTCAAATTTTTCTCCATCAACAGTGATTTTACGTTTTATTGGCATGAAATCACCTCGTAGTACTCCTTCGAGAACGTGCTCTGGATAGGGTTCGTCTTCCGATTAAATTTCGACGATGATCCTTTGCCCAATCTGAACCCCCTTGTCGGTGTTTGGTAGGCTCTAGTGATTTTCCTTCTTTTGTATGTAATATTATAGCAGCAATTGCTACTGCACGTAATTTTTCACTTCTGTTATTCGTTGATGCCATAATTTCAACTCAGAGGGGAATATTTCCATGTTTACGAGCAGGCCTAATTTCTTCTTTTTCAAGTAAGGCGCCCAAGGCACGAATAAGAACAGTTCTAGTTTGATTTGGTTGTATGACATCGTCGATGTAGCCGAGTGCTGCTGCTTGATATGGATTAGCAAATGTGTTGTTATAATCATCGACGAGGCGTTCACGTTCTTGTTCAGGATTTCCAGCACTATTTATTCGTCGGCGATGTATAATTTGTACTGCGCCATCGGCACCCATCACTGCTAATTGGGCTGTTGGCCAAGCAATGTTGTAATCTCCGCGTATATGTTTAGAAGACATAACATCGTAAGCCCCTCCGTATGCTTTACGGGTAATTACAGTTATTTTTGGAACTGTAGCTTCAGCATAGGCGTAGAGTAATTTGGCACCGTGCCTGATAATACCGCCCCACTCTTGATTTGCACCGGGCAAGAAACCTGGGACATCGACTAAAGTGATTATTGGAATATTGAACGCATCACAAAATCTAACGAAACGGGCTGCTTTTACCGAAGCATCGATGTCCAAACAGCCCGCTAAAATTTTTGGTTGATTTCCAACGACACCGACGGTATGACCGCCAAGTCGGCCATAACCTACTATGATATTTTGAGCAAATTCAGCTTGTACTTCTAAAAAAGCTCCATCATCAAGGACTGATTCTATTACATCGAGAATATCGTAAGGATGAGATGGGTTATCTGGAATCAACTCTGTCAATTCATCACAAATACGATCTAGTGGATCCGAAGTGGATTTTGTTGGAGGTTTTTCTAAATTGTTTGAAGGTAATAATGCAATTAAATCTCTAGTTATCGTCAATGCATCTTCATCACTTTCAGCGGTGAAGTGAGTCACTCCTGATCGGCTAGCATGGGTTCCTGCACCACCCAATTCTTCAAATGATACATCTTCATTTGTGACAGTTTTGATAACTTCTGGACCGGTGATAAACATATGAGCGGTTTTATCAACCATTACGACAAAATCGGTGATGGCTGGTGAATAGACCGCACCACCAGCACATGGTCCCATAATGACTGAAATTTGAGGAATTACACCACTTGCACGAACATTTCTAAAGAATATTTCAGCATAAGATCCTAAACTTGCGACGCCTTCTTGAATTCGAGCACCGCCGCTATCATTCAAACCAATCACAGGAGCTCCTGTCTTCAGAGCCATATCGAGAATTTTACAAATTTTTAATCCATGCATTTCTCCAAGAGAACCACCATATACTGTAAAATCTTGTGCGAAACAGTACACTGTTCTACCACCAATAGTCCCATGGCCGCAGACAACTCCATCTCCTGGAATTACATTTCTGTCCATTTCAAAATCTCGACAACGATGTTCGACAAGGCTATCTACTTCCATAAAGGAATCTTCATCTAGTAAGTGCTCAATCCTTTCACGAGCTGTCAATTTGCCTTTTTTATGCTGAACAGCGATTCTATTTTGTCCACCCCCGGCTTCTGCTTGCGCCTTTCTTTGTCGCAAATCCTCGATACGATCCTCGACTCCAGACATGTTCTATTTTACTAATGGAAGAAGAGGACTCATGAGCATTGCCCAACATCAATCTTCAAAATCTTTAGTCGAATAGTAATTTTCTTCATCCTTTGATGATGAATTCAATTCCTTAATCGGTTGATTGAAATTGTCCTACCTATCCGATTGAATTACGATGGGGATGCGAATTGTCATTGCCAAGCCCGGCTTAGATGGCCATGATAGAGGGGCGAAAGTAATCGCTAGGGCTTTGCGAGACGCAGGTCACGAGGTGATTTACACTGGTCTGCGTCGAACACCTACTGAAATTGTTCGTACAGTGTTAGATGAAGATGCAGTTGGTTTAGGGCTATCCACATTATCAGGTGCACACGATGTATTAATTCCAAAAATTTGTAAGTTATTACGCAGCGAAGGAATGAACGATGTAATCATCTTCGCTGGAGGAATAATTCCCGAATATGATCGTGAGGAATTGTTTTCTCAAGGTCTGAGGGCAATATTTGGCCCAGGAACTCAAACCAAGGAAATAATTAATTTTTTGGAAGAAGTAAGTTTGAGAAAAGTAAATGGCGAACCTATTGGAGTTGGCGAAGAACTTGGGTGGCATTGGCAGTGAATGTCGAAGAATTAATTTCCAGTGCAATAGGTGGTGACCGAAGAAGTCTGTCTAAATTACTGACAATAATTGAATCTGGAAAAAGTATTCCAACTGATAATTTTGGTGCATGGACATTAGGTGTGACCGGACCACCCGGTGTTGGAAAATCTACTCTAATTGGAAAGATGATTGTTGAATGGATAAGTCGTGGTGAGAAAGTCGCAGTACTCGCAGTAGACCCTTCATCTCCAAAAAGTGGTGGAGCTCTGCTTGGTGATCGAATGAGAATGGCGATTAGTGATGCAAATGATTTAGTTTTTGTTCGTTCACTTGCGACAAGAAATCATCCTGGTGGATTAACATCTTTCCTAGCACCGATGATATCTTTGTTAAGTCAATGTGGATGGACTAGAATAATCATTGAAACTGTTGGCAGTGGCCAATCAGAGATTAGAATAGTTGCATTTGCCGATAGAGTATTGCTGGTCGAAGGACCCGATCGAGGTGATATTATTCAGGCAGAAAAAGCTGGAATAATTGAGTTAGCAGACATTATCGCGATAAATAAATCTGATTTACCGAGTGCACAATTAGCAGCTGATTCGTTACGAAACTCACTAACATTGGCTACTGAAACAGCCATTGAGGTTTGCCTTGTATCTGCTCATTTAGGGGATGGTGTTACTGAATTAGTGAATTCTATTGAGCAGATAGATCCAAATTCCAATCGAGACACTATTCGATTTAGGGAGAGATTACTATCTGCCTGGGATTCTAGGCTTATTTCTCATCCTCAATTCAATGAGGTTATCCAAGCACTTTCAGCCGGAACAATCACACTTGATGAAGCACTCGAGCAAATTAGTCGACCCACTAATTAGGATGGATAACAGATGAATAATGAAGAAATTCCGGTTGATATAGATCATGTGAACCATTCTGTTGGTGGGGCGGGGGGTCACTTTTTCCGCCGCCTCCTTCATATTAGCATGGCTGTAATTCCAGTTCTCTATTACACAAAAGGTGAAGAAATTTCTAGTATAATTTCTATTTCTCCAACTCAATTGGTAATATTAATTTGTTTCTCTATATTATCACTAGAAGCGATTAGATTAAAATTTGGAATTATTATTATTGGCCAGCGAGAATACGAAGCAACACAAATTTCAGCATTAGCATGGGGTGCATTTGCTGTGTGTCTCGCTTTGCTTATTACTCCACAAGAAGGAAGTGGAATGAAGTCAGGATTATATGGGGCTCCGATGATTTGGGGGCTGACATTTGTCGACCCGGTAATGGGCGAAATTAAACGTAATAAACAAGGAATTCAAGCAGCAATAATTGGGGGACTCATTGTTTCATTTATTATTTGGATTGGTAGTTCTTTTTGGTTGGGAACACCTCTTTGGATAGCACTAATTTTAGCGCCATTCACCGTTCTTGGTGAATTGCCTCGAGTGAAATGGATTGATGATAACGCAACGATGATTCTCGTTCCGCTAACAATATTATTTCTTCTACACCCATTCATTTGAGTAGAATTGCGTTATCTTTACAATCCGAATGCCACCCGTAGGGTCGTTAGACATGAGGGATGAAGACAAGAGTGGAATAGTTGAGTCACAATTATCACAGAATAGCTATGTGGCGATGTGGATAATCGCATCGATTGCTTCCCTAGTTATTTTTGTAAAATACTTCTGACTATATCATTTTTCCATCACCTTGATGGCTATTCACTAGAGGATAAACTATGTGTGGAATAAGTGGCTTACTTGGCAACGGTGATTCGTCAATCGCTAATGCTATGGCTGCTCGTTTAGCACATCGAGGACCTGATGGCTCTGGCAAATTCGATGCTGATGCAGGCACTGGTTCTGTTGCTTTAGCACAAGCACGTTTATCGATCGTTGACTTGAATGGTTCTTGGCAGCCTATTCAATCAGAACACAATTGTGTATTGATTCAAAATGGTGAAATTTACAATCATAAAATCATTAGGAATAATAATTCAAATTACCCGTGGAATACTTCTGGAGACGCAGAGACCATTCTAGCACTTCACAAGAGGAATGGTTGGGCTTCAAACATTACTTCAACAATCCCTGAATCTATCCAAATTGGTGGATTGCGTTGCACTAGGGGTTCAACTCTACCTGGAAACCCAGCAGAAAAGCATGTAGGATGGGTTTCACAGCTCGATGGAGTATGGGGTTTTGCATTATGGGATGGGAGTGCAAAGGAACTCATTCTTTGTCGAGATGCGATGGGGGTTAAGCCATTAGTACGAACAATATTGGCTGATGGAACGCTATTGTTTGGTTCAGAGGTCAAATGCTTTTGGGGACATCCTGAATTTAGAGCCGCCCCTGATATTACTGCTTTGCATGTTAGATTGGCTTACGAATACCCATTGGATAGAACGACTCTTTTTGCTAATGTTAGCTCAGTTGGTACAGGGACAATTGAAACATGGTCATTAGATAAAGATGGAAAAGCAGTACTTACTGGTGTTGCTCAGTATTCTCAAGATATAGTCTCGCCGGGTAACTCTTGGAATCCTGCAACCGGGGCGCAACCACTTCTCGATAGTTTGTGCAATAGCCTTGAAGATCGTTTGATGGCTGATGTTCCGGTAGGAATTGTACTTTCGGGTGGATTGGATTCAAGTTTGGTCGCTGCCCTCGCTCATAGGGCTGCAGATTCTACTGGTAATCCCGTTCCTGAATGTTGGACAGTTGCCGGTAGCGAAGAAAATCCTGATTTATTGGCTTCCAAAGAGGTCACTGCACATCATGAATTAGTTCATCATACAAAGATTCTCGACGAAGAAGATTTTTGGAAGCGGTTACCATCTTTTGTGTGGGGAGGAGAAGATTTGGACATTACTGTTTTATTCTGGCAACCTTTATTTGAAGAAATGTCAAAGAAAGTTCGTGTTGGATTGTGTGGCCAAGGGGCTGATGAGATACACGCTGGATATCCTAGATTTCGCAATATTTCTGCACATGCGGATTTAATTCAGAAACGCATGGATTTGGGCGGACAAGTTTCAATCGATTCAACATCGGTTGGAATGGCTCAACCTTGGGTGGACGGTATCGTTAATCCAAAAACACATCTGAGAGACCTAACTTCCACACTCCAATTTGAGATGGATCGTGGTCAGTTAGCAAATTTCCAATTGCGATTAGGTGATCGTCATAGTATGGCCTATGGTTTGGAAGTACGAGTACCTTTCCTCGGCTCAGCCCATCGAAAAGCATCTCATGGACTACCATTGAATTGGCGTTTATCGGAAGATAATGAAAAAATGGCTTTACGCGAAGCCGCTAAACTAACAAATTTACCAATTAATATTATTCAGCGCCCCAAAATCCCTGCGGGTACAGCTACAGCTCCTTCACAAATTTCTAATTTAATCAATGAATTAAAACCGCGTGCAATAGAATGGGCGTCGGATTATGGGAATCTCGCACCGATGTTGAGGGATCAACCAGATATGGCGATAGGTTTACGAATTTTTCATGCAATGCATTTCACAGATTCGAAAAATGGTATGCGGAGTGGTTCTTTGTTAGATGTTTTAGATGATGTAAGTAATTGGGGTGAATTAATTGTTTGACAAGTCGAATTTATTGAATGAATTGCGGCCACGATTAGAAGAAAATCGAGAAATGCTTGCCGAATGGTTCGAACAAAAACGTGCTCAATATCCATCTCCACTATACGGGTCTGTCGATATTAGAGATTCGGGTTGGAAGGTTGCCGCAGTCGATATTAATGCTTTTCCTGCCGGATTTAATAATATTGAAGAAGATGATTTACAACGCCTTGTTGGACCTATACGTCATTGGTTGGATAATGAATACCCCGGTTCACAACTTGTGTTACTTTGGCCAGAATCAAATACTCGCAATCCAGGTTATGCTGAAAATATCTTGGTAATTAAAAGATTGATACAATCTGCAGGTAGAGAATGTAGAGTTGGTTCGGTGGAATTAGCAGACTTTGCGGAAATTGAGGCATTATCTGGTCATCTCTCATTATCTCCAGTGACTAGATGTCCTGATGGAGTATTGGTAAATGGTCAACGACCGGATTTGATTATCACGAATAATGATCTTACTAATGGAAAAATACCTTCTGGTAAAATTCCAGTTGCACCCCCTCAGGGTTTAGGGTGGTTTCAGAGAAGAAAATCCAATCATTTCAGAGTGGTTCAGCCATTTATTGATGAAGTGGCAAAATTATTGGAAATTGACCCTTGGGTGTTAGGGACACATTGGTTTGTTAGTGAAGACAAATGTCTAGAACAGGAAATTTGTCGTAAAACCCTTGCTAAGGAAGTTGATGATTGCCTAGACATGTTGCGGGAAAAATATCGTTCATTAGGAATTGATAGTAAGCCAAAATTATTTGTAAAAAACGATTCTGGAACTTACGGATTAGGAATTATTGAAATTTCATCAGGTGATGAATTATTGAATTTATCTAAAAGAAAAATGAATAAATTAACCTATGGGAAAGGGGGAGCAGAAGTAATTGATTTTTTAATCCAAGAAGGTGTTCCAACTCGTTTGAAGTGGAGGGATTATGTCATTGAACCATGTATGTATTCAGTTGGTGGCGATGTCGATGCTTGGTTCTATAGAGCCAATAACAAGAAAGGAACTCTTGCAAATTTGAATACCCCCTCGACGCGTTTTATCGCCCCATCAAAACTCGAAATGGACGAGGGTGGAAAAGAGGCTCTTCAGCATGCTTCAGGTTGGCATACCTTGGTTGCTGAATTGGCCCTTCTCGGTTTGTCTGCTGAATATGCAGAATTAGAAAATTAATTCTAGGACTCAATTCTCTCGTGATTTAGAAGCCATTGTTTTGTTGTTTTTCCACCAACTCCACTATAATTTCCAATGATTCCATCAGATCTGACCACACGATGACAGGGCACAATAATCGGCCAAGGATTCATAGCCATCACTGAACCTACTGCCCTACTAGCTCTTGGTGAATTGGCTTTTGATGCTAATTGACCATATGATATTATACTTCCAAATTCAGAAGTCTTCAATTTCAGTAATACAAATTTTTGAAAGATTGTTAAATTTCTTGTGTCAAATATTGGCATCTTTGCATCAGTCTTATCGAAATATTTGTTTAACCAATGTACTCCTTTCTGTGTGTGAATATTATCTATTTCAGAGTGTTCACTTTTCCCCCAACCAACTTTTGTCAATCCATAACTGCTTGCTTCAACGAACATTTTCCCTAAAGGGGTGTTTAGTGTTTGGCAAAATATTTGATCCATGTAATTACCCAGCATTCTCAAAGATTTAGGGCACTTCTTACCCTTTACAAGCGTGAAGTTAGCAATTTATAATCTCTCAGTATCATTTATGAAATATTGAATTCTCTATCAAATTTCATCAAGCATTCTCATTTTCAGTGTCACTGGAATCAATTTCGATTCCTTGCATTCCAACAATTTCATAATTTGAAGGAAAAAGAGCTATGACAACCCCACACACTAAACAGCCTAATGCTAGATAGAATTGTTGTTGAACCATCAATAATTCTAAACCGATTGCGAACAGAATCAATCCACCTAAATTTGAAACCCAAACAAGTGATTTGAACGTTGATAAAGAAACTCCTTTGCTTAAGTCGGTACGTTTTGGACCAAACTCTGCTCCGAACCTAACTGGTTCTTCTTCTATTTCTTTACTCAAATTTCTCACCTTTCTATCATAATGATCGCATCAGTTGGACAAGCGAGAACACATAATTTGCAACCAGTACAGGGTTCTCTCAATACTCTGGCTTTCCGATTTACGTCGATATTGAGAATCGGGCTTGCCAACGGAGTTGCAAATAATTCGATTGCATCATCATCACAGACGATTGTGCATTGATCACATCCTATGCATAACTCTTCTTTGACCCAAGCGACAGCATCTTCACCGCCTTTGAGTTTTAGTCGTTCTTCTGCTCTAACTGTGTTCAACATTTGCCTAATACGGCTTTTTTGTTTAGATCGTCGCTCAGAGAGGTCTGAGACATCGGTCATCGGATAGAACGAGAGCCTTCCTCTTCTCAAGTCTATGGTTGGCTACGTTAGTTTGATGTTGAGGTTATGTTTGGAATAACTATGGAAATCCTGGTTGAGGAGACGCCTTGGTGGAAGTATTCAACCGCTTGGTTGGGATTATTATTACCAATCTCCATCTGGCTTGTGATGGCGATTTTTATTTCAGTTGAAATTGCTTGGATTTCCTTTGCATGTGGTGGTTTAATTGGTTTTTTCCTATGGCTTATTGCCATGGGTTATAACAATCCACAGATGGCAAAAATGACGATTTTGGGTATTTTGTTAAACTTCATTGCTGCAACTTATTCAGGCATTCTCGCCTTTTATTAAACCAATAATTTATTTTCGATTATTAATCTGGTTTGCAAGGAATGAGACGACATCGAGAATTTCGACATTATTGGAAGGGTCACCTTCAAACTTCAAACATTCGAAATGACTGACACATTTTGGACAAGATGTCAACATAATATCTGCACCAGTTGCTTTTACTTCATCGAATCTTTGGATTCTTAACGCACGACTATCTTCGTTACATGACATCATACTGGATACACCACAGCAAAGAGCATCTTCTCCTGTGTGTTCCATTTCAACTAATTCAACGCCATCGACAGCTTTTATCAAATTCCTCGGTTCTTCGTAGATATTCATTTGTCTTCCAAGTCTGCAAGGGTCGTGGAATGTGACAGTAATATCTTCTTCTGTTGACAATTCCATATCAAACCCATTTTCAATGAGATATTCAGTAGTGTGCATGACTTTCATGTCATCTAATTCATAATCCATCGCAAAAGTTCGGAAACATTCTGCACAAGATGTAACTAAGGTATCTATCCCACTATCACCAAGTTTTTTCTGATTATATGTCTTCAATTTTTCAAAGACCTCTGTCATTCCTTGCCATTTCTGGTCATGTCCGCAACACTTCAAGAAATCTCTGCCAAGATAGGTTACATCTGCATCCATCTCTTCAAACAATGTGAATGCAGCAGTCGTTGTATCTCCCAAATCCATGCTACCTTCGTTGACACTGCTGAAGATCATTTCTTGGTCGATGTAATCAACACAACCTGGGTAATAACCTACATTCGAATCAATTGGGTAATCCTCTATTGAAATGAAAGATTTATCTGCATCTTCTTCGGCTTCTGCAGCTATTACTGCTTGTAGTACTGAGTGTGGAATTTCTGCAGCAGGTGGACCCCCTACGATTAGATTTCGTCGGATGTCAACATAAGAGTCGTAATCGACTAATTGTGGACAAGCGTTTGTGCACGCACTGCATGTCAAACAAGAATAGAGAGGCACTCCATCATCTTCATTATTCCAGGTATTGTAAATGATGTTGAGTTTGTCACCGGCATTAAACAATCGGACAGGGCATGCATCATCACATAAATCGCAGCCATAGCATTTGTTCATTTCCCACTCATATCCTCTGGCCAATGATCTCATCAACATGAAAACCATAGCTCCAACACCCAAGCAAGGGATGAAAAGAGAGTAGATTAATTTCGCATCCAAGGTTTTTGGATTCTTATGGTATGTGGGATTATCAATGGATTGAGCAATTAATTCAGAGGGGTCACCGTCTGATTCTGACCTCAATAGTGCTGTGCCATCTTTGGCCAGTAGAAGAGGCTGGTATGCTACTGCTGAAAATCCAGTAATCATTGTGATCGATGAATCGACATCATCACTAATACTGGAGAAATGCAATGAATAAGATGATCCTGAATCAAGGTTAAGAGTGGTTGATCCACAAACCCCATCATCAGTGCTCCAAATTTCAGATCCAGTTGCATCACTCAGAGTTAGGGATTGAGTATGGATTCCTGCTCCACGAACTGTCATGCGGAAGTTACAACTAACGTCGACGGGAACCAAGCCAATTCCAAAATCTTCAATCGTGAATGATTTTGTTTCTGTGATAGCGTCACTGCCCTCATAAGAATATTCCATTGAAGCCCCATTTACCCCGTTATTTGTATCGAGATGTTCGTTTACTCCAGAGAAATCGAGAAGCGTTGTCCGCGTTGGTTGGAATATTCCCCAATTAACCCAATGAGTTGCTGGAATCACACAATAATCGGCATAATTTTCACCATGACTCAAACTTTCCCAGATAGCTAAATTTTCTGTATCTCCATAAGGCAAACAATCGTCACCCCAATCATTCCAAGCATTGCCTTTTTCAGCATGAACAAGAGTATCAGATGGCTGACTACGAAGGCCTTCAAGTTCTTCGATATCCTCCATGGCTCCTAATCCTCCGTAATCCCAGAACCCGCTTTCGTAAATAGGCCATGTTACAACACAAATGAGGACTGCAGCTACGGCTGATCCAACTGCGATTTTTCTCCCAAGAGTCGGTGTTAACCTTGCGCCCATAGAATTTAGGCCGAATTTTCGAACAGCAAAATAAATTATTGCAAATATGAAAATACCGGTTAACAACCAGGGTATCATATTGAATACTTGGGCAGTCCAAGGTGCTTGCCTGCCACAGAATAAAGATCCATGGGAATCCAACCAACAATAATTAGTCAGATCCTTTGAATAGAGTTCTAAGAAAATGTTAATCGAAAACACAGAAATAAACCAAACGTGAGCGAGGTAAACTGCCCCAGCCGTCGCGAACCATGGGTCTTCAGCCGGTCTCTTTTCTCGACCTCCCAAGAATGGAGGCAATGTGAGGATTCCAACTGGTAATCCTGTGATAAAAGCTCCCCACCATGCTGCGTTCCATGAGATTACAGGGGATCCAAAGAATGTGCCTATCGGCCCAGCAGGAATAATGAATTGTGGTAGATATTCTCCCCAACGCAAGTAACCATACGAGAATAATACATACCAATCAGGGAACACAAAGCCTGCCTGAGCAAATGGGTCTGCAGCACTATGCAAAGGCGGAGGAATTAACCAACAATAGAATGCAAGAACCATTACAATAGCTGCTAAAATAATAGTGTCTCTCAACACTTCTGTTGGCCAAAATGGTTGGCCAGTGAAAACTCGCCGCCGTTCATGTTCAGCGGTAACAAGTTGGTCTCTCTCACTGATGTAAACATCAGCAATACGTCCAAATCTTTCAATCAATCCCATTAATTCACCTCAATGTGGCTCCGCAATTCCCTGAACCCAAACAATAAACAGATGAGCGATGATTAGTGTTGTTACAACAACAGGTAATATGAATACGTGGAGGAAATACATTCGAGTTACCGTTTGACCAGAGAGGGAAGTCCCAGCAAACATTGCATTTGCTGCCCATGACCCAATAAGAGGTGTTGAATTTGCCATATTAATTCCGATAGTTGCTGCACCGAATGCCAAACTATCCCAAGGGAGGAGGTAACCTGAATACCCAAAGAAAATTGTGAAGAACATCAATGCAACTCCGATTAACCAATTGAGTTCACGAGGGTTACGGTATGCGCCAGTAAAGTAAACGCGGCACATGTGTAAGAAAACAGCTGCAACCATGAAATGGGTGGCCCAATGGTGAATGGATCTTATGATATAGCCAAATGGGAGTTGAATCATGATGAATTCCATAGATGAGTAAGCGGGGGTAGGGTCTCCTTCTCCTCCGGGGACATAATAAAGTCCGAGAACGGTCCCTGTGATGACGAGAATAATAAATGCCAAGAATGAAATTCCACCCAAACAATAGAGTGGATACCAATACCAAATAATTCGTAATTTATATTTTTCTGCATGGGTTAACGGCATTTGACGATGGACGCTGTGGTAGGTGTCTCTACTCATGCCCCAATAATCTTGTATGCGGAATCGTGTGTCAAGCCAAGAAAATGCCCATAGAAATAATTTTTCTGCGAGACCCATGCTGGATGCACTGGTTTCTACTGCGCGGAGAATATCTGTCCGTGGTATTTCATCACGCTCCTTACGTAATGTTAGAGCCACGAGAACAACAACGATTGAGATAAAAATCCATAGGAACCAAAATTGTATCATTTTTTCACCTCAGTCGCAATATGTGTACCAGTCTTTGAAGTCCGGAAGGGCTTCTAGTAAATCGCCATTGATGACGAATGGAATGAGGGGCATACCCACTGGCGTTGGTCCACCCGATCTCCTAACGCCAATATATTCAAACTCTGACCCAGTCGATCTGTTTCTATTTCTATTCTTTTCGATAGCAGTCGGATCAAATCTACTCGAATGGCATATACAAAACAATTTGTTTCCTCCCCCATCCGAACCTCCAGGTGTCCAATTATCGCTTGTGAAGTCATTAGCGACTAATTGCCATCCTGGAATGCAACAAAGATGAGGACATCTTGAGAAGATAATAATTAGGTTATCATGGATTGAAAGAGCTGAATATTCTTCTTTTTCATTGAGTTCATGACCCGAACCCACGTATTTGCCATCTGCTGTATATCCATCCATTAATTGAAACCTAGGTTTATTTTCAATCAATCCCAGATTTTTATTTTCATCGTGAGGGACATAGATGACACTTACAGGCATCCCTGACCATACACCTTGTGCACCTGCCATTCCTGTGTTTGTTGCTGCTGCAACTTCAACAAAGGCAGAAAAATTCATTGCTTCTAAGTGCCTATCTCCATACCATGCAGAATCTTCTGCACCAGTTGGCACCCAGAATCTAACTGCAGAATCGCCGCCCGATGCTTCTGCTTGACCCATTAACATAGATGCAAAGCCGATGCTCCCCAAACTCGCCATTGTAATCGCTCCAGCAGCAGTATTGAATGAGTAGCGAAGAAATGTTCTACGATCTATCATACTACCTGGTTCTGAGATATCGCCTTCTTCGCCGGGAATTGGTCGTAATTTGAATCGTCTAGCCATAATTACACCTCAAATTGTTGCCAACCTTCAGGATCGTTCGGTTGAATGAATTTATTTCTACGATGCTTAACAATAATCAGGTCAGGCATTACGAATCTGATATAGACGATACCAAGAATAATTACTGTTAACAAGGTCATCGCTAGGAAAAAGGATAAAAGTTGTTGATCCCAGTGGTGGAAAAGCCCGTAAGACAGCGAACCTGCCCAGTACAATGTCCAAAGAATCCCCCAAAGTCCGATTAGAACTACTAAGAATGATTCACCTGATGGACGTATACTTGCTCTGACGATTGTGCCAGGCGCAGGTTCATTGAAAACTCCATGATTGACAGCGGATTCATATGCTTCTTCTGACAGATTCACTCCCTCTAAAGCAGATTGAGCATCTTCAATGGAAACTTCACCTGACTTTACTTGCCGGAGAAGCTTTAGAACCATATCTTCTTTCATATTTGGTCACCTCGCCTCAGATGTTTGATTCTTAATTTAAGGAGGTTTGATCTTCCAGTGGAGTGATGAGATAAGCCGTATCTAAGGAATAATCCACAGAAAATAATTACAATCACAACTGCACCAAATCCTAGCAATCCTAGCCAATGTGCTTTCAGTGGTGCACCCATGTCATGTAGATTGATGTGTGTGTCTTTTGGCGCTGGTGGAGTGATTTCACCATTGCCCGAAAAAATAGTCCGTGTCTTCCCATCATCAGTACCTTCGGATACAGATGTAGTTACTCTGTTCCATCGATCCAAGGCAGATGGAATTGAATCTCCATTTACAGTATTTCCACTAATCCAAAATTCCGCAACACCCAAACCACTTTCGGGAGCAGTCCAAGTGATGTGCCAAATCCTTTCTTCTGTTTGTGACCCTGCATTGGAATGAGTAAGTCTTGTGTCATCATCTTCCCAGTTTTGTACTTCATTTTCAAAGCCTTCAGATGACGAGAGTGAACCGATGTTGACTAGCATTGAAAATCCCCCTGTTAGTGAGGAGGTATCAATTTCTGCCCCGCCGATTAATTGAATTTTCATTTCGTATACTATGCCTGCTTCATAGTGATACGGAACACCATCTAGCACTACTGTGACGGAGTTATCTGGCTCCCCAGAATGGCAGGTACATCCTGCAACAGCGGTCTCTCCCTTATTGTCAGCATCACCGCTGATGCCGGTATGGTATGCCTGAGTCGTGGATGCTAAGAAGATGGCTAGAACGCTCAGAATGAAGATACGCCGGCTTGAGAGGTTTTGACTTGACATCTATACGCCTCTTTGAATATTCAGACCGACCTGAACTTGGGATATTAAAGTTCCAGTTAGGATAGTTCCTTGAGAGGTTTTGATATGTAGTTTTATCTTTAGATAATCCAATTGGAAAACATCTTACTTATGGTCATCTAGGAGAGTATATGTCAGGGCCTGCTTGGGAGAATGTTTACCGGTTGAGCGAAGACCAAATTTCAAGCCTAAATCAAGCTGAAGATTATATCGATATGATGGATTTATCAAAAGCAGAATTATTACTATTAGAGATGAATGAGGCACACCCTAAGTGCGTTCCCGTACTAAATGTGTTAGCTCATATGTATGGCCGACACCTTTCTGATTTCGAAACTGCTGTGGAGTATTATTCAAAAGTTCTTGAAATTGAACCAGACAATGCTTGGGCGAGAGATGAAAGAAGAAAATACAGTCGTTATCTCACATATGATTAATGAAATTCATAACGGACCACTTGTCTGGCTAAATGTGAAACAGGGCGACTTGCTGATTGCAGGTGTAGGTGGATTGGGTTGTAATTGGGCTCAAAATGCTCATTCTCGTTGCCCTAGATTAGCTGACCTGCTCCTGATTGATGCTGATGAACAGTCTTTTCTTAGTTCAGCTGAAGCTCATTGTCTTCACCTCGATGCGGCAGGTGATGGTCGTGGTGCTGCTGCATTACCACTGCTAGCTGCCCATAGGCTCCGGGATGGCCTTGACTCGATACGACCGTTACTAGAGGCAGCAGAGATGGTTGTAATATTAACTGGATTAGGAGGGGGTGTAGGGTCTGGTGTCGCATCAGAAATTGCCCAAATCGCACAATCATCAAATTGCTTAGTGGTATCTGTCGCTAGTCTTCCATTTGCTGAACAACCTGTGCGAATGCAATTAGCAAAGAGTGCTATAGAAGATTTGGATAATAATTCTCATGTTTGTATTCGAATTAGCCTAGAACGTTTAGCCTGGCAAGCAAGACAGAGGGAATTGGAATGGCAATCAGGAGCGGGTTGGATAGAAGAGTTGGTAGAGGGACTTGTTTCTACTCTCGCTAGAGTAGGGAAAATCAATCTTGATTTAATGGATTTAAGATCTGTTGTGGGTCATGAGGGAAACGCCACATTGATTGTAGGGACTGGAACTACTAGAGACCCGAAAGGAGTTGTTCAAATTGCACGAGAATCTCCTCTTTATGATTTGAATGTAGACGGGGCTAGTGGCTGTTTAATCCAGGTCGAGGGGGGGCCAGACATGACACTCTCACATCTAAACGAGGTCACAGACGAATTTGTATCAAATCTCAGTCCGAATTGCCAAGTAATAATGGGTGCAAGAGTAAGTGAAGGTTTGATTGGTAAACTTCGAATTACAGCTGTAGTCAGTGGACTATGATGTATTTTACCGACTTATTCGTTAAGGAGAAACCCATCGGAGTAATGTGTCTGGTTTGAATAAAGCCGCTAGAGGCAAGCATCGTTGGGTTGGCTTGAGCGTCTCTGATAGGAATTTTTCTCGATTGGATTGTCAGAAGAAACTCGAATCAGAACTCAAACATTTAAACCCAAAATTATTCGATTTTACAAATACCGAAAATGATTTATTTGCTATTATCAAAGTGCCGTTGAAACATTATCGCGAATCTTTAGAAATATTAAATCATCATGGCACTTTCAAGACAATTACTTCATCAGGTAAAATCATTCTCGTAAGGGAACGTTTAGGAATTAAAGCTTCGAAGAAGAAGCGATAAGAAATTAATATTTCCATTTTATTGAGTCGAGATCCGATACCAGAATTCTTTCTCCGCTCATTTCAAATTCAAGACTTCCTGACTCATTTATTGATACTACTCGTGAATTTTTATTTTTTGTGTTAGTATAGACACCTCGAGACATTAATTTAGAAATTCCTTTCCATGATTCTAGTTGAATATTTTCTATATTAATAACATTAGGTAGTAGTGGAGATGTTTCGAAAATTGATGAAATCACAGCATCAATTTGTCTAAAGAGTCGTTCACTTTCCAAATTGGGCTGAAATTCATACCAACCCGATGTTTTCTCCCCATTATGTTCGCCCAGAGTTTTATTGATTCCAACACCAATTCGAATATTGGTAGATGAGGAATCTGTTTCAATTAGAA
Source organism: Methanobacteriota archaeon (assembly GCA_018654845.1). GTDB lineage: Archaea > Thermoplasmatota > Poseidoniia > Poseidoniales > Thalassarchaeaceae > MGIIb-O2. The sequence continues at coordinate 20,979 of JABIKU010000018.1, read as the reverse complement.
TTCCACCCAACTTATGGCCATTTTTATTGATTAAATCATTTGGCCATTTGATATGACATCCTATGATTTCTGCGATATTACTTCCTACTATTGTTTGAATCATACCCGGCGCCATTATTTGGAATATTTCTGAAGAAATATTCCAAGTTGCAATCATGTCGCCGTCATTTGATTTCCAAATAGATTTTCTTCTGCCACGCCCTCCTGTTTGATGCTTTGCCCGAATTCTTTGCCACCCTTGTTCTGGTAATTTCTTTGCCTCATCCATCGTGGATATACAAGAATCTATCAAATGCGGGGCTATATTTAAGCCAGGTTTCCAAAATGCATATACACCTAATTTTTCATCAAGAAGTTTAGCACTATTCACTAGTCTAACTGCCCAGCCAGATTTTGCCCAATCAACTGGCCGACTCGGGCTTTGAGGATCCGTTCTAAATAATAACAGTATGAGCAAATTGGGATTTATTTCACTTCTATGTTTTTCCAAGTAATCTATCAATTCTCCCGACCAACCGTTTCCAGGTAAGTCTGACATTGATGCTTCTTCAATCCACTCTAGGTGTGGTTCATCAGAGGGTGGAGGTGAGAGATAAGGTAAATTCCAAATTAACAAATCAGTAGAGTTGAGGTTTAATTCAAAATCTCCTAATCCTCCTTCTTCCACATCAACATGTTTGGCCAGACCGGCTTTTTCAACGTTGTACTCGGTTGCAGTTGAAGCTAGTGGATTCACGTCATATGCTTTTACTTTCCATCCTAAATTAGCTAATTGAATGGATAGTATTCCAGACCCAGAGCCAATCTCAATTGCATTCCCAACCTTGCCATCTAACCTCTTCAAAGCATTGGATAACAGCCGAGTATCTTCTCTTGGTGGATAAACCGATTTAGGTATCACCAAATCAAAAGAATGTTGTTCAGATATTTTGAAATTAATAAGTGTTGAATCAACATCTACTTGGGCGAGGGATTCTGAAGGTGAATCTTTGTTTTTCATGGATAATTCGCCCTTTTTTTCACAAACCTTTATGTCTACTGTGCCTCAATTAAGCTTGTCTCTCTGGCCTCGGAGGGAACCCCCCCCCCCCTCAGTGGTAGCCATGCCTCTACCATCAGTTTCATAAACACCCCTTCAGTCCGCCGATAGCCCAGCATCTGCTATGGGCCTGTAGCTTAGTCAGGTAGAGCGCCGGGCTTTTAACCCGGTGGCCGGGGGTTCAAATCCCCTCGGGCCCGCCTGACTAAGCCGCAGGCCTGCGGTTTTTGCTGGCCCGGGGCGAGTGATTTGGCGGTAAAAAGTTCAACAAAAAAGCGACTAATGGAGTTGGGTGTCTCAGAGGAGCACGCGCACAAACTTGCCGACGACGCCAACATGGATGCAATCAAGCGTATGACGGTTGAACAGGTTGCAAAGAAGGTTGATCTCAAATCTGGCGATTCTGATTTAGAAAATATCATGGGAATTATCCGTGAACAAATGGCATCTCGTAAGCGAAGCCGAAGCAGTAGAATCACGATATCTAGGAAGGCTATTCTCGATGAAGATATTCCTCAGAGCGTAGACCGTTTCAATGTCTTAAATCACTTCTTGGTTCCTCATCACGAATTGGTTCCTGTCGAAGAAGAATCATCGGTATTAGCTCCTTGGAATCTAGTCCAACAAGATTTTGATGGGACTAGTAGATTAGCCAAAGAATTACTTCCTAAAATTTTGATTACAGATCCTGCAATCCAATCAATAAAGGAAACAGAAGAAATTGACAATCATGAATTGCCTGCTGGGTGGTTAACTAACAGGGTTGTTCGAGTAATCAGGTATAGTAGATCTGCAGGTTCTAGTACAGCTTTCCGACTAATTGTGGAGAGTACGTGAGGGGTTGATTAAATGAAGGAAATTGTAGAGAGTTATTTTCAAAGACGTAGCATGGTTAATCATCAACTTGCATCATATAACGATTGTATTCTAGGCGGTGAAGCACGCTCTAGTCGTATGGAAAAAATTGTTAGAAATATTCGGATTGGTACCGATGAACCACTAGATATGATTCCTGGCGGAGATACTGGTGGGGGCGCAATTAAACTCGACGTTTTAGACAAAGAAATATTTGTTCGATTGAAGGGTTTAAGATTAGGCAAGCCTACTATCCGAGAAGCAAATGGTGCTGAACACCCCGCAACTCCATTGGAATGTCGAGTCAGAAAGCTCACATATTTTTCACCAATTTATATGGATTTCAAAATTTACCGTGATGACATACCTCCTGAGGCAGGAGATACTCACGGAGTTATCGAAGAGCCTAGCGTCCATATAGGAAATTTACCTATTATGGTAAGATCCGCTCGATGTAATTTACATTCTGATCACATTGATGAGAACAGAAAACTTTCACCTCATACATCCGAAGAAGATTCTGAATATCTTATTTCCCTAAGGCAGAAAGCTGGTGAGGATCCAATGGATACTGGTGGTTATTTTATTATTAATGGAACAGAAAGGGTTCTAATCTCAATGGAAGATTTGGCTCCTAATCGAGTTACGGTAGAAAAGAATAAAAAATATGCTCATGAAACTGAAGTAGCTAAAATTTTCTCTCAAAAAGACGGTGTGAGAAAACCTCTGAACGTGGAAAAACGCCGTGATGGTATGCTTATGGTTAAGATTCCAAGTGCAGGAACAGCAGCAATTCCAGTCGTTCTTCTTATGCGAGCGCTTGGTATGGAAAATGACCGAGAGATTTTCGCAGCAATCGCAGGCCCCGTGGCAGCGATGAAATATACTGTTGCAAATCTTAACGACGTCAAAGACAATGAAGAATATGGGGTTGAAACTCAAGATGAAGCAGTTGCGTGGCTAGAGAAGAAATTCGCAGCTGGACAACAGAAGGAGTATCGAGAGTCTCGAATTCAGAATATGTTGGACAAAGAACTTCTCCCTCATTTGGGTGATGGCCCAGGTGTACGTGAGAAAAAAGCAATTTTCCTTGGGCGTATCGTCCGTCAAGTTCTCGAGATGGCGATTACAAATCGTGATCCTAACGATAAGGATCACTACGCAAATAAGCGTGTGCGCTTAGCTGGAGATTTAATTGAAGATCTCTTCCGGGTCAGTTTGCAACAATTAGCCAGAGATCTAAAATATCAACTAGAAAGGCACCACAACCGCAAGCGTGATCTGAAAATTAATGCTTGTCTAAGACCTGATGTATTGACCTCCAAAATCATGCATGCACTCGCTACAGGAAATTGGGTCGGCGGTCGCTCCGGTGTCAGCCAATTACTTGATCGAACAACCTATTTGTCAGCTCTGTCGCATATGCGCCGAGTCACCAGTCCATTGGTTCGTAGCCAACCTCATTTCGAAGCACGTGACCTTCATCCAACTCATTGGGGAAGGTTATGTCCTAATGAGACTCCAGAAGGTCAAAATTGTGGCCTTGTAAAGAATGCAGCTCAGATGATCGACGTTTCTGAAGACGTTCCCTCTGATGATGTCAAAGAACTGCTCAAGGAAGCAGGTGTTGATGATTCACCAGCAGGTTGGGCAGATGGCTCAAGAATTCACGTCAACGGAGATATTTTCGGTCTGCACAAGCGTCCAAAGAAATTAGTAGCTCAATTTAAGCGCCGCCGACGAGCTGGTCGAATTCGACATGAAGTTAGTATTCGTCATGATACTGAAAACAAAGATGTATTCATCAATACCGATCGCGGACGAATTCTTCGTCCACTTCTAGTTCTTGAGGGTGGAAGTTTACGATTATCAAAACAACATTTAGAAGGTCTAAGAACTGGTGAAATCATCTTCAATGATTTGGTTTCTTCGGGAGTTGTAGAATGGGTAGATGCTGAAGAAGAAGAAGATTTATTGGTAGCACCACGTCCTTACGATATTCCTCCAGAATCACCAAAATATGGTAGACCAATCAACCCTGCGAAGGTTGAATGGTTGAACTTAGGTGTACCAGAAATTTCTAAGGCTAAACTCAGTGTTGAAGTTCAACTCGCTAATGGTGAAAAGGTAGTTGAAAAATTCAGTGTCCCACTTCGCTATTATCAGCCCGACATTGATATTTTAACTAAGAAACAACAAAAGGACCACACAATCCTAGTTTATACTCATGTAGAAGTTGATCCTCAACTAATTCTAGGTGTTTGTGCTTCTCTAGTTCCATATCCTGAACATAACTCAACACCAAGAGTGACTGGTGGGACTGCGATGGTCAAACAGAGCCTTGGACTACCAAGTGCAAATTACAGATTACGTCCTGATACAAGAGCACATATTCTTCACTACCCTCAACGTTCGATAGTCGGTACACGAGCAATGGAGTCTACTGGTTTCTTGAATCGTCCCGGTGGACAAAATTACGTGGTAGCAATCATGAGCCATCATGGATATAACATGCAGGATGCAATCATCATGAATCGTGCTTCTGTGGAACGATCCTTAGGGCGCTCCTCTTTCATTCGAACCTATACGGCTGAGAATAAAAGATTCCCCGGCGGTCAAGAAGAGCGCATTGAAATTCCAGGCACAGGACTCGATGAAATCAAAGGACTAAAATCATGGGATAATTATTCCCATTTGGAGAGAGATGGTTTACCTACTCCTGAAGAATTCCTATCAAGTGGTGAAGTGACTTCAAAGGTACTAGTTGGGAAGACGAGCCCTCCACGTTTCCTTGAGGAAGCGGCTGGTGCTTTCCTACAAGCACAAGAACGTCGCGAATCTTCGATGATGGTTCGTCACGGTGAATATGGTTGGGTTGACAATGTCTTCGTTACTGAATCACTCGATTCTACAAGATTAATTCGAATCACTCTGCGTACCAATAAAATCCCTGAATTGGGGGATAAATTCGCTTCTCGCCACGGACAAAAGGGAGTCATTGGAAGATTAGTTAATTCTGAAGATCTCCCTTTCACAGCTGATGGTGTTGTGCCTGATGTTCTTATCAATCCACACGCTATTCCTTCGCGAATGACCGTCGCCCACGTTCTAGAAATGGTTGGTGGAAAGGTCGGTTCTATGGAAGGTCGAATGGTCGATGGAACCGCATTCACTGGTGAGAAGGAAGAATCAGTTAGAGCAGGTCTCTTACGAAATGGATTCAACCACACTGGCCGTGAAATAATGATTAATGGTGAAACCGGTGAAGAATATCCTGCGGATATCTTCGTCGGTGTAATTTACTACCAAAGACTACACCACCTAGTGAGTAGCAAAATCCACGCAAGAAGCCGTGGGCGCGTGCAAATTCTTACTCGTCAACCAACCGAAGGACGTGCACGTCAGGGTGGACTAAGATTTGGAGAAATGGAACGTGATTGTTTGATTTCACATGGTGCATCGATGGTTATCAAAGATAGATTACTCGATGAGTCCGACGGATGGAACCTAATGGTCTGCAACACTACTGGTTGTGGGCATATTGCTTACTATGATTGGAAACGTCGAACTAGTGTTTGTCCTTATTGTGGAGATCGTGCTGATGTTCACACTGTCCAAACATCATATGCATTCAAGTTACTTCTAGACGAAATGAAGAGTTTAGGGGTCGCTATGAGACTTGAGCTGGAGGACCGAAAATGAGTACTAGAGATGTTGCTAAAATCCCAAAGAGGATTAACTCAATTAAATTTAGTCTAATGGATCCAAATGAGATTCGAAAGATGTCCTCAGTCGAGGTCAAGACTGCAGATACTTATCGTGACGATGGTCATGCATTCAAGCAGGGATTAATGGATCCAAAAATGGGTGTTATTGATCCAGGTGTACGTTGTGAAACTTGTGGGAATAAGCACGAAGAGTGTCCAAGCCATTTCGGTCACATTGCTCTTGAACTTCCAGTAATGCACATTGGTTTCACTGATTTAATAAAAATGTCATTGAAATCTACATGTAATTCATGTAGTCAAATTCTTCTGCATAGTCAAGTAAACTCTCACCCATTAGATCCTGAAAAGTCTGAGCAAGATTACTACCGTGATCGCGTGAAGGATGTAATGGTTAAACATGGCGTCGGGTCACGTGAATTCAAAAAAATCATTAAGGATATTGAGAAAGAATGTTCAAGCAAAAAGAGAACAATTTGTATGCATTGTGGTTCTGAGCAAGGAAAAATCATTCTAGACAAACCTTCAACTTTCAAAGAAAAGAAAGAAAATAAGGGCGAGCATAAACTCAATGCTCGTGATATTAGAGAATGGTTAGAAAGAATACCTGATCAACATTTAATTTTCATTGGAATGGATTACCATTCAAGTCGCCCAGAATGGACAATTATGAAAGTTTTACCAGTACCACCAATTACTGTTAGACCATCAATTACATTAGATAGTGGAGATAGATCTGAGGACGATTTAACTCACAAGTTGGTTGATGTTCTAAGAATTAACCAGAGACTACGGGAAAATCGTGACGCTGGAGCTCCACAATTGATTGTAGAGGATCTTTGGGAATTACTTCAGTACCATTGTACTACATATTTCGATAACCAAACTGCAGGCATTCCTCCTGCTCGACACCGATCTGGTCGTCCATTGAAAACATTGACACAACGGTTGAAGGGTAAAGAAGGAAGATTCCGAAGTAATCTTTCAGGAAAGCGAGTTAATTTTTGTGCGCGTACTGTTATTTCTCCAGATCCTAACCTCGGTATCAATGAAGTCGGAATTCCGGTTCAGACAGCGAAAGAACTGACTGTTCCAATTCGAATAACAAGTCGAAATAGAGAACAATTACGTCAGATGATTTTACGAGGCCCCGATGTTCATCCAGGAGTTAACTACATTATTCGTGGGGACCGATTACGTGTTCGAATCACAGATCGAACAAAATATATTTGGGCAGGCTTCAGATGTTTGAACCCTGATTGTCATACAGATAGTGATGACGAACCATACAACGGTTACCGGCCAGATCTTGATCAAGTATTACATGCTCCTAATTTTCTCCCAGGTCTTGAATTAAAACGTCAAATGAAAAGAAATTCATTTGGTGAATTAGAGGAAGAGTGGGGTGTTGATCTCGAAAAAACTCTTACAAATCTAAGAGGAGAAGATGAACGCGGTCAGACTATGGCAGAAAATGATGAAAGGGCTTTAATTTTCAATCGTTGGAAGTGGGAACACTCTAATCCAGATGAATTCTTCCCAGAGCATCTTGAAATTAGCTGCCCTCACTGTGGAAGTCCTGCTGTTGAGGATGATTTCGGAGAGTCTTATCGAACAGAAGTTGAAGATCGACTAAGCACCTTTGACCGAGACGGTAACCCACGACCTGGCGTTGTTGTCGAACGTCATCTCATCGATGGTGATGTGACGATATTCAATCGTCAACCATCTCTTCATCGAATGTCCATGATGGTTCATGAAATCAGAGTTATGCCAGGTAAGACATTCAGATTCAACCTAGCTGATTGTACTCCATACAATGCGGATTTTGATGGAGATGAAATGAATCTTCACGTTATCCAATCTGAAGAAGCACGTTCAGAAGCTAAGATTTTGATGAGAGTTCAAGAACATATCATTACACCTCGTTATGGTGGTTCTGTTATCGGTGGAATACACGATCATATCTCTGGTGCATATCTTTTGACACATGGTGAGAGATTCCTTTCTAAAACATTAGTAATGGAAGTATTAGGGGAGATTGGATGGGATGGAGAATTACCAGAAACCATAGAAAGAGATGGTATCACTGGTTATCTTGGATCTGACATTCTCAGCCTGATTGTACCTACTGAATTCAATCTAGATTATACAAGCCGATCTGGAGACAACGTTATCGTCAATCAAGGAAAAGTTACGGGGACTATCGATAAACGTGGAATCGGTGCCGAAGACGGTAGATTACTCGATGCAGTTGTTCAAACTCATGGCTCAGATGTTGGTGCTGAATTCATCAATCGCATGACAAAGATGACGATTGCAATTTGTACTTCGATGGGATTCACAACAGGAATTGATGACGAAGATTTACCCCCGGAAGCAAAAGCAGAAATTGATGCAATTAACAAGCGCGCTAGCGATGCTGTCGATGAAGAATTATTAAAATTCGGAAAAGATGGTCGTCACTATGAAGCTCGTCCAGGCCGAACACCAATGGAGACCCTTGAAGAGAATATTTTGACAATTCTGGATTCTGGTAAAGGTGAATCTGGTAATGTTGCAAAGGAATTCCTTGGAGATGATAACTCTGCAGTTTTGATGGCAACATCAGGTGCACGTGGTTCAATGGATAACTTGGCTATGATGGCTGGTTCGATTGGACAACCCAAAGTTCGAGGAAAGAGATTGGAACGTGGCTATCAAGGGCGTGTCTTAACTCACTTCCAACGTGGAGTAAAAGGTGCTCAAGAGAAAGGTTTCGTATCTTCTTCGTTTAAGCGTGGACTTGAGCCAACCGAATTTTTCATGTTATCCGTATCTGGACGAGAATCCTTAGTCGATACTGCGGTTCGTACTTCTAAATCTGGATATATGCAACGACGATTGATTAATGCAATGGATGATTTGAAGGTTGCTAATGATGGTATGAGATCAGTCAGAAATACTGCTGATCGTATCATTCAATTTGAGTACGGAGAAGATAGAATCGATCCTGCTCGAAGTCGCAAAGGTGAACCTTTCGATATTAACCAAGTCCTAGATGATGCTCTTGGGGGTAGAAACTGATGGTTGTAAAGAGTGCAACAAAGAAGAAATTGATGGACCTCGGAATAGAGGAAGAATATGCTCACAAACTTGCTGATGATAAGAAATGGGATGATGTTAAAGTATTGACCTCAGCTCAAATTGCTCAAATTTGTGGAACTGATTCAGGAACAGCGACAAAGATATTCGAAGTAATGGCAGGCTCATCTAAGGCAGCCCAACGGGCTGCGGCTAGAATTGACAAGACATTAGTTCGTAGAAAACCAAGTGCTCGTTCTAGGACTCGCGCAAAGAAATCTTTACCGATTCAAGACTATGATAGTGAAAATAAGATGATTCAAATTCTAAGGGATGTAGACATTGAAGCAGAAATGTATGAACAACTTTCAACCTTAGCTGCAAAGATGGATATACCTATGTCTCCGAGAATCGTCAATGATATTGTAAATGGATTAATCTCTAGAAATATCAAAAAGTTGACTCCTGCAAAAGCAAAAAAGGTTATTGAATCAGCTTCATATTATCTTACCAATGCAAGAGTAGATCCACATGAAGCTGTTGGTATTACAACAGCGCAATCTATTGGTGAACCAGGAACTCAAATGACTATGAGAACATTCCACTATGCTGGTGTTGCAACCGTCAACGTCACACAAGGGTTACCAAGAATTATCGAAATTGTAGATGCAAGAAAGGTCCCTAAGACTCCTACGATGAGAATTTTCTTAGAAGAATTCAATGCTAAGGGTAAACCATTGAGAACGAATGAAAAACTCGTCCAAGAGATTGCTGCTGGCCTAGAAACAACTACGACTGTAGACATTGCTTCTATTGACGTAGATATCACTCAACGATATATTGGATTATCATTGAATGCGTCAAATCTTCGTTTGAAAAAGATGAATGGTGCAGAAGTTAGAGACAAATTATCTCGAGCTCTCCGATTATACATTCAAGCAGACAATGAAGACAAACCGAAGAATTTGAAGATTATTCCTGGTGTTATCAAAGAAGATGACTTGGCAGATTTAGCTAGTGATCCGCCTACTTATACCGCCTTACTCCAACTTGAGGAAAAAATCAAAAAACTCCGATTAAAAGGTTTACCGGACGTCATTAGAGCTAACGTACAGGGACCTAACAAGGAAACGGGGGAATATTACATCTCAACAATTGGTTCAAATCTAGCTAAGGTGAGTATCTTTGCTGGAGTGGATAGAGCACGAACTTACACAAACAATGTGACTGAAATTTACGCATACTTAGGAATAGAAGCCGCCCGACAAGCAATCATCAATGAAATGTTAGATACTTTACAAGGCGCAGGCCTAGACGTAGATATTCGCCATTTATTGATAGTTTCTGATGTTATGACTAGTGAAGGAGAAGTTCGAGCTATTGGCCGTCATGGAGTTAGTGGTACTAAGCACAGTATTCTCGCTCGTTCGGCTTTCGAAGTAACAGTCACACACCTGCTTAGGGCAGGTATTATTGGTGAGAGAGATAAGCTCCGTGGAGTAACAGAAAACATCATCGTTGGTCAACCAGTTGCTCTCGGTACTGGTAGTGTTGATTTGTATTACATCCCAGAGGATGCATGAGGGGGATTTTGAATGGATATATCACGTCAATTAAAACAAGGAATTAATACTGGAAACCTTCTTTTTGGTCAACGCCAAACAAAGGGTGCATGTTCGAATGGTGATGCTAGACTCGTCTTAGTTGCCGCTAATTGCCCAATGAATTACATTAGTGATTTGCGAACTAATCATCCTGATATTACTATTCATCAGGTTACGATGGTCAACCGTCAACTAGGTGCTGCCTGTGCAAAACCATTCCCTGTGAGTACAATTTGTGTTGTCGACCCTGGACAGAGTGAATTACTAGATCTGTCAACTAATGTTTGAATTGTAATAGTTTATTCTATCTTGAATGATGCGGTTCTTTATTGATTTCAACGCTTGTTTGATAGCAATGGTAGCGATGCCATACTATGGAAGAGACCGTGCGAGCCTTGTTCGCTTCACGGGGAGACATTCTCAATCAGGAGAAAATGAATTGGGTTCCTTTTGAATTTGTTTGTCTTGGTTCAATTTCGGCATTACCCGAAGTTGTTTTCTCTGATAATAATAAAATTTTTGTTTGGTATATCCCAAAGGGAATTCTACCCATTGATGTAAATGAAATCGAGAGATGGCTAGTAGATGTCCCGCAAGGAAATCATTGGTTTCTTAGTGAACGTAATTTGACTTCTCAATCGAAATTGCTTTTGTCTAAATATGATAATATTCAATTTTGGGATTCACCTCTGTTTTCTTCATGGATTGGTAAAGCTGTATTGAATGGAGACATAGAGTCTATTATTACTACAAAAACGGATACTCAAACTACTCATAATTATTCTCATTCGTTTCTTAATCAAGATGTTGAAACTATTTTCCTGCGTCCAATTGTGGATTTAGATTCTTGGCTCGATAACAGAGGTTGGGCAACCGTGAATACCATTCCAATTGTTTTGGAATGTAAATTATGGAGCATCTTTGGAAGTTTAGTTGGACCTAGTGGGGAAACAGAACCAAATAATTGGCAAATAATCGAAGACCCTTGGTCTAAATCAACTGGTGAATTTTCTAAGGATGAGGTTCTTGAAATATATCCTAATTTAAGGGCACTAAAATCTAGTAATCCTTGGTTCACAAATGAAAAATTATTGGAAAATCTCAAACCTTTACTAGATAAACGAAGAATTCAGAAAGGTTCTGAACCATCACCCAAAGTAAAAAGTATGTTACTCGAATGGTGGAGAGCAGATCTCGATACAATTTCAATGTCAAGTAATATCTTACTAATCCCTGGCTGGAATTTACAATTTGAAGGTGGAGCTGAACAAGTTCTACATGGCAGAAATGGTAAATTATACGAATTGAATTAATCAATTTCGTTGTAAAGCCATCAATTCTTCGGTGGAAAGTGTGTCACCGGACATCAATCTAGTCATCAAATCATTGACTTCTAATTTTTCGATTCCATAATCTTCACTCTCACGCTCTTGCGTGTTCATAGCCTTCAATAAATCTTGAATTGAATGAATACTTCGAAGCGATACAATATATTTGTTGTGTAATGTGTCGGCCTCTCTTTTTGAGCGAATTACTCCTTCCTGAGCAGTGTTTGCTCTTTCTCTTAATCGATCCACCTCTTCGGATAATTCTATCATCAGATCGTGAGCCTCCTGAGCTAAATCGACAGCTTTTTCGACGGCCTTATGGGAGTTTTCTTGAAGGGACGATGTAGCACGAATATCAGCTTCTAATCCTGCAAATTCGTTCAGCATTTTACTCGCTCTGACGTCTTTTAATTCTTGATATAATTTTTTCATATTACGTTCGAATTTCTTTTCGTCTGCTTGAAAAAATCCTCTTTGATATTTGTTATCTAACCGGTCAATATCAGTTCTAATCTGTCTCTCAGATCTTTTTCGATTCTTTTTCGATTCGAACTTTTCTTTTTCATTAGGTTTTTTCTCTTTTAATTCTGCACGTAATGCTTTGAGTTGATCCGAATGTTCAGCTCTTTTGATTTTTAGTTCTTTAACGCTAGAATTCGCTTCGTCTCTAACTTGTTTCTGCTTTTGAACTTCAGTAATCAATTCCTTTACTTGACGATTGATTTCGTTTCTTTCAGTCAAATATTTCTTTACTTTTGAATTCCATTCGTCTCTATCTGTTCTGAACAAATTCAGTTTTTCATCCAATGATTCATTTTTCGGAATAAGGGTACTTCGAACTTCTGCGTAATCCATCAAACACTCCTCTCCTGTCATTCCGGCGCATTCATGTTGCATATAATACCATAGTAGCAGTGAGGCGTTTTTGTCCTAGCGATTATTCCTCTCTGCGAGTAGCTAGATTTCCATGCCTAGCTCCACGACGAGCCACTCCAAATTTTCTTCTTGGTTTTTTTGAATTGGATTTATTTGGTTTTGATTCTAATGTTTTTGAAGATTCTTCACGAGTTAATTCAGTTAATCCACCTGAATTGAGGAGTGCTCCAAGTTCAGCAGCATTAAGTGACCCGCCGCTCTGTGCACGAGTTTTTACTTCTGCAATTTTAATTGGTTTCCCTCTTCCTCTTGTAATATTCACATACGATCGAAGTCGTTTTAGTTGCTTCTTTTGCTCTTTTATTTCTGAGTAAAGCGAATCTAATTTTTTATCAATATTAGTAATTCGTTTACTTATCTTTCTTACATCTGAATGAGATGGATTGTATTCTTCTTCGACATCTGATTGTTTTGGTTTTGAGGATATTGATTTTCTAGTTTTATCCAATTCTGAAGTTATTTCCCTAATTGACTCAATATGTTTTACATATTCAGAATGGAATTTTTCTGAATCATATTTCCTTACTACAGATGCTTGTATTTCGAAGAACCGTTTGAACATTTCAATTTCTCGATTTAAGGTTGGAACTGAAGTTAAGTCATTGTTAATCGTAACTAACCGTTGATGAGTTTCACCTAGCCATTCTTTTAGAATGCTCACTGGAGGGGGGACGGCTTTGTTTACAGCATCTCTATTGTTTCGCGCAGTTTCTGAAGATTTTCTTGCTGAATGAAATCGTTGAAGCAATTTCTTTCGCTCCTGATTCCCTTCTTCTATTTCTCCAACTGCTAGGCGCATTGATTTGACAAGAGTGATTTGGTTTTTCCGTTCATCACGAAGATCATGGTGCTCTTGTTCAAAAGAACGAACCATAATATCTACATCTTTGACTAAATCTTTCACTTCAGAATGTGATAATTCTTCAAGATCCGAAAACATTCCCTCTTTTGTTTCGGTACTCACTCTTCTTCACCCCCATTTCCACCATTAGTTTCTTTAGGAGAATTTTTTGAAGAGTTGTTTTTTCGCTGAGCAAACATTTTGTTATTTTTCTTTTTATTTCTGGCGAAGCTGGAATTCCCACCAGATGCCACCTTTTGTTGTGCAATTAATAAATCAGAGAAATCTGAACCTAACTCGCCAAATCCATCAGTCAACCTTCTTTCCCAGTATGAAATAGTTCGTTCTGATTGAGCCATTAATTCCTTTGCCCTGTCGAGTTGCCTGCGTATTTCACGAAGTTCATTAGTTAAAATAAATTGTTTTTCATGAAGAGGTTGAGCCTTTTTTACCTTGACTAACATTACCTGATGAGCTTTGTCTGCTTCACGATAATATTCACTCATTTTTTGTCTGGCTTCAATGTAAATTGTCATTTCTGGGTTAGAATCTCGGCGTTCTTTTAACCAATTTTCATTCTTTTCAATTAATTTTTTCCTGCGGTCGATGAGTTTTTTTTCCGCTTTATGATCGAGTGCAGAAACTTGGATTTTTTCTTCTATTTCTTCAAGTTCCTCAAGTAATTTCTCCTTAACCCACGTAGGATCCAAATTTACCATTCCACCCGATGAAAGTAATTTTTCTTGTGAGTATTTTACTTGCTTAAGGAATTCTCCAGCCTTTTTTTGAGCTTCATTCCTATTTGATTTTAATTCACTTACTTTAGTATTTGAAGTACGGTGTGAATTCACTGCTCGTTCGACCTTTGGGGCTAAAGATTCTTCCTCTGCTTCTAGAGTTCGAATTACTGTTGGTAATTGATCTTTCAACATCTGCCGGCGGGCGAGTAAGGCTTTCGCCATATCTGTGGGTGAGACAGACAGCAGTGCATCGGTATCCATTGGATTCGGGGCACTTGGATGGTATGCATAAAGGTCACTATGTGACCTAGAACATGGGTTTCATTGATACGGTCAATTGATTCGACGAGTATTGATGAGTCTCGGTGAGAGTTTGACTTCTATCTCACGTTCATCGATAGTATTGTTGATAATATTATTTTTTGTTAGTGAGGCACATGCAGAGGTTGGTAATTATTCAATCGAAGAAGCTTCTCTTTGGGATGTAAGAATTATTGACGGCTCAACAGGATTAGAGAATGAAAACGTTACAATTTCTTCTGGCGATATTGTCCTATTGAGTATCGAACTTTCTCAAAATTCAGCTGGAAACGATTCATGGGAATTCAGTTTTGGATTTAATGGTCAATGGTATGGGGGAAATAGTGGTATGTTGACTGAAGAAGATAATTCCCTAATCGAGATTCAATTTGGACCTGTGTATGAAGGAAACCTATTGTGTAAACTTGAACTTATTAATTCAGAAGTGGTTGAAATACTCGATTTGAGAATTGGGCCCAACCCAATCAATTTTACTGCAGCAGGAACTCCTGATGTCGCAATCATTGGTCAACCTGCACATGTAGGAGATGAGTTGGTTGCATCTCTTCTCGTCCATAACAATGGTGAAAATGGTGGTGAAGTTGAATTAGGTCTTTACAAACCTGATGGGAGTATTATCTCAATTGGCAATCCAATATATATTTCTCCTGGTTCAAGCAGAGAGGTGAGTACTACATTTTTGATCGGACAAGAAGGTCAACATTCAATAGATTGGAAAATAATTTCATCTACCGGTGGAGTTTCAATCAATTTAAACGGAACCATGGAAATAGTAATTTTAGAAGCGCAACAATTTTCTATCCAAATAGTGGACATGGATTGGACTATTAATGGTGGATTAATTGTAAATTTTGAGTTATTAATGGGCGATGGAAAAGACAGAAATATCGATATTTCTATTCAATTAAAAAATAATAATGAATATTCTGAGTTCCAATCAATAAACCTTGAAATGTCCCCAGGGATAAGGGTGATTTCTGTTATTCTAGGTCACCCAGATGGGGAGCGGTTACAGATAATTGGCTCGGCCAATGGATGGATTGCATCTGAAGGAGATGCAATAATTATTCTTGAATTACAGCCCCCTGTAATTATTCCAACTATTGAAAGTGGAAGTATTATTCCGGCTCAAGCAATATTATCCGAATCTATTTCAATTAATTATTGGTTAAATAATTCTGGTACCGAATCTACACAAATTGGAATTATTCGTATTGTAAATGTCGCTGATAACTTAATTCTCGCTGAACAAAATGTATCTCCGGTAGGGCCGGGTGGTTCATTTTCTAGTTCCTTATCTATTCCTTCGTGGAGTTATTCTCAAACAGTCGATCTCGAAATTATTTGGTTGATGGAAGGTTTAGTGACTTCGAAACAAATCTCTGTTGCCACTGAAGAAAAAATAAATACAGGCATAGTTCTACCATTCAATATCGCTGCTGCTGTTTATGGAGCATTATCGGGGTTATCTCTGGTGATGGCGAGTGCGGTTGTTTATCGAGCATTTTCTCAACGGACGCCTTCTACAACTGATGCCAAATCAAAACGCTCTTCGGAAACTAGAATTTCAAGGCGGAACCAAATCGATTCTAAAAAAGAAATTCAATGTCCTGGTTGTAACCAGAGGTTAAACATTCCATCAAGTCATGAAGGCGATGTAAAATGTCCTGCGTGTACCCAACAATTCCCAGTAATAAATTCTCAAACGATAATTTATAATGATTCAGAAAACAAAGAGTCTCAATTATCGGAAAATATAGAACCGGAACAAAATCTAACGTCAAAATCAACAGATGATATCCTTTCCTGTCCTACATGTGACCAAGTTTTACGTGTGCCAATTGATAAGCGTCCAATTAGATCTAGATGCCCAGCCTGCCGTTCAGAATTTATTTCAGAGGTAGGGTGATTTGAATGAGTGAATTAAGTGAATTTGAAGAGATGTATCTCAAACGTATTTTTGAAGCTCATTTCGAACAACCTGATAAAATAGTCAAAACAACTCAATTAGCAGAAATGATGAACGTCAGTCCTGCTTCAACAACTGAAATGATACAACGTCTCGCTCTAAGAGGGTTCGTCACTCACATTCCATACCGTGGTTCGAGGTTAACATCCGAAGGATTCCATCATACTGCAAAAATTAAACGTAGAGAAGCTCTTTTGCAAATATTATTACGAGAAATTATTGGCTTTCAAGGGGATGTTGATGAAATCTCCTGTAAGATGGAACATGCTGTTGATGATGAATTGGAATCACGATTAGATGAATTCTTGGGCTTCCCCGAACTACATTTAGATGGTAATAAAATCCCTCAAATTAAACGAACCCCCGTCTTGATTGGTAGCGGTGTGCTTCTTCCCATCCAAACATTACCTCCAGATACTTCTGCGATAATAGAGGTGATTTTGTCCGGGGGTGTTGAAAATCGAACCATTCAAGATTTAGGTATTGAAATAGGTCAAAAAATCATTCATTCAGATAATGAATATTTTATTGGAGAAAAAAACATCCAATTTTCAGAGCAAATAGGTTTTCGTATCCTTGCAAGAACAATTTGAGGTGAAATAATGAAAGAACTCAATGATATTTTGAACGAAAATAATAACTCAAAAGAGAACTCACCTCCTTCGGCACCTGTATTACCTTCTAAGATGAATCGTGAAAAAACAATTCATAAATACCCAATCAAATCAGATATGATAACTAAATATCAATCGTATGAATCTATTCTAGTTAGGATTGATCGCCTCTTTATTAGTCGAGGGACAAGATTTGTTTCCGTATTGCCAATGCTTGTGATATTACTATTTGGACTCGCCCAATCATTCACTAATTCAGCGCCAAATTGGTGGGTAGAAAATGCCCAACCTTTGATTGGAGAGGTTAATGTCAATAGTGGATTTTACATCATTGCTCTTTTTATTTTGGTTGCAGACATCGGATTGTTAATCGTTTTGTTTCGACTATTAATTCTCACAAGAAAAATATTTTATCTTCAATCAGATCGATTGACTACATCTGGATTTACTTTCAAAAGTGCCCACGGATATGCTGAGATGAAAGAAACAATTGAAGGTTCAATTCGTCAGGTTGGAGCGACGACTCTTCTAATGTTTTTGTCAGGAACATTCCTACTACTTAGTTTACAATTTTCTGATTTTTCTATGGGAACACCAGTTCTTTTGGCACTCTCAACAGGAGCATTGTTATCGGGCCACGGTGTTCATATGGTATCGAATCGCTCTCGCTTTAATGCATCAGAACCTTGGGGAATGCTCGATGCATTCTCTCCACCTGTTCACCCAGCTCTTTTGCGTCGGCCATTTTCTGATGTGATTAGAGCGCATGTGGACCCCCTTCTTGCTGTGAAGATTTCTGATTATCTCAGGCTTGTTCAAAATGATATTGATGATGGTAGAAGTTTGACAAATTTACAAGAAGGCTTGTTACATTTATTGCACATTCGGAGAGCAGGATTGATGAACGAAAATGAATTCATGAATTCTTTAGAATTGTTAATGCCGATTCACATTATTGATGAACTATTCAATCATCCTGAATTAGGTGAAGAGACGTGGGATCGATTATTGATACGAGCTAGAAATCGTTGCGCATCATTTTTTAGATTACATGATAGAATGAGAATGCATTTAGAAAAGGGGCATTCGAGAAATATTTGGTTTGATGTAGACATGGAGAATGTAGTTGTTGGTAGAGCAAATTTATTCGCTTTCATCCTAAATCAAGGAGACTCCCCTGTCGATTTAATTTTGCGAGTTCAAACTCCTGATTTTCGTCCAAATGAATGTGTTTACAACCTTCGAATCGACCCATATGAACCCTTGAAAATAGGAAAAAGTAATCTTTCAATAATTCAACAATTGCCAGATGCGCTAAAATCTACAGATATTATTTGGCAGAGTCTTTTGCCAGCCCATACTGGGGAGGCTACTGTTTCCGTGCGACTCGAAGACATTTATGGGAATTTAATCTCTGGCCGAGTACTAACAGTTCAAAATAGACCTGACATGTTTACTAGGCTTCGATTGACTGTTGGTGGCTTATTTTTAGCAGGTGCTGCGATTGTTGTACTTTCGCCGATATTACCATTTTTCACTTCACTAATTGGGCTCTGATTCAAGTAGTTTCATTGAAGAAGGGTTCCCTTCTCGGCGTGTTGTGCCCGAAGATGCTGAGAAGCCAGATGACGATTTAAGAACTCGTCTACATGCTATGGAAACGCGTATGCGTCGCATGCGTGATCAACGCAATAGTCACAATGAAGAGGCTCGTAGGGCTGCTGATTCTCGGAATGCGATTCAAGAACAAGGAAAAGAATTGCGAGAATCAATTAAGGCCCAATTAGATGAGCAAAAATCCATTCGAGATCAAGCGAAAGTACACAAAGCGAAGAGAGATGAGATTCAAAACCAAATTAGGGAATTAATCAGCCAAAAGAGAGGTCGTAGTACAGATGAAAAGAATTCTAAATCTATTGTAGTACAATTGACTGAAACTGTTGGTGAAATTGATCGGATTGAAAATACTATGATGACCGATGGACGGTTAACTCTCGAGTCTGAAAACAAATTGTTAAAAAAACTCAAATCTTTGATTTCACGAAGAGATGAATTATTGCCGGCTGTGGCCGAATTTGAAATTATCAAGATTGATCTAAATGATATGGATGGTTCCATAATTATTCTGAAGGCTGAGGCAGATTCAGAGCATCAGGCTATGATTGATTGCCATAAGCAAGCAGATAAAATCTGGGAAGATGTAAAGCCAATGTTGGAAGAGAGGGATTTCTTGAGAGCCGAAGGCGATCGTTTACATGCAGCCTTTCTCACTTCTAGGGAAGCAGCAAACGAAGTTCACAAAAACATGAAAGAAATAATTGATCAATGTAATGAAATTCGGGATGAGATCAAAGCTGCTAATGAAGAGCGTGAAAGAGTTATCCGAGATCATAATCAATCCGTTAAAGATGCATTGAAAACTCCTGATCAAGATGAGGGAATGGCGAATTCTCTCACCGCTCAATTATTGAATAGCGGATCATTGACTCTCGGGGGAGTTCAAGAATCAGACAATCAATTATCCATTACAAAAGAAGTTAGTCGTAATAAAAAGCGAGGCAGGAAATTTGGCACGACTAGAGGAAGAAAATAACTCTACCATCCACGTTCTTCTAAACGAACATCTAAACTTTCAATTTCTAAGCCAGGCATAGCATCTCCAATCATTGCCGACGCTTCGGCGACAATCGTTGCATCTTCATAATGATGAGTAGCTAGTACTATTGCTTCCGCTGTGACTATTGGATCAGATGATTTAAAAATACCAGATCCTACAAAAATCCCATCCATTCCTTGATTCATTAATAGTGCTGCATCAGTTGGAGTGGCTATTCCTCCCGCCGAGAATGTAACGACTGGTAATCTTCCAATTGATGCTACTTCTTCAAGAATTAATGAAGCTTCATTTCGTAATTCATCCATCGTACCAAATGGTGTACTTTTCACAGAAAAACCGAATTCTGAAGCGGATTCTAATCTATGGAAACCTTTCATTATTTGATTGACCATTTTTTCCCTTCCAGCTGCATCAGTTGTCTGTGCAAGATTAATTTCTTCAGCTACGACTCTTGCATGTTGAATTGCACTGACTACATTTCCTGTACCTGCTTCTCCTTTTGTTCGGATCATAGCAGCTCCTTCAGCAACCCTTCTGATAGCTTCTCCCAAATTTGTACAGCCACAGACAAATGGGATAGAAAAGTCATTTTTGGGGATGTGATAGAACGGGTCTGCTGGAGTTAATACTTCAGATTCATCCACCATGTCGACTCCTAGAGCTTCCAATACTTTTGCTTCATCTGAATGACCAATTCGTGCCTTGGCCATTACAGGAATACTGGTAGTTTCGATTATTTCTCTAATCAAATCGGGATGGCTCATTCGAGCAACCCCACCATCGGCTCGAATATCTGCAGGTACGCGTTCCAATGCCATTACTGAAACTGCACCAGCATCCTCCGCGATATGTGCTTCTTCAGGGTTAACGACATCCATGATGACTCCTCCTTCTTGCATTTTTGCAAATCCTCGCTTAAGTAAAGTGGTGCCGTGCCTCATTTGTTTGAAGTCGAGTGAATTTGCCATATGCAGACCGCACTTTCGATAGTTCAATAACCTATGTTTAGCGAATTCTTACGAATCGAAAAATCACTTCAAGAATCTGCTAATACCGGAGAATCGCCTTCAGCTATTGGAAGATCGACGGCCTCATTTTCATTTCTATCTAGCCACGATTCTTGTTCATCAGGTAAATCGGTATCCGCATAAATTGCTCCCACTGGACATTCGGGTATACAAGCGCCACAATCAATGCATTCATCAGGGTCAATGACCAGGTATTTTTCAGCTTCTCTAAATGCTTCTACTGGGCAAACAGCAACGCATTCTTGGTATTTGTGATCAACGCAAGCGGTTGTAACAACATGTGTCATGGGTATTCCTCA
>JABIKU010000017.1 GCA_018654845.1 Methanobacteriota archaeon | reverse complement strand
TGGGACAAAGGTATCGCTCGTGGAAAAACCACAGTAGAGCAAAAGAATGAATGGTCTGCAAATTTGAGCACATATTCTGACATGGCTGAAGCAGTTACTGGTACTGATTTAGTAATCGAAGCAGTTCCTGAAATTCTCGAGTTAAAACAGAAAATATTCTGTGATTTAGAAAAATTTGCACCAGCACATGCAATCCTTGCAACAAATACTTCCGGTATTCCAATTTCAGATATTGCCCAAGCAACCGGCTGTGCTGAAAGAATCATTGGAATGCACTTTTTCAATCCAGTTCCGATCATGAATTTACTCGAACTTATTCGCCATGACAAATGTTCAGATTCAACTATTACAGCCGTGCAGTTAATCGGTTCAGCGATGGGAAAAACTACAATTTTGGTAAACGATGTGGCTGGATTTGCAACTAGTAGACTTGGCGTCACACTAGGTAATGAAGCGATCAAAATGCTTGCTGATGGTGTTGCGAGCGCTGCTGATATCGACACAGCAATGCATCTTGGTTATCGGCATCCAATGGGACCACTCGAATTGAGTGATCTAGTTGGATTGGATGTTCGCAGAGATATTCTGAACAACCTCGCAGTGGCATTCAACGATGATTCCTACCGCCCTCACCCACTTCTCGATGCACTTGTAGCAGAGGGAAGTCTTGGGAAAAAATCAGGGAAGGGAATCTACGATTGGTCAAGCGGTGAGAAGATTGAGCGCGATGATTTACCGATGTGAGCTAAATGGAAGCGATTTGGGTCGAATCGATTGGAATTATTGCTGGAATTCTCGGAGTAATCGCTTGGATTCCACAAATTCGTGAGGTTTGGATTGAGAAACGCCACGATGGAATATCACTGCCTACTTTTTATTTGGTTTCTACTGCCTTAACACTATGGCTAGTTTATGGATTATTGATTGAATCGATTGCGATGATCCTCGCAAACATCGCTGCGCTAGGTTGCATTCTATCGATAATAATTGGCGTCAATAAACTACGCTAAAAAAACTATTCTTCTTCGAACACACCAAAAACCGGTTTGCGCTTTTCGAGGAAAGCGGTTACTCCTTCAGCGAAATCCGGTGTTAGAGAAGATGCTGTGATTAATGCTCGCTCAAACTCTAATTGCGTCTCCATGAAAGTCGATGTAGATGCATCGAGAAGTTGTTTAGTAGAGCGGCGACTCATCTCAGCCCAACTACCCCATTTAGCTGCAATAGTCACAGCTCGCTCGACTAAATCAGTAGAATCTACCAGTTCATCAACCGCGCCAAATTCGAGTGCTTGCTCCCCGGTCCATGGCTTATTATCGAAGAAAAATCGTTTTGCTCGTTGCGAGCCAACAAGCCGAGGAAGCAACCAGGTCGTGCCGCCATCAGGTGAAAGTCCCAGCGAGAAAAACGCTGGGGCTAACTTTGCTTGTGGCACGCATACTCGGTAATCTGCAACTAAAGCAAGCCCGAGTCCTCCACCTGCAGCGGCACCGTTAATTGCGGCAATAAAAACTGTTTCAGAGCCGCGAATTCTTAATTCAAGTGGGTGTAAAATTCCAGTCAAATTTTTGACCACTTCACCGATGGTTCCATCGTCAATACTAGATGCAAATTCATCTATATCGGCACCTGCGCAAAAAAATTTCCCGGTACCGGTCATGACGATGGCTCGAACGCTCGGATCATCTAACAATCCATCAAATATTTCAGCCATCGACTGCATAGAATCTGTCGAAAATGCATTCCGACTAGCCGCTGCGGAAAGAGTCACCAATGCAACTCCATTTTCGAGATGGTCGACGGCGAAGGTCATGTATTGTGGGTTGGGGGCTCTCTACTTGAAATGCATGAATGTGATAAGTCGAGGCTTAATCGCCTAATCATGTTCGCGCGTGAGAAGCTGTACATCGATGGTAAATGGATGGATGCTAGTGGTGAAGGCCTCATCGAAGTCATCAATCCAGCAAATGAAGAATTGATTGGAACTATCCCGGTCGGAAATGCTAATGATATCGACAAGGCTGTCTCTGCTGCACGTCGGGCGTTCCCCACATGGTCACAAAGTACTATAGAAGAGAGAATCGAGATTTTGAACCGAATCTCGGCAGCAATCAAAGATCGTGGTGAAGAATTTGCACAATTGATTACCGCCGAAGTCGGCACACCAATTAACTACTGCAGAATGGCAATGGTTGGCACACCGAGAGTCGTTTCCCGCTCATATGCGAAGATTTTGGAAACCTATGAATGGGAGCATGAAGTAAGAAATTCGCTAATTGTCAAGGAACCTATCGGTGTGGTTGGCATGATTACTCCATGGAATTTTCCACTTCACCAAATTATTGGCAAAGTTGCTCCGGCTATCGCTGCTGGGTGTACAATGGTGCTCAAACCCTCAAAAGAAGCCCCTCTAAACGCTTTCATTTTGGCAGACATTTTGGATGAAATTGGCTTGCCGGACGGGGTTTTCAATCTTGTTTCTGGCCACGGACGCGATATCGGTGAGACAATATCTGCTCATCCCGATATCGACATGGTTAGTTTCACTGGCTCAACTGGAGCCGGTGTAAGTGTCAGCGAAGGAGCGGCAGCGACAGTTAAGCGCGTCACTCTTGAATTGGGTGGAAAGAGTGCTAATATTGTTCTTGATGACGCAAACTTTGGACGCGCAGCTTCAGCTGCTGTCCATGCCTGTTTCTCTAATACTGGCCAAGAATGCTCAGCGTTGACGCGATTATTAATTCCAGAATCAAATCGTGATGAAATTGTTGAAATTATCGCAGCGAAAGTTGCGAATTATAGCGTCGGTGATCCTCTTGATGAATCGAATCGCTGCGGTCCCGTTGCAAGTAAAAAGCAACAAGAGACTGTAACCCATTATATCCAAACCGCAATAGATGAAGGTGCAACACTAATCGCTGGCGGTTTGGGGAGTCCAGAAGGACTAGATTCAGGATATTTTGTCAAGCCGACGGCCTTCGCAGATGTTACCAGAGAAATGACTCTCTTCCGTGAGGAAGTTTTCGGCCCGGTTTTGGCAATCACCACTTATTCAAGCATTGAAGAGGCGATAGATTTAGCCAATGATTCGGATTATGGATTATCAGGTGGAGTTTGGTCAGGAGACGAAGAGCGAGCAATGGCAGTTGCACGACAATTACGAACTGGACAAGTTAGCATCAACGGTGGTGCGTTCAACACGAACGCTCCTTTTGGTGGTTACAAATTATCAGGAAATGGCCGAGAATTAGGCGAACACGGGCTTGATGAATTCCTCGAAATCAAGTCGATTCAGCGTTGAGGTGAGCGAGTGGTTGGCCGATTATTGGTCATCTGCGGAGCGAGTGGTGTTGGCAAATCTACTCTGACCCCAAAAGTGGCATCGGCTTTGCAATTTGAGAAAGTCGTAGCTACAGATACGATTCGTGAGACGCTTCGTACGCAGATTTCGATAGAAGAATCACCTGCACTTCACCGCTCATCATTCCAGCCTGGTGGTAAGGGCACACTCATAGATTGGGCAGATACAATTTCACCTCTCGCCGATTCAATTTTTGCGGTAACCGAACGTGCAAAAAAGCGTGGCTCGGACTTACTTGTCGAGGGGGTTCACATCGCTCCTAGCCTCGAACTTCTCGATGATTGGCGAGCTCGAGGAGGTACTGCATGTGGCGTAGTTTTGGCAGTCGAAGATTCCGATGAACATCTGATGATGATTACACGCCGGCAGCAACATAATGATCGACCGGCGCGACATTATCTCAGGTATTTTGATAGGATTCGCGAAATTAATCATCGATTGGTCTTTCTAGCAAAAAAGAATGATTGGTTAGTGATCGATGTCACTACCGAAAAGGATCCAATTGGGTTAATCGAATCAAATTTCAATTGAGAATATTTACTAAGATAATTTCAGCGACCAACCCAATCTGCGGATTTACGCTCAAGGAAGGCAGAAACACCAATTTCCTTGTCCTCCGTATCAAAGAGTGCAACGAATTCAGATCGCTCTGTAAGAATACCCTCACTCATCGGTAAATCGAGTGCTGCACGAACTGAACGCTTTGCAACCTTAATTGTGTAAGGTGACTTGCGTGCAATGTTCTCAGCGAGAGCCATCGTGACTGATTCAAGTTCATCAGGGGATGCGACCTTGTTCGCAAGGCCAAGGCGAAGTGCCTCATCAGCACCGACCATCTCGCCACTCATCACCATCTCCATCGCCTTGCCATAACCAAGAATCGAGCATAGGCGTTGGGTTCCACCTCCGCCGGGGATCAGTCCTAGATTAATCTCCGGAGTACCAAACTTAGCCCTATCGCTGGCAACTCTCATGTCACAAGATAGAGCCAATTCGGTTCCACCGCCTAGAGCGAATCCATCAACCATCGCGATGGTTGGTTTGGTCAAATTCCAAACACGATCCCATGCATTATCTTCAAAAAATGGTAACACGTCATCAGAACTTTTTCCAGCAAATTCGGAAATGTCAGCGCCCGCTGCAAAAGCAGCAGGTTTCGGCCTCTTTCCCTCTGGAGCTGGTAGTGGTGCAGCACCACGGATTACAACAACACGAATATTGTCATCAGCTTCCGCACGAGAACAAGCACTTTTCAACAACTCATGCGATTTAGCATTCAGAGCATTCAGTTTACTAGGTCGGTTGAGAGTCCAGACCGAAATTACTCCACCTTCAGGGCTGGAGCCCTCAACCTGTTTATCCTCAACCAACAATACATCCTCGCTCATCGTATCAACGGAGAGGTGTTCGGGCTTCAATTTACGCGTAGGCAGACTTGGAATTAGTTACCGGAGACTCATTCACTAGGCGGTCCAGGAGGTGGAGGAAGCGGAGGTAATCCAGGAGGTGGAGGAAGCGGAGGCAATCCAGGTGGAGGTGGCATTGGAGGTGAGCCCGGAGGAGGTGATTCAGCAGAATCCAGAGGTGGAATCGGAGGTAAATCAACAGAACTTTCTTCGATTTTTTGTGACTTTTTCTCAACTTCAAGAGGGACTCTCAACTTCAATACTCTCTCTTCATCGATACGAACAAAAGTTATGCCAATCGGCTTGCTATCATCAACTTCTTGAGAACCTTCAAGCACTATCAAACCATGATTAGGCTCATTGAGTAGAGTGGCTAAATCTTCTCCATCTTCAACACCCGCCCACATTTTTGTTTTCGCTGCACGTCGGTGAGCCAACGCCATTCTTCTTTTGCGTTCTATAGATGCACGAATTGCTGCTCTTTTCTGCCTGCGCTCTTCGACGAAGGATTCGATTTCAGTTTCCATTTCCGACTGAGCATCTGAGGAGATTACAAATTTCTCAGCTAATTTGGTTCCTTCAGCGGCTTGGGTGCCAACTGGTCCGGGAGGTGGAGGCATTGGTGGAGCTCCGTTAGGTGAAGGTGGAAGTGGAGGTGGAGGTGGAGCTTGTGGAGGTGGTACTGGCATTGCTGGCATTGCTGGCATGGCCGGTTGAGCAACCTTTCCACGACTTCGCTCAATCTTTTCTTGGCGGCGCTCGCTAGCACCCTCCAATTCAACTACAGGAGGTGGAATTTCGTGTTCAAGCATTACTTCCTCAATCGACGTGTCAGGAATCTTAGATTTTTTTGGCAAAGGTGCTCTAGATTTCCCAGAAAACATTAGTGTTGAGAGGATGGCTAAAAGTACGACAGCTCCAGCAATTTGGCTAATTTGATTAATAGTTCCTTGCAAAATTAAGAACAGGAATCCCCCTCCAAAAAATGCAAACCAACCCAATAGCCGAAGCAGAGACGCCATCTTATCGAGTCCTCTGAAACGGTACTATGCCTTCACTTTGACGGGGCTCTGAGAGACTCTACGAGTCTCATCATTGCTTTTGCGCGATGGGACGTCATATCCTTTTCGCCCTTTTTCATCTCGGCATATGTTCGACCATCACCGGATTTAGGGATAAAAATTGGATCATAACCAAATCCATTCGTCCCTCGTATTTTCATCGCGAGTTCACCTCGGCATATTCCGATACTTTTCCATTCATCATTACCATTGGAAAGAATGGCAACTGCACGGTATTCTGCTCCTCGTAATTCAGAATTTACCATCAATTTGAGAATTCCATCAAGACCTAATTCATCTTCGATATCTGATGAATTTGCACCAGGCCATTCGTCAAAATCGTCGATAAATATACCTGAATCTTCGACTAATATTGAACTTCCTTCAAATTCCGTACCTACAATCAATGCCAGAG
The DNA here is from genome assembly GCA_018654845.1 of Methanobacteriota archaeon. Lineage (GTDB taxonomy): Archaea > Thermoplasmatota > Poseidoniia > Poseidoniales > Thalassarchaeaceae > MGIIb-O2. The sequence continues at coordinate 115,498 of JABIKU010000017.1, read as the reverse complement.
CCTGTTCAATCTTAGATTCAGCTACATGTTCCAAGCCAAGTTCCTTCGGTTCAATAAATTCCGGTCTATTGCCATCGATAATCAGCCCCTCAACAGTATGGCCAAGTGGTTCTAGAATAGCTTTGGCTTCGTGAATTTTATTTAGGTTCCCTGTCGCGAATAGAATCCTCAAAGTCTCACCTCAGGCATGGTATCTAACACGGCTTCTAATCGAATTAAAACGGTTGATTACCTCATTCGCAGTAGGTCCATCTACACTACCAGAATCAGCCGATTGGTATCCGTCTATCATTACATCTAAGGCAGACTCAATTCGATAATGACTAGCTGTTAAACACTCGCTGAGCACTTGCAAATCGAGACCCAGTTGCTCTACTTCGGGGACAATTTTTGCGAGGCCGAAGTCAATAAGTGTAAGATTCCCATCATCATCAATTAATACATTATGAGTTGTAAGATCGCCATGAGAAAATTTTTGTTCGTGAAGTTGGCGGATCAAAGCACCAAATTTGCTAATTTCATCCAACCCAGCAGACCCGTCATTGAGAGCCTCATACAATGGCCGGCCTTTGATTAATGATAGAAGCATCCAGCCCTCATCAAGATCAAAATCCAATAACGAAGGTGTTGGAATATTCGAACTATACAATTTTGTCAAAACTCGTACCTCGACTGAAAGTCGTTGTTTAGTCAGTCGTCGATCCAAATCGGGGTGGCGATAAGCACGTGGATTCCGCATTTTCAGAACCGCTAATCTACCCAACCACGAGCCAGAAGTTACTGTTGCTTCGGCACCGTGATGTATGACTTTGTCAGCAATCCACATGGGAATAGTGTCGCCAGCCATGTCTAGCCGAGATGACATACCTTGAAAATGGTTCAACCTGACGGAAGTTCAGATTCACATGACGATGAACATGCCTGCGGCCCCTGCGCCTCGTGGAACTGTCAGCCCCTTGACTTTCTCTGACGAGGAGTTGGAATGGGAATCTCAGCGCTTGATGACTGCGATAAAACAGCCTAGGCGATGGACATTAGATATATGCCGAACCATCGCCCCGTATACTTTGGAAATCAATAGACTAAAGCGCGAAAAAGATGTTTATTTGATCGCACATTCTTATCAAACACCAGATATTGTGTATGGCGTCGCAGATGAAGTTGCTGACAGTTATTCACTGTCAAAATCAGCTCGCGACGCTGAACAAAAAATTATCCTTTTTTCCAGTGTTCGTTTCATGGCGGAGACAGCAAAAATACTCAGCCCGCACAAAATAGTGCTACATCCATCCCCCGAAGCAGGATGCTCACTTGCAGAGAGTATTACCGCGCAGAATGTCAAAGATATTCGCGCTAAATATCCTGGTGTTCCAATCGCTTGTTACATCAATACGACTGCAGCGGTAAAAGCTGAAGTTGATGTTTGTGTAACCAGTAGTAATTACCTGAAAATATGTGAAAATTTACCAGGAAACAAACTCATTTTCATACCAGATAGATTCATGGGTAAGCATTTGCAAAACGCATTGGCTGGTAAAAAAGAAGTCATCATTTATGATGGTGAATGTGAAGTTCACGCAATTTTTACAGGAGAAAAAGTACGATCATGGAAAGAGAGAGCTTCTGAAGATGGTTATGATTTGATGGTTCTGAGTCATCCTGAATGTGATGCAGATGTTCTCGAAGAGAGTGATATCATTGGTAGTAGCGAAGTTTTGATGACTGAGGCTATTCGACTTGGAAACGAAGGGAAAAATGATATCATGCTAATAACAGAATGCGGTACTGCAGACCGAATTCAAGCTGAAAGTGATTCTGAATTGAATTTGATTGGTTCATGTGTGATGTGCCGTCATATGAAGGCAACACAACTCGAAGATATCCTACAAGCGTTGAGAGAGCCGTTGCCTGACCAAATCATTGAACTAGATGATGAGGTAATCATTCGAGCAAAGAAAAGCCTCGATGAAATGTTTCGCTTCACAGAAATGTGAATTCAGCGCTTCCTCTCGATGGTGATCTGATTTGCCCAAACAAGAAGTAGGGGTATCATCATAACAATTGCAGATTGTAAAATAATAGAAGAATATTCTTCAAAAGTAATGTCAAGAGAATGAATTTTTAGTTCACTAATTCCGTCTTCATCTATTTCAATCCAAGCAACCGCGTTCATCAATACATTCGGTTGGACTTGATTAACATCCTCATCATGGGTGATTTGAGTTGTAAGATTTAGTGCAATTTCGTGTAAAAAAACATCGTTTGCGGATGAAGCACCAACATCAGGGTTTGGATCGAAGCGAGGAATTTGAAGAAATGCGATTTGGCCTTGGGCAATACTAGGTGAACTCGCTGGCCAAGCTGGATCAGAGAGCAATAATTGCTCACCAGTCACCATATCAATTAGGATTACACGGTTAATAGGACCAATATCGACTACGGCAATAATATATCTTCCATCCATCGATAAATCAACGATTGTTGAGTGTTTATAGTCAACTTCTATGCCGTAAATTTCAGAAAGATGATTATCGATAATTTCATTAGAAAAATCTTCTATTACAATTTGAATCACTAAGCTAGGGTTGAATGGCGATGAAATATTCACAGCCGGTCCAGATTCTGTTTCAATCGCCCATGCTATCTTTGAACCAGCAGCATCAATTATCGTGAAATCCATAGAACTAATGCTAACTATTATCGATTCTTCTCGATTATCAATAACCCGAATTTGATTATTTTGTACATAAGCGATATATGGCATTCCATCTAAGGAATAACCAACCGATAAATCATTGATAGCAATTATTTCGAATCGAGAGAATATTGGTTCAATTATTACTGATTGAGTTCCATTGAGTTCAAAATAATCAATTCTATTTTGACCAAATAATACTAAAGAATTACCTGAAATTTCAACATTTGGTATACTTCCCCAATCTTGACCTCCCGCGATTATCGAAACCTTTTCACTTACATTCCAAATGGTTATTTGATATTCGCCGATTGTAGGCTCTTCAACACCGATAACCCAGCCCTCAGAGCCTGCAGCATGACTTGGCGTTACACCTTCAATGGGAAATGATTGATGGGTAGCATCCCACAATAGTACTGTGCCCGTCAACATCATCAAAGTAACAATTAGTGCCTTTGTTTGAGTCGTACTAGGTTTTTGAATTGGCTTGAAACTATTCGTAATTATTTTCCAAGATTTTTTCAGCCAATCGATTGGATCATCAATAACATGAGCCAATCTTCTAGAAAATAATCGTTCATCGGCGAAACGCCAGAATGGTCTATGAACTTTCGCAGTGATTTGAACCGCTATCCCGCCGATGATGATTCCACCAAGAATATCGAGAACCCAATGAATTCCAAGATAAAGAATTGCAAACCCAGTCAAAGCGATGTAAACGACCAAAGCCCGACGGAAAATTATCCATCGGTTATCCTCATCCCACAATTCATATGTCAACCAAATTGCGAAAGGTAGACCAATGTGCAAACTTGGCATTCCATTTGTAAATGGATCAATTTGTGAGAACCAATTGTGAATTTCTGGCGTCAAATCATAAGCGATTGTATCCATCATCGGAATGTAATCACCCGTGACTCGAACATTGAAGAAAAGATAGAACGGGACTGCTAAAATATAGACGAAAAACATCGATAGAGTAACCCTATCAGCCATGTACCGGTCATCAAAATAAATCGGAAAAACGAAAGATGCAAAAGTTGCTGTCATGAATCCCATCACATAAAAATGAGTCATACCAATAGAAAGAAGAGTATTTTCGCTGGCTTGTTGGACCCACAGAACAATATCGCCTTCGACTGCATATACATATGGAGTAAGGTCAAGGTGAGTATTCGCCATCAAAGTCCGGTCTAACTGGTCGAGCAAATCTTTCCACAAATATATCGAGAAAACGATGATCATATGAGCCCAGTATCTTCGAAACATATCGATGAAACCAGATATGCTAATCTTGGCGTAATTCGGTTTGAAAATCGGCATTAATGCCAAGGTTAGAACAATCGCACCTGTAATCCAAGTGAGATAAATTCCGCTACCCGAGACCATATTATCACATTCAGCGGAGATGCCCGACTGTCATCAATCCAACCCATTCAAGAATTTACCAATTATGAGATATTAACCGTAGGACTGCGAGACTTTTCAAGCGTGATTAATACTTTTTCAACAACTTTGTCAAAGGCTTTTGCAGTCTGTCCCTCTGGCTCGGCGACAATTCGATGAACACCGTCATCCCCACCACGAACAATTCCGGGATCGAAAGGTAATGCTCCAAGGAAAGGAACCTCAAGATCCGTTGCTGCATCCGCTCCACCACCGGCTTTGAAAATGTCTAATGTTAGCGACCAATTTCCTTCCGAATCAGTGGTCGTTTCAAGCGGCACGCCGCTTGGTCCCTGAATTGTAATCGTAGAATTTGATTGGGCTGAGCCTCGAATGGTATAGCCGCTCATATTTTCAACAACACCGATAACTGGAATTGAAATCGTCTTTGCAAAATTAATCGATTTTCGGCTATCCAATAATGCAACTTCCTGAGGTGTGGTCACAATCACCACGCCGTCAATTGATGGCAAACTCTGAGTGACAGTTAACGGCTCATCACTTGTTCCTGGAGGAAAATCGATAATTAGCGCATCGAGTTCTCCCCATTCCACATCACCGATAAATTGATTGATTGCACCAAGTTTGATTGGACCTCTCCAAATCACTGGCTTATCCGGATCTTCGATTAGAAAACCCATAGAAATGACCTTGATTCCATAAGCGCCAATCGCGGGATGTATTCTTCCATCCTCGACATGAAGATCAACGTTATCGAGGCCGAGCATTTTCGGAACATTGGGTCCTGTAATGTCAATATCCATGATTCCGACCTTCTTGCCCATACGGGCAAGTGATAGTGCTAATCCGACTGAAACAGTCGATTTACCAACCCCACCTTTCCCAGAAAGAACCATGATTTTATGTTTGATATCGGTCTCTAATTTCTGCATGCGCATTTTGCGTTGCATCTGTTGGTAGGCTTGTTCCATCTGAGCTTTCTGCTCATGAGATACCACAGGTTTCTGCACTTCCTCAGCGGTATCGCCTTGGTGATGGCTAATCGGTAAGTCGACCATTGATTATCGGGCGAGGTGAAGACTACTTCAACCTAATTCTGTAAAAAATCTTGAAAAAAATCTTGAAAAAAATTATCCTATCACTATTTATTTCAGATTAGTTCATTAATCCTCGTTGTTTTTGAAAAAATATGCGGTTACTTTTTGTTTGTGTCGGCAATACTTGCCGAAGTCAAATGGCTGAAGCACTGGCTCGTGACAGAGGGCATTTTGCTCAGTCAGCGGGCACTCATCCCGGCACGCGAATCGCACCGAATGCAGTAGTTGTTCTGAATGAATTAGGAATCAATACTGAAGGGCATACACCGAAATCGGTCGATGACATTAATTCTGACGAATTTGACCAAATAATCAGTATGGGTTGCGGAGTCAAATGTCCTTCGCTACCCATTTCAGCAGACTGGGGATTGGAAGACCCAGTTGGTCAGTCGATGATGGTATATCGATTAACCCGAGATCGTATTCGAACATTGCTCGATGAACTTCCTCAAAGTTAGACCGACGCTTAGAAAAGCGATTCAGGTTTCCCGGATTACACACGAGTGTAGTGTAGTGGTTATCACCGGGCGTTGCCAACGCCTGAACCCGGGTTCAAATCCCGGCACTCGTACCAATTCAAATTTATTTAATCAGCAGAGCGCATCTGATCTATCTGTGCTTGTGACCAGCCGGAAGCGAGCAATTGCTCATCGGTGTAAAGGGCTGCAGAATTTGTCGCAACATGGTGAGTGTGATCTTGTGGAAGAGATTCAGCAGACTTACCTTTACCTTTTCTCATCATCAAGATTGTTCCAGCTAATAGCCCGATTAATACTATTGCAATTAACGAGATATCAATGATCATATCAGTCGAAGTTTGCCAACGAGAAATGCTTGGATATTTATCAGAATTATCTCCCGTCCCATCATTATCAGAATCTTTTGACTCAGACGAATCTAATGGAAATGCATCATCTCCATCTAGAACTCCATCAGAATCAGAATCAGCAAGTAAAGGATTTGTTCCGAGAGCGATTTCATCGACATCACTCAATCCATCATTATCGTCATCTAAATCGGCTTCATTACCAATTCCATCACCATCGCTATCGAGATGTTCTCCTGCATCAAATGGGAACGCATCTTCATCATCGACATATCCATCATTATCATCATCGGGATCGATTCCGTCGCAGAGCATATCGCCATCATTATCCGCAGGCGTGACTGATGCATCCAATGAATCACCCTCGCAAGCTTCCTCATCTGCATCCAACCAGCCATCGCCATCATCATCCAAATCGGCATTATCGCCGATTCCATCCTCATCTACATCTGCCCATTCACTTGAATCGAGAGGGAATTTATCGAATGCATCAGCCCACTTGTCGCCATCATCATCGATGTCAACAGCATTGCACAAAGAATCACCATCGGTATCAATTGGATAACTATCGGCATCAAATTGATCTGTACTGCAATCAATCTCATCTGAATCAAGCCACAAATCATTATCATCATCAGTATCAGCATTATCGCCAATATCATCTGAGTCGTAATCAGCCCATTCCGAATTATCACGTGGGAACACATCCTCATCGTCATCATATCCATCACCATCATCGTCGGTATCGAGTGCATCACATTCGCCATCACCATCTAAATCAACTGGAAACTCTAAGGAATTGAGTGGGTCGGTACCACAATCTGTTTCTAGGGTGTCAAGGACGCCATCATTATCATCATCAGTGTCGGCATTATTGCCGATTCCATCTGAATCTGAATCTTCCCATTCCGAACTATCTAGAGGAAAGTCATCCTCCAAATCTCTGACCCCATCATCATCATCATCGGAATCAATTTCATCACAAATTCCGTCGCCATCAGTATCAATCGGGTAACTTGACTGGTCATACTGATCGGTATTACAATTGATTTCATCATCATCGAGAGCACCATCATTATCATCATCTGTATCTGCGTTATCGCCGATACCATCGAGGTCAAAATCGCTGCACTCAGTAGAATCTTCAGGGAATGAATCACTCTCATCAGGACAACCATCTCCATCGGTATCGACTATAGGTGCACCTTGGTGATTCCACATCAACATCTCGACTAAACCGGTGCTATTTTCAGCATCAAAATACATTCCAACTGCACTTCCCCATTCTGAATAAAGATATTTTCCAAGTAATTCACCAGTAGAACCATCATCTGTGATATTGTGAACATCGACTTCCATCACTTGAATACTGGTCGGTGAAGAACCTCCTTCAGCTTCATTATAGCCATCAAATTCATTCCAAAAGGTTTGAACTCCGGTAAAAGAAACATTTTCCCAATAATAATCCGTGCCACTATCTTCGTATCTAGTGCCATTTTCATCGATTTCCACATATGTAGAATTTTCCCAATTTTCTGATTGAATAATGAATGAGTCGCCAGTTCGAAGAATGTCTTGAGCACCGATTTCCCAAAACGTAGTCGTAATATTCTCCCAAATTTCTACTGCCTCTCTTCCACCAAGCATTCCAAAATCGTAGACAGAATCTTCATAATATTCTTCAACGATTTCTCGCCAATCTCCGCTGAAAGCTCGATATAGAGATTGATTGACCAAATAATCTATGTCGAATCTAACCGAATATGTTGTGTTAATTAGAGTCAAATCCAGACCCATCCTCATCTCTCGAACATGACAATCACCTGAATAATTTCCAAAATTGCAAGGTTCGTCAGACAAATAGTAGAAGCCTGAATCGATGCGATATGAATTCAGGATAACTTGATCCCAGAATTCATCTTCCTCAATATCTTCTTTAGTCAAAGCGCCGATTTGTGCACCATCTAACTGAACATAATCACCGGGTTCGTGAGTCCAGGTGAGGTCTACTTCAATCTCAAGAGGTAATGGATCATCGGCAATAACATTGGTTGGAATCATCATCAAAAGAAAAAATAAGGCTATCAAAATGTGTGAAACTCTACTGAACACAGTAATATTGCTAGCACCCAACCTATATTGTGGTTTGGACTTCACGAAATATTAAAAATTGAATGAATATTACATTTTCAATAGTCAATATTTACTCTAATTCAGAATTTTTTAGAGTGATTACAATTCCGGTAATAGCGAGCATTGTGAGCAGGATTAAACCTCCCCAAATAAGTGCAGTTGTCATTTTTGTTGTCCAGAATGTGCTACCAGTTTCAGAATCGGTTTTCTCAAGATTCAAAACCACCCGTTGGTCTTCTTCAGCAGTGGTTGATAGATAGATATCGGTTCCTCGAATCAGAATTGTCATTTCACCTTCTGGCAAGCTCGACCGTGCATCGACGGATAGAGTGTAAATTCCATCTGAAGCGATTCTGTCACCACCAGTTCCATCGTCAACCATCAATAGCCATTGTTCAGATTGGCCGATAGGTGCGAGCCGGCCTATTTTTGCCTGCACCGAGGAGATTCCATCGGGGTCATTGATTATGATTTCGATTAGTTGGGAAATAGGTGAACCATCTTCAGGGACAGCTATATTTTCATGAATTTCATCATTTCGATATATCGATATTGCAGCAACTATCGGCGCCTCATTTAAAATTGTTAATTGAGGAGCATCGACTAAATTTCCATCCATAATAATAGAATGCGAAAGCCTAGATGCTCCATCCAAATCAGTTAGACGAATAGGTAAGAAAACATCTCCAGGAATCATGCCGTTGGCGACAGTAAATTCTCCCTCCCAAATTGGTGGCGAGATTTCTGCATCAGATTGGATTAGTGAAATTACTTCGCCACCAAAACTGAGTAGATCAACTGAAATTGAAGCCACTCCATGACCGTCAATGGCTTGAACAGAAATCGATACCGAATCACCTCGATGTACAACACTTGGACTAAATTGCAATGAAACCATTCGCGGTGCAGGATTCTCGATACTTAGCACCGCCATTTCAGAAACTTGAGTCCAATAATCTCGAATTTCAACCTCGACAGTTTCAGTACCATAAACCAAGCTTGCTGCTTCGATTGAAGCTGTCCAAACATCATCGTGGATTACGTGATCGCCAGAAAGTCCTCGATCAGAAAGTTGGACGATGCCAAGACCATATCTGGTCAAATTCACCTCTACTTGTTGAACATCGGCATCGACATCTTCGATTACAGCCTCAAGGTGAGCCAAACCCCCTTCAGCGTAAAGAACGCCTTCACGAAAGCGCAACTCAATCAACTTAGGTTCAGTATTTTCATCGGAAGTAATAATCAGAGGTAAGTGAATCCTTTCAAGGGTTTGATTTTCAACAAGATAACTCCCAACCGCATCATTAATTGTTATTACTCGCCTAACTTCATCGACTAAACCAGCAAGTATTCCTTCGTTAATAACAGTCCCATTAGCCATACTATTTCCGCCATACTGGCCTCTCCAATTCATTACTACGACCTGATGTCCATCGACTGTTGAAGAACCAACTGATTCGGCGGTCACTTGCAAATTAATTTCATTTTCAAGAAGCCAAAAGGTGTCGCCCTCAATCAGGATTTCAGGAGCAGAACCAGATTCGCGGGTGATTGGTGTTGCATTTGCACTGGAAGATATCGGAGGATCTGGTTCAGAAGGAATTGGTGAGTATTCGGGATATTCATCATTAGTGCCATTTTCTTCGATATATTCATAGCGAATTGTAGGTGAATCCCAATCGGCTTGTGGAACAGTATATTCGAATGTCAAATTATGTTCTGCCTCAAATTCTTGACCGATTGGTCCGATAGGAGTAGCAGAAATATTGAACCAATTTTCATTATGAATTTTGTTGACTTCAAAATAAGTCCCACTTGCATTCTGTTCTGTCGTCCTTTCATCGATAAATCGAACCAACCCAAAAGTACCTGATGCATCACCATTATATTCACCATCAATACGGATTGTATCTGCAATAATTAAGCCATTACGATCTTCGTAATGCACATTATCAATCGTCCCATTTACAACGATATAAGGTTGAGATTCTGAAGCTACAAATCCAAATTCACCCTCTCCAACATACTTCAGTAGGCGTTCTTCTTGAACGCCGTAAACCCATTTGTCATTCAAACGGAATTCTTCTAATTCAAGATCCGCATAATCACCATCCCCCAATTGGATTTGTAATGTCATTTGAGCAATTAATTCAGTATTTTGTAAAGTTCGCTCACCATTATAATCCTCATATTCAAAGAAAAATACTGGAACTATTCCAGATCCGATCATCGACTCATTATCATCACCGGGATTGAAGTTTATCGAACCGTTTCCATTCAATAATAGGTGTTCACTCAAATCATCATTTGCTAATGTTCGATTGTAAAGAGCATCGGTAACATCGATTCGAACAGTAAAGGATTGGGCATTGTTTTCAGTAAATAACATCGAGCCATTTCCAACCATTTCAAATTCTTGATTTAACAATTCTTGATCAATATAGGTTTCATTTAACCATACTTTATCAAGTTCCAAATAAAGTTGAATGGAGGTGTCTTCTTCAAGGGAATTTATCGACAAAAAACCAGTGCCAAGTTCATTAGAAATTAGTGTGGATCCGATACGTTGTTGCCAACCTCGGCCGTTGAATTCAAGTTGAACATAGGAAGTTCGCTCACCATCGCCAGAGGAATCTACGAGTCCTGAACTCCAAGTCGTAGTTCGGGTAATTTCATGGTCAGCAATGGGTTGATTCCAATTTGTAATACGCAATTCTCTACTACAAATTGCATCATCAGTCATTACAGTAATTTCAATTTCATCACCAAACTCTGGATCTTCAGTAAGCATGATATCAATTTCTCCCCCTGCGATGAGAATATCTGATGAACTACTATCTCCAACAATTGTTTCACCTCGCTGATGTGATAGGGTCACATTGACTTCACTTGGCGATGAGCCGTTCGAAAAAATAGGGTCAAATGCAACACGATATCGATGAATTAATTCCCATTCTGCATGAGTACCATTTCCGTTTTCGTTTGGAACCGAAACCAAATCACCCCTGTCCCAATCGACAAAAATAGTGCATTCTCGGCCACTGGAATTATCGTTTGCAACTACCATCCCCGCCGAGCCGGTAAGTAGCAACATGCAGAGCATGAGAAGTGCAAACGATTGTCGAGGCACAAGCCGTGCCTCTGTTCAACCGTTTTCAATCAAACCCATCGATGAGTAGATGAAGTAAGAATAATTGAGAAAATTAGAACAACGGTTCTTCCCAATCGTCATCTTGACCTGACCTTTCTCGCCATAAATCACGAGGCATATCGTTGTAAATTCCAGCATATGGGTCGACGTCTACATCTTTCTTCACACGTGAATCCATAGCCGAAAGTGCGAAAGCTTCAGCAGAGGATTTGAATTTCCAATAATGGATACGCCATTCTCGTCCATCCCAAAGCGTGGTTTCTTCCGACTCGGTCGTCAATAAATCATAATCTTGTAATTGATAGAACAAATTTCGATCTGTCGGTTCGAGAGCATTATCAATAATTCGATTTGAGAAGCCGAAAAACCCCAGTGCATGCTCAGCGATTGACTCGGCAACAATCACTTCCATGTCCTCGTCAACCTTACGACGAATCGCCTGAGTGAGTTGTGCTAGTGTTAGACCCATTCGCTCCGCTCCAGTAGTGCATATATGCAAGGGCGTGACTTATCAACCATCCTTCGCTGTGGCCTGAAATTTTGATTTTGTTTCCCGAAGTGGTTAATGGAAGCCAATGATTCGACAGCCGCATGGATGGCGAAACTACTCCAACTTTTCTCGGGCTCGAGGAGTCCAAGTTCGCTCCTTGGGACGTTGTGTTTTTACAGATTCCATTCGAGATGACGACCAGTTACCGAGAAGGGACAGAGTTTGGTCCTGCTGCTTGTATCGAGGCATCATCCCAAGTCGAACTCTTTGACCCAATCTTACCTTCAGAATTGCCTTGTGGGATAAGAATTCATACCACTACGCCTTGGTCGAGTGAGTCTCCAACATTGTTAGACTCACTCGATTCTATTCGAGATTATGCCGAACCTTGGATGAATGGAGAGCAATTTCCAATCGTTCTCGGCGGAGAACACGGAATTCTTCCGCCGTTGATGGCAGCAGTTTCCAATCACCCCGAACTCAATGGTGATCTATCAAAACTAACGCTTGTTCAAATCGATGCGCATGCAGATTTACGCGATGAGTTGAACGAAGAGCGTTTTTCTCATGGTACCGCAATTCGTCGCTCATTGGACGCAGGTGTTGGAAAAGTAATTCAAATTGGAGTGCGTGCATATTGTGAAGAAGAATCTGAGTTTATTGACTCGGATGACCGAATTGAAACTTGGTTTGCAAAAGACCTATTCTCGATCGCAAACAATAATGCAGGATGGAAAAAATTGATACAACGAATTTGCGAAATCGAAGGTGCGATTTGGCTAACATTCGATATCGACGGACTCGATGGCTCCCTAGTTCCTGCAACTGGAACTCCAGTTCCGGGCGGGCTTGCTCATTGGGGTGCTGTCGAAATAATCGAGAAACTCTTCTCGAATAATTCTGTAAATGTACTCGGAGCTGATGTCAATGAAATTTCAACTTCTGAAGGGACCAATCTGACCGAATTTTCAGCCGCTCTAGTTGCAACGAAAATTCTAGCAGCTCACATCGCTGCTAATCTTGCACAGATTGGCGAATGATTCAACATCAAACACTGACTAGCGGCGCTATGCGCCGCTCAGCAGCAATCATCATTCTCACCTCCTTGCTGCTAGCTTCAGCAACTCCGATTGCAACGGCACAACAACCAGACATCATCCAAGAGCACTGGTATCACAGTTATCTCACTCTCACCGAAGATGTTCAAGCCTGGGCTGATGAAAACCCTGAAATTGTCAGACTTGTCAATGCTGGACAAACACTTCACGGTCGCAATCAATGGGTAGTACAAATTTCCGACTGGTCTGTCGATAACAAAACTGATGGAACACAAAAAGAACAGGTGTACATCGACGGTGGTCACCACGGCAATGAACACCTGGGAACAGAACTGGCTTTCCTCACAGCAGAATTCTACATTGAAGGATGGGGGGCCGGCGATGATGAAGCAATCGAGGTTTTACAAAATACCGAAATACACATAATGATTTTACTAAATGCAGATGGAAATGATGCAGATAGTCGTTGGAATATGAATCAAGTCGATTTAAATCGAAATTATGACCACCATTGGACAACAGACGAATCACGCTCCGGAGAAGGTCCGTTCAGCGAACCAGAGACGAGAAATAACGCCGATTACATGAACGAATGGATGGTCGATGCCGACCTTTATGTCACGATGCACACCGGAACTTGGATTCTAGCATATCCTTGGGGATTCACCGGAGAATTACCCTCAGACCGAGAATTATTCGAGCATATTAGAGATACAATTCACGAAACTATCGACTCAGAACTTCCCGTACGCAATGCAAACGCTGGAATTTACCCAACTCACGGCACCTCGCGTGACTACGGCTACGGGGTCATGGGATATCCAACTTTTACTTTTGAAACCGATGATGAACAATTTTTGTTGGGAACTTTTGAATCACTTTCAGATCGACTTTCGGTAGAACTTGAAGTCATGAGATATCTGATTTCCAATGTGTGGTATTGGCGCGCTCGGTTGGATGTTGAGAGCCTCGAGATACGTGGCCATACTGTCGAGGCTCAAGTTGTAAATTTAGGTCAAGCGAGTACAGAAAATGCGACGATTCACTACCTTGATTCAGATGGTGAAGTATTGTGGCATTCTGAACCCTTTCTGGTTAATGCAAGTAACCAAACACTAGTTTCACTCGATGCTACAAATCTGACTATGGCTGCCGATGGATCTTGGGCGATTCATTATCAGAAGCGAGTTATCGACTCTTCTATTTGGGTTGAGGAAACAATCGACAATTCTGTCGTCAACTCAAAATCTGAAAGCACTGGATTTTTACCCGCACCATCGATATTGCTTGGAATTATTGCTATATTTGCTGCTGCCAGCAATCGGCGGAAAATTGAGATTTTTGAAGAAAATTGAGATTATTGCCTGAAAAATATACGATTAATGCAGTTTTCCAATAGCAACCCTTTGTAAAGCAAGCCATTACTCGCAGGTTTAGTGAAAGTCATGAAAACAAACGTAAGTACATTTAATAAACCTGGAGATATAATGATTATACCCGTTTTCAAAGGAATTAACAAGGCTCCAAATCATTCGACATCTGGCCTTGGTCGCAGCGCAAGTATCCCCGTGAAAGCTGCAGCAGCAAGTGAAATATGTTCGGGCAAACTAGGAAAATCACTCAATGTTTGGACCGATGGTTGCCAAGTGATTTTTGTCGGTGTCGGCGATGCTAGAAAATTAACTCACAAAATAGCTAGAGACACCGGAGCGAAAACATTTGCAAAATTATCAAAAAAGCATGGAACAAATGTAACAATTCGTTTTACGTCTGGTTGGAAAACCGAAATGATGGCAGCATTTACTGAAGGAATGATTCTCAGAGATTACAAATTCGACAAATATCAGAAGCAAGATGAAGAGAAGGAAAATGAGGGTGAGTGGTCTCTTGATTGTCAAACATCAGACCGCCACCTTGAATCACTGGCTACAGCAGTTGCAAAATCAACAGCAATAGCAACTGGGGTCCACATCGCTCGCGATCTAGGAAATGAGCCAGCGAACAAACTCTACCCGGAAGAATATGGGAATAGAGCACTCGCATGGGCGGAAGGAAAAGCGAATGCCGAGGTTGAGGTTTGGGATTACAAGCGTCTTCAGAAAGAAGGTATGCACGGCCTAATTGCAGTAGGAAAGGGAAGTATACACAAACCATGTATGGTTTTCTTTCACCTTAATTCAGATGCTCAGAGAGAGGATCAGGTTCCTTGTATAGTTGGTAAAGGAATTACCTTTGATTCAGGCGGTATTTCGATTAAGGGTGCTGCTGGTATGGATGAGATGAAACTCGATATGCATGGTGCTGCTACCGTTTTCGGCCTATTCCAAGCACTGTATGCAACCGGATACAGTGGACGAGTCAACGGTATTGCTTGCATGGCTGAGAACATGCTTAGTGCTGAAGCATACCGACCAGGAGATGTCATTGATACCTACTCAGGTAAGACAATCGAGGTTCTCAACACCGATGCCGAAGGCCGTAATGTTCTCGCCGATGGCCTTTGGAAGGCAGGTGAGTTAAATCCATCATATATCATAGATTTAGCAACACTAACCGGCTCAATTGTTGTTGCTCTGGGTCATGAGGCCACAGGATTATTCTCTAATGATTCCTCATTGTCAAAGAGATTGCAAGAGGTGGGCGATTGTGAAGATGAAATCGCTTGGCCTATGCCCCTATTACCGGCTTTTGAGAAGCAAATGACCTCATCCAAGATTGCGGATGTTCGAAATCAAGGAAAAGGTCGCTGGGGCGGTGCTAGTCAGGCAGCAGGATTCCTGAAACAGTTTGTACAGGAGCGCTTGGATGATAATGGAAATAAGTCACAGATTCCTTGGGCACATTTGGACATAGCTGGGACTGCTGGTATTTGGGCTACTGCAACAAATCCTCTCGTCGGACATGGGGCTACAGGGATACAGGTTCGTGCGTTACACCGACTGATTACAGAATATTGAATCTAGTCGACCAATTCGTGACCAAGAAATAACAAGATTACGACAGCGATGGACATCGCGCGCTGCATATGGAGTAATCGTGCTCCTTTCTTGACAGTTTTCGGCGGCCATTTCCAGCGCATCAAGCTGCCACTAACCGAAAGAAGCCCCATCAAAGCAATAGCTATCCACAATGAAATATGAGAATCATCCATCATCAATCCATGTATTGAACCAGTGATCAGAGCTGCTAATCCTACTAAAGTATGAATTGGAATCACTTTCTTGTTAGCTTTGTTCAGTTTCTTCACCAAATCTTTCTGATTTGATGATTTGAGTGACTTTCGTAGTGGAGGCAAGGCTCGTTTCCATACTGCATAAATCAATGTGAAACCAAGTAACCAAGCGGCGACAGTCCCCAGTCCTTCACCAAGATCATCCATACCTTCATCCCCCTCATCAGTATCATCATCAGCAACAACATTTGAGCTCAATAACAGTAGGGTGATTAGTATCGCCAATGGGATGAGAATCTTGTTTTGCAAAATCATTATTCCTTGGTATATATTCATCATTAATAGGTACTCGGTACAGGAATGGTCTTATTGAATAATTATTTTTCTTCAACAACTTCAAAATCCACATCAATCGATTTTGAAGCAAGAGGTTCTTGGGGAATAAATAGCCAAAGAATGCTATAAATCAACAAACCTGGAAAGATTCCAGATAATAATGTCCCAATAATTACCATCGCACGAGTTAGAGTATGATCAATTCCATATCGGTTAGCAAAGGCAGCACAAACGCCGAAGATAATTCGACCGTTTCGCGGCCGGAAAAGAGGTTTAACACCAGTCTTAATTTTCTTCAGCGATTCGCTCATCGCGATCACTCTTCATCAGAATCGACAACTTCGAAATCAGCCTCGACAACACCGTCGTCTCCAACTTCCTCTTCTCCTTCAGCACCTTCATTCTCTGCCATTTCAGCAGCAGCTGCTTCGTAAAGTTTTGATGAAAGAGCGTGCATCAATTCTTCGAGTTCCTTTATCCGAGCCTGAATTCCAGCCTCATCTAAATCTTCGTCTGCAACGGGAACCTCGTCACGAATAATCATCGATTCGAGTTCCTTCAACTTCTCCAAAACCGGCTCGATAACATCTTCAGATAACTTGTCCTTAGTTTCCTCAACGGTTCGGCGGGTTTGGTAAACGATCCCATCAGCAGTGTTGCGAAGTTCGACACGAGCCTTTCGACGCTTGTCGCCTTCTGCGAAGTTTTCTGCATCAGCAATCTTTTGCTTAATATCTTCTTCACTAAGGGAAGTTTGGCTCTCGATCTTGATCGATTGCTCGGTTCCAGTTCCCAAGTCCTTAGCGGAAACACTGACTATTCCATTTGCATCAATATCGAAAGTTACCTCAATTTGAGGTAGTCCACGAGGTGCAGGAGGGATTCCCATCAAGTGGAATCGACCGAGCGTGATATTGTCGTTCGCAAACTCACGCTCGCCTTGTAAGACATGTACTTCGACCGCTGGTTGATTATCTGATGCGGTCGAAAAAGTTTCTGAGCGTCGTGACGGAATCGTCGTGTTGCGCTCAATCATTGTCGTCGTTATGCCACCAAGTGTCTCTATTCCAAGAGTTAGTGGAGTAACATCGAGAAGCAAAACATCGGTGACACCTTCATCACCGATGATGATTCCAGCTTGGAGAGCAGCACCGACAGCGACTGCTTCATCAGGATTAATTCCCTTGAATGGAGCCTTGCCAGCTTCCTTTTCAATTGCTTCCTGAACAGCAGGTACACGAGTTGAACCACCGACGAGGAGAACCTTGTCGACACCACCCTTACCAAGACCTGCATCTTTCAATGCCTGACGAGTTGGACCCATTGTGCGTTCTATTAAATCAGAAATTAAATCTTCAAATTTAGCTCTTGAAAGAGACAAGTCCAAATGCTCAGGTTGCCCATCGACCATAGTAATAAATGGAAGATTAATTTGCGAGGTATTGGTTCCTGATAACTCGATTTTTGCCTTTTCAGCAGCCTCTCGAAGGCGGCTCATCGCTTGCAAATCCTTAGACAAATCAATTCCTGAAGACTTCTTGAATTCAGCGAGAATCCAATCGACTACAACTGCATCGAAGTCATCACCACCAAGGCGATTATCACCACTAGTGGCCTTGACTTCTATTTGTGGTTGACCATCAACCTGGTAAATCTCGAGAACGGAAACATCGAATGTTCCACCACCGAGATCGTAGACGAGAATCGTCTGATCATCATCCTTGTCAACACCGTACGCAAGCGCAGCGGCGGTCGGCTCGTTAATGATTCGAAGAACTTCTAATCCAGCGATGCGCCCAGCATCTTGAGTCGCTTTTCGCTGTGCATCGCTGAAGTAAGCCGGACAGGTAATGACTGCTTGCTTGACCTCTTGTCCGAGGTACGCCTCAGCATCCGTCTTCAACTTCTGCAAAATAAATGCAGAGATCTCTTGAGGCGTGTACTTCTTTTTGTCAATTTTTTGAGTCCAATCCGTCCCCATTTCTCTCTTGACAGAAAGAATCGTTCGAGCTGAATTAGTCACGGCTTGACGCTTAGCAGTCACGCCGACCAATCGTTCTCCATCCTTTGCAAAAGCAACCACGGACGGGGTCGTACGCGAACCCTCCGAGTTAGCGATTACCACTGCTTGGCCACCTTCCAGTGTAGCTACACAGCTATTTGTCGTTCCAAGATCTATTCCAATTACTGGTGTACTCATTTTTTTTATCTCCTTATTTTCTCTTACTCATTTCTGAGTTCGAATGTGATATCGAGAATGCCGTTATTTAGGTTCCACTCGACAATTTCTGACGCTTTTTGTGGCAAATCAAATCGCCTGAATGGATGAAGTTGCGTTTTCTTCATCAATTGAACAATGGTACCACCGTCACTCAAATTTAATTCCAATTCAGATTCGTTCAATCCGGCTTGGCGAGTAATATCAATAGTAACATACAATCTGTCTTCGTGGACATAAATATCATCGCAAGGAAGCATTTTTTCTTCATCTTCTTCCTCTACTTCTGCTTCGACGACATTCACTTCTCTGTCGACTTTAATGTCGATCCCCATGTTTTTGAATAAATTCGCGAATCCATCTGGGCCATTCATCATAGCTTCCATTTGCTTGCGTAATTCTTCTGGGTCACTGTTCACATCGAACCGCATTTCTGTATTTGCGAGTTTTTCAGTATCAATTCCCATTTTCTCAAACTGCTCACGAATCTGTTCCATCATCTGTTGGAGCAGTTTGACATCAATTGGCATGCCCATATCACTGAACATTTTGGCCATTTCCTCTAGGATTTGGTCCTCCCAATCATCGCCGCCAGATTCAGTCATTTACACCACTACTCAACTTGAGGTTGTATAGACGGGCTCGCCAGCCATATATGAACCTCACGGAATCTATTATTCTGAATTTGTATTACTTCAGTGGCTCGGTTTTGCTATTTTTCGAAGTCTTAAAATGAAAAAATATATGGAATTGGATGAAATTTGATGATGAACGGTTTCAAATCAGGCTGGTTGGTCGGCCGGTTTGCATGAGTGAAGCCGACCACGATGTGGCTTTGGAAGACACGGACCGAGTTCAAGGCCATACGGCTTTGGTTCGAAACGTCGCTGCCGCGGTCGCATTATCCGGTGCGGTCAGATCAACACTCGGACCACGCGGAATGGACAAAATGCTCGTCGATGATTCGGGGGAAGTCGTTGTAACTAATGATGGCGTGACGGTTTTAGAGACTGCAAAGGTCGAGCATCCAACGGCTAATTTGTTGATTGCAACATCTAGCGCACAGGATAGGGATGCTCGTGATGGAACAACGACGACTGTGATTTTGATGGCAGAGATGCTACAAAATGCACTCGAATTGGTCCGATCTGGCGTTCATCCCACAATAATCGTGAAGGGTTTTCAAATTGCAAACGAAGAAGCGATTACTGAATTGAATCGATTGGCTCGCACTCCAAAGAATGATACTGAACGCCGTGCGGTCGTCTCGACATCTCTAGCAGGAAAAATCGATACCAAAATCGTTCAACACTTGGCTGATTTGGCAATTGAAGCAGCAACAACTCTGATTGGAGAAGATGGTGGTGAAGATCTCGAGAGGTTGCGTATAAAGCGGTTACAAATCTCAGATGGCACAGCATTAGAAAGCGAATTAGTTCCTGGTCTATTCATCGCAAAAACTCGAACTGAGATCTCTTCAGATGCGGAGAGCAATGGTGGAAAAATTGCTATCATCGATGGGCCACTCGAAGTTGCAAAGCTCGAATTCGATGCACAAATTGAGGTTCACAGCGCTGATGTCTTACGAGGATTTCACGAACGGGATGAAGAAAATCTTCGATTAATGGTTGATCAACTCTCTGAATTAAATATCGAATTACTTGTAGTTCGTGACGGAATCGCAGATGAGGTTATGCCAATGTTAACAGCGGCAGGAATTACCGCTTATCGCCGCTTCGAGCGAGAGGATTTAGAGCGGCTCGCTCGAATGACTGGAGCAAAGATGGCCCGCGATACAAAGCGTATGACTGCAGACGATGTTGGCGTCTATACAAAACGAAGCGAGAGGGTGATTGGAAGTGTCAAATACACTCGAATTGAAGCTGACAAAGGAGGGGCTATGACCGTCCTTTTGAAAGGTACAACTCCTGAAATACGTGAAGAGGTTAGTAGAGCATTCGACGACGCATTAGGTGTTGCTCACCGGCTCAACCTAGATCCAAGAATATTGCCGGGAGGTGGAGCAACACAAACCCATCTTGCAAGACACCTTCGATCTTTTGCAACAACACAATCTGGCCGCGAACAAATGGCGATTGAAGCATTCGCGGCCGCATTAGAAATCGTCCCTCGAACTCTCGCACAAAATGCTGGGAGAGATCCGATCGACGAAATTCTTGCACTTTCAGCAGCCCAAGCAAATGATCAAGACAACGGTGCTTGGATAGGTATTGACGGAACCAAAGGAGCTGTAACAAGGATGGATAAAATGGGCATCATCGACCCATTATTCGTCGCAAGTCATGCAATTTCTGGAGCGACAACAGCAGCTATCTCAATCCTCAGAATCGATGATGTTCTTTGGGCAAAACAGGGTCCACAAACACCAGATTGGTCGAATCAAATCGATGATAATTGAATGCCAGTAATCATAGCATCGCAGAGTGCATCAAGGTCATACTCGGCTCGCCAACCCCACTCTTGCCTAGCCAACTCATCATCAATTGAATCTGGCCAAGAGTCAGCATATCCCTGCCGAACATCCGGTTTGAAGTCACAAGTGAAATCGGGAACACGGGCTGCCACTGCATCAGCTAATTCGGCGGCGGTGAACGAAATACCTGCAACATTGTATCCCGCCCGCGATTCACCAAGACTCTCAGCGGGCGCATCCATAAGTGAAATCGTCGCACGTATCGCATCATCCATGTACATCATCGGAAGACGTGTGTCTGCACGAACGAAACAATCGTAGTGTCCATCCTTGAGTGCAGCGTGGAATATATCGACGGCGTAATCTGTCGTACCACCACCGGCCGGAGCCTTGTAGGAAATCAGACCAGGATAACGAATTCCACGTATATCGACACCATATTGTCTCCAATAATTCATCGCTAATCGCTCTCCAGTCACTTTTGTACGTCCATAAACGGTAGTCGGATTCAATGGTGCAACCTGAGGTGCATGATTAGGAGAATCCGGTCCGAAAACAGCAATTGAAGATGGTGCATAAACTCGTAAATGGTGCTTACGAGCCGCCTCAAGAACGGTCACTAAACCGCCAATATTAATTCTCTCAGCTAACTCTGGATTTTTCTCTGCAGTAGCACTCAACAAAGCAGCCAGATGGTAGACCAATCCGATGTTTTCCTCAACGATTACTGTATCGAATGCATCGGCATCGATCACACTTAGATGACGGTAAGGACCATCGATAACAACTGGATGATTGGGCAAATCGCGGACATCGCTGGCGACTACCGTATCTGTCCCGAACCGAGCGCGCAGTGCCTCGACTAATTCTGTTCCAATCTGCCCTAAAGCGCCGGTAACCAAGATTCGATTCCCCGCAGCAACCACCATCATGCCCTCGGAAGTCAGACGATACTTAGATTTACGAGATAAATTGTTCAAAAAAGAGAGAAGTTTTTGAATCGCGTCACATTATTGCTGATTAGAAGCCAATGTTCATAGGCGAGGCACATCGGCTTCAAACCCCGTTGATTGTATGAAGTATGTCATTGTCACGGGAGGCGTCCTATCAGGGCTCGGAAAAGGAATCACTGCATCGAGCATCGGAGTTTTGCTAAAATCTGCTGGACTGCGCCTCACCTCAATCAAAATCGACCCCTACCTAAATTGTGATGCAGGAACCATGTCGCCCTTCGAACACGGTGAAGTTTTTGTTTTGGATGATGGTGGCGAAGTCGACCTTGATTTAGGAAATTACGAGCGATTCCTCGATGTTGCTCTCACTCGTGAAAATAATATCACGACAGGTAAAGTCTATGGGAATGTAATCGAAAAGGAACGTCGGGGAGATTATCTCGGCAAGACCGTCCAAGTCGTGCCGCACATTACCAATGAAATTCAAGATTGGATTGAGCGTGTTGCAAATGTTTGTAGCGACGGTTCAGGTGAAATTGCAGATGTTTGCGTCATCGAATTAGGTGGAACCGTCGGAGATATTGAGAGTGCCCCATTTGTAGAAGCACTTAGGCAATTTCAGTTTAGGGTAGGTAAGGAAAATGTCTGCTTCGTACACGTCAGTTTGGTTCCAGTAATGGGCCCAGTCGGCGAACAAAAGACCAAACCGACCCAACATACTGTGAAGGAATTGAGGGGTCTCGGAATTATTCCAGATATTCTCGTCTGCCGCTCAGAGAAGCCTCTTGAAGAGGAAACTCGAGCAAAATTAGCTGCTTTCTGTCACGTCGCAGAAGATGCTGTCGTCTCTGCTCACGATGTTTCAAATTTGTATCAAATCCCAATCTCACTCTATGAACAATCAGTACTTCGCAAGGTAAGTGACCAACTTGGATTCACAGTACCAAATTCAATGCCACTATTGGAAGATTGGAGGGTTATGGCTGACAAAGTAGACAATCTCGAAAAAGAAGTTCGTATCGCTATGGTCGGCAAATATACTGGACTTTCGGATTCCTACCTCTCGGTCATTAAGGCTTTGCAGCACAGCGCTTTTTCTGTGAATAGAAAGTTGGAAATCGATTGGATTGAATCCACCGAACTCGACCCAACTGAAGATTCAGAAAATCATGATGATGCGTGGAAAATTGTCAAGGCTGCGGATGGAATCCTCGTCCCTGGTGGATTCGGAATACGTGGCATCGAAGGAAAAATCGCCGCTGCTCATTATGCTCGAACCAATAATGTCCCATACCTTGGAGTTTGTCTTGGATTACAAATTGCAACAATTGAGTTTTGCCGCAATGTACTCGGATTAGAAGGTGCTAATTCCACAGAGTTTGATGAGAACACTCCGAATCCGGCTGTTGTATTCATGCCTGAAATTTCGAAAACTCACATGGGTGGAACTATGCGTTTGGGCACGAAACCAACCCCATTCCTTGTTGATGACTGTAAGATTCGCCGTCTCTATGGTGGCGCAGACCACGTCGATGAGCGCCATCGCCATCGCTACGAAGTTAATCCAGAACTAATCGAGCAAATTGAGGCTGCTGGCCTAGTTTATGTGGGCAAGGATGAGACCGGTCAGCGCTGTGAGATCATGGAACTTGAGGGACACCCGTACTATGTCGGAACGCAATATCATCCCGAGTTCAAGTCCCGTCCAAATAGACCGAGCCCACCATTTCTCGGGTTGCTTATGGCGGCTGTCGGACAGAAAATATAGACATCAGTCAACTACGATTGGAAGAACTCTAGTCGTCCTAAATCCTTGTAATACCTTGAGATAGCGCTTGGCGGCAAACTCTGCATCAAGTTCATTATCACCGGTCTCGATTCGCAATCGTCGTACAGTCAACAACTTCGCTGGCGTGCAAACACCCAGTACATCGTCAATTCCGACAGCTCGAAGCACAGCAGGAGAAAGTTGCAAATTGCCGCGACCAATCAAGAAGCCCTGCCCGCCCATCGGAGAGAGGAGGAGAGTTACCGGCCCGTCATGGCCGGCAAGCAACTTGAGCAGATCGGATTCATTCAGATCAGTCCCGACCTGCTCGCCGCCGATGCTAGCATCAATTCCAAGCAATGTCGGGGCAATCCCAACCTGATTTCCGATAGTTCGCAGCGTTCCTCCCGAACCCCAGATGAGCAGTCTATCTTTGTCCATGAGCAACTCGCGAATGTGGTCAGCGAGGCCCTCGAGAACCTCTTCTTCTCCCGCAGTTTCGACGCGTTGTTTCGCGCCCTGCATCCATCGCGGACTAGCTGGAGTAATCGCCTCAGCATAGAGTCGAACAACCCACTTACCTTGACGATAAACCTCCTCATCCAGATCCAAAACCTCGGTACTCGCTACCAACAAATCTCCACTCAACCAAGCAGAGAGTACCTCTGCTGCCGCCCTGGGAGATGCTGCAAAACATCCGGAATGCATCTTGACTCCACACGGTACACCGATGATTGGTAAGTCGGAACGGTCGGCTGCAGCCAAAGCCGCAACAATATCGCGTGTGGTGCCGTCACCACCACCGTAAACTAACAGATCAATGCCTGATTCGAGAAGTTGTGTGACCAGCCCGGCGGTGTCTTCAGCTGTTGTCAAGCCAGAAGATGTGTGAACTGTTGAGATGCTACCTATTTCAGAATCTATCCATTCACTTCCCATCCGTCCGCTGGAAGTTAGCCATTCAAGTGCGGAGAAATTTGAATGTAATCGAGAAAAGTATGCCAAAGCATCGCGAACTCGCGGACCAGCACGATCTTTAGCACCTTGAGAGCGAGCGTATTCGGCCTGTCCATCCGAGCCTTTGAGTCCGAGTCGGCCACCCAAGCCAGCATCAGGATTGACAAGCAAGCCAAGGCGAGGCATGCTGAGCCCAGCACGATGGTGTTCTTATCGCCTCGCGTCCACGCCTTGTCCTCATGCGAATCATAGTGGCTCTTGGCGGCAACGCACTACTGCGCCGCGGTCAGCCGTTAACTGCGACGAACCAACGCGATAACGTGCGTATTGCCGCCCGAGCGCTGGCTCCAATAGCAACCGACAATCAACTTGTAATCTCGCACGGCAATGGTCCACAAGTAGGACTGTTAGCCCTACAATCGGAAGCCTATGACGAGGTGGAAGCCTACCCATTGGATGTGTTAGGAGCCCAGACCGAGGGGATGATTGGGTATATGATAGAGCAGGAACTTGGAAATTTACTGCCAATCACTGTTCCATTTGCTACAATTCTAACTATGGTAGAGGTCGATCCAGAAGACCCAGCATTCGATAACCCAAGCAAGCCGATAGGCCCGATTTTCACGGAAGAAAAAGCCAAGGAATTAGCCAATGAGAAGGGGTGGGTCATGAAACCTGAAGGTGAACATTGGCGCCGCGTCGTACCCTCACCTGAACCACATCGAATCTTCGAAATGCGCCCAATTCACTGGCTCCTCGAAAAAAATACCATCGTCATCTGCGCAGGAGGAGGTGGAATTCCGACAGTCTATGATGAGGAAGGGAATCTTCAGGGGGTTGAAGTCGTTATTGACAAGGATCGAGCAAGTGCCTTGCTCGCCTTTGAGTTGGATGCAGAATTGTTGATTTTAGCAACTGATGCAAGCGGTGTATATCTCGATTGGGGAACTGATGATGCGAAGATGATTGAACGGACTACACCAGAAGAAATCGAGCAGTTTGAATTCGCAGCCGGCTCGATGGGGCCGAAGGTTGAGGCTGCAGCAGACTTTGTGCGCCGAACTGGGCAGCGTGCTGTTATTGGAGCACTAGCTGACCTAGAAGCAATGGTTGCAGGTAAAGCCGGAACACAGTTCGTTCTTGAAAAATAGACGCTTTCGGACTGAATAATTCCACAAGGGCTTGATATTAGATGTGCTCCGCGAAAGCGTTGAGGGTAGCGTAGATGTCGATGATATCTGTTGAAATTGGTTCTGAGGAGCCGCATCAGTACGCCAACGGCATCAGCGTTGGCGAAGTAATCCTCAATGTCCATGGCAAGCGCTCTGGTGCTGTTGCAGCCCTCGTAGACGGGGTAGAGAGGGACTTTTCCTACGAATTAGAAACGGATTGCAGTGTTGAGCCAATTCTTGGCGATTCGGATGCTGGGCTTTACATCCTGCGCCACTCATGCGCTCACCTTCTAGCACAAGCGGTTACTGAATTATTTCCTGACGCAAAACCAACAATTGGCCCTCCAATCGACCACGGCTTCTACTACGATTTCCACATGGACCCGATTGGCGATGAAGAATTGCGAGTAATCGAGAAAAAGATGAATGAACATATTCGCGCAAATCACAAAATCATCCGCGAAGAATTTGACAATGCTGGCCTTCGTGAAGTAATCGCCGATAACAAATTCAAACTCGAAATCATGGATGAGAAAATCGGTGAAGAAGTCGGTTCCTCAGCATATCGCCAAGGCGACTTCATCGATATGTGCCGCGGCCCACACGCCCCATCCACCTCACATCTGCGTTTCTTCAAACTGACAAGTACCAGCCAAGCCTATTGGCGCGCAGATAGCAAGCGCGAGCCGCTAACCAGAATCTATGGTATGTGCTATGCGACCAAAGAAGGACTCAAGGTTCGCCAGCAACAAATTCAGGAAGCTGGCAAGCGTGACCACAAGAAGATTGGAAAGGAGATGGAACTCTACATGATTGACGAATTAATCGGAAAGGGATTACCCGTCTGGCTTCCAAACGGA
This sequence comes from Methanobacteriota archaeon, assembly GCA_018654845.1. Taxonomy (GTDB): domain Archaea; phylum Thermoplasmatota; class Poseidoniia; order Poseidoniales; family Thalassarchaeaceae; genus MGIIb-O2. Next base: position 88,768 of record JABIKU010000017.1, on the reverse strand, counting down.
GAGATACTCAAATCTGAAATCGAGCGCTTTGCGGTCGAGACCGAAGAGACTTACGGCTACGATCGCGTCACCACCCCGGTGCTCGCAAAGCAGCAACTCTTCGAGTGCAGCGGTCACCTTCCCCACTATGCGGATGGTATGTATCCACCAATAGAAATGGACGATGGCACGTATTATCTGAAGGCAATGAACTGCCCGATGCACCACTTGGTTTTCCGTAATAAGAAGCGAAGTTATCGAGATTTACCGATTCGAATCGCAGAATATGGCACTGTTTACCGCAACGAACTTTCTGGCACTTTGGCTGGACTGCTCCGCGTTCGCATGCTTTCGATGAATGATGCGCACATCTACTGTACACTCGACCAAGTTGCATCTGAATTCGCAGACAATATTCGAATGGTTCAGGATTACTACGCGACATTCGGCTTTACAAATTATCACTTCCGATTGTCTCTTTGGGATCCCGAGAATACTGACAAATACATTGGTCAACACGAGATTTGGGAAGCGACTCAGAATCATTTGAGAAAAATCCTAGATGATTTGGGCGTCGATTATGTCGAGGCCGTTGGTGAAGCAGCTTTCTATGGGCCGAAGATAGATATTCAATTCACAACCGCTCTCGGGCGCGAAGAATCGATGTCGACAATTCAATTGGATTTCGCAGCTAAAGATCGCTTCGAGTTGAGTTTCAAGGATGAAAATGGAAATGAAAATGGCGAGGTTTTCGTCATTCATCGCGCCCCTCTTTCGACACACGAGAGATTTGTGGCTTTCCTGACTGAGCATTGGATTGGAAATTTCCCAACATGGTTGTCTCCAATTCAAGTTCAAGTGATTACTATTTCAGAGAAGCACAAAAAATATGCTGCTGAGGTTGGGGCTGCTCTGAAGGCTGCTGGAGTTCGTGTGAAAGTCGATGATTCGGATGCGACAATCGGCAAGAAAATCCGTATGCATCGTAAGATGCGCCCAGCGTACATGATTATTCTGGGTGATGAGGAAGTGACTGATTCTACTGTTTCAATTAGGGCGAGGAATGGAGACCAATGCAAAGGTGTTGCTCTCAGCGACTTTGTTTCGCAAATTTCTGAAGAAATATCTAACCGTTCGGGTGAGTTAGCACTTGTCCCGAGCGAAACATCTGATTGAGGTGAAATCATGGATGAGACGAAGATGCCAATAGTCAACATAGCGGGTTACCGGTTTGTTGATTTGCCTGATCGTGATGAATTACGCCAACCATTTCGTGATATTACAGCAAAATTAGGTCTCAAGGGTACTATATTACTCAGTCCTAATGGGATTAATTTCTTCCTCGCAGGAACCCAGAAAGCCGTTGACAGTTATATTTCATACTTGAATAATGACGAGCGCTTCAAAGACATCCCTCTGCATATTTCATACACAGATTACCAACCATTCCGCAGAATGCTTGTTCGTCTAAAGAAAGAGATTATTTCACTAGGAATGGATGAAATTCGACCGGTTGAAAACAATGGTCAATTCATTGAGCCAATGGAGTTCAAGGAATGGTTAGATGAGGGCCGTGAGGTTATGATTCTCGACACTCGTAATGATTACGAATTACGGGTTGGAACATTTGAAAATGCTATCGATCTTGATATCAAGTCATTTCGTCAATTTCCTGAAGCCATCAAAGATCTAGAACAGGATAAATCAACACCACTTGTTATGTTCTGTACCGGTGGTATTCGATGTGAGAAAGCTAGTGTAGTGATGGAGAATCAAGGATGGGAGAATGTTTTCCAAATAAAAGGTGGAATTCTTGGATATTTCAAAGAAACTGATGGTGCCCATTGGGATGGTGATTGTTTTGTCTTTGACCAGCGAGTTTCAGTTGGTAAGGACCTAAATGAGTCTGGACATGAAATGTGCTTTGCCTGCCGCGAACCTTTGACGGAGAAGGAAATGCAATCTGAACAATTTGTCATTGAGGAATGCTGTCCATATTGCTATGAAAAGAATGGACCTGAACTAATCGTTGCCGGCAATTAGTCAAAGAGAAATACTGTACATATTGCATCGAGACAAAGAAAATTACCATTTGATAAATTCTGAGTCAGAAATTTCCAGTGTATCCGAATTGGGCCAGCCGAGTAATCGAGCGAGGAAAACCAATGCAGCTCGATTGGTAATATCTGCAACTTCCTCAACTGTAAGTTGGCCTTCACAATATTCCACATATGCTTCACAAGCAATTGGAGCGAATTGATAGTGTCCGGTATTATTGATGATTCCAAAAGTCAAATCAACCTCATCGCCAATATCGCTGACGATATGTAAAACATGATTCAAATCAGTTGTCTCATCAGAATCTCCAGTGAGAATCATAGTTGGAATCGAGAGGTTAAGGAGTCCAGATTTGAGCACTGCTCCATTCCAAGGAGCGAGGGCAATAGCAGCCCAAATTCTATCATCACTCAAATCGATTATTTCTTGATTAGGTTCGGATTCCCACCAAATATCTCTGATCTCACAGCCTTCTGAAGATCCAGATTCACACACCTCAGAAAGAGCCGCAGTATCGATTGTTGCGCCTGCCAATACCAAGGTAGTATAGCCGCCAAACGAATGGCCAGACACCGCATATCCATCATCTTCGTTCAAGCAATTCTCGAAGAGCCCACCGGGTTCTGATTCGCTGACAAGCCAGTCAAAAGAATCGCTTATATCAGCGGGTCTTCGCAAAATTAATTCAGAATATTTATCTTCATCATTATCGAAGAATGTGTTATAGACATGATCTGGTGCAGCGACAATAAAGCCGTGTGAAACGAGTCGCTGCATAAGAAATTCAGAATTCCAACGCATGCCAGTATGTCCATGTGAGTACATCATGACAGGGTGTGTTTCGGAGCAATCAATCAGCGCGGAATCCCACGAATAACCTTGAAAGAGAGAGTCGTAAATTACCGGCGTTCCCGAATCATCGGAAGTTGGATACCAAACTTGTACTGTGATTTCTAGACCATCCGATCCAGTGAATTTGTAATCTTTAGTTCCAACCGAAAATGGCCCGGACGAGTATAGAGAAGTTGCGATTGTCAGTGGGAACGGATCGTCGTCGTCGTCCATACCATCCCCGTCATCGTCAGCATCAGTATTGTCACCAATACCATCACCATCTGTGTCCGCAGATTCTGTCGAATCATCTGGGAAGGCATCATCACCATTTTGTATGCCGTCGCCATCTTTGTCCGAATCTGAATTGTCGCCGATTCCATCGCCATCGCTATCGGTTGTCTCGCTAGAATCGAGCGGAAACGCATCATTGATACTTGGAACACCATCACCATCAGCATCTTCATCGCAAGCATCGCCAGATCCATCTGAATCGAGATCGTTTTGGTCAGAGTTTGTTGTATTAATACAATTATCATCCGCATTTGCGACACCATCACCATCAGTATCGTCGATACCGGTGCAGCCGGAAAATATAGAAAATAATAGAATCAATATTATAGAAAATTCTGGTAGTTTCATTAATATCACTCAGACTCTCCGACGTAAATTTTCTAATAACTCATCAGCCTTACCAAGTGCTTTCAAAGTCGATTGAACATCACCTGTATTAAGTGATTTTGTTGCGGTTGCTACAGCTGACTCAGCGGAGGTTCTCATCTCGTCGTCGGCTTTGATATTCGATGAATCAAGGCGGCGACGCATTTCCTTCCATTCATCCACGACAAAAGAATGCAATTCCTTAGCCTCTTTAATTTCAATTTCATAGGCCTGTAAATCAGTACTTAACGAGTGCAATTTTTCATTTGCAATTGACCATTTTTCATTTTCGGCGGCTTCACTAACTTCAGCAAGCCTAGCTGCCCAAACCTCGCCAGCAACACCTTTTGGAAATCTCATCTGCAATTGTTTTCGCTGGCGAAGTGCTCGTTGTACCTCCTGCATTGCACCAGAAGTTTCTCGGACATCGCGAATGATACTGCTCGCCAGCCCTTTCGCTAGAGCAGTATCGCCGGAAGCCATCGCTGATTGAGCCTCTTCTAAGCGATCTTTTGTGAAGATTGGAATGTCATCTGCTGCTCCAGCGATGGCGTTCTGTGCATCCAAAATCGCTTGTTCGGCCCCACTCGTGGTTGCGGTTAAGCTGTCGAGGTGACCTTGAATTGAAGAAGTGATATAGATGGCCTCTTTGGGATTTTCATCTGCCATCGCTTCTCTTGCAGAATGTAGTATGTTTCTGACATTATCCAATTGTTGACCCGATTCAGAACCAATGGCTGTATCTGCTTTTTCAATCGCATCCAATGCATCCTGCCAATGTTCAACGATGATTGCCGAGCGATTTTTCGCCCTTCTATACATCAATTCAGCTTCGCGTAATGCTCCATGCTGGGCTTCTCGATCTCCTAACTTGAAGGCTTTCCGCGGGCTCGCTGCCTCGACTGTAATCACTTCCGCTCGTTCAACCGCAGCCAATGAATCTGAACGAATATCATCTAAATCTCGAGCGATTGCCTGAATTTTTTCTGCATCGGTAAGTGCATCTTCTACCATCTTTAATCCTTGTTCAGGGTTACTCCAGCCCTCTTCGCGTGCGATCTTCAGAATCGATGATGCCTGTTCAAGAGAAATTCCTTGTCCGCGCAACTCAAGCAATTTCGATTCTGCTGCGTCGAGAGCGGCTCCGAATTTCTTACGAGCCGCATAATCTTCATCTTTTGTCATCAAATCTGGAATCATTGTCGTCGAGATAGTAATCAAAATTATTACAAATAATTCGAATGGAGCAGCTAAAGAAAATATCAGAGCAGTAGACAACGCTAGAGCGCCAAGAGAAGTCAAACCGCGATAGCGACGAACAATTAAACTCGAACCTAATAATCGATTGCTGACCTGCCAAAGTACCAAAGTGATTGAAATCATTATCGAAATTGCAATCAGTGAATCTATTTTTCCAAGAATATCACTTATTTCACCACCTAAGTCCCCGATTGCAATACCCGCAAAAACCAGCACAGCCGGCCAAGCAACGTTAGCAGCAGTTCCTATTCGAGAACGCTGAACTGGTCCGTATTCAATCAAATCTGCCAGCAGCAAAGCTGCTGCAAACATCACGACTACAGGACCCATTCTCGCGAGCAATTCAGTACTGCCATCCATTGCCGGTAGCAACCACCATGCTCCCACACCAATCAGTGTTAGAGTCCCCAACAATGCCAAGCGCTCCACGCGAATACGGTGAGCAAGGATTACCTTGTCAGGATAGTCAGGTAGGAGAATCATGTTCCCACGCCCATTGAGTTACTGATGAGACCTGCGGCTTCACGGACGAAGTGAATCCGCCCCCCAAAGTCGATTAGCAGCGTAAACAATTCCAGCAAGTATTGCAAAAACACCGATTACAACTTGCAATGGTCCTTGCCAAGCTGGCTCAATAATGTAACCAGATTCAAGGATTATTGTTCCCTCATCATTCGCAGATTCACTGCTCCACTGAAACGAAACTTCCAACGGTAGGGTTCCATCAATTTTGGTGTTTATTTCTGCACTAAAATAACCGGGACTTTCAGGCGTTGCACCTGGAATCCCAATAAATGCTCCACACTCACCTCCAACACAAATTCTTCCCGACGCAGGATCTGCTCCATGATTTTGTAGCGTTGCCATGAAGACAACGATTTCTCCATCGACGAGTTTGCCAGCATAGCTTGATGTTTCAACAGAAATGTCTACGCCAAAATTTGGGAACGATTTCAATTGGAAAGCAAGGCCACCTTTGTTGCCTGATGAATCCCAAGCCTCGAGGATGATATCGTGAGTTCCTGTTGCCAATGGACCGATTGTGAACAACTCAATTTCAGACCAATCGACATTTTCTACAAGAATAATATCGTCGACGGTTATCGTCCAAGAGGTATCAGTAATCGCGTCGAGATCATCGTAAGACGGTGTGAAATTGAATAGAACGGAGTCGCCGTTGCGGACTACGTTTTCTGAGGAAATTATCACATCATCAATGTAGAGATCAGGAACAATTGTTGGACCATTTCCATCGAGGACGAGAATTATCCAATCACGAGATTGAGTATTTCCAGCATTATCCGAAACATCGAGATGAATCGCCCAAGTGGTTTGTTCTCGAGAAAGATGACGTTCTGTGAAATTAAGATGCATGCCATTGACTTCACCACTCTGTGAAAATCGATCATTAAATTCGAGTTGATCATTTGCTTGATGGCGATAGCCTTCGGTCTTATTAGAAGTTAGAACTATGTTAGTAGGCAGCTGAGAGTTTGGGTCATCTGCTGAAATACTGAATGATATATAGCTATCAGAAGGAACTTCGAAAACATCAACATCAGGGTCGAGGGCAGTGATTTCTCCATTTGGGCTCTCGAAATTTATCGATGCTTCCCAGGTTGGGAATACAGAATCAATGACGATGTTATCGTACCATGTGCTTATCGAATTGAACCAATCTTTACAATGCATTACCACGCTCGCTACTTGGCCACCGATGAAACCATTTTCTTCTGGAATAAAATTCAAAGTTTCATTAAATTCTGTGAGAACAACAGTCCCATTATTTGAGACAGTCCACCACTGTTCGTTAGCATCCAAACCACCATCTTCGCATTCACCAAAATAAACTGTTACACTGTTAAGAGGAATCATCGAGCCACCTGATTTTCGCTGACCTAAGGCATTTGGAGCTTGATTCTCTGCGATTGTGATTCTGATATTGCTAGCAGCACCAGAAGCCGCTCGATCTACTGTGAAATTACCGGGTTCACCGCTGATTATTTCACGCATTGCGCTATATCGATATTCCCAACCACTTGGAAGAATAACTCGGATTGGAATTTCTTCGATTAGTGCGCCGGTGCGAGGCAGGTCTAGTAATCGCGTCGTTCTCGAATCCGTTATACCGACTAAATTAGCTGATTCGATCCATCCCCAAGTCAGGTTTTCATCTTCTATCGACCCTATGTTTGGCTCATGAACGTTAATTGTAGACCCATTTGCAGCAATCATCGGCGTGTAGTCGAAAGCACAGCATCCAGCAGATTCTGCATTTGTCCAATTTCTTGCCTGATAGAAAATATCGATAAATAAATCGATTTCAGTACGGTTAATCCATCCATCCGAATTGCCCAGATTAATATCGATTTGAGCACGAAGCCCTAGTTCGATATATGGTAATAAATCACTACCTACTTGGTCTGAAATGGTTACACTAACTTCCCAAGTCGCATCAAATGTTGAGTTTGCTTCAATTGGCTCGAAAAGGGTGAGCGTTGATAATCCATCAACAAAAAATTCTGAATTATTTCCTTCATTTCCATCACCGCCATCTGGATCATCTGCATTTACTGGCAAAGCCAAGCCTCCGAATAACATCAATAATATGATAAAAATTGCCAAAATACGCTGTGTCATAAATTCACTTTCCTGAATCATCGAAGATTATTGTCGAGCCAGAATTGTCGATTCCCAATGGAATCATTCTGTGCTCGTCATCCAATATTTCTGCAAGATTATCCCGTAATGCGGCATTTCCATGAACTAAGAAAAAACCGCCGCCACCGGCGCCGAGTAATTTGGCTCCAGTGGCGCCAGACGACATGATGCTCTCGTACAAATCATCGAGTATATCGTTTGAAACTGCAGATGAAATCCCTCGCTTCATTTGCCAAGCTTCATTCAGAAGTGAGCCAAGTCCAGATAAATCAGCACATTCGAGTAAATCTCTCGCCATATCTGCTTGCTCGCGTATTCGACCTAAATTCGTCGTTTCAATCAACGAATCATCTGCACCTTTAGACAATACTTCGCTAGCAGAGCGACTAGTTCCAGTAAAAATCAAAGTAAATTCTTCAGCCATTTTAGCCATCGTTTCCTCTGGTAAGTTCAATGGATCCACAGAAACTTCCCCGCCTTTCCCAAATGATATCGCGTTGACACCGCCGAAAGCTGCAGCATACTGATCTTGACGGCCGATAGGTTGGCCAAGAATATCGATCTCAATTCGACAAGCTTCGGCCGCTAATTGCGCTGCACCGACATCACGCCCAGCAAAGCGGTGCAGCGCATTTAGCAAACCAATAGTAACAGCAGAAGACGAGCCAAGTCCAGTTCCGCGAGAAGGGATATCGGCGATTGTAGTAATTTCAATTCCAGAGGTAACACCGGTGAGCCGCATGGATTCGCGAACCAATTCATGTTGAATATCCTCGAAATTATCGACGGTTTCCATGCGCGAATACGACACACGAACGCGATTATCAAAACGCTGATTCACAGTTACATGAATGTAGCGAGAAAGGGCGAGAGAAGTCACCATTCCCCCATTAGGAGAACTTTCAGCAAAACTATCGGTATCGGTTCCACCACCACAAAATGACACGCGAACCGGCGTCCGACTGATTATCATCAGCCCCGGGGGTCAATCATCACTCATGAAAACGACGGAACGCGGATTCAACACTCTTTTGTCAAGGGCAATGCCTATGACCGGCGCGCTACCGGATTTGAAGGAGGATAGACATGGCGGACCTCATCACGATGGATGATCTCACAAATGAAGAGATCGTTGAATTATTAGATACTGCACAAAGACTGCTCCCCGTTGCAAAAGGTGATGTTTACGCTCCTCTGCTTCAAGGCAAGGTCCTCGGTAATCTGTTTTTTGAAAATTCTACCCGCACCAGAATGTCATTTGAAACTGCGATGAAGCGTCTCGGCGGCGAGGTGTTGAATCTCAGTTCAATCGGCTCGAGTGTTGCAAAAGGTGAGACGCTTTACGATACTATGCAGATGGTAAATGGCTATTCCGACATCGCGGTAATTCGACATCCACGTCAAGGTGCGGCTCAATACAGCGCCGACGCCGTTGAAATTCCGATTTTAAATGCAGGCGACGGCGCTGGAAATCATCCAACTCAAACCATGCTCGATCTGTTCACGATTAGAGAAGCTCACGGGACTTTAGAAGGACTGAACGTGATGCTGGTCGGAGATTTGAGATTTGGTCGAACCACTCACTCACTTTCTCACGCCTTGGTGCGATTTGGTGCAACATTGATGCTCGTCTCGCCAAAATCATTGCGGATGCCAGCTGAAATTGTCTCGGATCTGCGAGCTCGTGGCAAAGATGTTACCGAAACTGAAAATCTGTCAGCCGAGATAAACTCGGCTGATGTTATCTACATGACCCGAATTCAGAAAGAAAGATTCCCAGATGAAGACGAGTACACAAAGGTGGCAGGAACATACAAATTGACCGCAGGTGATCTTGACGGAGCAAAAGGAAGCATGATTGTCATGCATCCTTTACCTCGAGTAAACGAATTATGTGCATCAGTAGATTCTACAAAACATGCTAGATATTTTGAGCAAGCTTTCAACGGCGTGCCAACAAGAATGGCATTATTATGTCGAAGTCTCGGAATAAAAGTTCCAAAGAAGGTGGCATAATGGCTGAAATGCGAAGAGTTACTGCAATTTGCAACGGAACTGCGATCGACCACATTCCTTCGGGACATGCTCTGCAATTATTGAAAATGCTGAGATTAGATGTTGGACGTTCTAACCCAATCTCGCTGGTGATGAATGTTCCTAGTGGCAAAATGGGACGAAAAGATGTTCTGAAAATCGAGGATCGTGAGTTGAATCAAGAAGAACTCGACCGACTCGCTTTGATTGCACCGAAAGCGTCGGTCGCGATTATTCGAAATTATGCAGTAGCAGAAAAGCGCCGCATCGATTTGGGCGAAGAATTGGTAAATATTGCTCGCTGTTCATTCTCAAATTGTATTACTCAAAACCCCAATGAACCACTGCCGCACAGATTGCGAGTAATTTCTGCAGAACCTCTTGAAATCCGCTGTGCCTATTGTGGGCGCGGGCAGGATGTCGACGAAGTCGCTGACTATATCCTCTAAGGATGTTTGACTAATGGTCAGAATTGACGTTTCATACGACGGCAATCTTCGTTGTACTGCAACTCATGAACCTTCAGGCTGCACCCTGATTACCGACGCCCCCCTTGATAATCATGGCAAAGGTGAATCGTTTTCGCCAACTGATTTGTTGGCAACATCAATGCTGACATGCATCATTACAATCATCGCGATTCGTGCTGAATCGCGGAATATCGATGTTACTGGATTAGGTGGAAGCGTCGAGAAAATTATGGGAGATAGTCCTCGACGAGTCGGCAAACTCGAAATCAATATTCTTCTTCCTGATGGAATTGCTATCAAAGATAAAGCTTGGTTGATTGAGCAGGGCTGCTGCTGTCCAGTTTGCCTTTCAATCCATGAACAAATCGAAGTTGAAGTCAATTTCATCTGAATATAATTCTTGGTTCTGATTTTCAAGCCGATTCGATTAGCCAATCCTTCATGGTACAAGCTTGGCAAACTTTTCGACTAGTAATTTCACCACATCTTTCACAATTCATAATTCCCGTAGAATAATTCGGATTCGCGGCACGATGTAGGACTCTAATTTGATCAAGTGAATGCAATAATCCGTGACGCGCACCTGGAGTAATCGATTCAAGATTAGCCACTATTCCACGACTCAATTGACGCATCGCACCAGGAGCGTGTGGACAATCACCGTGATGAATCGGCAAGTCAGCACAAACCGCATGTGCATGAATTTCTTGTTCAGGAATCCACCGTAAGGGCACGATTCGAGGTGCTAAACCATCTATTGGAATGGCAGTATGAGGAGCGAGTCGAACCGAACGTTCGATATCTCCTTTCTGTAAATTCATCAATATCGATTGAGCCATGTCATCGAGATTATGCCCAAGCGCCATCACATCTGCATTGACTTTTGCAGCAAGAGCATTGATTCCTTGACGACGAAAAACCCCACAATACGAACATGGCATCATACCTTTTGCTTCATCCTGATTTTTTGCCATAATTGGCATACGGCGAACTACTTCGTCCATTCTTTCGTAACCCAATTCTTCGTATGATAATGTTTCGAATTGCACGCCTAAATCATTTGCAAGTTGGCGCGCGAGCTCAAGTGAAGGTGCCCTATATCCATCAATTCCCTCATCGATACATCCTGCGATAATTTCGACATCACGGCGTTTGCCAATGATGTCGACAAGTAACGATAACAGAACCGCTGAATCTTTACCACCCGAAATTGCAGCAAAAATTCGGTAAGGTGAACCATCCTGATGACGTGCATCTTTAGGAAGTTCAAGTTGAGCACGGAGTTCTTTTGCGACTCTTCTACGAATAGAAGAGAACAAATGTTTGCCACAAAGGTGCTGACCACTGTATTCTTGAAACAGTACCGACGGTTTGGGACAACGAGAACAAGTCTCGATTGCAAGCCCCCCATTCGCCGCAACCATAGGCTCGCGTCCAGCCTCATCTGCTTGAACCCAACGAGGCAGTAAATGCTCAATTTCACCTTCAAAAAACATCGTTCTTGGCTCTTTTGATTGAGAAAACCAACAAACGGTGCATTCATTGACTCAATCCATCTGAGGATGCCATGACCGAGGCGAAAGCTCTACCAATCGATCATTCGCCTGGCGTCAAAACATCTGGACCCTGGCGCCACCGTGCCATTCTCGCAGCTGCAATCGCCGGCGCAGTATACATTGAACCAAATATCACATCACTATTTTCGGCGATGGGAAAATTAGCACTTCCGGCTTCAATTTGTGGGTTAAGCATCGCTGTACTAATCACTATAGGCACAATTCACAAAATCATCGAACGCCGATAGAATTCATTTGAATAAATATTCAAACTTCTCTTGAAGTCAATTTACGGATGTTGGTCTCAACGAATCCAGTAACTCTCTGCCAAGGAATCACGAATCGTCCACCAGCGATTACCACCATGAATAAGCCAGCAGAAATCACCTTTCCATAAGTCAATTGCAATTCAAGGGATTCTCGGACTTGCCCCGACCATTGTGAACCCTCAAGAGCACCGACAAATCCAATCAAGAAATCGTCGAATTCGAGAGCCATAGCAGTCGTTAAACCAACTAAAGCCATAATTCCGATAAGATGCCATAGATGCCCATTCAGAACATTGTTGAATTGATTGACATATTCTGGATCTTTTTTAGAACCTTCAGGGAGCAATGAAGCATATTCTAGATTAGTGATTACAGCAAGGCCAGCTTCTAAGAAAACTAGAAGGAGTAAAGCAATAGATAGTAATTCGAAGGCTAATGGTGAGATTAATCCACCGAATAATGTAGCCTCACCAATTTGTGCAGGTAATGGTTTGAGGCCAACATCAACGGCTTGTGTGACACCTTCGAATGTTAACATAGCATGAATGCCAATTATCATCAAAAAGTATCCCGCAGCCCAAGTTAACATTCTCTTTGAAAGTCCCCAAATCCCCATTAGTCCAGCCAAAACTGGAGCAAAAACAATTCCCAAAAACACCAACTCGAAGATGAATTTCAGTGGCTGAAAAATCAACAATACATGATCCATATTTGGATCCTCATTACCAATTGGCAAGTATAATCCACCGTATGTTACGATACCGATGAACCAGGATAAGAGGAATGGGAGAGCTATCCAAGCGATGACCGCTAGAGACAACCCTCGCTTGAGGTTTTTCTGAAATTTATCACTTCGACTCATGAGAATTACGAAAGCAATGGTGAGAACGAAGCAGAGAATTAACGGTGCGATGAAGGTATCGAATCCAGTTTCATTAACGCCACTTAAGTAATCAGGGATCACCAAATCAGAATTCCGTGACATCCATTGTAATCCTCGTGTATGTTCGTAGGAAGGACACCAGTAATTTGTACCACCAGCATCGGCGACGAAAGTATCAGAACATGAACCGTACAAATCGCTCATTCGGCGCATAATTGTCAATAGAGAGCCAGTTGCGAGAAGTTGAAGAAACAAAATTTGCCATCGTTTCCTCAATTTACTAATGTGTAGAGTTTGCGAATCAGGTACTACATCCATAACCATTTATTCAACTCCTCAAACTGTCCTTACTTGCAATAATGCTTCTGAAAGCTCGATAGTTGGCGTCCAATCGATTACCTTCGCTCCATATCCCGAGAGAGCTGTAAGACGATTCTGCCGCTCAAGTTTCAGTACCTCATAGGCCATACGTGGGATTCTGCTAACCAAGCGCTCTAAATCGATGCTACTCGGTGAGAGTACGATGACTTCATGGCCTTTTCCGGCTAAATTTCTAACCGCTGGCAGCGTCGTACCATCACCCTCTAGACTGCTGATGATGAAAACGGGTGAGCCGCGTGAAATGCGCGGCGAAAGAGCGTTGGTTACTGCTTGTAGCGGCATACTACCTTTTGAAGAAACCGCTGCAAGTTGACTCAGAACTTTGTATTGCTGTTTATCGCCGGTTTCCGGTGGTAGGTAATCCATGCGCTCACCATAAGTAACTAGAGAAACCGAATCACGGCGATGAATGAAATAATTTGCAATTGAAGCCGCTGCAACCGTTCCCATTTCGAGAGGATTCTTCAGAACGGTTCCGATGCGAGCGACATCTCGAGTATCGAGAATAATGAAAACATCGGTAACTGCATCACGAGTTTTTTCGTTTACCATCAACTCACCCGTACGAGCAAATGCTTTCCAGTTGATTGAACGGAATGAATCACCAGGATGATATTCACGTAGTGCATAGAACTCCATTCCTTGTCCAGGAGTTTTCAATGTCGTCGCCCCAGTATACATTTTTGGAACATCGGAGCGAACAAGAGATTCTTCGATATCACGAACCTGAGGGAAAACTGTGATATCTGATCGATCCTGAATTTTAGTTTCATTAACGAAGAGATTGAACGCATTTCGATATCGGATAGATGTCGGTCCAATTGTGTAATGGCCGCGAAGAGGGCAGCGAACAGTATAGTGAATCTTCGCGGTTTGACCTGGCCCGAGATTCATGCGCATTCGATTCACACCTTTTCGCATTTTCATCTCATGAGGGACGTTATCGAATACCTCTAATTGTTGAGTTCGTCGATAGGATTTATTTCGAACTGTAAGAATAACATTGATGTCATCACCCTTGTAGACATTAACAGCGGATATTTCTCGATTAACATCGAGCTCAGAATGGCCCTCGACCCATCCATTAATCGCCAAGAAAGCCATGAAAGTTAGGCCAACAATCATCAATTGGAAATTCGCAATCATCATACCAATTAGAATCATACTGATTCCGCTGGTCAACATTATCGCAGCTTTACGCGTCCACAAAGGTATCATCCTCCTCTATACTTGTTCTGCCCCATTCCTTGATTCGTTTTACGAGACCAACTAATTCATCTGGCTTGTATCGACGATCCTCGAAAATGAAACGCACGAGGACAGGATCCTCGACCATGCGCTGTAATTCAGCTGCGGGCAGTGCGTCGAATTCTTCGCGGGAAAGTGTGTTCAAATTCCTTACGCGCGTGAGCAAAATTTGTCGGATTTTTTCGGGACGTTGATAATATTCGTAACGTCTGGCGTCACCGAAACCATAGTAGATGATTCGGAATACATGACGCCAATTTTCGGGATCTTCCTTGCGTATTAGAACTGCTTCAAGAGCAATGAAGAGTCCAAGGAAAAGGATTAACATCGCCATCCAATCATTGGTGAAATATATTAAAAGATAATACATTAAATTGTAAGTATCACCAAATAAAGTAGGTTGCTGATGACGAGATTCATCGAAAATTACCATCGAGTTTTCGCTACCGAGAGTACTGGAGTTTCCAATCAGTAAAGCCTCTGCAATAATGTCAAGAGCCCATTTTCGATTATCATTTTCGGCAACATCAACTAGAGTCCCATCATAGAAATGCTCGTCGTAAAGCGAGTTGATTAATATGGAACCATCAGCGACGAAGTGAACACGACCTGAATCTGAGCCGTAGCAAAGTCGGTCTGCACAATAACGAACGTACACTGCAAACGGCCCTTGTTCATCACCGGCGATGCCGAGGCTTTCTGCACCTACGGTTAATTCACCATTATCATCAACATCAAGATATGAATCAAGAGTTGATTTCCCGATTGCATAACGATTTTCAACAGGATTGTAAGATGATGCTTTTTCGAAGGCAGAAGGGCCGTTAGTCAACAAATCATATCCTTCGGAGAAATCCCATTCGGTTGCAGAAACCCAACGGTGAGAACAAAGACCTGCTTGCCCCTCAGTAATTCCAGCTGGTTTGTTATTCGGATCGTATGGATCAGTGTCGAGAATATCGATGACCCCGTCTAAGTCGGCATCCTTCAGGCATGGATTAATGTTTGCAAGTGAACCTGAATTGGTTGTGAAATTGAATGCAGATGTCGTGTTTACCCAAATGAAATTGTAATCTAATTCAGCAGCATATGCTTCACCGTCATAAAGTCGATGACCAGAATATTCCAAACCAAATTCTTTCGCCAAAGTTGCTGAATAACCGAAATCATCCATTAGTAATACCGTGCCACCAGCATTGACAAAATCCTTTATTGCAACGATTTCAGAAGTTGTGTATCCCGACCCTTCAGAAAGCTCGACAACATCTTTATCTCCAGTGAATCGAGGTAATGAAATCGTATCTTTTTCAACACCGGATACGATGAAAATCGCTTCTTCAGGATGATCCAATTCGCTCAGCAATAAAGGGCTTGAAACCAACGCAGTTGTATCAATTCCCATCGCATTGATGTCTTTGCGAAATTGACCGAGGTCATTCCAATCATCGCCATAGGCGGATTGATGCGTATCACCTTCAATAATGTAGGTCATCGCAACGGTTGAGACGAGTATTAACAGCAATACCCAGAAGGCTGCGACGAGCATATTGCGCCTTGCCTTCGGCGTTGAAAAACGTCGGGCATATCCACGGAAATCTGTCATACTGAACGCCACCTCACCAAAGGAACATCAAACGAGCCTCAACTTTGACTTATGACCGTTGTGAACCGATGAGAGGATGGTGCATCACACTTATCGAGCTAGTTGGATTTTGACGCCAACACTCATTACCTCTTCCACAGGTACTGTAAGAAGTCCTTCCACTGTTGGCCATGGCAACAATCCTGCATCGAGATCTCCTTCGATTCGGACAAGCAATGCCAAAATATTTCCACTATCGAGGTCGATACGGAAATCAGCGACAAAACCGAGTGTATCACCAGCTACATCTTCGACCTTTCGATTTAATATCTCAAGTCCAAACGTCGTTGGCATTTCTTTCCCTCAAACTGATTCTATTCCAGATAACGAATCCATCGGTGACCGACGAACTGATTCAAGCCCGCTCGTTAACATGGATTCCATGCGATTGTAGTATGCCATCATATCTTCGGTCACAGTTGGACGTACACGACCAATTGCTTCTTTGAAATTCTTTCTCGAAACCGATTTTTTACCAGCTCGCATTGCAATTAGCGCAGCTTCTCTACAAATCGCCTCAATATCAGCACCGGTATAATTCATTAACTGACTTGAGAAATCTTCAACCTGGAATTTACCAAGCGGCATATCGTTGGTGTGAATTTTTAGAATCGCTTTAATTGATTCAGTATCCGGTGGTGGAATATGCAGAACTCGCTCAAAACGGCCGCTTCGAAGTAGAGCGGGATCAATCATCTCAGGACGATTTGTTGCGGCAACGACAATGACTCCTTCCATTGACTCAACGCCATCCATGCTACTGAGTAATTGATTGACGACTCGATTCATCACATCAGATCCATCACCTGAATTACTCCTTCGCATACTTGCTATGCTTTCGAATTCATCTAAGAAAATAATTGAGGGAGCAGATTGCTTGGCTTTCTTGAATACCTCTCGGATTGCTTTCTCGGATTGACCAACCCATTTGGAGATCAATTCGGGGCCTTTAATCGTAATGAAATTAGCTTTCGCTTCGGACGCTATCGCCTTTGCAAGTAAAGTTTTTCCAGTCCCCGGCGCACCGAACAGAACGATTCCTCGAGGTGGATTAATGCCGAAATGCTCAAACATCTCAGGCTTTGTTAACGGCCATTCGATACTCTCCTTCAAACGGTCTTTGACCTCTTGTAATCCACCAACATCTTCCCATGAAACCTCTGGAATCTCAAGATAAATTTCACGCAGTGCACTCGGCTCGATTTCCTTCATTGCTTCACGGAAATCTGCCATTTTGACTTCCATCTTTTCCAAAACTTCTGGCGAAATTTCTTCCTTCTCTAAGTCGATTTCAGGGAGGTATCGGCGCAGTGCTTTCATTGCTGATTCACGTACTAGCGCCGAAATATCAGCACCTACAAATCCATGAGAATTATCCAAAATCCAATCGATATCGAAATCGTCGCTAATTGGCATTCCGCGCGTGTGAATGTTTATGATTTCCGCACGGCCATTTTTATCGGGAACTCCAATTTCTAGTTCTCTGTCAAATCGGCCAGGGCGGCGAAGAGCTTGGTCGATTGCATCGGGTCGATTTGTCGCGCCAATGACGATGACATTGTCCCGACCTTGCATTCCATCGAGTAGAGTCAGGAGTTGAGCGACGACACGTCGCTCGACTTCGCCACTGACATCCTCACGTTTTGGCGCGATCGAATCCAATTCATCGATGAAAATGATGGCGGGCGCATTCGCGGCGGCCTCATCGAAAATCTCTCGAAGTTGCTTTTCACTTTCACCATAATACTTCGAGATGATTTCAGGACCATTAATCGAAGTGAAGTTGGCTTTCGTTTCATTAGCGACCGCCTTTGCGATGAGAGTTTTACCTGTCCCAGGTGGACCGTGTAAGAGAACTCCGCGAGGTGGATCGATTCCGAGTCGGCGGAATAATATTGGATGCTTCAATGGCAATTCAATCATTTCGCGCACTTTTTGCAATTGGTTTTTTATTCCGCCAATATCCTCGTAAGAAATCGAAGAAATTGATAATTTCCCAACTTCTTCTTCTTCATTAATAGGATCTTCCTTGATGATTATCTCAGTATCGGGAAGAACCTGAACGATGCCTTTAGGACTAGTTTGAACTATTTGGAATGGTAGAGCCTCAGCGAATAGAGTCATTCCAGGAATGAAAATTCGATCCCCAGCAACGACAGGTCTCTTATTCAGTCCACGTCGAGCAAATCCTTCGATTCCAGGGCCGAAGCGAACCTTCTGCTGCTTGGCCATGACTGGGCTAAGAATCAACCTTGTACAAGGCTGAGTTTCGACTTTACGAATAGCAACCCTATCACCGAGAGAGACACCAGCATTTTTTCGAATAATTCCATCGACGCGAATCACTCCAAGATTCGCGTCTTCTGGGCGACATCGCCAAACGATTGCAGCGGTTTTCTGCTCACCGGTAATCTCAATGATATCTCCCGGTTTCAAGTTCAATTCATTATCAAATGGAACACGAGCACGTCCGTGGCCAACATCGCTTGGGATAGCCTTTGCAACCCTAAGTTGAAGGTCTTCATCTGAATTGTCCGACATCACATCACCCTGAACAGAGACTTCTCGTTATCGGGGGTAGTTAAACCCACTAATTGCCCAGTGTCGAATTGATGGACACGTTATCAGAAATAGGCGGTCGTTTCAGTAGGTTTCATCAAAGGATTGCAAGTCGCGCGCATTATGACCCACGTATTAGAGACAGGATTCGAGCAGATGGAAGCGAATAATCCCAATGGAAGCCCAAAAATCCGAGGATACAATATCATTAACGGAATAATTTCACTTTCGAGTGATGGATCCACATTTGAAAGCATAAATCCCGCAATTCTCGCAGACTGTTTAGGTGAATTTCCACTTTCAACAAAGGAAGATGTTCACGATGCACTCGCCGCAGCCCGCGCTGCTTTCCCAGCTTGGGCTGCAACACCCGCTCCGACCCGTGGACAAATCATTGGTAATATGGGTCGACTTTTGATGGAATACAAAGACGATATCGTTCGTGTTGAAACTCGCGAGATAGGCAAGACTCTGAAAGAAAGTGCTGGCTCTGTTCAAGAAGCAATCGACACCTGTCTTTTCTTCCAAAGTGAAGGGCGACGACTGTATGGACAAACCGTCAATTCAGAACTTCCCGATAAGGAACTCTTCACCTACCGCCGACCACTCGGTGTTTGTGGAATTATCAATGCATGTAACTTCCCAGCTGCAGTTCCATTCTGGAAAATGATTCCAGCAATTATGTGCGGGAACACCTGTGTTTGGAAGTCTCCACAAGATGCTCCGCTACTCTCATTCATGCTAACGCGCATTATGCACGAGGCTGGACTTCCAGACGGAGTCATCAACCTCATTCACGGAAAAGGTAGCGGTGCTGGCCAAAATTTGGTCGATGCTGTAGATCTTGGCATGATTAACAAGATTTCATTCACCGGCAGCACCCCTGTCGGCAAGATGATCGGTGAAATTTGCGGACGAAACCTCGTCAGTGCTTCACTCGAACTCGGAGGAAAAAACCCACTTGTTATCATGCCGTCAGCGAACATGGAAAACGCTGTTGAAGGCGCTTACTGGTCGGCATTCGGAACAGCTGGACAGCGCTGCACAAGCCTTGGTAACCTGATTATTCACGAGGAAATTTATGATGAATTCGTCGAGAAATTAATGGCAAAAGTGAAATCGACAACAATTGGTGATTCTATGGCGCACGAAGGCGTGCTTTACGGCCCAATGTTGTCAGAAAAATACGCTGTGGACTTTCTCAAAGGAATCGATATGTGCGAAGCCAGCGGAGCGACCAAACTTTGGGGTAACGGCCGTGTTAGCAGTGGAAACCAACCAGATAATTTCCTAGGAAATCCAGAGGATGGAGTTTTCATGTGGCCGCACGTTTACGCTGATGTTACAGAAGAGATGGAATGCTTCCATGAAGAGATTTTTGGACCAGTTGTAACCCTTGTCAAGGCAAAGGACTTCGATCATGCACTTCACCTCGCTAACGCTAGCCCTTACGGTCTCTCCTCGGCAATCTACACGAACGACCGCCTCGAAGCATACCGCTATAAAATCGGAATCAAGGCAGGAATGACTGGAATCAATAACTCCACCACCGGAGCTGAGGCTCACCTCCCATTCGGTGGCGTCAAGGGCAGTGGAAACGGTACTCGCGAGTCGGGAATCTGGGTCATCGAGGCTTATTCATACTGGCACGCTGTCAACGATGAACTCTCTGGTAAGTTGCAACTCGCTCAGATGGATGTCGACGAAATCGAGCTTGAAGAAGCCGATGCTGACTATTCATCCCTCGCTTAATTTCCCAGATAATTACCATCTAGAAATTAAATGAATGAATTGATTTTTCACGGAAAGAAAATATGGTATCTTTAGTGGCTAGACTGTTAAATCGGTCAAAAAATGACTTTGTATTATTTGCAAAACAAACTTGCCCATACTGTATTCAAGCAAAAAAAACTCTCGACAATTCAGAGTATTCTTGGGAATCTCACGATATGCAAAAAAAGCGCGAATTACAAATTGGCATTCTACAGATGACTGGCCATCGTAGTGTTCCAGCAATTTTCGATATGCGTGGCGATAATCCCCGATTTATCGGAGGTTCTGATGACTTGACTGCACTCTTCAAGAAGGAGCAGAAAGAAGTGCACAAAGAAACAAGGAAAGGTTTCTTCGACTTTTTCTTCAAAAAAAAGTGAAACCAGTCACTAACTCACAACAAGGGTTCGCCACACTCGGGACAAGGGAGGCCGGGAAGCCAAGCACCAGGCATATGACCACAATTTGGGCAAATTGAAGATTCAATTCCACCCATGCCGCCCAAGTCACCCATCTAATCAATAATGGAATATACCGAACTAATTTGAATCCATCGTTCGAGATGATGAACGGTTTCGATGCAATCACTTATGGACAATCGGCATTGCGCTTTGAGTGTCAGGAGATTTCCCTATGTCGAGCGGAATGAAACTTCCAATGAAGAAAGGCTTCGGAGCCACAGACAGAGTCGATGCATGGTGGAAAGGACCTACTGCTATGGCTGCCTATCTTGGCATCATGATTGCTTACTCTACATGGCGAGGATTTATGGAAGCTGATTTTTGGATTTTTTCTGATTTTGGCCTCTCAGCAGGAGTCGGCCATGGTAATGGAACTATGGCCATCGAGAACAATCATTCTCATGTTCTTAGCCCTCTGTTTAGTCCCCTAATCATACCTGGTGAGAATTCTTGGGTTCCTTCTCAATTTCAGTGGATGAGTCCGGCAATGTTTATCCTCATTTTCCCGGCCGGATTCCGAGGAACTTGCTATTATTATCGTAAAGCGTATTATCGCGCTTTTATGCAACAACCTACTGGCTGCGCGGTATCAAAACCGTGGGATGAATATTCTGGTGAAACAGGACTTTTGCTGATTCAAAATCTTCACCGCTACTTCATGTACGCTGCTCTCGCATATCTTCCAATTCTTTCCTACGATGTTTGGCTATCGATGAATTTCCATCACGGCAATGCTTCGGCTCTAGGCATTAGCGTTGGAACGTTGATCCTCGCACTCAACGTTATCCTCCTCGGTGGGTACGCCTTGGGTTGCCATGCCTTCCGCCATCTTGTAGGAGGTGCTTCAAACGACTGGACTTCGACTCCGATGAACCGCTTCAAGTACAAACTCTGGAAATTCTCAACTATACTAAACGAACACCACAAGGATTGGGCACTCTACTCACTCTTTTGGGTCATGTTTGCCGACTTCTACGTCTATGCCTGTACCGATCCTATGTTTGGTTGGTCGGATGTAATTCTCTGGGGAGGATTGTGAAATGTCTGAAATTAACACCGATTATATCATCCACGAGCATGATGTTGTTGTTATCGGTGCTGGAGGTGCTGGATTACGCGCCGCGATTGAAGCTAGTCAGAACGGCGCGAGAGTTGCGATGATTTGCAAATCAATGCTCGGCAAAGCGCATACCGTGATGGCTGAAGGTGGCGCGGCGGCTGCTCTTGGCAATGCTGATCCACGTGATAATTGGCAGGTACATTTCCGTGACACAATGAAGGGGGGAAAGTACCTGAACGATTGGCGAATGGCAAAAATTCACGCTCAGCAAGCAGCAGATCGCATCCGCGAATTAGAAACATGGGGGGCTGTCTTTGACCGCACTCCGAAGGGCAAAACCAACCAGAGAAATTTCGGAGGACACACATATCCAAGACTAGCACATATTGGCGATGCTACCGGACTTGAACTAATTCGAACCCTACAAGAAAAAGGAGTTCACATGGGCATGGATGTCTACATGGAATACACCGTTCGCAGACTATTCCAAAGTGATGGACATGTCACCGGCTGCTTCGCATACGACCGAAACGATGGTTCACTTCATGTGTTCAAGGCAAAAACGATCATTCTTGCCACAGGTGGAATCACTCGCTGTTGGGCGGTTTGCTCAGGTAGTTGGGAATACACCGGTGAAGGACACGCGCTGGCATATTGGGCTGGAGCAGAAATGGGTGATATGGAATTCGTTCAATTCCACCCTACAGGAATGATTTGGCCGCCAAGCGTGAAGGGAATTCTCGTCACGGAGGGGGTTCGTGGCGAAGGTGGAATATTGCGTAATTCTGAAGGTGAACGATTTATGTTCAATTATGTCCCAGAGATGTACAAGAGTGAATTTGCAGATACCGAGAAAGAAGCTCTTGAATGGGTCGACGAAATTATCGCTGGCAAGTTAGCATCCGTTCGCCGACCACCTGAACTTCTTACTCGTGACGTCGTCGCTAAGGCGATTAATTCCGAGAAGGATGCTGGCCGAGCGAGTGAGCATGGTGGAGCTTATCTCGATATTTCTTGGAGAGATGAGGAACAAATCAAGAAGAAATTACCAGGAATGTATCACCAATTCAAAGAATTAGCTGCAGTTGACATCACGAAAACTCCGATGGAAGTCGGGCCTACTGCGCATTATGTGATGGGTGGAATCAAAGTTCATCCTGAAACTCAAGAATCCACTATCGGCCGACTTTACGCGGCCGGCGAGGCCGCGACCGGTTTGCACGGAGCAAACCGCTTGGGTGGAAATTCATTATCCGATTTACTCGTCTTCGGAAAGATTGCAGGAGAGAATGCAGCCGCTGTTGCGGCTGATATCGATGGATTTACTGAAATTGACGAGGCTGAAATCGCTGATGTAATCGCCGAAACCCTCGCCCCACTCAACCGTGAAGGTGGGGAAAACCCTGCAAAGGTCGTCGAAGATCTTCGTGAAATGATGCAAATAAAAGCTGGAATCATTCGAACAAAAACGCTTCTAGAAGAATCAATGAGTGACCTCGATAATTTAGAATCCCGAGCAGCTACAACCAGCCCAGGAGGAAGCAGAATCTACAATCCGGGCTGGCATCAGGCTCTCGAACTTAGTGCGATGCTCGATGTTAGTCGAATGTGTGCTCTAGCGGCCTTACACAGAGAAGAATCGCGCGGCGGGCATACTAGAGACGATTTCCCTGTCCCTGACCACAGTCATTGGGGTAAAGTCAACTCAGTTATCGCCATGAATGAAGTAGGTGAGATGAGCATCGAACACCGCAGATACCCCCCTATCAATCCAGAACTGAAGGCACTACTAGATGCGGCCGATTTACACGAGGAGGAATGAAATGTCAGAAGATGTAACTTTCCGAGTTTTCCGAGGCGAGCCAGATAACGATGACGATCCATTCGGTGAGATGGTGGATTACACCGTCGAGATGGATGAAGGAATGGTCGTTCTCGATGTCATTCACAAAATTCAATCCGAGCACGCATCCGATCTCGCTTGCAGATGGAATTGTAAGGCTGGAAAGTGTGGTTCTTGTTCAGCTGAAGTCAACGGAATAGCGCGACTAATGTGCATGACTCGAATGGAAGATATTATGGCTGAAACGCCTAATGGCAAGCCTGTTGTTATTAAGCCAATGCAGGCATTTCCACTGACAAAGGACCTCGTCACCGATACTTCTTGGGCATATCAAATGAATAAGAAAATGGTTCCAATCAATGGGCCGGAAGATCTTGATTGGGAATTCAAGCAAGAGGAAGCTGACCGTATTCAAGAATTCCGTGCATGTATCGAATGCATGCTCTGCGTCAACACCTGTCACGTTCTCCGAGAACATCAAAAATTCGACGAATTTGCTGGACCGCGATTCTTCGTACGCCTCGCAGGATTAGAGATGCATCCGCTCGATACCGAGAGTCGAATCCCTGAAATTAAGGATGACTTCGGATTGGGTTACTGTAACATCACCAAGTGTTGCACCGAAGTTTGTCCAGCTGGAATCAATATCACTGACAACGCCATCATTCCACTAAAGGAAAGAGTAGTTACAGAATATTACGACCCTCTTGCTCTAATTGCACGCAAACTTGGTTTGCGCGAATGAATCAACTAGGTTGATTTGATTATGACGCTTTTGCACCGCCTAACTAGTTGATGAAATAATCTTCGAATTGTGAAGAAAATTAGATTGATAATTGCCCTCGCCGAGCAAGCCCGGCGAGAGTTTTTTGTAAATCCGTAATACGTGCGATTCAAAGTCGCGCGTGAAAAAAACAGTCACTCAAAGACGAGTGATGCCGTTTTTCTTCACGTTAGCCTTCTTGATCTTGTCTGGTAACCATGCAGGCCCATTCGCTGGCTTAGCAACAACTTCTGTCCAACCATCAAAGTTGTGAACACGGTTTGTTCCGCGCTCACGCAGTTGGATGTCGGTGTGTCCACGCGTAGCTGCTTTGAGGGCAGCGCCGCGTGGTTGCTTGCTTACGAACACCTGTGTGGTATCCATTCCATTCTCCATCAATACGAAATATTTCTTATCTGACATAAAGCAATCCTCCACTGGCGCGCCCCTTCAAAGAACATATGAAGGTATTGGCGGATAAACGGCATACTGCGCCTCTATTGGTACTTTTTCAAAATTACCGAGGTGAAGAAAATCACTCATTTATTTCGATTTTTTGTTCAAATCTCAGCACAGGCGAGTGTTTTTGTGTTCAAAACACCGGGGACTGAGCGAATAGATTCGACCACTAATCGAGCGATTGAGCCCATATTTTCTGCTTCTAATTTTACGATTAAATCATGATCGCCGAATAGAAGATTCGCATCACTAACAAATGGGAGCGCAGAAGTGGCATTGAAGACACTAATCTCTGAACCTGGTTCAACATTGATGAGCACATAACCGACTGACATGTTAATCCGTAACCCTAGTCATCAATCAAACCTTCGCCGCCCTTGTTAGAGAATCGTACTGAGAAGAATACAAAGCAGATGGGTCGCCCTCGTGATTGTATGGCAGAGGTCATCATAGTCCGTGAGTGCAAATATGGCCAAGTTCGTGTATGCTTCGGGAATATTACTCGAGTCGAGGGGGATGTCATGGTATTGCCAGCAAATAACCGACTCGCAGGACGTGAAGGCCTCGATGAGAAGATGCAACTTGCAGCTGGTCCTGAACTTCGCGCCGCATGTATAGAAATTGCGAAAGAGAAGAGAAAAACGAATACACAACCTTGTGGGGTCGGTGAAGCAGTTACTACTTCTGCTTACAATTTACTAGCTGAGCACCTAATTCATGTCGTCGGTCCTGATTGTCGTCGTCCGACTCAAGATCAGTACCGTCGAGAGTTACTCGAAAAATCATATGCTGCAATGTTTGAGGAAGTATCAGCTTTGAAACCCAGAAGTACGGTTGTTCTACCGCCTCTCGGCACCGATGTATTTGCTTATCCTAATCGTGAAAACGCTCGCAAAACAATGGAAATTGTTCTTGCATGGATGGACGAAGGAGAAGATCCAGGAGTCGATATGGTATTGATTGTCACCGACGACAATACATATTTGAATAACATGAAGACCGTATATCGAGAGTCTGAGGATCAGTTCCCGGGAGTTGATAAAACTCGACTTTTCCGAAAAGGAAAGTACCCCTGAAGCTGATTTTGGTGATTCTCAAAACCAGCCAAAATTCGCTCTAATTAGAGTTTGCAAGCGATGTCGTCAATAACCCTGAGAAGCGGCTCGATGTATGAGCAGTATTTACGAGCGCGAATTGCGCTCAGTTCTGGCTGGTGAAGAGAAAGGTGTCCGCGCGGTTACAAGATCTTGTACTGAATCTCAACGCGCGCAAGCGATGCAGGTTTGCCAACGACCATTTCTTGTCGTCCGCGCACCAGGAAGTGGTTCGGAAGGAACTGGAGATTTGTTGGTGTTGCGTGGTGACATGTGTTTTCCAATCGAGGTGAAATCCTCGAAAAAGTCTCGATTGTACCTCTCAGGTAGAACCGTTTTACAATATCAAGCTCTGAAAGATATCGGTGAGAAATGTGGTTTACAACCATTTTACGCTTACAGATTGAAAAGTGTCCGTGGCGATAGTTGGAGAATATTTCGAGTTAATATCGATAATTTAACCGGGAAATCTCGCCGACTCGCTTCCCTTGTCCCTGCCCTTCCACTTACTAGAAACGGAACACCGCACCTAGATTGGGAACAAGGCCTTCCTTTACACAAATTCATCGCGCTTGTTTGTCGTTCTGATGGCGCTCGCTCAATTGAATCATTACAGGCAAGCGCTGCAATTTACAGCAATATTATAGAGACTGAAACAGATCAATATCAGTCCAGTTCACCTGATAAAAAGGCGTCCAGTCTATCGAATTCTTGATTCAGCTTCTTCACTTCTTCAACAAGACTCGACATCTTTGCTTGTTGCAATAATCTCACAATACTCTCTCGCTCTCGGCGAATTGAATCAAGTTTACGATTATCGCTCCGATTATCATCATCTGCCGCATCGACCATGAATGACCGTAGAGACTCCCCGTCTTTTTGATTGCGCATCGAGCCACACAGGTTGAAGAACATCATCTACGGCCTAAAGCCGATGGAGGAGAGGCAATCGTCGGGTTTCGATTACCTCGGACCAATTATTTTTCTTTGGTTCCTCAATATTTTAGGTATGCCAATCTGGGCAATTGTAATTTTAGCAACTTGGTATTTTTTGCTGATTTACCTAGAAAATAATGGAACACTCGACAATTGGAATGCTACTCGAGCAATGGGTTTCATCCTGATGATTAGAACTCAACGTGGTCTAAAATTACTCGATAAAATTTCCAATAATCGTAAATTTTGGCGAGCATATGGTGAGTTTTCAATTTGGCTTTGTTTTTTAATGATGTTTGGTGTAATCTTTTTATTGGTGGCAACAGCAGTTTTTGCTGCATTAGAGCCACCACAACAAAGTCTGCCAGCAAAAGACCTACTATTGATTCCAGGGGTAACGAGTTTCGTTCCATTTTGGTGGCCGGTAATTGCTTTGATTATCGCTCTAGTAATCCATGAATATAGCCATGGAATTCAAGCCCGCGCTCATGGGATGAGATTGCGAAGTTTCGGTCTACTTCTCGCGGGTCCATTACCGATGGGAGCCTTTGCTGAACCCGAATTAGAAGAAATTGTTCGAGCACCTCGACGGGAAAGAATTCGGCTTTATGCTGCAGGTCCGTCGATTAATATCGTCGCAACATATCTTGTTTTGATTATGCTGTCCGCGACTGCATCGGGCTTTGTTGCCCAAGACGAAGGAGTTCATGCAAAAGCAATTATTGATGACACTGGTGCTTCTGAATCCGGTTTGTTACCATACGAAATCATTACCCATATCGATGGTCAATGGGTTCCTGATTTCGATTCATTCTCACAGACTCTTGACCAAAATCAAGCAGGGGATGTGGTGATGATTTCGGTACTATCTCATGAAGATGAGAATGGAGAAAGGGAAGCGAGAAGGATTAGTGTGATGCTTACCGATCAACGACAATATTATCTCGAGATGTGCGAAGGTGAGCAAACTTGCCTCGACGATACCGCAAAAATTCTAGACAATTGGGAAATTTTCGAAGGAAATGCATTCCTTGGAGTAAGTGAACTTTCTGCTGGCACTAGCGGAGTCGATTACTATGAATTCTCGACCGTTGAAGATACTGGCATGGTCTATAAATCTCTCAGATTCCTCCTACGCCCACTCGGTATAATGGGAATTCCGATTATTAATGACGGCCAAACTATGGCTCTAGAAGAGCGCGCATTAATCGAAGCAGGAGATGGTTTCATCGCTTCAACTCTGGGCACAGAAGGCATGCTAGGATTGTTCGATTTCCTCTTCTGGCTAGCTTGGATTAATTTCATCCTAGGATTCGCAAACCTGATTCCTATGATTCCCTTCGATGGAGGCCATATTATTCATGATACGATTCACTCTACGATTGCAACATTCAGTAAAAATATGCATCCGATGCGGATTGAATCTTTAGCCGACAGAATTAGTAATTTCAGCAGCTTCGGCATGCTAATAATCGTATTATTTCCGATTATTTTACCAAAAATAATCTGATTATTCGTTTCTTCGAAAAACTCATTCCTCTTCATCAGAATCGGTTTTTCGATTTTCAAAAATACCTTCATAAAGCATCGGTGCCGCAATTACTGATGCAAATACCAAGCCTAGATTGGCCCAAGATTTACCAGTCACTGATGATGAAGTTCCAGAAAAAAATAGTTTAATCGCACCGATCCATGGAATTTCTGTCGCAGATACTCCTTCAATCCAAATATCACGAACAGCAGTTACTGGATTGCCATTCTCATCCTTCAATCCTCGACCTCGAATCCATTGCTCATCAGCATCGCTTGAAGTCGCACGTAATTGGTCTATCGTGCAGCCATTTGATCGATAATTATCACCGGTTGTCAGATATCCTTCATGTTTTGGAACCCAACTATCGATTACTAAATTACCATGCGGAACGCATGAGTAATCCAATGTCATTGAAATTTCTTCGACATTAATGATGTCTGTTCCAGGAACGGACCAGGTTAGAATGCAAATATCCTCCAGACCATCGTAAACACCCTCCGTGCAGGTTCCACTTTGTGCAGATGCAGTAGTTTCAGCAACCGCTTTGAGCAGAGCCCTGTGAATAATTGGAGTATCACTGCCTCCATTCTTTCTATAAATAATCACATCTCCCTCCATACCAAAAGATTCGTAGCCATAATTTTCGTTTCCAACTTGCTTTGCTTCGACATAAGTGATGATTTCTACCCGATTGGGTTTCATTACTAATATTAGATCGCCAGGATCGATTGCACCAACTGAACCATCTTCCAAATCGTGCATCATAGAACCGGATTCGACGACTACCATTGGGGGAAAGGATCCGGTCGCTAAAAACATCGAGCCGAGGAGCAATCCAACTAAACCGGCAGCGAGCAATCCTTCACGCAACCAATCTTGTGTGGATACCATCTTCATTCCTCCTCTTCACCAGAGAATGCAGGTTTAGTCGAATAGAGAATTATTCCAAAGAAGCCAATCAATAACATGCTGACAGCATCGAAGTGAGGGGCAATTTCGTGGAAACTTCCTTCACCGCCTAATTTCGCCGTTAAATCGATTGTATGATCTCGCACACCGGTTGCGCTGACGGCGAGACCGCTGATTGAATTATAGATGAGAAAGCCAACTATTCCTGCTGAAGTGATAATTGTTGAACGGTGAAAATTGATGTTGTCGAGTGCTTTCAATCCTGGTAATTTTACAGCAAGGATTGAGTTAGAATTATTCCACCAAACGTTGGTTGTCATCAAATCACTGCCTTCACTTGAGCGATTCGGCGCACGAGATTCTGTTCCCAATTTCTTTCCTACTGATATCTCGTGTAATTCAAGCAAGCCACGAAATCTTGCCATAAATGGCTTGCCGAGCATAATTGCCGCATCTTCACCTTCTTTTCTACGACGAATGATTTCAGCTCTAGAATCGAGCGCCAAAATATCTTCTAAAATCTGACGCTCGCCCAGATAAACAAAAAATTCAGGTAGAACATAGAATGCTCCGATCGCACCGAATAATAATCCGAGCCAAGTTAAGGGTAACAAATTAGATTTGGTTGGATCACTAGCGCCAGAGAGTAGGATGAAGAAAATGAGTCCCCAAAGTAGTAATGCTACTGAAATTATTGTTACATACGTGATGATTTGAAAGTGTGAATCACTCTTGCTTTCCCACCATGACGCAAAACGACCGGCTTTTTTCCTTCCTCGACTTGCCATTTGAACGGTTATGGGTACTGCTTCGTGTCTTAGTCCCTTACGCTGTAACGCTCAGTTGAATCCACTGCTGTCGGAGGGTTTTCTTCACATTACTCTCGCCGCAGAACCATGTCGGGAGATGCGCTCAACGCACTTCACCCGAAAGTCCGTGGACTAATCAGCAATTTAGGCTGGGATTTGACTCCTATTCAACAGGAATCGAGTACCGAACTTTGTGAGGGAAAAGATCGTCTCCTCGTTGCACCTACTGGAAGTGGAAAAACAGAAGCAGCAATTTTACCCCTAGTTTCTCGAGCCTTAGAAGAGAATTGGGAGGGGCTCTCAATCCTCTATGTGACTCCGCTTCGTGCTCTCAACCGTGATATCGATAGACGATTGAGTTCTATGCTTGAACCACTCGGATTGAGCGTTGGGTTACGGCATGGTGATACAAGTCAGAAAGAGCGGACTCGGCAATCAAAAAATCCACCAAATTTGTTGGTAACGACTCCAGAAACTGCTCAAATTATGTTGCTTGGTTCTCGATTACGACAACATCTCGCCGGCGTGAAGGCTGTTGTTCTCGACGAAATTCATGATTTGGCGGCGAGTGAACGAGGTGCTCAGTTGATGGTTGGTCTTGAGCGAATAGAAGTATTATGCGGCACACCGTTTCAGCGAATTGGCTTATCAGCGACTGTGGGGAACCCCGCTGAAGTCGCTGGATTTATGTCGAAAACAGCAACACATATTCTCGGTCCCGCACCTCGAACTACCGATGTAATTGTTCATCGTGAAATTCCGAGCCCTGAAGATGAGATTCTCTCAGTTGAGTGGTCGGTTTCAGCTTCATCCATCGCAGCTTTTCGCCGACTCGCTAATTCATTAATTGCTGATTCACCAGCCCTAGTTTTCGTCAATTCACGCTCAACAGCAGAAACTGTTGCTCAACGACTGAGCGCAATCGCTCCCGAAATTAAATTGGGAGTTCACCATGGAAGTTTGGCTGCAGAAACTCGTCGAATTATGGAAAATCGCCTTCGTGAAGGCGATATGCACGGAATGATTTGTACGAGCAGCCTCGAACTTGGAATAGATATTGGTTCAATTCGGCGTGTTCATCAATTGCAGAGTCCTCGCGCCGTCGACCGATTATTACAACGAATGGGACGTGCAGAACATCACCTCGGTGGAACTGGCCGAGGAGAAATTCTTGCTTGGGAAGTAGATGGAATCTCAGAGTGTAGTGTCATTGCACGTCGTGCAATGGCTGGTGAATTAGAAGGCGTAGAATGGCGCACAGACCCAGGTATTGTTGCTGCTAATCAATTCATTCAAATGGCTATTGAAAGAAGCGTAGTGCCTCTGAAATCTGCAACCGAAATTATTCAAAATTGCACGATTTTTCATGAATGGAATCATGATTCAACCCTCGCAATTTTGCACGTCCTCAACGATCGCTGGATGATTCGTCTAATCGAAAAACCGGCCGATTCTGACGTGATGACTTGGCCGGCAAAATTGTGGCGTGAATTAGCATCACGTGCAAAAGGCGATATTCCACCAGAACGACCACCTTGGGACGAAGAACAGAAAGAATCCGACACCCAAAAATGGCGAGCAACAATGGTCAAAGTTTTGCCTGAATCTCTCAAAAATGGTTGGTTCTCTCCTGCTGGGCGTTCAAGCAGAAACCGTGTTGAACACATCTCAATGATACCTGACGACATATCATATCGAGTCCGAGATGCGGTGACTAGAACCGTTCTCGGCTCGGTTGACGAAGCCTTTGTCCTGACTCTAAACAATGATGCCAGTGACGATTCTCTCGGCCGAGCACGACGTTTCGTAATGGCCGGTAGGACTTGGCAAATCGTCGATGCTGATCCGGACAAAGAAGAACTTCTAGTCGCTCCGATTCAAGAGACTGGAGAGGCACCGGTATGGTCGGGAGAATTGCCACCGGTGCCGAAAGAAATTGCCAAAGAAGTGGGAATAATGCGCCGAAGTGCAGCGATTGCGATGGGTGCGATGGAAGCTGATGATGCTGTTGTCGATTTTGATGAATATCCATTATCTGAATCGGCCAGAGACATGTTAATGACAACAATCGCTGAGCATTTGGACACAACTGGAAACCTACCCAGTGACCGCTTAATTACCATCGAAGATCGGCATGGTACAATCGTCTTGAACACCTGTGCCGGTTCAAAAATCAATGAAACATTAGCCCATTTAATCCAAGCTTTGGGCTCACTAAAAGAAGGTAAAATGGGACGAGCCGTTATCGATCCGTACCGAATCGCATTTCAAATCCCAGGAACTACTTCGGCTGATGTCATCAAATGGCTCAATGAAACACCGCCTATCGCCATCCCCTCGCTCCTCCGTATGACCATCCCCAATGGCAGAGCAGTTCGATGGAGGGTCGTGCAAGTTGCAAGAAAAATGGGTGTATTGAAGAAAGGTGTGGACCCACGCAGAGTAAATATTCAGGGATTGATGAAACGCTGGCGAGGAACTCCTGTTATCGAGGAAGCTCTCGATAAATTATTTCATGAACGAATGGATATTGATGGAACTGTCGATCTGATTAAAGATATCCAAGATGAGAATATCGAATTGATTAATACTGCACCAGGACCACTCGGCCTATCTCCAAAAAGTGAGCGCGATCTTTTACTTCCATCTTGGTCGGACAAAGAATTGCGCGAGCATCTTGAAGTGCGTTTGTTGAACGAGAGAGCTGTCCTCATCTGCCTAAATTGTGGAAATAAAAAGCGTCGAAGAGTTGAGCTATTTTCCGAAAAAATTGAAGCTTGCACGACATGTTCTGGAACTATGCAAGCCTGTTCTCCAGAAAGAATGGAAACAATGCTTGCAGATTGGGTTGCGAGCAAGGATCCTAAAATCGCTGGAAAAATGCAGAAAAATGCTGAGCTTGTTCGCACTCATGGCAAAGAGGCAATCATCTGTTTGATGGGACGTGGAATTGCCGAAGAGACAGCGACGCGTGTGCTCCGTGGACACGTCGCTGGAGAGAGAGTGAAATTACTGAGATCGATTCATCTCGCCGAACTCAAGTATGCTAGCACTCGACGATATTGGAGTTGAGGTAACAGTAAGCGATATGGTCATCCGACCGTTGGCGTAATTCATGTTAATCGGATTGACCGGTAGAAATGCATCTGGAAAATCGACAATTGTCGCTTGGTTTTCAGAGAAAGGATTGCGAACAGTATCCTGCTCTGATTCGATTAGAGCTTGGCTCGCCAAACAAGATATCGAACAAACTCGGGATGCTCTTATCGAAGGTGGTCGAGAATTACGCCGTCAAGGTGGCCCTGGAATTCTCGCAGAATTATTGCTAAAAAGTCTCGATGGCGAAGACGCGGTGATCGATTCGATTCGCACGCCTGGAGAGGTAGAGGCTCTTCGCCAGCGCAGTGATTTCACTCTCATTGAAGTCGTTTCGAATATGGAGGCGCGATGGCAGCGCTCACAGAAGAGGGCTAGAGCCGGCGACCCACTTGATAGGGTAACTTTCGAGCGACAAGAAAAAGCTGAAGAAATCGCTAAAGATGATGCTGGTCAAGCCCTTAATGCGACTGCAGAATTAGCTGATATTGTTCTAAATAATAGCGGTTCAATCGAGGAATTGAATAATAATTTAGATGAACTATTCATTATTCTTAACATGACTTAATCATTGATGAAAATAATTCGCTTTGATTCTCGGCAAATGAATCTGTAACATTCAAGCGGTACGAACATGTACGCCCGCTTCCTTCATCATCCCGGTAGCGATTTCGAAATCTTCAGCCCAACGCTCTGGTATCTCGATATTGTCAGGATAGACGACCTCTTTGATTCCGGCTTGAATTAGTGAACGCGCGCAGCGTGAGCAAGGAGGCCAGGTGACATATGCAATTCCACCTTTCAGTGACAAACCAATTCGAGCAGCATGCATAATTGCATTTTCTTCCGCATGACAAATCATTGGATATTTTTGGCTACGATCATTTAGTCTCTCTAAAGAATCATCAATTCCACGTGGAAATCCATTGAATCCTGTTGAACGAATCTCACGGTCTTCACCGACAACAACGCAGCCAACCTTCGTCGACGGATCTTTTGACCAGTCAGAGATATGCAATGCGAGAGCAATAAATCTCTTATCCCACTTATCACTCATCGTAATTCCTCAGGGTTGCCCTCCAGGCGGGTCGTTATCTCTATTTGCCTCGGTACGAGTTGAATCATAACCCTCCCATGCTTTCGGATTTGAATAACAATCAGGGTCATCTCGGTCGGCTTGACCGCCTCCATCGTTGTCGATTCCATCGCCACAATTGCCGAGTGCATCACCTTTTTTTGGTGAAAGGAAACCATCAGCTCCACCTCCTGTAACCAAAACCAAAAGAACGCCCGAAAGAACCAAAGTAAGTGCGACTAAGATTACTTTCGAACTCGTGTCTTTCGACTCAACTACGACTTTCACCTCGACCTTATCGCTCTCCTTGGCAGACATCTGTAACACATCGAGCAGGGTCATCCTTATTGATTCTCAGTGAACTGTAAGTTCGTTCCAAAGGTCGAGTTTTGATCTTTTTACAACAAATTTCAAAATATCTCCAACCAAATATACGCTTCCCAAAACGAGTACTTTAGTTTGTCGTTTTGCTGCTAAATTTGCTGCCATCTCGACGGCGAGTCCGGGTTCTTTTTCGATAGAGTATGACTCGCCAAAATCTGCAGGAAAAATATCTCGTAAATCTTCTGCAGGTACTGCAGGATTTCGACCACTGGTAGGTTCAGTGAAAAAAACATGAGAAAATCTCGATTCAAAATTTTGAGGATTCGGCAAATCTCCAAGAGCGGTTAGCAAATTTGCTTTTTGGCTCATGCCGAGAACTAATACCTGCTTATGTTGAGAATTTTCAGAATTAGTGCGTGAGGCTAATTCAGCATTGATACTCTCTAAATTGTGTGCTGCACTAATTGCTACTTCTGCATCAAACCAATTCGGTGGCCAATTTGAAGAGCGCCCCGGCCAAATTGCATTCTGTTGCAGATTTTTCCAACCAAAAGAGTGAGCTATTTTTTGTGAAAGTTCGTTCCATATTTCCCAAGGTGACAAGTTGGCTGCTGGGCTATGTAACCAAAGGTCATCACCAGCATATTCTGCGAATACAGCGAGAACTGATTCACCCTCAGGATCCAATGCGATTAGCGGTACACCATCTCGATGAATCGCTGCCTTCTCGGCGGCAATCTCTGCTAATGAATCGCCGAGAAATTCTGTATGATCCAACGAAATTGTCGTAATTACGGTAAGATCAGCATCGACCAATCGTGTTGCATCGAGTCGCCCACCGAGACCTGTTTCGATAACCGCCCGCTCGACTCCAGCTTCAGCGAAAGCAAGCATTGCAACAATGAATGTCGCCTCGTAATATGTCGGGCTACAGGATGGTATTACTTCTGAAGCCGACTTGACCTGAGTAAGATATTCATCGAATTTCTCAGTTGAAATCGGTTGACCATCAATTCGGGCACGCTCTTCGACTATTACCAAATGCGGCGTCGAAAACAAACCTACTCGCAAACCATTCGCCGTCGCCAGTGCCGATAATTGTACACACAGTGAGCCTTTTCCGTTAGTTCCAGCAACGTGAATTGAAGGGAAATTTAGGTGAGGATTATCAAGTCGCTGCAATAAAAGTTCACAGTTTTCAAGCCCTAATTTGACACCTGCAAATTTCCTTTCTTCAAGCCATTCTCTGACACTCATACCTGTCCTACTCCGCGTCCCGTGTAGAAGCGGCCACGGGTCAAGGTGATATGGTCTTTGAACTTCGTAAGACATCGTGGAGAAAGTGAGTGAGATTAAGGAAGCCATGCTCGAGCAATGGCAGTCGATGGCGGGAATGGCCGGTATGTTCCTGACTACAATCTTCATCGGCATGTCGATTCAACCTCTATACAATATCGATGAAGTACGAGCCTTTGGTTCTGAAGGTGCAACGAAAAGCAGCTATATTTTCCTTGAATTAGCATTGATTGGAGTCTTTACAATCGTCATTATTTGGCTCGCAAGACGAGGTTTGGAGGCTTTCATCAAAGGTTTCATCATGCTCTCATTATTCTTTTCATTATTCTATGTCGTTTTCCCATATATCTCGATTATACCTTGCTTGCTCGGCGCTTGTTCAACATCTGTTATCCTACCATTTGCATTATTGGTCAGCGCTGTTTTAATGATCGTTCTCTGGCGATATCCAGAATGGTATATCGTCAATTTAGTTGGGGTTTTGGTTGGAGCCGGCGTGATAACAATGATTGGAGTTAGTTTCGTTCCAGTACTGATTATTTTATTCATGATTCTTGCTGCAATCTACGACCATTGGGCAGTCAATGGAAGTAAGCATATGCTTGAATTAGCAGATACGATGATTAATCTAAAATTACCGATATTGCTTGTTGCACCTAAAGAAAAAGGCTATTCTTTCCTCGACGAAGAAAGCGATATTATGCAAGCAGAAATAATGGACCCGACCGAAGAAAATTGGCAAGAACCTGCCCCAGACGTCAAAATTCCAAAGAGAGCGAAAGGGCGAGATGCGCTTTTCATGGGTTTGGGAGACGTGATTTTTCCAGGAATGTTGGTGATTTCGACTATGTCATTCCTGCCAAATTGGGGCACTGAAATTCACACTTTATTCGGAACGATTTACCTCGCACCTCTAATAGTCGCTCTAGGTACATTAATCGGGGGATTGGTTGGATATTTCGCATTGATGACTCAGGTCGCGCTCGGTAAACCACAAGCCGGTTTACCATTATTGAACGGTGGATCTATTCTCGGTTACCTAATCAGTGGTATTTATGCAGTCGGCCTACCAGAGTTATGGCAAAATATCACGCTTTTCTGAGTAGAATAACCCGATTCATTGAAGGATGGTTGACCAGCCCAAAGGGCTGGTAGATATGCTTGACATCATGATGTTCCGCCAAAATGCGGACATAATTCGTGCAGATCACGATAAGCGTGAGATATCTCATGACAACATAGATTCGGTTCTTCGCCTCGATGAAGAGTGGCGACAAGCACGTTACGATACTGACCAACTTCGCAAGGCACGAAACGAAGCTGCTAGAGGTATTGCAGCAGCCAAAAAATCTGGTGATAAATCGGCTGCTGAAGCGATAATGGCTGAAGTGAAAAACATCGGAGCGCAAATCGATGTGTTAACAAAAAAAACAGAAGATTGTCTAGCCGAGCGTGATGCAATTCGAATGCGCGTTCCAAATATTTTGCACGAATCAGTTCCAGTTGGAGAAGATGATCAAAAGAATACGCTTCATAGCCTTCACGGCGAAAAGGTCGAACTCGGATTTGAGCCGAAAGTACACAATGATTTGGTCGAAGGAAATGGTTGGGTTGACCTCTCGCGAGCAGCAAAAATCACCGGATCTCGATTCTACTTCTTACAAGGTGATCTTGCACGAATGGAAATGGCGTTGCAACAATACGCGGCAAACTTCCTAATCGCACGTGATTACACGCTCGTCCAACCCCCATTAATGATGAATAGGGAAGCATACGAAGGCGTCACCGATTTAGCAGATTTTGAAACTGTAATGTACGGGGTCGAGCCTGATAAATTCTATCTCATTGCAACTAGCGAACACCCACTCACTGCGATGAGAATGGATGAAATCATCGAGCCTGCAGAACTGCCGATAAAACAGGTTGGAATCTCTCCTTGTTTCCGCAGAGAAGTTGGGGCGCATGGGCTATCTGATAGAGGAATTTGGCGAGTTCACCAATTTACAAAGATTGAGCAGATTATTATTTGCAAACCAGAAGAATCGTGGCAACATCATGAAGATTTGTTTCAAAACGCTGTCGACCTTTGGGATAGCCTAGGTTTGCACTACCGGGTTGTCAATATCTGTACCGGAGATATGGGAAGTGTGGCTGCCAAAAAATACGACCTCGAAGCTTGGCTGCCTGGAGTTGGCGAATACAAAGAGGTCGTCTCTTGCTCAAATTGCACCGATTATCAAGCGAATCGGCTTCGAATGCGCTACCGAACCGCAGAAGGAAATGAAGCGGTTCACACGCTGAATTCGACCGCAATAGCAACCAGCCGAACGCTTGTAGCCATCATTGAGCAGAATCAATTAGAAGATGGACGAGTAAAAATTCCCGATGTGCTTCAGCCATACATGGGTGGTCAAGAAATTCTAGAGCCGTTAGCTTAGGTTGGTAAGTTCTCCAACGAACATTCACAAGTAGATGCTAGGCTCGACCACGTAGTGGTCGCAATGGTCGGATACAATTTTCAGGAGAAAATTGAATGAGTCTTGGACTTCCGTTATGGGATCCTGGCCGACCAGGTCACGAATTACTTGAAATTCTCAAAGAAGAGATTCGAACCAAGGGTGATCCAGATGCTGCTCGTATTCGTGAGATCGCAGAATTGACGGGAACGACGGCTGCAAAAGTTCGTGGTGTAATTGGATATTATGCTGAATTGAAGCCAACAGATGCGACCGTTCGAGTCTGCATAGGTGAATCCTGCAGGGCACAAGGTGCAGACTCGGTGATTTCAAAATTAGAATCTGATGGCGAGACTGTCGGTCATCTTCACTGCGCCGGACTCTGTGCAAATGGGCCCGCAGTGATTCGTTCTGACGAACCGATTGTAGCACTTTCTCAGGCCGGTTCAGGATTGCAATTTCACCTCAGTCTCGATAGTATGAGTTTGTCTTACGGGGCAGAAGATATTGCGGCTGCAATTATTGAAAACGCACCAACTGATGCTGCACTGATACGGACCGGCAGCCGTGGATTATTTCATCTCGAACCAATTCTAGAAATAGAAATTGAAGGTAAACGCATTGGTTTTGGGCCATTGGTCTCAACAGACGTCTCCTCAGTAATTTCTGCAATTGAACGTGGTGAAAGTGATTCTCATCCGAAATTTTTCGGTGCCATCGAATCACTTCCAGAATTTGCTAGCCAAACTCGACTGGCGATGTCGAGAATGGGAGTTTGTGATCCTCTCAACCTAGATTCAATGAAACAGAACGGAGCTTATGTTGGCCTCGATGCCGCCCGACGAGGTGGAGCCGAATTCGTTCTTTCTGAGCTGAAAAATGCTGGACTTCGAGGCCGCGGTGGCGCTGGCTTCCCAACCCACTTCAAATGGTCTGCAGCCGCCACCGAAGAATCCGCAGTCAAGCATGTGGTGGCCAATGCGGACGAGGGAGATGCGGGGACATTTATCGATCGGATGATTATGGAAGGCGATCCTCATGCGTTGATTGAAGGGATGTTGATTTGTGCTGAAACTATCGGTGCAAATCAGGGCTGGATTTACCTAAGAAGCGAATATCCAGAAGCAAAGTTAATCATGCAATCAGCAATCAATTCGGCAAGAAATGCTGGATATCTTGGAGAAAATACAGGATTTGACATCACAATCGCAAATGGCGCCGGCTCCTATGTTTGTGGTGAAGAAACCGCCTTACTCGAAAGTCTGGAAGGAAGACGAGGAGAGGTTCGAGCTCGCCCACCCTACCCAACAACCTCTGGTTTATTCGGCAAACCGACCATTGTCAATAATGTCCTAACATTCGCGCTGGCAGCTGCTGTTTTGCGTGAAGGATCTGAGAAAATCTCAGCGCTTGGAACTGATTCCAGTCGTGGAACAGTAGTAGCCCAAATCGTTGGAAATCTCGAACGACCTGCCTGTGTCGAAGTTCCATTTGGAGGAACAATCGGTGAGTTATTTACTAATTATTCGAGCCTTGAAGGTGTAACTGCGATGCAGATTGGTGGGCCATTAGGTTCGGTATTCAAGGCCGATGAATTGAATGAAATCGAGTTGTCTTTCGAAGGCCTTGCCAATGCAGGTGGATTGCTCGGTCACGGTGGCTTTGTCGCATATGGCGAGGACTTCGATGCTCATACTGAAGTCGTTGGATGGATGAAATTCTTCCGCGATGAAAGTTGTGGAAAATGCACACCGTGTCGAATTGGAACTCAGCGAGCGTTGGAATTGTTGCAGCGTCTTGGTAGTGATACTGAGCGTGAGAGTGACCGCTCGCTACTTATCGATCTCGATGATATCATGACTTCGACTTCTTTGTGTGCACTAGGTGGATTAGCAATGAATCCAGTTCGCTCAACAATCGCTCGATGGCCTGAGGCCTTCGGTGGTTCATTGGCTGTAGGTGATAATCAATGATGGAGCAGTCAATCGATTCAATCATTATGAAAATCAATGGCCAACAGGTGTCGGGTAAATCTGGGCAAACGATTATGCAAGTTGCCAGAGATAATGACATCTCTATTCCAAGTTTGTGCGATTCACCTCATCTAGATGCTTTCGGATCCTGCCGCATGTGCATCGTAGAAGTCGACGGTATGCAAGGAACTCCCTCGTCATGTACAACCCTCGCGAGCGAGGGAATGGAAATTGAAACGGGAAGTGAGCGCCTGTGGGATCTACGCAAGGGAATTACTGAATTGTACGTTAGTGAGCATCCACTCGATTGTCTGACCTGTACAGCGAATGGTGATTGCGAACTGCAAGATGTTGCTGCTGAAGTTGGTCTGCGTGAAGTTCGCTACGATAATACTCCTGCAAATATTGGAATGCCAATCGATTTCTCAAACCCGTTCTTCTCTTTCGATGCCAGTAAATGCATCGTTTGTTCAAGATGTGTCCGCGCGTGTGATGATGTTCAGGTAACTCATGCGCTTTCTATTGACGGTCGCGGATTTGATTCGCGAATTATTGCAGGCGCTGATGAAACCTTTATGGAATCAGATTGTGTTTCATGCGGTGCTTGTGTCAACGAATGTCCGGTTGGAGCATTAGAAGATACAGTTGAGCGGGCAGCCGGAGTACCCGATAATTGGGTTCGCACAACCTGCGCTTTTTGCGGGGTTGGTTGCCAATTCGATGTAGGTGTGAAAGGTGGCAAATTGGTGACGATGCAACCAGCTGCTGATTCACCTGTGAATCAAGGTCATGCATGTGTCAAAGGCCGCTTTGCCTCCGCTTATGTTCACCACGAAGACCGATTAACTGTGCCGCTGTTGCGCGAATCTATCGAGGATGAATTCCGCGAGGTTAGTTGGGATGAAGCCTACCAATTCATCGCCGATGGCTGGACAAAAATCAAGGCTGAATCAGGCCCTGATGCAATTGGTGCAATCACATCTTCTCGTTCTACAAACGAATTGAACTACCTCGGTGCTAAATTGATGCGGGCGGTAATCGGAACGAATAATGTCGATAATTGCGCTCGCGTCTGTCACTCAGCGACAGTCAAAGGAATGATGACTGTTTTTGGTGCTGGCGCGGGAACCAACAGTTTGGAAGATATCGATGTCACTGACCTATTATTGGCATCTGGTTGCAATCCAATTCATGGTCATCCGGTCACTGGTTCACGAATCAAACGAGCAAGAAAACGCGGCATGAAGATGATTGTTGCGGATCCAAAGAAAACTCTACTCGCAAAAATGTCAGATATCCATCTTCAATTACGACCAGGAACTAATGTCGCTCTCTATCAAGGACTTTCTCATATCATTATTCGAGATGGTCTTGAAGCAGGTGAAGATTGGATGAATACTCGTACAGAAAATCTCAAACCGTACAAGGAAATGTGTGCGAGAATGACTCCAGACATTTGTTCAACACTAACTGGAATCCCAGTTGATACTCTTGAAGCAGCCGCGAAGATGTATGCTACTTCCAGTGCGGCAATGTCAGTTCATGGCCTTGGGATGACTGAACATAGCCATGGTTCAGAAGGCGTGATGGCTCTCTCAAGCCTTGCTCTTCTGACTGGAAATGTAGGCAGGCCAGGAACCGGAATCAATCCACTACGAGGCCAAAATAATGTCCAGGGTTCTTGCGATATGGGTGCTTTACCAAATGTTTACACAAATTACCAAGCGGTTGATAATGAAGAAAACCGATCAGCATTCTCTGAGGTTTGGAAGGTCGAAGCTCCTGCAAAGGCAGGCCTGACCTATCCGGAGATGTTGCAAACTGTTGGTGACCAAGATGGAGTCCGCTCACTTTACATGATTGGCTCAGATATCGCCCATACCGACCCTGATAGTGATGCGGTTAAACGGGCGATGGCAAACCTCGATTTACTGATTGTTCAGGACATATTCTTCTGTGAATCCGCTAAGTTCGCACACGTTGTTCTGCCTGCTGCATCTTTCCTCGAAAGCGATGGAACATATACTAATGGTGAGAGGCGAATTCAGAGAATTCGCAAAGCTATCGATTCCCCAGGAATTGCCAAAGAAGATTGGATAATTGTTGCTGAACTAGCTAAGAAAATGGGACATGATATCCTTGCTGGACCAACACCATCTGATGTTTGGGATGAATTGGCAGGGCTAACTCCAAATTTCAAAGGAATCAATTACACTAGACTTGAAACACCACAAGCGGTTCAATGGCCATCACCTACTGAAGATCATCCAGGTACAACAGTGATGCATCAAGAGAAATTCAGTCGTGGGCTCGGCAACTTTGCAGCACCTGAGTTTTCCGAGCCAAACGAGCAAGCATCTGATGATTATCCATTCATTCTCGTCACCGGAAGAAATCTGTTCCATTACAATGCTGGAACCCAAACCCGTCGTTCAGATTTGGTTAAATTCAGAGATACCGATTATCTTGAAATCCACATCAAGGATGCGAGGCGACTAGGAATAAATGATGGTGACGAAGTCTGGTTATCAAGCCCGAGAAACCGCATCAAAATGGCTGCAAAAGTAGGGGATACGGTCAGAATTGGCAACCTATTCACAACTTTCCACTTCCCAGAAGTTGGAGTGAATAGCGTTCTATCAGCTTCAGCCGATGGATACACACATTGTCCTGAATACAAAGTTCAAGCTGTATCCATCGAAAAAGTCTGAATATTCTTAAGAATCAGAACTTTGCCTTTTTGAAATTGTTCTTTTTGTCATGATTACTATAATTACAACGGCAAATATCCCCGCGACGAGAGGAGCCAATAAAGCGACAATAGTCAATGCAACGCTCGCAACATTTTCACTGGTTGCAACCAATGAATTTGCATAACCTAAAGTGAAAGTTGAACTCAATCCCCGAGTAGTAACTGTTGCCCCCTGGATTGTAGCGGATGCGCCACCACCAGCAATAATTGCAATTGCCCATTGAACTGCCGGATCACTACCTTCCATCACAATCGCTGTCATACTAATTCCAGCAATTATCGCTGCAGGACTAGCAATTGTATCGAGCAAACTATCGACCCATGGCACATAAAATGCAGCAAATTCTGCTATGCTCGCAACTCCGAGAATGATAATTGCAGGAGTAGTTTCAAAAAATTCAAAACTAGTTCCAACCAAGTCCACTTCTACAAAATCAGCTCTGATAGCCAAAGAAAGAAGGAAAGGTGGTAAAAATACTCTAAATCCTGAAGCTGCTGCAAGGCTTATTCCCATTAACGCTGCAAGTATAACGCCGGCTTCGTCCATGATATTCTCATTCTATCTTGGTTTTTGAATCCGATGCCGGCACAAGTCAAATATCGATACATAACTCTATGGTAATTTTGTCAATATCAAAGAGAAAAATGCCACAATATCCGCATTCAGTTATTGATAGGTCAAAACTCATCCCCAATAATGCTGGTTTTCCTCGCCGGAGGGATGAAAGCAACATACCAATTCGCAGAGTCGTGGATAGAGAATTGATGTTAATTCCTATGTTCGCTATGGTTTGCTTGACATTTGTTGTAGGAGCAACGATGAGATACCGACGAGAAAAAGTTGTGAAAGAGGGATTTAATTGGCGATATTACAAAACTTTCGAAGGTGAGTTGCCACCTCGTGAATCTCTACAAACTGATCTGCACTTCATCAACCTCTTTGAAATTCCAGTATTATTCTATGCTGCTTGTTTGACAACGATGATTCTCGACTCCGTCGACCAAATCGGTTTGGTCTTAGCAGGATTATTCGTAATTGGCCGTTTCGTTCATGCCCAAATCGCCCTCACTCACAATAGAATGTTAATTCGTTCAAGAGTATATGTCCTCACGTCGCTAATTCTTTTCGGATTTTGGTGTTGGATATTCGCCGCTTCATTCTTGCTTTGAGGAATTTAAATGAAAGTTGGAGTAATCGGTGCTGGCATCATCGGTTGTGCTATCGCTTGGGAATTACGAAAACGTGGAGCAGAGGTAACCGTTTTCGAAAAATTAGGCGATGCGGGACACGGCTCAACTTCGGCTTCTTGTGGAATTATTCGCCGATGTTATAGTCAAACCAGCATGATCAAACTCTCAAAC
The DNA here is from genome assembly GCA_018654845.1 of Methanobacteriota archaeon. Lineage (GTDB taxonomy): Archaea > Thermoplasmatota > Poseidoniia > Poseidoniales > Thalassarchaeaceae > MGIIb-O2. Next base: position 44,302 of record JABIKU010000017.1, on the reverse strand, counting down.
GAAGCATCAGAAATTTGGGCAGAATGGGAAAATTGGCTCGGCCCGATTGAAGGTTCACTCGCCCGTTTTGAAAGACCTGGAATGTTACTAATCCCATCAAATGTTGATGAAGGGTTTCTACAAGTCATCGAGGAAATGAAAAATTCTCGAGTAAAGGCAGAATTTCTCGACAAAAATGCCATCAATGAAAAATTTCCATTTCTAAATACAGATGCTTTTTTCCCGCCAAAACCAGTTGATGATGACTCATTTTTCAATGAAACTGGTGTTCTTCAAGGCGGTGTTTGGGAACAGGATGCTGGTTATGTCGTCTCGCCAGGATTGGCAAATACAAACCTCAAATTAGCTGCTCAGCGAGACGGAGTTGAGTTTCTTTTCAATACAGAAGTTTGCAAAATTGAGCATGACGGAGGGGCGCCTTATTCGATTGTAACCAATGATGGACAAACTCACCAATTCGATGTCATGGTCAATGCGGCAGGGCCGTGGTCGAGCAAAATAAACCAGTTAGCAGGCGTGGAATTACCATTAGAAAATCGAGCATTGAGAAGGGAGGTTCACGCGGTGAAAAATCCAGTATTCGGCCAGCATGATATGCCTGTTGTTGGCGATTTGGATTCGGGCACGTACTTCCGTCCAGAAACCGGAGGAATCGATATCATCATCGGCTCAACCGACCCAGAATGTGATGAAAAAGAATGGGTTGAGAATCCAGATGAAGTCGATATCGGCTTGACTGAAACATATTGGGAGCGTCAAGTTTTGCGAACGATGAGAAGAATTCCTAAGCTCCAGATGGGCAAGGCACGTGGTCTCGCCCATATGTACGATGTTACGCTCGCTGATTGGTATCCAACCGTTGACCGTACAGATATTGATGGATGGTATGTCGCTCTCGGAACAAGTGGTTCCTCGTTCAAAACCGCTCCAATGATTGGTGTGATGATGGCTGAGATCGTGTATGCCTGCGAGAATGGACATGACCATGACAATGATCCGGTTATTCTCGACCTTCCGAGAATCGGCTTGAGTCTCGATACGAGTTTTCTCTCGAGATTACGCTCTGCCAATGCAACTACTGGAACCGTCTTTGGTTGATTCAAAGGGTACCGATATTGATGTATATTCAAGAAGGGATACCCTAGTTTATGCATACGTAATACAGGGGTACGGAAGTAGAAGAATAGAATTACACTTTCTCTTGTTTTCTCTCTTCTTCATAGGCATCAGCAACCTTGCCAGCCGTACGAAGAAACTTCTTTTTCAAACCATCGAAGTTAAGATATATTATCCCACCAACTGTCAAGAAAAAGCCTCCAACTATTGTAAAAATACCTCCAATGTAGAGTCCAACTCTAGGCTCGGTATCCTCAAAGGTTGCAAATCCAGTTTGTACCATGATAATCCCAGCAATGAGTACAAGTATTCCAGATATTACCAATAATAATGGGATGATTTTTCTTTTCGTTGTTTTTGTCATTCTATCTTCCTCGATATTTCTCAACTGACTCTGATTCTACTTATAGATATTATCGAGATTAATCATATTCGATCTAGGTAAGAAACATATTGATGGATATGTAACAGACTAACCGTTGTACATAAGACTGTCAACTACGCTACCCTCTGCGATTGAAAGATAGGATTATTAAGCACCATCTTCAACCAGAAAATGTGACCGAAGACAAACTGAAAACCACCTCCAAGAATCCACGATTTCTCTACATAATGGTGCTGAGCAACGACGGCGACGACGTGAATATTCGCATCCCACTAATCCTTGTTAAATTGTTAATGAAATTCCATCACTTCATCCCCAATAGTGCTAGGAAAGCCATGGAGGACGAGGGCTTCGATCTAAACCGATTCATAGACGAAGTCCCTACGGAGGAGTTGTTGGAAGCTATCAAGGAATTCGACGTGAACATCGTCAGCAGTGACGGCGACACTGTCAGAGTGTTCTGCGAGTGAATTACAGAATCCCATCGTCAGTACCCACTGAAACACGATGATATCCTTCTGCCGGGCATAATTTCATGATGGGGGGGGTAAATGAAGTCGCTGTGGGAGTGCGACAGTGTGCGGCCGACGGCTGCAATGCGATTGAATTTAGAACCACAGGGTGGTGTCACAGACACAAGGACTTGCATGAACCTCTGCCACCTGTCGATTCGTGGTGGACAGATCAGGTCGAGGAAGTGCAAGAGGATGAGTTTGCCCCCACTGCCCACTTCTCTCAGACCGAGAAGAGTTTGGCCTTCACTGACGAGAGTAACGACATTAAACCAGATAATCAAGCAGAGAGGAGCAAAGTTGTTGCCCTCGTCCTGTTATTGGTTGTCGGTGGATTAGTTGCGATTGTGCTTGACCGATTTTCAGAAGCGGATGACAAAGATTCAATTCCATTAGAACTGCAACAGCAACAACAATCCTACGAACCTGAATCCACTGCTGAATTGTGGAATCACAGTTTCAATGAACCTGAGGGATGCTTTCCCTATGTGTATAGTTGGGGGTGGGATTATGTTGGGTATTTTTCATTTGAATGGGATATTGACCTAAGCTGCGCAATCCTATCAGATTTGACCGTGGCACTGAGTCTTGTTGACAGCGATTCAGGAGTCGAATACTCGGGGAGTTTGACTTACTCCACTTACTACGACGACTGGGATACCAAGTCACTTACTCTAAGTGACATTCCAGATGGGAGTTACTGGTTGTATTGCAACGCACAGATTATACCGCCTGCGTATGAGAACTGGGGTTCTTTGGAGAATCAGTACGTGCATGAAGTTGTACGAGTTTACGTGGTTCTGAATAACTAGTGGGGCTAGTGGGCCGAATCAGTCCCTAGCCTCTCGAGCGCTAGAGAAATGGGTTATTCACCGAGTTCAACGAGTGTTGCACCCATATCTACTCGGTCACCCGCCTCAAAATTCACCACAATCACTTCGCCAGCTTTTGGAGCTAAAATTCGATGTTCCATTTTCATCGCTTCCATCACCAGTAGCGTTTGCCCCTCGCGAACGCGCTGACCCTGTTTGACTTGAACTTCTAGAATCGTCCCTGGCATCGGTGCGGTAAGTCCGCCCTCACCAGCATCCGAATCTTTACTGCCAGCTTCATGCATATTGACGACATTGATGCGGCCATCGTAGTGAATCCACCATTGGTCACCAACGCGTGTTGCATAGGTATATTGTATGGTTCCATTGTGTTCAACTATGAGGCGACGAGAATTTTTATCTTTAGTGATTGTAATTTTCGAAATTATTTTCTCAGAACCATCTGCAGTGAGACGATTGAGAGTATATTTACCATCGCTATCAACAAGTGTGGGACTGTATTTCTTAGCAGATTCTCCAATGCTCCATTCCATCATATCACCTCAGGGAAAGGACCTCGTCAGGGTTCTGAAAGGATCACCGGCATGGCCGGTGTGTTCATCGAAATCGGCTACGGATGCACTGCCTGTGGCATTACGGTCAAGACCGAATCGACTTGCCGCGGCTGCGATTGCGACAAGAATTGCATCTTCGGGCTTCGGCTCTGAGAATGTACTCAAAGAAGTCGAATCTAGATAATCTGTGGTGACTTCACCATTTACGAAAGCAGGCTCAGCAGCAACTTGTCTGAGAAATCCTACATTTGTCGTAACTCCCAGAGCAACGAAATCTGAAAGTGCAGTATCTAATCTTCGAAGTGCTGCTTTTCTACTCGGTGCGTGAACAATTAATTTTGCAAGCATCGGGTCGAAATCAACCGTTACCTCATCACCTTCTCTGAATCCTGAATCGAAGCGTACTCCAGGTGTTAATGGTGGTCGCCACATTGCCAATTTCCCTATCGCTGGAAGGAAACCTTTGCTAGCATCTTCAGCATAAATTCTCGCTTCTATCGCATGGCCGAATAAGCCGACCTCATCTTGTTGAATTGCTAATTTTATTCCTGCAGCAACTTCAAATTGCTTTTGAACTAAGTCGATTCCTGTGGTTAATTCTGTAATTGGATGTTCAACTTGGAGTCGTGTATTCATTTCTAAAAAGAAAAATTCACCACGACTTGAAAGTAAAAATTCAACGGTGCCAACACCTTCGTAATCGACTGATTGTGCTGCCTGAACTGCAGCTTCACCCATCGCTGCTCGTATGAGAGGTGTTACTGCTGGAGATGGGGCTTCTTCAAGCACTTTTTGATGGCGACGCTGTAATGAACAATCTCTTTCGTTGAGATGTATTGCATTCCCATAAGAATCACATAATACCTGAATCTCAACGTGTCTAGCACCTGTCAACAATCTTTCAACATAGACGGTACCATCACCGAATGCTGCCGATGCTTCTCTTGCAGCCGCTTCATATTCAGTTCGCAGCATTCGTGGTTCGTGAACGGCTCGCATTCCTTTCCCACCACCTCCAGCACTAGCCTTGATGAGCAATGGATAACCCACTCGAGCTGCTGCTGCTGCTAAAGTGCCGAGATGATCTGCATCCTCTGAAATTGCTAATTCTTCCCCAGGGATTACCTGCACACCAGAATCTATCATACGCCGGCGAGCTGAAATTTTGTCACCCATCGTCTCAATCGATTCAGCAGGAGGTCCAATCCAAACCAATCCAGCGGCTTTGACCATCCGTGCAAAATCCGCTCTTTCAGATAGAAATCCGTATCCAGGGTGAATCGCCTGGGCACCAGAATCTTTGGCGGCTTGAATAATTGATTCTGAGTTTAGATATGTTTCACCTAATGTTTCACCGGGCAAATATACCGCTTCATCTGCCACCTCTACGTGGAGCGCTCCCTCATCTGGATCCGAATACACGGCGACTCCGCGCAGACCTGCCTCACTGGCTGCGCGTAAAACCCGAACCGCGATTTCACCGCGGTTCGCAACCAATATAGAATCGAAAGGATGAGTTGCGCCGATCATCCAATCCGGTATCATTGATTCACCTCAATTTTCGTCGTGATACCATGTAGGTTTTCGACGATCAAGGAAAGAAGAAAGACCTTCTTGACCTTCGTTTGAACCTCGCATTTCACTAGTTTTATCCAGAGTCCAAAGGCGTAACTCTTCATCGGTCCCCTCAAATCTATCAAATTTCAAAGTCAGTTTCTTCGCTTCATAAACAGCGCTTGGACCGGTTGTTAGGACTGTTGAGATGGCTTCTTCAACCATAGTTGTCGCTTCTGCTGGTGAGTCGGCAACCTGGTCTATCATGCCGATATTCAATGCTTCAGTAGCATCAAATTGGCCGGCGAGCATAGCGAGTCGACGGAATTGAGCACTGCCGACTCGACGGTAAACATAGGGACCAATTACAGCAGGCAAAATTCCCAATTTTCCTTCAGACAATGCAATTCGTGTACTCGGTTGACCAATTACATGGTCTGAGCAAGCGATAAGTCCGGCTCCACCACCTAGTGCGACACCTTGAACCGACGTTATTGTGAAGCATGGATGAGCCCAGAGCGAATTGAATAAATTATCTAATCGCTCTGAATCTTGCCGATTTTCTTCATCGGATTTAGCACCGGCATCACGCATCATATTGATATCAGCACCAGCACAGAAATGTTTACCCTCACCTGCGAGAGTTATCACGCGCAAAAATTCTGAACCTGCCTCATCAACCAATGTACCAAGTGAGCCGGCCGAGCGTTCTGACGACCAATTTAGAATTGAAATCAGTTCTGAAATTAATTTAGCATTCAACGCATTAAACACTTCACTGCGAGCCATTGTAATATGCCCTACAGCCCCCTCTATGCTAAAATTACAAAGTTCGCTTATCGGTAAGTTATCACTCATTTTTACACTCATATTTTCACCTACATTCGGAATACGCCGTACTTATTATCCGGCATTGGAGCGTTCAGACACGCTGAAATACACAGCCCTAGAACATCTCGAGTATCACGTGGATCTATCACGCCGTCATCCCACAATCGGGCAGTGGAATAATACGGCGACCCTTCGGTTTCATACTTCTCCAAAACAGGTCGCCGAAATTCGGCCAACTCTTCGCCCACCATTTCTGGCAATCCTTCTCTAGCCCGTTGATCTTGTTTAACAGAGGTCAAAACATCAGCAGCTTGAGGACCACCCATCACTGAAATTCGAGAATTTGGCCACATGAAAACAAATCGAGGGTCATATGCACGTCCGCACATTCCGTAATTACCTGCGCCATGAGAGCCACCGATAATTACAGTGAATTTTGGTACTGGTACGCAGGAAACGGCTGTGACTAATTTAGCTCCATCCTTAGCAATTCCACCGGATTCCGCATCACGGCCGACCATAAATCCGGTAATATTCTGCAAGAAAATTAGGGGGATTCCGCGTTGCCCACAGAGTTCAACAAAGTGCGCGCCCTTGAGAGAGGATTCTGAAAATAAGATTCCATTATTTGCGACGATTCCAACTGGATAACCGTGAATTTTAGCAAAGCCGCAGACCAATGTGTTGCCGTAGCGTTGCTTGAATTCGTGGAATCGAGAACCATCGACTAATCGAGCGATTACCTCTCTAACATCGTAAGGTGTTCTATTATCATCAGGGATTATTCCCATCAAATCTTCAATTTCGTGCGCCGGCTCTTCAACTTCACTTACATCGAGCCGATGTTTAGGATCGATATTTAGATTTTCGACCACATTGCGAATGAGTTTGAGTGCTTCTGGTTCATCTTCAGCAAAGTGGTCGGCCACACCAGATTCTCTGGTGTGCAAATCTGCTCCTCCAAGATCATCTGCTGAGACAACTTCACCAGTCGCAGATTTGACAAGAGGTGGTCCAGCGAGGAATATTGTTCCATTTCCTTTGACAATAATCGATTCATCAGACATCGCTGGGATGTAAGCACCACCAGCTGTACAACTTCCTAAAACTGCGGCGACTTGGGCAATACCTTTGCTAGAAAGAATTGCTTGATTTCGGAAAATTCTACCAAAGTGCCCCTTATCTGGGAAAACTTCGTCTTGCATCGGCAAATATGCCCCACCACTATCGACAAGATAGATGCAAGTTAGATTATTTTCATTTGCAACCTCTTGGGCGCGAATATGTTTTCTAACAGTCATTGGATAGTAAGAACCGCCCTTTATCGTCGCATCATTTGCAACGAAAAGGCATTCTTTTCCGTGAACTACCCCAATACCGGTTACTACACCTGCAGAATGGGCCCGTCCATCGTACAATTCATTCGCCGCTAAACTAGATAATTCGAGAAACGGTGTTCCAGGATCACAAATTTCTGCGATTCTCTCTCGTGGTAGCATCTTCCCGCGCGAGCGATGACGCTCGACATATTTGCCGCCTCCACCTTCTTTTACAACCGATAATCTTGCCTTCAAATCAGAGGCTAACGAAAGATTGTGTTCGCGTCTACGAGCAAAATCAGCACTCGCTTGGTCGATGCGAGTCGGCAGTCTATCCATGTTCCTCAACTCTTCAGACTGCCGACAATCCTTCAATTGAATGGATGAGTGACTAAGACACGAAGGGAAATCGAGTGTTTACTCAAACACCCAAAGCCAACCGACCAACATCACGCAGACCAGGTGCCATACCGACAACAAGGAAACAAAGACCGATGAGTAGGCGAAGGTGGCGTTGGCGATGTTCAAAATTTGCAACAGTGAAAAAGTAGCAAATTACAGCAGCTAAGAAAATTTTGATTATAGTGAAACCAGCTGTGTTTCCGAAAATCTCGATTAATTTCGCTGAAAGAACATGCTTCTCACTATATCCAAAATACTCGATTCCAATATATGTTGCAATACCATCGAGAACTTGGCCTGCTACTGCCAAGAACACCACCGGTGAAGCAATGACTGCTTTTGCTCGGAATTTTTCCATCAAATCCTTTTCTTCAGATTCGGAATTAATGTAATCTTCTTCGGTAATTCCTGGCTTTAAAATTCCGGCATCCATTCCTGCTGCGCGCAATGACATAGCAGATTCAATTCCGAATTTATGCATCTGCCAAATCAAAATTGCAGGGAAGCCGATCACAACTGCTAGCGGCCAAAGAAACAATTGTGTGACCGAAACGCTAGCTGCATATGACAGCAAAGCACCGAGAAAAATCATTGTTCCACCCAATCCAACGATGTATACTCCGCGTTGAACAAGAGTGAAATTATTCAAGGAATTACCGAGTATATTCGGCAGGAATACTGCCATTAAGCCAAAAAATGCAAGCGGTAATAATCCGATTTCACGACTGGCTGCACCTTCTTGAATCGACCATGAATAAAGTAAAAATTGTGTTAAGACAAGTAATGTGGCTGCACTATTTACACGTTCAATTTTGTCATCTTCATCAATTGAAGTTGAATGGGCAATTCGATAACTGAAGAATCCAGCCACTATCACCCAAAATGCAGTTTGGAAATGAATTCCAGGACTAACAAAATACGGAGCTAAAACGTCGTTCAACATTCGTGCGTCTTCGACAACTTCCCCTGTTGCTGCCCAAAAGACAAATGGGAATAATGCGATAATCGTCATGTCGCTTCCATCGATTCCTAACGACCTTAACCATGCAGAAAGTGCGACTACGAACATCGACAAAACCAATGCATAAACCATCGTATTGACCGTGTTATAACCAGCATCTCCTGCTGATTCGTTGAAAATTGGATTCAAAAAATTCTGATTAATTAAATCGGTTAGTGAATTTTCAATTCCGATTTCTCCAAGAGATATCCCCAAAATGAGTATTCCTAACGTCAAATAAATTAGATTGAAAGCCCAGCGCTCGTAATCGTACATCTCATCCAAGGAGTTAGACACGACCGTCCGAGTTAACAACTTGACTTAGGCGTGGCGGCTCGAAGAAAACAAATTTAGATAGTGAGAAAAAATCACTCTTCTTCGAACACGGCGCCTTCATCTTCAGCGAATTCCATTAATTCTGCAACTTCTTGTTCATTTTCTGGGTCGACTTGAGCTGATTTAAATCGACGCTCGCGCTTGCGTCGGGCGTCGGCTAAACTTGGAACAAGAGTATCGAATTTGGAGTCCTCTTCGTAGCCTTTGTCCTCAAAGGATTCGAGGCTTCTCGAACGAATCCTCTGACGTTTCCGATCTTGTTCAAGTCCGTACAAAACCGTTCCATGTTCAGATCCTTTGAGAATTCCCTCGATTGCAGGTTTGGCCAAATCTAATCCTTCTTGATCACCTATTACAATAATTGTTGAACCGTAGATTGCCATTTCTGTACCGGTTAATTCTTCGATTAATGTTCTAATGCGACCATTAGTGCCAATTAATCGACTTCGCATTCGACGGGTTTGGTTTGGTTGCCGTCCAACCCACTTACGGATATCGTACATTTGTAAGAACATCTCATCCTCGATTAATTGAATCGCCCGCTTAGGAGCTAGACCTCGACCGATTGCGTTGATTACATCGGGGATTTTCATTCGCTTAATCAGATCTGCTTCACCAATATTCCAAATCGCTGAAACATCACCTGTTTTCGAATCGATTTCAAGATCTGCACCGCAGGCTTCTTCGATCATTTTTCGGGTCGCACCACGCTTACCTATGAGCACCGCGATGCGGTCTTTTGGTATGCGAGTCAGGTGCTCCATCAGAGCGGGCGACCCGCCCACCTGTTTTAATCCCCGTCGGAGTAAGGAGTGAGGCTTGGAACCTCATCTTCCAATACACGAAGAAGACTTTCTCCTAAATCTATACTATAACCTTGTGAATTAATCCATTTGACTAGACGGGTTACATCGCGCACTAAAAATTCCTCTGAATTAGGGTGCGCGGCGACGACAGCTTGCCCTACATCAATAATCCACGGCTCACCATCATACCACAAAATATTGTATTCACTAAAATCGCCATGGACCAAATCACACGATTGCCAGCAGATTGCAAGATAATCCAGAAGGTCATCGAATACTCCTTTGGGATCATCGACAATGACATCTTTTAGGCGAGGCGCCGGTTCATCTCTATTTCCAATTAAATCCATAATCAGCACATTATTCAGAATGGCAAGTGGTCTTGGAACAGGCAATCCCACCTTCCTCATACGCTTCAAATTTCGATATTCTTTCCTTACCCATGTTTTGACTAATTCTCGATGTCTGCGTTTTAGACCACCGAATCTAGGATCTCCATCGATGTATTTTGTCAAACTTTTGAACACAGCATTTGTGGTATGAAAAATCTTCACTGCAACCGGACCATGATTTGATGTTGCATGGAAAACGTGCGCTTCTTTCCCACGCGCAATAGGATAATCAATCGTTTCAATGTCACCTTTTTCCATCAATTTGTGGAGACTCAAAAGAGTCGAGCGGTCGAAGACCGCATCGAAGACCCTTCGATCTACCCAATCATAAGTTCCTTTTCCGAGGACGCCTTGAAGGCCGTCCTCGATTTCAGAAAACATTTTTTTGAATCTAGGCTCTGAAATCCAATCGTGCTGTCGCTCACCTTTCATCGTAGCATCGAGGTCGGGTAAATCCCAATCCTCTGATTTAGACATAGATCTCACCCAAAGAAGGAGTCGATATCATCGTCATCATGTTCGAGAGATTCAGCTGCATCAACCTGTTCGGAATCCTTGGATTCCACATCGGTATTGGATTCGCTCGGAGCAACTCCAGCAATCTCTTCAATCTCTTCAGCAGCACGTGATACATCATCAGATAATCCGAAGAGATCGACAATTTCTGGTAGAACTCCTTTTCGAGAAAGGTAAAGAGATTGAGTTTTCGTATAACGCATACAAACATTCGCCTTCGCATCTTGAAAATCCCAAGGCTGAATGACAATTAAATCGCCTTCACGAACCCATTGTCGGCGGCGCATCTTTCCAGGAATTCTTGCTAATCTGCTCTCACCATCTTCACAAACTGCTCGAACTCGCCTGCCGCCAAGAATTTGGTCAGCAATCGCAAACATCTCGTTGATTTTTCGCTTCGGAAGCGGTACGCGAATCTTGTCTCCGCCACCCGATTCTAAACGAGCTAAAAGCTCTGCATCGACCTTCTCCTCACGACGTGCCACGACCCTCGGTTGAGAGTCCCCTATGTGAATGTGAGCCTTCTGACTCAGTTACCAATAAATGTCTCGACAGCATTGCTGACGATATCTAAAACTGAATCACCTAAGCTGGTAAATCCGAGAATCACAGTGAGAAGTGCACAGGCAGTAATCGCCAATCTCAAACTCGTTGCTGATTTCAGAGGATTGTTGGTTTCCGGCGCTTCGAAGAACATTACCAATCCAATTCGCAGATAGTAGAACACCGAAAGCGCCGAATTGAGAACGATTGCAATCGCTAGCCAAAAGACTGGATCGACTGTTTCCATCCATCCGATAACAGAGACTGAACCAGTGGATCCGGAAGCAACCGAAGCATTGACGATTCCATTAATCATCAAGAATTTGCTGAGGAAACCCGCAAGAGGTGGAACACCTGCTAAGGACAGCATGAAGACGAACATCGATCCAGCTATCAGAGGTTCTCTCTTACCTAAGCCGTGCAAATCTTCCAATCTGTGACTACGACCCTCAGTTTCCAATAATGAAAGTACAAGGAATGCTCCAAACTTGAATAGAACCAAAACCGCCAGATGGAAAACGATTGCAGTCAGAATCAATTTTGTTGCTGCAATAGATGCAATGCCACTGCCAATTGCAGCTAAACCTGCGAGCATATAACCGGCATGTGCAACGCTTGAGTAAGCTAACATTCTCTTCGGGTTATCACTGGTCAAAGCAGCGAGATTACCCCAGGTCATCGTGATAACCGAAATTAAAGCGATTATTATGAACCAGAATGCCTCTCCCTCAACTGGGAGAGTGATTCCGATAAGAACACGAATTATTGCAACGAATCCCATCGCTTTCGAGGCGGTTGCAAGTAAACCTGCAACCGGTGATGAGGCTCCCGAATAAGCATCGGGCGCAGCTAGATGGAATGGGGCTGCACCGACTTTGAAGCCGAAAGCGACCAACATCAATCCAACTCCAATTCCAGCCAATGGATCGATTCCATCTGTCGCTGCCCAAGCAGTGGCAAGACCGTCGAAAGATAAGTCACCATTCCAAAGGTAAAGCAATGACATTCCGTAAATTCCAATTGCAGAAGCTACTGAACCGACGATGAAATATTTCATTCCAGCTTCGCCGCCAGCAGCAGATTCCTTGTGGAATGCGACCAAAATATAAGATGAAAGAGATGCTAATTCGATACAGACGAATAGCATGAATAGATGGTTGGCCATCGCCATCAAACTCATACCAAGTCCAACCATTAACAGAATGATATGAAAATCGACTTGACGACGATTATCAATCAGCGCGTCGATTTTTCGGGAAGCCAACAATTCGGAATCCGATTCTTGCGGTGGCTTCACATTAGAACGCGCTGGAATTCTATGTGCTGCTGAAATCGTCGATAAAATCAATGCAGCCGTAAAAATCAAAAAGAACACTCGACTAAAGGAATCGACTGTAAGTGCATTTCCTACATCGCCAGTGGCAACTCTATTGGAGAAACCAAAGAAAAAGGCAAGGACTAGAGCAATCATTGTCAGTCGATTTGGCAATTTTGGATCGCTAGTAGATTTGAATCGGTTTCCACCGATCAAAATTGGCAGATGAATTTTTGTCAACGGCAAGCGAATCTTCGCATCGCCGAAGTTTGGAATCAAAATAATTCCAAGTAAACCTGCGAGCATAATAAGTTCGGGTATAATCAATTTCATCTCTTCGTTAGTAAGGAAAATCATGGATTCACCCCCTGATTTTCAAGAGCTGCGACCAAGATATCCTCAAGTAACTTGGTTGACCAATCTGACATCATATCAAAGAAAATGAATGGTAAAATTCCGAACAGAATTGTGAGTGCGCCGAGAATGAACATTCCAGTATTTTCGTGCCAAGTGACATCTGTGGGATCCTCGCCATGCAGACTTTCTGGTAAGATACCGTGATGACGGTCATTCGATTCGAAAATTGTTCGCTGCATCGAGGAAAGATAGTACATAGCAGTGATTATCAGAGTTAATGCCGGCAGGACTACCAACCAACCAAAAGTCATCCAAAATGCAATTAATATTGCGACTTCAGCGACGAAACCTGCGAGCAATGGAAGACCAAGGCTGCCCATCCAACCAAGCATCATGTGAGCTGCAAGGTAGGGTGAGTGGTGTGCGATTCCTCGCATAGAGCCTATTTCCAATGTGTGATAATGGTGCTTGAATGCACCAGCGACTGCGAACAGAAGTGGGCTGATTAATCCGTGCGCGAACATCATGAATAATGCTCCAGCGATTCCGAGTGGTTGCATGGTTGCAATTCCGAGGAAAATAAGTCCCATGTGAGAAACTGAAGAATATGCAACCATACGTTTCAAATTGGTTTGACCCACACAGACCCAGGCACCGTAAACCAAACTTGTCATTCCTAAAATTACAAGCAGTGGAATGAAAATCACCGTAGATTCTGGGAATAGTGAAACTGCGATTCGAAGGAATCCATATGCACCCATTTTCAGCATTACACCAGCAAGGAGCATTGAGCCTGCCGTCGGAGCTTGAACGTGAGCATCTGGCAACCAAGTGTGGACAGGGACCGACGGCATCTTGGTTGCAAACCCGATGAGTAGAAGCAACCAAACCATGTGTCGAAGACCTTCGGTTTCGATAAGAGTCTCTTGAGCACCCATCGCGATTAAATCGAAATGATGCCCGGTCAATGAGCCGGCAGAAGCACCGCCATCGGTACTGAAATACATCACTAAAATCCCAATTAACATTACTACGCTAGCGGTGAAAGTGTAGATGAAGAACTTCATTGATGCATATTTGCGATCATCACCGCCCCATACTAATATCAAGAAAAACATTGGAATTAAGGTCAATTCCCAGAATACGTAGAAAACGAATAAATCAAGTGCGACGAAAACTCCGAGAAGTGCCCCCTCCATAATCAAAATTAGTGGATGGAATAGATGCCCTTTCTTTGCATCCCACTCGACGAGCATTGAGAGTGGAATGAGAAGCGCTGTCAACCAAATCATCGGCAATGAAAGTGCATCAGCGCCGACAATCCATGAAACTCCAATCGATGAAATCAAAGTGGTCGGCTCATTTGTAAGAATGTAATCTCCCATTGAAATATCTAGCCAATCAATTCCACTGAAATTCTTACATGAAAGATAAGTAGCGAATGCGAACAATCCCAATGCTACACCGAAGCTGATATTTCGAGAAACTTTCTGAATACTTTCAGCATTTTTACTCGGCAAGAGTTGAGGTAAAATTAGTAATCCAAAACCAACGAAAAGTGGTGTCAAAGTCAAGACGGTCAAAGGATCTGTTCCAATCAATTACTCACCCCCAATAATAGAGCAACAATACTCAATGCACCGACTGTTGCCATGAGAATATAATCGCGCGCGCTACCGGTTGTAATTCGACGAATTTGCACAGAACCAAGAACTGAGTTCGACTCGATTTGTTTGATTATTCCATCGATTACATTTCGGTCAAACCAAGCGCATAAATCAGCAAATGGAATAACTGTTCGAGCGATTATTCCTTCGTACAAATCATCGAAATAAAGGCGATTTTGTAATGCTTCTGCAAGATCAGACTCTGCGAGAGAACTAACATCTTGAGTACCGAATTTACCTGAGAGATTTACCAACCAACCAACTATTGGTGTTGCGGTTTCTCCATCTTTCAAAGAGCCCCCATGAATTCTTGCAGCCATGATTGGGCCAACAAATAATGCTAGGAAAATCGTTACCCATCCGACCATTCGTATCTGTGAATCTTCTGGAAGGAAAGCGTGTTCTAATTGAGTAATAATCGAATCAACTACTCCATGATCACCATGCATTGCGAGGTGAGTGGATTCATTCGATAGGAAATCGATGACCCCATAAAGCGCTAAGGCGAAACCCCCAATCGCTGTAATCAAAGTTAGAATCAGTAATGGCTCCTTAATCCAAGGAGTATTTTCGTAAACGTAGTCTACAACCTCATTCTTCGGTTTACCGGCAAATGTCATGAACCACATTCGAGACATATAGAATCCAGTCATTCCAGCGGTTGCTAGAATCAGAATGGCTGGAACCAGCATTGCTGATTCACCATGAAAATACGCAGCCCAAGTCTCAGCGATTATTCCTTCCTTCGACCAGAATCCACCAATCAACGGAATGCCGATTATCGACATTGAACCAAACATCATAGCTGTTGCAGTAACCGGCATCTTTGATGCCAATCCACCCATATTGCGCATATCCTGAGGGTCAAAGTCGTGATGATCACCATCACCATGGCTCAAAGAAAGAAGGTTATGAGCATGGTGAACTTCGTGAATTACTGAACCACTAGCCATGAAGAGCATGCCCTTTGCCATAGCGTGGTTAAACAGATGGAATAGAGAAGCACCGAGAACGAAGTAGCCAGCATGGTAATCTCCTGTATTGAGGAAATAGAGTGCTGAGCCCAATCCAGTGAAAATGTAAGCTAATTGGGACATTGTCGAATAAGCCAAAACTTTCTTGATATCGTTTTGCACAAATGCGATTGAAGCAGCCATGAAAGCGGTAATTCCACCGATATATGCCACCATTATTCCGAAATCTTCCAAACCTGCGATTCCGTGGTGGTGAACATCGACGAAAGGCATCATTCGTGCGACTAAGTAAAGTCCTGCGTTTACCATAGTCGCAGCGTGAATAAGAGCAGATACAGGAGTTGGTCCTTCCATTGCGTCGGGCAGCCAAACGTGTAGAGGGAATTGTGCGCTCTTACCTACTGCACCGATGAATAACATAGTCAGAGCCCAAAACATTTGTCCGGAATCGACGAGGGCTCCACCGACTCCAGTCGAAGGGTCATCGAATACAACAGAGAACTCGAGGGAACCATAGATATCGTAGAGAATGAATAGACCTACCATCAAGAAAACGTCACCGACACGAGTTGTCAAGAAAGCCTTCTTTGCAGCCTTAGCAGCACTATCTTTCCAATAGTAAAATCCAATAAGAAGATATGAACATAGACCCATTATCTCCCAGAAGACGAAGAGCCAAAGGAAATTGTCAGCGAGAACCATTCCAAACATACCCAAACTGAATAGAACGAATTCAGCGAAGAAGCGATGATTACTATCCTCGTTTATCGGATCTGTGGTCATGTAACCGATTGCGAACCAACATATTAGGAAACATAGGAAAGTTGCGACAAACATCAACATCAAAGTCAATGAATCAATCCAAACACCCATGCCTAAAATTCGGGTTTCAGTCATCGTGTAATCAGATTGTAGAACATCAAAAGATATCCACTCCAACCAATGCGATACCGAATGGTCGGCGAAGTGTGCAGTTCCATTCAGATAATCAAAGAGAATCCAAATTGCGGCGCTGAGGGAAACACCCAAAGCGCCGAGACCAAGAATACCTCCTTCTTTCCAAGTGTTTTTCCAAGTCTTATTTTTGTTGTAGACTTGACCGAGAATTAAGATTGTTGGAAATGCGACAAATGGTGCTGCGACGATAAATATCGCTGCATCAATCGATTCCCATCCTTGCACCAAAGCAAGATATGGAATTATTGCCAAGATTGGCACTAGAGGTAAGAGAAGTTTGTATTCATTTTTTGTTTCACTCATAATATCACCTCAATTTTTCAGAGTGCTCGCTTCATCGAGCGAAATTGTCTCCTGAGTGGAGTACAATGAAAGGAAAATGGCTAGTCCTATTGCAACTTCAGCTGCAGCGATGGCAATTGCAATCGCAGTGAAAACCCAGCCGTTAACATCCCCGTAGTGTGCAGCTCCGGCAACGAAGTTTAGATTAGCAGCATTTAGCATAACTTCGATACACATCAATACAATGATTCCATTGCTTCGGCTAAAGGCACCGAGTAATCCAATTCCAAAGAGAATTACTCCAAGTCCTGCTATCCAACTTGGATCAATCATTCGACATCACCGCCCATATCCCAGAGGAGATTTATAAGGCGCTCGTCGCGAACCAAATAGGACGCTCCTATCATTGCCATAGCTAGTAAAAGACCTAAGATTACAGTCGCCAAAGCCCATTCTCCATAAAGGGAGAGAGCAAAGTCAAGCGTAGACGGTGCAGAACCTGAAGCATCCCACATCGAATGCGACATTACTTCACCTAAGACGATTAGAATGAAGGCAAAAACACCAAGTTTTGAAAGAATTGATAGGGCCTTCATTCGATATCACCTTCTTGAATTTGTCGGCGAGTGAGCATCACACCGAATTGAACAACCAACATCACCGAACCAAGATAAACGAGAATTTGAATCGCTGCTAACATCTCAGCTTGTGCGAGAATCATTACCCCAGCCACAGCCATGAAAGTCAACATCAAAGAAAGAAGAGAATGTGCAACTCGGCGTGCATACACGCAGCCGAGAGCACCGATAATTGCAAAGGCTGCAAGAATTACAAATGCAAATGCTTCCGGATCGAATCCCATTATAATCAAGCCTCCGCCGCTGCTCTTACAGCCTTTTTCTCTCGCTTCTTCTGCTCTTTCTGAGCGCGTTTTGCTAATTCCATATCGACACGCTCTTGGTGAACTGCTGGAAGTAAACGAGTTCGGCTCGCATCCATCCAGAGATCTTCGCGTGTATAACCGGTCATACCATCGTACTCATTTGTCATGAAGAAAGATTCGAATGGACATGATTCTGCACATAATCCACAGAACATGCATCGACCAAGGTCAATCTGACCCGATACGATATCGACCTCTGCTGGCGTTAACGAATTGGAATCAAGAGTCTCGATACCTGACCCATTCTGCCAGCGAACTGTCGCCTTGTCGCCAGAAATATCGATTATTTCTGCGAAGTCATATTGTTGAGGAGCACCTACATGATCGAACATCAAATTGTGATTATCAGCGAGCTCGTCGAAGTTTTCTTTCTTACGAGCCGCTAATCCACCGGCTTCAATTCCACTGCCAAAACCGTGCCACTCATCACCTTCTTCGGTAGTGTCAAGGACATTGACGCGAGTTTCTGTGGTCATGTGAAGACAATCGTTTGGACACGCTTTAACACAAGCTTTGCAAGCAGTACAAGTTTCCCAAACGATACCAATTCTGCCATTGTAATTACCTGGAACGAAAAGCCAAGGTTCGAGATCTTCGAGGCGCTCATACGGATACATTACAGTAACTGGGCGTTCAAGGAAAGGCATTACATCGGTCGATTCCCGATCTGGAGCGTATTTATGGCCGTGGCTTGGATGATCGCTGCCTATTCTTTCAGCAGTAAAATCGTCCATCATAACCGCTTCTTGAGCATGATAATTATTCTTCAAAAACTTCGCTTTACCCAGATATGGGACTGTTCGCAGTGCGGTTTTCATCGTCATCCACATTGGTCTTAGAACCAAATTACGGAAGTTAGGTGTTGCATGAGGGTGTCCAGTATTGTAATCCATTATTTTCACCCCTACTCCTTATGTTTCCCTGGATAGGCTTTGTCTGAAGCTTGAATATTGTAAGGTCGGCGAGAATATGCTAGTGCATCTTTATCCTCATCGATTGCATAAATTATGAATAGTGCTAGAGCGATTAAACTCAGAGTAGGTGCTGCCCAAATAGGCCAAGATTCACCAGTCCAAACCTCTAGACGAAGATAGATTGCAACGCCTAGATTTACAATTGAAAGTGGAAGTAAATATCTCCAACCAAATTCAAGAATTTGATCGGTTCGGACTCGGTGAAGTGATGCGCGAACCCATACGAATCCAGCGAACAATACGTAAGCCTTCGCGATTAACCATACAACACCAGGCACCAGTGAGAGAATACTTGCTATTGCTCCACCTATCACCGGTAAACTCGCGAGAGTATCTTCGAATGGGAATTGCCATCCCCCAAGGAAGAATAGTGCGAATAATAGACACGCTGCGTAAGATCTCATATATTCCGCAGCGAACATTAGTCCCCAGCGCATACCGCCATATTCAGTCCACCAACCTTCAACCAATTCTGCTTCTGCCTCTGGCATATCAAACGGAATACGCTCAACTTCAGCAATCATTGTAATCAAGAAAAGTGCTCCACCAAGAGGTAATAGGAAAATGTTCCAAGTATCGCTTTGTTCGATCTGAAAGTCGACAATTTCGATAACGTTGAATGACCCACTCAATACAGCGACACCGAGAACAGTGATTAGCAGAGGAATTTCGTATGCGGTAAGTTGAGCCGCCGATCTCATTCCGCCAATCAATGTATATTTGTTATTAGATGACCAGCCGGCAAAGAAAACACCTAGTGGTGCAATTCCGAAAATTGCCATCATGAAAAGCAGAGATAATTCAGGGTTTGCAGCCCAAATATGTGGTCCAAATGGTATAAATGCAAAAACCATAATCGTTGTAGCTAGAATGATAACCGGGGCGATTTCAAAGACAAATTTATCCGCCTTTTCTGGAACAATATGTTCCTTTGAAGCGAATTTGACAAAATCTGCAACGTTTTGGAATAAACCTGGAAGTAGGAACCATATGCCATGATAACCACGATTATTAACTCGAGAAATTGTCTCCAATTTGTGGTCATTACCTGCAATTGAATTTAATATTCCATTAAGCCAGCCAATCGGGGCTCCGATTCCAAGTGGTAATTGATTCCACCAATCACCTGCTGTTACTCCACTCTCACCAACCCATAGGCTTCGTAGAGATGTTGTAGCACCAAACCGGTCCATAAGACGCCCGATGAATTTTCGCTCAATCCAAGTGAGGGCGAGTAATGTAGTCATCATCAATCCGAAAATTATTGTACATATTATCGATGTTGAAATCAAGGTTTCCAACATCGGCTGCACCGAAGCAAATTCGGATTGATAGAATGGAAGTAAATCATGGACTGTATCCATCGAAAATCCAACCAGCAAAGAAACCCAACCGTTGATATCTAACCAATCTGTACTTGCCATGATATCACCTCAACGATCAGTCTCCCCAATACATGGGTCGAAAGAGCCCATTATCGCAGGAATGTCTGCAACCTTGTAACCAATCATGGTCTTTGCAGCATATGGAATTGTAATGAACATTGGAGAACGGATGGAAACTCGGTATGGTTTCTTTCCTCGGCCTTCACCACCGCCGACGATGTAGAACATCGATTCACCTCTACTATCTTCAAAATGATGGCTTCCCGAAGTTCCTTCAGGTGCACGAGAAGGAGCTTTTGCGAGAATCTTTGGATCGCCAGGTTCGTGATATGTTTCCGCACCACCAGGAATTTTGTCGAGGGCTTGTAAAACTAGATTCGCACTATTTCGCATCTCTTCCATTCTAATTCGATAACGATCATAACAATCAGCACCCTTGATCGAAGAGCGCTCGACAGCAGGCTCCCAATCTAATTCTGAATAAACTGAGTAAGGGTGAGCTGAGCGAATGTCATAATTGACTCCAGCCGCACGAATGTTAGGACCGGATACTCCAGCGTTGATCATTTCAGCAGCCTTGGTGTATCCAACACCTTGGCTTCGAATCAAGAAAATCGTGCTCTCATCGAAAAGCGCTTCATATTCTTGCATTCGATTCAAGAAGAGTTTGACCTTATGTCGAGCACGAAGAGCGAAACCGGTCGGCAGATCTCGCTTGACACCACCGATTCGAGGGAAATTGTAGTGCATTCGAGAACCTCCCAGTTCCTGAAGCAAATCCATCATCATCTCTCTTTCACGAAGGCACCAAACTAGCGCACTGAGATTTCCAATATCCGGACCATATGCTCCAAGCCACATCAAGTGGCTCGCAATTCGCTGCAATTCTACAGCAATCAATCGAATGTATTCCGCACGCTCTGGAACTTCGACGCCAAGCAAATCCTCTGCAGCGTAAATGTAAGCGTGCGACCATGTATTTGCTGAAGCGTAACAAAGTCGATCACAATATGTTGTAATCTGAGTGAAATCTCTCGATTCACAAATTTTTTCGACACCGCGATGTATGTACCCTAATTCGGGCTCGGTGTCGACAACGGTTTCACCATCGACTTTAATCTTCAAAGTCCAAAGACCGTGTGTCATTGGATGTTGGGGTCCCATTGATATCCACATTTCTGCCATTATCTCACCTCACTTGACCTTTCCAACATCACTTGGCTTTCTCATGAATCCTTGTGCATCATCATACATTTCTTCGTGATCGTGATAACGTAATTTATGCTGTTTTTGCAATGGATGGAATCCAGCAGGAGATTCGTGTGGATTCAATACTCTACGCATACCTTCGTGGCCATCGAAGACGATTCCGACCAAATCCCAGGTTTCCTTCTCGTTCCAATCTGCACCTGCCCAAATATCTTGCACACTTGCAACACTAGGAGTTCTAGTATCTCCTAATATTATTGAAATTTGTAATTCAAGTGGGACATTCATGCCCTTTACTTTACTAAAATCGACAATGTTTGGAACTACCACTCCTTCTTCTATCGCAGGATCGGTGACACCGGTTCGTAGGAAATGGTAAACGATTTCCCATGTTTTTTCTGTCGATTCAGGCCAATGTATTCCTGTAATCATCGAGCAATAATCAACCTCGTGATCATTGCGAAGTGATTCTGCGGTCGCACGCCAATTTTCAACGTCGACATCAACAGTAACGATATAGCGAGTTTGAGTACCATTCACTCTCTCATTGACACTAGCCTCGACACCATCCATCTTCGAAAGTGATTTCGCCATTTTTTCAGCTGCTGCTGACTGGGTTTTTTCTGAAACTACTCTCATAATTACCCCTCACTCATCTCCAATAATTACCGGTAAGTTTCCATCGATTCGAGCATGGCTCGGCATCGCCCCGATACGAATAATCTTTTCACGTAACTTTCCGAATCCATCGATAAGTGCTTCTGGGCGAGGTGGACAGCCTGGAATGTAAATATCGACAGGAATGATTGTATCTACACCTTCGAGAATGTTGTACGATTGGAAGTAAGGACCACCTGAAATTGCACACTCACCCATAGCAATGCACCATTTTGGCTCTGGCATTTGTTCCCACAATCGGGTGATGGGATCTGCGAATTTTTTACTGATTGGACCATTGACGAGAAGCACGTCACATTGACGAGGACTTGAACGGAAGAATACACCGAAGCGCTCTGCATCGAAACGGCTAGCTCCTGCTGCCGCCATCTCAAGAGCACAGCATTTGATACCGAGATGGAGGGGGAAAAGAGATTTTCTTTGTCCCCAATTGAAAAACCGACCGGCTAAAACTCCAATCACTTCCTTCATTTTACTAGCCTTGAGTGCATCGTCGCTAACATCGCCAATCGTATCGACGAGAATTCTGCTACTGAACATGGAATAATTTTGTTCTTCTTCAGACATCATATCACCTCAAATGTAAATTTTCCCACGCTTTCGGAAAACGTGCCAAACTCCCAAACTCATGAGAGAAATGAATATCGTCATCGTCGCTAATGCGCTCCAAATATCAATATCTCCACCTGCTTCCTGAATTGCGATTATCCCGCCAAAGGCGAGGAACATGAATGCAATATCAAAAACTAGGAAAATGATGGCGTACCAATAATACTGGAAATGAAAGTTGATGAACGCGTCGCCAACAGGTGCAGAACCGCACTCATAGGTACTATCCCGTCGAATGTAGAGAGTCTGATCGGTCTCATATCCTGGCAGTAACCATGAACTGACTTTTGTCGGATCATTTTGATTATACGAAGGACGAAGGAGCTTCGACATAATGAAACTTACAACAGGAAATCCTATTCCAACCAATGTCATAATTGCAACTGCAAGATATGCTTCTGAAACCGTCTGCATGCTCAACACCTGACGGTACCGTA
Organism: Methanobacteriota archaeon; assembly: GCA_018654845.1. Taxonomy (GTDB): domain Archaea; phylum Thermoplasmatota; class Poseidoniia; order Poseidoniales; family Thalassarchaeaceae; genus MGIIb-O2. Next base: position 21,416 of record JABIKU010000017.1, on the reverse strand, counting down.
GGTACCGACAGTACTTGCGACAAAAAAGCCGAATATAAGTGTAAGCAAGATGAGACGTTGAGTTTGAACTCAGTCCTCATACTCAAGTTCAAGAGCTTCAAGAATTTGTTGATTTTCTGAACGTGACCTGAAATACAAAACTGCAACGAGCAGTACCCCGATTCCAATCGAAGCATAGCCGACATACTGAATCATTTCGTCAGAGAGGAAAATGAAAGCGGTTGGCATTTCAGCCGTCACGGATAAGTCAAGAGGTTGTCCTGCGACAGGCAACCCTTTCGGCATTACCGTGATGGTAAACTCATAGGTATCATCATTGAACATATCGCTTGGAGGAGTGACACGAACCTCAACTTCTTGAGTCTCACCAGCACTGAGGATGAACTCTTCATCAACGATATCGACGGACCAGAATCGGAGTGGATCAGATGATTCGATCACAACTGTTTCTTCGACATTTCCATGATTAGTAACGAAGATTGTGAATACGCCCTTATTTGGATAAGTGACTGTTTTATGAGATTCATCTTCAAGCGTGAATTGTAAATCGTGAATAGTAATTACATCGACGATTAAATCCACTGTTGTGCTCTGAATAGCATTCAATTCACTAGCTACAGTTACCTTCATTATACCTGAAGCTCCATTCGAAATTCCTTCCAACACTTCAAAATTAAGAGTGATCATAACTCGGTTTTCAGCACCGATATCGACATGGAATGGCTCACTCATCTCAACGCCCTCAACTAGAACGGTTCTGACTACAGAAGATTCCATGCCGGTGACAGTAATCACTGCATTATCTCCAATTGGGAAATCCCCTGTATTTTCTACCCAGAATGATGCTGAACCTACCCCTCCTGGAGGAAGGCTGACGTGTAATTGACCAGATACTTCCCCCGGTTCAACTGGTGTAATGCTCATTCCATAATTGAAATTAGATACTTCGACTTGAACGGTGTGATCTGCTGATTCACTTGTACCGTATATGACAATTCTTGCGAGGACAGAGGCCCTATCTCCATTCTCTTCTCCCTCGACAGTTACATCTAAGAAAATGCGTTCTGTTTGACCTGGATCGATGACTATTTGTGAAATAGAATTGCCCTCTTGGTCAGTGAATGATGAATACCAAAGTGGAGAATTGCATCCAGTCTGATCGCCAGGATCACAAGCCTGCAATTTGAATGTGTCTCGGATATTTCCAGTATTGCTAATATCGATTGGATACTGAACGATTTGTCCTGACTTTCCTTTTTGAGAAGTTGACACAATCGATGTACTCATATCATGACGAGCTGCGACGGAAACCGATAATGAAATGGTATCATATGGAGTTGTACCGCCACCTTTTCCAACACTAAATGTAATCTGTGTTTGATCCTCAGCGTTTGCATCAGCTGGAACATTGACATCGATACTTACCGTGTCCTCATTATTCCCTGAATGCACACTGCCGATAGTCACAGAAGGCTGTGAGAATGATACTTGCCAACCACTGGGGACACCTTCTGAATTCAAAGATAGAGTTTCCATCCCATTACCATTATTTTCGATAGTTAACACCACTCTCTTCGTAGTTCCAGGATCGACATTTGTGAGACTTGACTGACTCAATGAGAGGCTAGCATCATGAACTTGCCCGACTGTTAGGAGTAGAATTTTTTCACATCCAACATCGGTCCCTGAACGGCCTTGTATTTTGATTGGTATTTGGCTGTCAGCCTCTACCGAGGCATCTGGAGAAACATCAAAATCAAATGTATGGGTATCCGTAGATGAGCCTGGCTCACCAAGTAGTGAAGAAGTAGGAAAATCTACCGAAATCCAATCACTAACATCGTAATTATCTGCAGTTGCTTTGGCAGTTACCGTCCAATCAGTATTACCCGTATTTGTCACAGTAAAGCTGTTTCGCCCTACTTCAGAAGGATCTAAACTCATAGATGTAAATTGCAGAGTGCTATCGCATTCTTTCACTTGAGGAATTGTGATAGTCAATGTCAAATTATCTTCTGCGGGATCTGCGATATTTGGATCATTGCTTACGGTAGCATCGAGAATGAAACAATGTGAACCGGCTTCTGTTGCTGGCCCATTTGGAATATCTACAGTGACTTCAACAGTTTCGCTGTCACCTGATTCTAATTGGACTTGGGCCGGTTCGACTGTCGCATCTAGTGAATCAGATTCACAATCTGAATCTGAATTAATCTCGAGTTGAACCGTCTCTTGATTCTCACCAGTATTTTCGACATCGACATCCCAGGTGAATTTATTTGCATCACCATCGTATGTGACTTGATCTTGATCAACAGTGAGTTTTACAGCATACAATCCACCACCGTCTCCAGCAGTCGTTGTCACGGTGACATCTGCGGTTTTTGGCTGACCCGGAGCTCCACTTGCAGCACTTGCTGTAGCGGTGACTGTTGTTTCACAATCTCCATTTGCCTGTTCATTGACGGTAACAGTGAGAGTAACGGTTTCACTAGTTCCTGCATCCACGGTTCCACTAATTTGTTCAACATTCGATGTGAAACCATTACAATTTGAAGGGTCTTGTGAAGTCCCTAAATTCACTGTCATATCTTCATCACCAGTATTTGAAACGGTGATACTGTACTCTGCTGGATTATCTGCATCGGCTTCTTGAGCCATTGGAGAGGCAGATATTGCTACTTCGAACGACGCTGAAACCATCGGAGAAGTGAAAGAAATGAGTAATAGAATGAAGACTAAGCGTGTCGATGTGGCACTCTTCATAATTACTCCGAGACTATTGCCCCTCTAAGGGCTTCGTGTAACGCGACCCTTAGGGTCGCGGAAATTTCAGGCTTCCACAAGTTGCTCAATCTCAGCATCGCAATGCAAACAATGTCCTTTTGCGATGATGTCACAACCAGAAACTTGTCCACTCATGTGGTAGCGAGCCCCGCATTCTCTACAAGCCCAAGTTTCACCGATAATTACATCTTGGCTACATATCCAGCAAGGAATTCCACTACTTTCTTCCGACTCTTCATTGAATCCTAACTTATCGGAGATTTGTTCAATAGTTTCGTTAGGAATAATTGATTTTAAATCCCCTCCTTTTTGAACATAAAACATGATTCCTAAACCACCAAATATAGCGAAGAATAGAATGGCAATTAATACGGTTAAACCTGCCGAAAGACCGCTTCCTGAACCAGCAGCAGGCAAGACATCAATCGTCACAATAATTGAATATCCTCCAATGTCTGAAGCACCCTTTAGCCGAATCTCGACATCTCCATCATTTCCACTATTTGGAGTGAATCCTAACTTAACCGAACGGGATTCTCCCGGTCGTAAGTTGACGAATTGTCCGTCGAGAATAATAACGTCCCAACCATCTGGTCCATTGACTTCAAGAATTTCTGAAATGTCAGAATTCCCAGTATTTTGAAGTTCAACCGAGAAAGTATTCGGATAACCTTCAGGAGATTGGAATTGTTCTATTACAGTCCAATCTACTCTACTTACCGAATCAACTAGAAGTGATATCGTTTCGGTAATTTCAATTCCACTTCCTTCCATGACCAAATCAATACTAGGTTCGGAACCACCCTCAACAGATAATGGAATTGTCACAGTGCACCATACATTACCGGTCCCACTGGCCGCGATCATTGTCGGGCCGGTGCAGGAATAATCCCAAGATTCATCTGGTAAATTCATCGATATCGTCGGCCGCCAAGTCATCGAACCATCGTTATAGATTACCCAACCCAAATCAAATCCAGGAGGGCCTACTGGATGGGCTCCAGCGCCTAAAGGCGAATCTGCATTGGTTCCATCGGGTAATGCAACCTGATAGAATTCCAGTCGTGGCATAGCTCCGGAACGGACATCAATAGTTCGACTCCAATCGATGGTAAATCCATCGGGAGTGGCTAATCTAATTTTCAATTCACCACTCGATGCCAATCCATTTCCTTCGATTGAAAATTGCCAACCAAATATCTCTCCAGTTGGTACAACAAATTGATTCAAACCACCATCAATGGTCCAGCCGCCTGGAATCGAAAGCAAATATGGGGTGAATTCCAGATCTCGATTCCCTTGATTATTCAATAAAATTGACATATTTAGATAATCATTTGGCTCGACTTGGTGTTCGATTCCACCTGAAATTGGAGTTATACTTACCTGGTCGATATTTGCGACGGTTAAAGGAATGTCGAGCACCCATGATTCAGAACCAACCCTCGATGATACCTGAATCGCTGCTTGGAATATTGAACCTGCAGGAATCATCGCTCCGGGCGGGTTCACTGTAATATCGATTGCTCGAGATTCTCCAGTAGCTAAGGTTCCTGTGGAACCATGAGAAGATCCTGCAAAAGCACCAAGGAAATCGAGACCGAGATGCCATCCCGAAGGAGAAATCATCTCGACGTCATATGTCTGAGCACCATTTCCATTATTTGTTACCTGAATTTGCAAGGTTGAAGCGGTTAGAGGACTTACAATTATCTGCCCAGAAGGAAGAGCGATATCGGCTTGGGATAACAGAGGAACATCGAAATATATTTCCAAATCTGATTCAATCTCATTTTCTGTATCGGTTCCTTTCACTATCATTCGATATAGCCCAGGTTCTGGTGGAGCCGGATGGATTACAATCAAATCGACACTAGTCGATTCTGCCGGGGCAAGATTGAAAGTATTCGATGTAAACGACGAAAACCAGTCAAATTCAATTCCATCTTGCATCCGTATCGGTTCAGAAACAGCGATTGTTGCATTTGTCTCGAACAAAGCAGTATTTGTCAATATTAAATTCCAAGTCGTCGAACTATCAGATGAATCACTCAACGTCATTGTAGTTGTATCACTAGTCACTCTAACGCCAGGAGCACTGACAATGATTATTTCCTGATGAGCATTATTTGATTCAGATAATTCTTCGATATCATCATTAGGATCTATATGAATCAGAATGGTATTATCGCCTTCTATATCGGGCGTCCATAACCATTCTAATGTAGCAATCTCACCTGCTGTCATGCTGAGTGTTTTGATATCTAGAGTTACTCCATTAGCAGATGCTAAGACCTTCAATTCTGCAATCGAGCCAGCACCCTGATTGATGATATCAATAGAAAAACCAACCTCCTCACCAATTTGAGGAATAGGTACCGAAACATCAAAAGTATCTACAATAAAAGTTGGATCTGGGCTCAAATCATTCACATTTACCCCACGCACTGCAATTGAATATGGTTGGTAAAAACGGCTTCCTCCGTGAGAGGAGTCCTTCACTCGAACAACCCATACGCCAGTCATCGCATTGTCGATTAATGCAACCTCGACATTGTTGACTGAATCCTTGCTTCCTCCGACCACTGAACGGCCATTGTTGAAATTATTTCCATAGTATACTTGACCGTTCGGATTGATAACAGTCAGATCAAGGTCATTTCTTAATTGAGAATTTGAGGAAGAAGAACCTGGATAATCCGACCATGCAAGAACTATCTTTAGCGGCTCACCTACTCTCGTAACGTCGAATGTATATTCCGTTTGTTGACCTGATGATAATCTGGTTCGATCATCAACAAAAATGCCAACATCGTCATCTGGAACGAGCGAATTGACCAAATTTACTCGACCCCATCCTTCGTTATTATTTGGAATATCTCGGGTACCCATGTCGATTGCACCAAGAATTAGTAGCGCTTTGATAAGAGCTGCTTGTGGAGCTGGGCGACCCGCGATTTCCATCAAATATTCTCGAACTAATGCTGCTGAACCAGCCGCGGCTGGAGTCGACATTGATGTTCCACTGTATTCCAAATACCATGTATTATTCCAAGTACCATCAGCATCTGAAGCCTCTTGGGCTCTGCAAGAACGCACATAATCTCCAGGTGCGGTCAAGTCTGGCTTAATTCTACCATCGTCAGTAGGACCTATGCTGCTCCAGTAATACATGTCATCAGGAGCTCCGCCATATCGATTTACATGGCCACCAATGGTAATCACATTTTTTGCAGTTCCAGGAGGTGAAACACCTTCATTGCGCTCATTTCCAGCAGCAAAGAGAACTGTCATCCCCTCATATTGCCAATATTCATCCCAGATTGAAACTCGGTCATCCGCATCTTCGGACTGAGTCGAATAACTGCCGTGACCAGATTGGGCCCCCCAGCTATTTGTGTGAATTCTTGAATAAGCATTGTAGGCTGAATTCAGCATGCTATTGATTCCATATGAATAGAGGGCACCAGTGTCATCATCTTCCATCGCTTGAAAATACAAACTTGCCTCCGGTGCAATTCCTTGGTATGTACCAGCACTTCTCATCCCTGAACCCAATACCGTGCACGCAACGTGAGTTCCGTGTCCATTCGAAGGATCTGCAGTCGAAGAATCACCAGGAGTTACTGAAGTTAATCCCGCAACCCTACCATTGAAATCGCCGTGATCATTATCTAAGCCGGAATCACCTACTGCAATTTTCTGTCCTGAGCCGTTCAGACCGGTGATGAATGTATTTTCAACAGAATTTATCCCCATATGATTTCGGGCATTATTATTCATTAATTCCAAAATTGGAACTGGAGAAATATAAGCGACAGAAGGGTGTTGAATGATTTTTTCGAGATCTCCGGTAGATATCTCTCCCCACATTCGTCCAATATCAGGACTCCAATAATCAACTAACCATTCATTCGCTGCATCTTCTAAGGAGTCCTCAAATAATTCCGTTTGATATTGACGAATTAAATCTGCGTTTTTCCAACCGACGATTTCGACAATTAGAGACTCGTTGGCAGGAGCATCTCGAAGTACTGGATGGACAAATAATCCAGCCGGAACTTCGTGAATTGATTCAATCGAATCGACATCATTCAGCAATTTTAGTTGGTCTAAAGTTCCTTGCACAAGATATCCAGATGGAGGAATTGTCGAGCGAATTTCAACATCTGCCGATTCAAGAATTTCTAATCTAGCATCCCATAATCCAGTTTTGCCATCGACGATTACAATGGCTAAATCTATTCTAGAATTTGCAAAATTTTCTTTCAAAAATTCACTCGGAATAAGGCCTGAATGTGTGAATACTCCAATCGTCGATTCTGCAGTTTCGACTCGAATATCTTCTTTGCCCTCGGTAGTTACTGGCTCCCCCCAATCGAGGATGCTGTTAGGGTTAGGGGAAATCTCGATTCTTTCGGAATAAGATTCGAGGTTTTCGGATTCTGTTTGATTCTCAATGAAATCATAAGAAGGAAGATATGGAATTAATAGCACTACCAAAATCAGAGTTGCGGTACGCTTCACCATAATCAATCGCCACTTCCGACCTGTTTTGAGTATATGGGTTCTAAGAACCCATGAGATGTCAATAATAATTATTCAATTATTTCGTAATTATAGGAAATGATATTCGGTTTTATCACTAAAAGTTTCCATAGTCCACTGTCCTACATCATGAATCCAACGAACATCTATTTTACCGCCATAATAGTCGTAATTTAACAAAATTTCAATCGAATAATTCTCCCAAACAGATTCTCCGCTTATCAATAATTCAAGCTCATCTCCTGCAATTGATGTGTGTGCTGCAAGCTGTTGTTTGTCGAAAGAAGTTCGATCGATTTCAATACCATCAGAATCTAGGAATCGGATATCTACATGAATATCTTCAATCATCCTTGAACCACGATTGTCCAGCTCTACTAATATGATATGCCCCGAGCCTCCTTGTCGGTATACAATGTCAACATTGACCTGCTCGTATGGAACAATCCAGACAAGTGCGACTAGAGATGCTGTCAGGATTAATAATGCAGCTATTGATGCAAAAATCACTCTAGTCGGTGATACTAAATCTACCGTTTCTTCAATGCGAACAAGTACATCATGAGCAATTTCTTCATCCAATGATTCTTCGTAATCTTGTTCACGAACCTTCTCTAAAAGTCCCAAAATTATCCACCTCCTAAAGTCGTTGCAAGAATTGTAAGAATTCCAGAACTCAGCGGTTCAGGCACAAGCAAATGATGGGTTGAACCACTGAAACCTGGAATCATATTCAACAGAGAAAGATCCGAGGCTAGACCATTAACACCAAGGGTAGTTCCAGTGGGTATGCCGCCTGTCATTTGAGCATCAAACATCACTCCTCGTAAATCGACATCATAACCTTCGATGTGGGCAGAAGCGCGTGCGGAAACGATGATTCTTCCACCATCAACATCTTCGATTTCGATGACGCTATATGGACCGATTATTTCTCTGACATGAATAGTTGCGCTGCGAATATTTTCACCCATTGCTTCCATCTCTTCTAGGATAATTGGAGGTGAAACTGGTACATCTGTCATACGAACATAGAGTTTCTCAACACCAACACCTCCAGAACGAATTGCCAATCCATAGGATGATGTTGGTTTGATTATCATACGGTCAGTCATACCCTCGGCGAGAAGTATCATATCGCCTCGACTATTTATCGCCCGACCAAATGCTTCGATGTAGAGGGACATCCCATTATCAGAAGCGGAAAAATCTAGAACTGGGGTTCCTTGAAACGCTAGATTTTTTGTAATATCAAAATTCATATCTGGTTCTGTTGTCAAATTGATATAGCCAGGAACATCGGTTAAGAAAACCGTTGCAGGCCACCATGAATCCTCCAACCACTGCATCTGTTGCAGCATGATTGACCCGACAGCTGAACCGTCTCTACGATACATATCAGGCACACTCATGTCTAGAGAAATTGCATCGCCAATGCTAGCTTGAAGAGCAATCGCTTCAGGAATATCTGTGATTAGCATCTCAGTTCGACTCTTCGATTCACGATTTACCAACATCGCATGAACCCAATCCAACCTCTCACTAAGTGAAAATTGAGTCGAGGTTGAAACTTCGGTAATCTCACCGACTGAACGAACTTCAAAGGTAGTATCGACGAATAATGAAGTTGATTCGCCTACATCCAACCCTTGCAAAGTCAAGAGTAAATCCTGGCCATTGATTCCATAGGCGTGAACCATAAATTCTTGACGAGCAGGAATCCAACCATCTAGACCTAATTGTAAAGCCCAATCTTGTCCATTTTCAACAGGTGATCGAGTTATCGACATATCAATTTGAGAAGGCATTCCTGGCAACCATGCTTTGAGGTGAAAGCCTTCAGAAATTCCCGACGATGACGAATGAAAAGATATCCCGTGTACCCAAGGTGGTTCCTCATCAACCGGTTCACCATGTACTGCCTCAATTACGATATCGAATGAGGATTGGGCCTCCAGTTGCATGCCATAGGAAAATGCGTCATCATTTGATTCGGAACCGGTCGAAATATCGCTAGTGAATCCTGCGAGTACCGAATTAACAGACCTACCTAGATCTGCAAATCCACCGATGAAAAAGGCAACCCCCGACATTCCATTCGACATATTAAATTCAGGGATATCGAGTTGAGAGCCGCCATCACCACCGGTTGGAATTTGAGCAGATAGTGTCGATGGCATCGGATCAATCAATGCATGTGCGGTAAGACCTGCATAATCGAGAGTAGGGGCATGATTGACATTGAGACTTAGTGGCCGGTCACCAGCTGCTGTCATAAATGCCGTTCCTCTTCCTGCAGGACCACTAGCACCTTGCTCAATAGGCTCAATCCAACCTACTTCTTGCAAGCCAGTCAATCTAGCCGAAATAGATGAAGTGCCATCATTTGGATCATGATCAAATAAGAAATGATCCCCACTCATTGTAATAGGATCTGTTGAATTACTAATTTGGATTTCGAGTGTCGAAATTGGTGATGTCCCGCGCCATCGCGTACGCTCACCAAATACCATCGTAAATTCGGCAGGTAAATCATGAATGTTTGCTCCCTGTCGTTGATCGGCATCAAGGCCGAGATAAGTTATCTTCTCGATGCCGGAACTAGCACTATAAGTCATTGAATCAGGAGTAAGAGTGACGGTCAAATTATTTGGAATATCAGAGAGTGATAGACTTTGGTAAGATGATTCATTAAGAGATTCTCCGCTATGTTCGATAAATGTAAATGTGAGCGGATTAATTGAATCGGTTTGAAGATTTACGAATTGATTATCAGTTTCATCATTATCGTCAAACACGAAGGAAATCAAACCACTAAAATGTATACTCGCAGCAACTGGTACGATTGGATCTCTAGGGCCGAATTCACCCATCACCTGTTCTAAATTTTGATCTTCAGCCAGAACCACATGGTCACCTGGAAGAATTGGATGTGGGCTCGAACCGATTTCAATATTGATAATATCAATCGCTAATGGTTGTCTTTCTGTTGTCCAATCATCGCTCATCAACAAACTGACTTTTCTGCCATCGAGAGAACTCGAACCGGTCACTCCCCCACTAAGAACTGATACGACTTCGCCGGGAACTGTATTCAAGACAGTACCCACATCGAGGAAAAGGTCAACAATATTCAAAATTGCCGAATCAAGTATTCTCGATAAAAAGTCCAAATTTTCAGATGAATCCAAACTCATATCAACATCATCAGAATCACCTAACTCAAATGAACCAAACAAGACGATTGCAGTCGGAATTGAACTCGATTCTATGTGCAGTCGACTGTGATCGGTATCAATTCCTCCTCGTTTATGCCAAGAATCGTAATTGATTGATTGCACTGCCTGTACAGAACGAAGGAGAACCAATGTTTTTGGTGGATAAGCAGGATTTACCGGGAGAGTTGGGTCATCGACGTTTTGAGAGGTATCTCTCGTGAAATTTTTGATCGCCACTATCAACCCGAGTCGATCGGGTTGACCTCCAGGCAATTCTGGTGAAGATTTTGATCCGAGCATGGTGAAAATTCGATCTATCTCTTCTGATGATAATGAACCGGCTGGCATGCCGCGTAGCCACCCGAGTGAATCAGTAATATTTCCATGAGAACCATCGGCGTTCTCGGAAGGCGCACCCGATCTATCTTCATGAAAATGAACGTGAATATCGGCTCTTCTATCCGCCCAATATTCGATTGTAGTCAGAGCGTCCTCGCCACCTAATCCAGTTCCATCAGCGAGGGTCGAATCCGTACGAATAACAATTTCAACATCATTTGGTAGAGTCGTAGAAACTCCGTTAGGATGTATAGCTACTTCAATATAGGCAACTTCCCAAACATCTCGGTCTCCATCGATATCAGGTGCCGAGAAGTGAACATAGCCTAATCCGACAGTAACTCCACAAGTAATATCATTCGATGGTAAAGTTGTCAATTCAATCGGCGAATACCTAGATGGACAATTCGATTGCCCATCATTGACTACACGAATTGAATATGGGGATGATATTCCAATGAGACTGATATCTGATTCATCAGCGGATAAATCAAGGAGTCCTAGACTGAGCATGGAAAATAAGCTAGTGACCAAACCAGTCCCTGCATTGCTCAAATCAAAGAAAACTCTTTCAAAACCTACTTTAATAGCAAAATTGTTAGGTTTTGTTGTAAAAGAAGAGTCGACGACCCAAACATAACTCTCGCCTTCGGTCAAAATTCCTTCAGAATAACCGAAAGCCTTCATTAGCGAAACTTCCAATGTATCTAGATTGTTCCAATCAGAATCAGAAGCACTGGAATCAAGAACTTTTACAGTATATTCAATAGAAGGTTGGATCCACAAAGTATCTCCTTCAATACCCCAACCATTAGAAAAATCCCAACCTACCTTTAATCCAACTTGAATATCATCATCACCATCATTATCTACATCAATGGCGTGCAGTAGAAAATCCGTATCAGGGTTGAATAAAGAGAGTAAAGAAACAGTGAATGTAACGATTTCAAATTCTTCGTGGACATTTCCATCTTGATCAACATATTTTGTCCAAATCACATAATCGGTCAGATTGAACAAGGTTGCCCAAACAGTAGTCACATCTCCTGGGGGCGCACTGTCAGGATTAGTCAACAATTCATACGGACCTGGATGGACCGGAGTAGGTGGTGTTGTGTCGACAAAATTTGCTTGATCCAACATTCCTTCAACACCATAGAGTGGATCTGCTGGCCCAGTTGGAGTGATTCCATTTCTGACGCTTTCAAGCTGGGGATTTGCTAACTGGTCGACTGAATTCGAATCTAGAACATTTTGTCGATTCGCTAAAACATTTGATAAATCATCGAGAATTTCAAAATCATCCGCCTCAATTCGTGCTTCAGCATTAACGGCTGCAATTGGTGAAAATATAGGCACTAAGAATAGCAAAACAAGCAAAATAGTTTGCGAATTAGTTGCTTCCGGCGCTTTCGAAATTAACCGAACTGCGCCACTGGACACAACCGCACCTCTAAGAGGTGCGCTAAAGGGTATTGCCCTTCACGAGTATTAATCATCGAGTTCTTTTCGCCTTATTCTAAACGAATGGTTTCGATAGATGCACAGTGAGGGCAAGCTGTTCGGGCCGCATTTACTCCTTCTGGCATATCGACTTCAAACATTTTCTCACAACTCGAACACGATTGTCTAACCGTTCGATTTTCAGATTCGGTTTCAGGTGTTTGGTCGGCATCTGAAATATCAGATGTTTCCGTCTCAATTGAGGGTGAAGATTCTGTCTCTTTTTCTATTATATTTTCAGCGATAGTATCTATGGGTGGAACAGGGATTGGAATTGTTTCCTCTTCCTCCTCTTGAATAGGGGGCGAGGGTAGATTTTTCTCATTACTTGCAGGAGGTTGCCAAATTCCTTCAGATTGTGGAACAGATTCGTCATCGTAATTGACTTCAACCTCTTCGCGAGCCACTGCATCATCTTCTTCGAAGGCCGCCAATAATTCATTTGCTGGGCTAGATTTCGCATCACTGGTTGGAGGTGGAGAAGAGGAAAGCAACTCTGCAAGATCGGGGTCAATCTCTGCTACGGGAGCTTGGGTGTCATGAGTTGCTTGGCCGGAAGAAGGTGGAATAGGTAGCCCTGACATCCCGCTGGCAAGGCCACCAAATTGCGATTGTTGAGCTGTCTCATTGAAGGCACTGGCCTGAGTGGAATCCGCCCCACCCCACATTGCTTTTTGTTCATTGACTGAAGGTTGAGCAACCTCCTTACTCGCCGCTTCCTCAGCCTCTGCTGTGGCGAGTAAAACCGAAATTCTTCGATTCTCTAATGTACGCCAAATCGTGAAGCCTATCAGAGCGAGAAGGCCTATGACCCCGACGGTAATTCCCACAATCATCGCAATACCCATCGAACTAGTTTCATCACCTTCTGAAATAACCTGAATTTGGATATCAACTTGAGCTTCAAGTCCTGCATCATTAGTGATTATACATCTAACCCATGTACTGCCTTTGGTACCGAAGGAGTGGATTATCGAAGCCCCGGTTCCATCTGAAATTCCGTCTTCATCAAAATCCCAAGCATAAATTAATTTTCCAGATTCTTCATCTGTAACATTTACTGAAAAATCATGGCTCTGACCAGCGATTAATTTCAACGTTGTAACTTGGGTTTGGGACACCACAGGTGGAGTTGAATCATAGAGATCTAGAGGGGCATCATCCTCGGAAATCATACCGGATAAATCGGTCACACGCAGTTTGATAATATGACTTCCAGCATCATAAGAGGCATCGAAAATATGAGTGAATCGATCTGCATTCGAAAAATCCGATTCGTAAGATTCAATGATTGCACCATCTACTAACCACTCAACTTTCGCAACTCCCCAATTATCAGAAAAATCACCGCTCAGAACAAGAGTTTCACCAAATGAACGGCGAATCTCTGCGCTGACATCGATATTTGCTAGGGGAGCGGAAATGTCCTTTACTTCGATTTCCTTGTAAATGCTAGCGCTTCGGAGGTCGGTTGAAACCGCCGTTAAGCGAATCGAAATATTGGTGGGTTCCAACCAGCTAACATTCACCATAGAGCCAATCGTATCATCGATACCATCTTCATTAGTATCCCAACCAAATCGAAGGATTTGGTTAGAAAGGTTCGGTGTTGAACCCGCATCAAGTGCCACCAGAGCCCCAACATCGACGATGTCGAGAGAGGCTGCATCGGAAAGAATCGGATCAAGGATAGGAGTCAGGGAAGAAATAATTGTCGAGGCGACAATATTTGTCCCTGCACCACCACCACCTGCGCGGTTATCTGCGAGCAGATACAAAGCAACACCCGCATATTGATTCGAAACGGTCCAGACAGTACTACCGGTCGAAGTAACCGCCAAAAGATCAGCCGAATTTATGCGAGAGGCAGCAGTACCACCTTCACTGGCAGCCTGCTCGTAAGCTTGCATTTGAGTTTCAGTCATCAAGAAAATGTCGGGGGCACCCTCCATCGTTTCTGCCTGTATAGAAATCTGAGTACCAGTGTCGAGCAGGAAAGGACCTGCTACGACCTCGTGGTCATTAATATCCAATCTAACAATCGTATCGACTATCGGGAAAGCAGGCGAAGCAACTTCGGAAATATCCATTGTAACATTCGCTACCGAGCCACCTTGACCTCCTTCTCCTCCATCTTGAGGATGAGCGAGATTATCGAGAACGAGGTACCAGTGAGTCATCGGCCGGTCATTGGGAACTGTCCAATGCCAGACACCTTCTCCACTGAATAATTCAAAAACCGATTCCGATTCCCAAATTGTTTCACTTCGATAATTCTGCTCATTTTGATAGGTATTTATCGCATTCGATGTGAATAGAAGTATATCGATGGCAGAATCGGTTGTGATATCCATCGACAAAGTTAATCCTGGATTTAATTCGCCCAAATGAATCCTTACACATGATTGATCTGTGATTTCCCAATTCGCCGGCATCATATCTAAATCAGCGTTTGTACAAAAAATTGTACCTTTCGCATCTGCTGTGACCAAAGGTGCAGCACTAGCGAGAATTATTACCATGAAAATAGTGGTCGAGACACTCCGCATTGCATTAGCGTAAACACATTACTTTTGAATCGTATCGTGGCAATGTTCGTTCTTGCATCAATATATTTCAAGGTTTTTTTGGAATTGGAGTAGGGGGGAACCATCGTAAAATCACTACATCTCCAATCGAACGAACCCAATTCCATGGGATTGCAACGTGAATTCGACCCTCTACTAAATCTGCAGGTGGGTCGGAAACGAAAATATGTGATGTTGACCAATTATCGGTTTCAAGAACGGTGTCGTGAACTGTCCCAAGTAGTCGCCCATCCGGTAAAATAACCGGTAGACCTCGAATTTCACTGACCGCACACTCTGCCATCGAACGATAGGCAGTGCTTCGATGCAATGAATCTTCGGATTCCTTTCACTTTTGTATATGTAATTTCAGACCACATGTAATTATGTCGAAAAAATATTACCACATTCTTCAATTGTGTACTATCTCATTAAAATCCAGAGTAAGAACTAGTTGTTTGAATCGTTGGCAGAGCCGACTTTTCACCGATACTGTGGGTACGAAGGTGCCCGATTTTTCGAAGAAGTGGATGTTTACTTTCCACGGTTCTTGTTTGCCTTCAAGGATGGGCGCAACTTCTCTGCTCCCTTACCCTTGTTCATCAAACCGCGACCACGCTTTCCAGCACTGGTCTTTCCACGGTAAGCACGGCCAGTGTGACTATTACCTTCAGCGACCCACTTGTATTGCTTGTCTGCCATGATAACAGGATGGTTTGGGTCGAGTAGAATTACTTCGAAAAATTTGTTCTTTCCATCTTCTCCAACCCAGTATGAGTTCAGAACTTCGAGATTTGGATATCGGCGTGAAACGCGCTCTTCTGCGATTCTCTGGATTGACTTTGCCATAGTAATCTTGGTGATACCAGCCTTACTTGGCTTTCGCTTCATGTGAACCTTACCCTTGCGAAGTCCACCACGGCGAACGCGGGTTCGTACAACGACTACCCCCTGTTTTGCTCGGTAGCCGACTCGACGAGCTGCGTCGATGCGGGTTGGTTTGTCGATTCGTTGGAAGACTGAATCCTTTCTCCAATCCGCCATTCGAGTGACTCTATGACGAGGTTCCATAGTTGCCTTTGGGTTCTTCCAAGCGTCACGAACGTACTGTGTTACACCCATAATCATCCCTCGTAGCGACTCGCCGACTTGCCACCCCTTTATGAGTCTATATCTTAGACATCGAACCCTAAGGGTTCAAAAAAATGCTTAGATAGATTTGAATCGGCATTTTTTTGCTAAATTATGACTTTTTTCAATTCTTCAGAACCTACGTCAACGATGATGACAACATCCGCGCCATTGGACAGCCACTCAAACATTTCTTCATCAGTGAATTCTTCAATCATCTTCGCCATCACCTGTGCTCTAATGATTTACTCATTCCAGCACTTGTGTAAAATCCTGATGTAGGACCAACATGAGTAATAAAATCGAAAAAAAAGATGCATATTAAATGATTGCAGCATTACACAAAGGTTTGTAATCTGACTCTAATCTGGCCCAAATCTGAGACACTATGGTTGCAGGAAAGAGGTTGAAAATAGTAGATGCTACTCCGGACATGGTCCGGGACACCGTCCAAGAGGTCAGAACAAGCCAGGCTGCAGCGCTAATCATGGGAACTGAAAATGGGCGTTTCTATCGAGATGCGAAACTACATTCCATCAATGTTTTGCTCGATTATGAGGATGGTTGTCACGCCAAGTGTGGATACTGCGGCCTAGCGAAGTCGCGAGAATCTGAAGAGGATTGGACCGACCGTTCATTCATCCGTGTCGACTGGCCTTTGGTCTCATTGGATCAGGTGAATGAGACGATCAGCAGTGGGACCGCTCCAGATATAGAACGTGTGTGTGTCTCAATGGTTCTCAATCGTGGCGCAAAAGAAGACACCATCGATGCTGTGAGGAAACTTTCAGAATCAATCACTCGAATCTCAATTCTATTGATGCCCACAGTCATCGATAAGGAATGGCTCATTCGAGCCAAGGAAGCAGGTGCCGATATGGTTGCCACCGCATTGGATGGTGCGACCCGCAAGGTATTCGATGCAGTTCGCGGCAAGGATGTCAAGGGCCCTCTGGATTGGGACAATTATTGGCAATGTGTCGAGGATACCATCGAGGTTTTTGGTCCGCGCAATGCAGGAATACATCTTGTTGCGGGATTAGGTGAAACCGAGAAAGAAATAGTTGAGACAATGCAGAGAGCGCATGATATGGGCGCATTGACCCATCTGTTCTCCTTCAACCCCGAACCTGGGACCACGCTTGGGCATTGGCCTCAACCGCCTATTGGATCCTACCGCAGAGTCCAACTCGCTCGCTACATTATCAATGAGAATTTCGGTCGTGGAGATGCGATGACTTTTGACAAAAATAGTAACATCACAGATTTTGGTCTTGATGCTGCGGTTGTGGAAATGATTACTGAAGGCGGCAAGGCATTCATGACTTCAGGATGTGCTGGAGAAACAGTTGATTGTGCATGCAATCGTCCGTTCGGAAACTGTACCCCTGGTGAGGCTGCTCAGGGTCGATGGCGTAATTTCCCAATCCCTCCTATCTCTTCAGACATCGTTCACGCAAAGCGACAGCTGAAGGATTATGATGGAACTGAGGATGTGGAGGTCGATCCATTTGATGACGACTGATTCTGATCTTGACATTATTGAGTATTGTATGACGGCCTCGGAGGAGGAACTTGAGCCTTTATTTGAGCGGGCTTGGAACCAATCTCGCCAGAATTTTGGTAGAGATTTTTCGATTAACATTCCTGGCATGGTTTCCTATGAGACCGACCACATCGCTGAGGACGACCCCTTTCGTTTCCCTTCAATTTCAATCACCGGTTCTGCCTGTTCTCTGGGTTGCGAGCATTGTGATGCCAAGATGGTTGAAACGATGATCCCCGCCATGACTCCCAATTCACTATGGGAGATGTTTCTCAAGGTGGTTGAACGAGGCGGTAGTGGCTGCCTTGTCAGTGGAGGTTCCACACTTGCTGGAGATGTGCCTTTGTTGCGTTTCATCCCCACCATAAAGCGGGCTAAGAAAGAACTTGGTCTTGCGATTGTAGTTCATACAGGGGTGGTATTCGATGAGGTGGCGGCAGCATTGGGTGATGCAGGGATCGATGGTGCGATGCTCGACATTATGGGATCCAATGACACCATCCGGGAGATCTACCATCTTGATATCGTCAAGGAAGCTTTTGAACACTCGATGGAACTGTTGAACAAGTACGATGTTCCACTGATGCCGCATATTGTAGTCGGCCTGCATCGTGGCCAGTTGAAGGGTGAGGCAGAAGCTGTTAGGATGATAGCAAGGCACAACCCCGAGAGAGTTATGGTCGTTGCATTCAAGCCGTTGGTTGGGACACCGATGGAGAACTCACCCACGAGTACACCGATGGAAATTGCAAGAGTGATTCTGGCCTGCCGGCTTTCGATGCCAGACACACCAGTCATCCTGGGTTGTGCAAGGCCGGGAGAGCACAAGGTGGAGACTGACCAACTTGCTATTCGTGCAGGCGTTAATGGCATGGCATACCCATCAGAAGAGGCGCACGATTTCGCTATAGAACAGGGTCTTGACATCTCAGTATCTTCAGGATGTTGTTGCTTGATGGATGATTGTACTAATGATTGAGGGATGCTTAATGAATGAATGGAGATTGATAGATACTGGTGTAAGAAATGCTGCTGAAAACATGGCTTTAGATCAAGCGATATTCGATGCAAGAGTCGAAGGAATCGTTCCAAACACTTTGCGATTCATGCAGTTTTCACCTTCAGCAGTTCTCATTGGCCATCACCAGACTGTTGCTCAGGAGGCACGGGTGGATTGGTGCGAGCGGAATGGAGTCGATATCAATCGTCGCTTGACTGGTGGGGGAGCCATCTATTTCGATCCAACACAGATTGGCTGGGAGGTGGTTGCCTCGGTCGAAGATTTTGCTGGCTTCGATATGACTGGATTGACCAGAGTTATCTGCGAAGCTGCCGCTGCAGGTCTGGATAAACTTGGGGTCACAGCAGAATTCAGGCCCCGAAATGACATCGAGGTGAACGGTCGCAAGATTTCAGGCACAGGAGGTGTAGCGGATGATGGAGTATTCCTCTATCAGGGAACCGTCCTCGTTGATTTCGATATTGAATCAATGCTTACGGCCTTGAAAATTCCGACTGAGAAACTCACTCCAAGAGGACTTGAGACAGCAAGAGACAGAGTAACCTGCCTCTCCGATTTATTGGTTGAGGTTCCAACCAAAGAAGCGATTCATGAGGCTCTCATCAGTGCATTTTCTGAAGCTTTTGATGCTGAGTTTGAAGCAGCAGAATTGACTGTCTGGGAACTTGAGAGATACGAGGAGCAAATACCTCATTTTGAATCAGATGAATGGGTGCATGCGACTGCTGCTCCAGCCGAAGACAAGCAGATCTATACTTCCATCCACAAGCAGGACGGTGGTATGCTCAGAATACATGCTGCCGTCGATATCAAGCGCTCATGGTTGCGCCAGATATTGATCACAGGGGATTTCTTCATCAACCCTAGAAGGGCAATAATGGACTTGGAAGCTGAATTGATGAATACCCCATTCCCTGAAGTACGGGATAAGGTGTTGAATTTCTTTGAGAAACATGATGTCGACATGGTCGGACTTGTACCAACTGATTTCTGTGATGCCATCAAACTCGCTCTTGAACAGAGTTCATACAACCGCATTGGAATCGCTCCAGAGGATTCCAGTTCGGTATACCCTGTCAACGTTCCAGAAGGAAAGAGTATAGAGCAGGTGATGGCTGATGCCAGTGTTCTGCTATTGCCATATTGCGCAAAACTTCCTGACTGCGAATACCGCTTCAAACAGGGTTGTGATGAGTGCGGTATGTGTACTATCGGAGATGCATACAAAATGGCCAAGGAGAAAGGTTTGGAAGCGGTGACTATCATCAAGTTCGAGCATCTCAAAGCAACCTTGGCAGAGATGAAGGCACAGGGTGTCAAGTCATGGATAGGATGTGCTTGTGAAGCCTTCTTCATCAAACGTAATGAGGCCTTCAGGGATGCTGGCATTCCGGGAGTTGTCCTAGATATTGTTGGTAAGACCTGTTATGATTTAGGCGAGGAGGACAAGGCCTATGCAGGCACCTTTGAGGCTCTAGCAGATCTCAAACTACCTTTGCTTGAAGCGACTCTAGATAATGTTGTACAACTGGTTGATAACAGGTTCAAGGCACCACCAACACCAATTCCAGATTCACATGTGGCGACTAAAAATTTACAGACGTGATGGAGTGGAGTCTGAGACTTGGGACCTTATCGTCGTCGGTGGTGGACCAGGTGGCGCAAGTGCGGCAACAGTCGCAGCAACAGCGGGATTGAACGTCTTATTGCTTGAGAGGGGCGACTTGATGCGACACAAGCCATGTGGAGGGATATTGCCGGAGGTCACAGAGGAGTTGATTGAGGAGGTATTTAACTCATTGATACCTTCAAAGGTTCTCTCAGAACCTGCTGAACTGGTTCTGAGATACACCCCTCCTAGTGGTGTGGTGAATGGAGGTCGAGTAACTAACAGCCGATTGTTCAATGTTAAGCGAGATGAATTCGATCAATGGTTACGAGACCGTGCCCAAGATGCTGGGGTTACTCTCCTTCATAGAGCAAGGGTCATCGATGTGAAAGCTGGCGACATTTTCAGCGTGATTTATGTGGAGAATGGAACGCAGAAAAAGGTGAGTGCAAGAAATCTGATCGCTGCAGATGGTGTCCACTCCTTAGTTCGTAGAAAGTTGATACCAGATGCCAACACACCCAAGATGTTAGTTGGTCAACGTTTGATTAAGGTCTCAAATAAGATGCCAGCGGATTTCCATTGCGTTTTCGCTAGACAGTTCAGTCCATTCTATGCCTATTCTGTTCCAAAGGGTTCATTGTTGAAGATTGGAAGCGGCATGACAGAAGAAGAAAGTCATGACCTGATGCCCTCACTCGACCGATTCACTGAATGGTTACAACAGAATGGGGTAGCGGATATCGGTGAGGTGATAAAGCAGGAAGGATGGGCCATTCCCTTTGGAGAGCAAAATGTGACTGCGAAGGGAGCATTGTTAGTTGGAGATGCAGCAGGACTGTGCAACCCGCTCTCGGGGGAAGGAATTAGATTAGCCATTGAGAGTGGGCAGTTGGCTGCTGAAGCTATCATAGAGTCAAAGGATACCTCCCCAGTTGAAAATTATTGTCAAGCAATCACCGGAATGGCACGTATGATTACCGCTTTGCACAAGATTGTCTTGGCCACAGATGATGATGCACGTGAGAAATTTGTCGCCTCTGAATTATCGCGTTGAACAAGCTCGTATAGTACACGAATTGAGACTTAAAGGGACAAGGTGCTATTTCCAGTCAAATTGCAGTTATATTGGCTGCATCTACCGCAC
>JABIKU010000016.1 GCA_018654845.1 Methanobacteriota archaeon | reverse complement strand
GTCACCGTCGAATCTTCAGTAGTAGTATGGTCGACGGTGATGGCCCAAGGAATCCCGATTTCATCAGCGCGGGCATAGCGCCGACCAATCGATTTTGAATTATCTAACTCGGCTTTTATCATTCGTAAACCATTGATTTGGCCTGTTAGTTTGCGAGCAATTCTTCCCATACCATCCTTGTCAAAGAGTGGAAGAATAATTACATCAGATGGAGCAACAGATTCGGCTAAACGAAGTACTGTATACTCTTCACCAGATTTTTCGATTTCAGAATACGAATGATCGAGAATATGCCAAATAATTCTGTCGATTCCAAATGCTGGTTCGATTACATGAGGTGTAAACCATTCTCCTGCAACAGAGGTTTCGATTGTCTTTCGAGATACCATTTCTGGAGTTATCTCGACAGTTGAGCCACCTGCAAGGTTCAGAATAAATGGGGGTTCGGGCAATTCAGTTAGCGCCCCTAGAGCAGTTACTATCGCCCCTGCCTGGCCTTTGAAAGTAGGACCGATTACAGCAGTATTTGGTGCTAAAACTTCTCGAACTTCTTTGCGTGGGGATTCGAAATCTCGCCATGCTCTAAGGGATTTCGATGTTGAGTGCGCCTCGTGTTGTTGGAGATCATGGCAAGTGCGATTTGCGATTCCGACACACTCGACCCATCCATGTTCACCGTGAATTTCACAATCCCAACAATCTGAGGCATAATGTGCCATTTCGGTGCTTTCATGTTGGCGGAATCTAATCCGAGTCGGGTCGATTCCAAGACCGATAAGGAAATCCCATGTTCGTGCGAGGAACCATGCCACAGTTGGATGTTTGATGATACCCTTGTCGAGTGCATTTGCAAAACTGAGATTACAAGGCTCTGAATTGGAACCTGTAGAATCGGGAATCAATGAAATCAAATCTGTTCTATTCGAGAGGTCTACAGCAGGAGGATTTTCGGGGTCAATGAAATATTCTAGTTCGGCCATATTGAATTCTCGTAGACGAATCATACCTTGGCGTGGGCTGATCTCATTTCGGTACCCTTTACCTGTTTGAATAGCACCAAATGGTAATTTTTGGCGAAAGTGCCGATAAAGTGAGGGGTAGAGCATAAACATGCCCTGTGCGGTTTCTGGTCGCATGTAGGCTTGGCGTGTTGATTTCATAGCCCCTATTGAAGTTGAAAACATCAGGTTCATCGGGCGTGAAGGTGTCCATGCTTGTTCGGCGCAATTTGGACAAGGAATTTTATTACTCACCAAAATTTCGTCGATTTCATCTGAGTTTAGGGAATCTGGATTCGGATGTACACCTTCTGCTAATTGATCTGCACGAAAAGTTCCAGTACAATTTCCACATTCAGTCATCAGATCGTTAAATTCACCTACATGCCCGCTTGCTACCAAAACTGGTTGGGGCGTGATAGTGGGTGAATTGATTTCGACGATATCACCGTGACTTGTCCAATGATCAATCCAATTTTCGATGACCCGGCGGAGGATTCTAGCTCCGACTGGCCCATAATCGATAAATCCTGAGAGGCCGCCGTAAATTTCGAAAGCAGGAAGTATGATGCCACGGCGTTTCAGCATCGCTGAGAGCCTCTCCATACGCTGAGCATCACTCATGGTAACAGACCAGCGACCTCGCGTTTCCCCTTTCAAGCCATCCGCCAAGATAGGTGCGTTGAGTGGATTTTTTTTGCTTTTGAATAATTTCGGTAATCTTTGCAGTCCCCTAGGGACTGTATGCTACCAATAGAAGTGTTCAAGTAGCGAATCGCTACGCTTCGGTTCACAGTGTTAGAAAAATGCCAGTAATAGAATATATAGATGAGATGATGGAGACTGAGGAACTCCTCGAATTCCTCTGTCCTCCTGTTAGGAATTGGTTCAAAGATAAGTTTCCTGATTTCACCGAACCACAAAAGGTAGCAATACCACAAATTATCAAAGGTGAACACCTACTTCTTTGCTCTCCAACTGGTTCTGGAAAGACATTGACAGCTTTCTTGACAATTATTGATGACTTAGTACGCCGTTCTTTAGATGGTACATTAGATAATACCATTCAGTGTGTGTATATTTCACCGATTAAGGCTCTAGCCAACGATATCCAGAAAAACTTAATCGGGCCATTAACAGAAATAAAAGAGACCTATTTGCCGAGTCGTGCCAAAGATATTACCGTTGCATTACGGACCGGGGATACTCCACAGAACGAGCGCCAGAAAATGTTACGAAAACCTCCTCACATTTTGATTACAACACCCGAATCTCTTGGATTAGCATTAGCTAGTAAGAGATTTAGACCAATTTTGAATAATATGAAGTGGATGATCATCGATGAGATGCATTCACTTGTTCCCTCGAAACGAGGAACGCTTCTTTCTCTGAGTTTAGCGTTGATGGATTCAGTTGTTGATTCCGACGTTCAACGAATTGGGATTTCGGCGACGATGGAACCTCTTGATTCCGTCGCCGAATACCTTGTTGCTTCGGATAGTAGAGAAAGTGATGTAGATCCTCAACGAGTATCAATTGTGAACATTTCCGGGCAAAGAGAATTAGATTTGGACATTATTTTACCGACGGCCAGATTTGCTACTACGCCCGTGAAGGAAATTTTAGAATATAATGTATCACGAATTAAAGAATTAGTCGAAGCTCATACAACGACATTAGTTTTTGTGAATACTCGGAATATGACCGAAACCGTGGTTCAAAAATTAAAAGTTGCAGGTTGCCTAGGCGTTGAAGGTCATCATGGTTCAATGGACAAAACAATTCGTCATGATGTTGAACAGCGTTTGAAAAACGGCTATCTTCGCTGTGTTGTTTCCTCTTCTAGTTTGGAGATGGGCATAGATATCGGTTCGGTTGATTGTGTCGTTCAAGTTGGCTCCCCTGGCAGCATAGCGACGGCGTTGCAAAGAATCGGGCGAGCAGGACACCAAGTTGATGGTTTGCCACGAGCAAGATTTTTGCCGACTTCTCCACATGATTTGCTAGAATTAGTCGCACTACAAACAGGAATTTTACAGGGGTCAATGGATTTATTAAAATTCCCTGAGAATTGTTTAGATGTATTAGCACAATTTTTGATTGGTTTATCGATTATTCGAGAATGGGATATCGATGAAGCATATGAGTTAGTTACTGCATCTTGGCCTTATCGCAGCCTTCCTTATGATGATTATATCGAAGTTCTTGATTTGCTCGATGATGAACGTAGAGTTTGGATAGAGTGGGAAGATAATAAATTTGGCAAACGTGGTTTCGCTCAGATGATTTACTACACAAATATTGGTACAATTGCACCTGATAATAACTTCCTAGTTTTCACTTCTGACGGTACAATGGTTGGTCAGTTATCGTCTAGTTTCGTTTCGGGCATGAGGAATGGTGATGTTTTCTTACTCGGCGGTTCAACCTATCGAGTCGGTAATGTCCGAGGCACTAGAGTAAATGTTACCCCGGCTACAGGATACCGGCCAACGATTCCGAGTTGGACTGGTGAAGCGAATAGTCGAACAGATGAATTGAGCGATGAGGTTCTAGAATTATTACATCATCTCTCTACATATGCTAGAGTTGAGCGAGATCCGATGAAGGTGTACACCAATGTCTTAGGACTTAATCGACCAGTTGCTCATGCTCTTGCTGGATTCATTGAAGAGCACGTTGCTTCGACCTTCCAGATGCCAAGTAGAGATCGAATAATGGTTGAACAGGTCGAGGCGCCGCTGCCGACTTACATTGTCACCACTTGTCGCGGCAGAGCGTTCAATCTCGCCCTTGGCCACCTTTTTGCAGCGATTGCCGAGAATGACGATATCATCGTTCACGAAGTATCTTTTGATGAAAATGGATTCATGATTAAACTTAGTCATGAAGTTGAAATTGCAAAAATTCCTGAAATATTCAGGGATGGAAGCAGTGGTGAAATTCTACAAAAACATATGATGGATTCACAATTATTTGCAAAGCGCTTTCGTGAAATATCAAGCCGAAG
The DNA here is from genome assembly GCA_018654845.1 of Methanobacteriota archaeon. Lineage (GTDB taxonomy): Archaea > Thermoplasmatota > Poseidoniia > Poseidoniales > Thalassarchaeaceae > MGIIb-O2. Next base: position 114,631 of record JABIKU010000016.1, on the reverse strand, counting down.
CATGTTGAATCCCCGTCGAATAGGTGGTGATGAAGTTAGTCCGAAACAATTCCAAACTCGTGCTGAACAAATTATGCACAAACATCGACAAAGTGAAGATTCCGTTTTGATCAGAGAGACGATGAATGAAATATTCCATCATGATTTAGACATTAAACAGTTAGAGGAATTCATTACCCGTATGGATAGTGAAGATGTCAGAATAGTTCATCGCCGAGTAAAGATGCCTTCGCCATTAGGAATGACATTGTTCATGTCCGCATTCGAAGATTTACTCGCTTTGCGAACTCGAGCTTATTTGATTAAGGATGTAGACCCTGAAATTTTACGCCGACTTCTTGGAGCTCGTTCATTAGCAACAGATCTAGATCGCCAACGCCTTGCTGAATATTACCAATCGAAGATAGCCATTCCAACAAATGCAAACGGTCTACTTCGGTTGATGGACATGGGTGGTGGATTAAATTCTGAATTATCCAATCCTCTATATGAATCCAAGTTGAAAGATATCAAAATGAGTACTCTAGAGGATTGGGTGCGAGAATTAGCTGAAAGAGAATTAATCGGCCGAGTACGTGGCACTGGCCACGAATCAATCGATAGGAAATGGTTCTCGATGAGGATGGCAGATGTTCATGGAACTCTCGGCTGTTTAGCTGTTGCCGGTGCATCGGATATGGAAGATATTCGAGGTTTATACACAGGTGGTTTAACATTTGAAGTAGGTAGAGATTATGTTGGCTTTGAACCAAAGGTATGGAAAAAATCACAACTATCCGACTCGCATGATTGTCTTCGACTTAAATTACTCGATATGCTTGGTTCTGAAGGACCACAAACCGGTGATGCATTGATTGATAGATTACCATTTCCTAAAAGTCAAGTTGAAGCTGTGCTACAAGAATTAGAAATGAAAAATTTAGTTTCAATCGGCTTCTTTACACAAACTGATGAGGGTGAATATATTCTGCGTATCGATGAATATAGAGTGACTGGTGGTGACGTTGATGTTGTTGATTATCGTACTTTACAGACACATTTACTAAACAAATCATTCGAAGTTCACGATGAACCAGCAGATGCGATTCGTTCGTTGACGATGACTCAGAGAAGAGATGAATTATTGCATCGTGTCAAAAATTATCGATTCCGTGATTGGAAGGATATCAAACACGATCCTGATATTTACAATGGACGATTACTTCATAATCGCGTTGGATATACAATGAAGGATCAAATCCCGATATTCTTAGGGTTACGTAGCGAGCCTTGGATTGGTTCTCTTGAACAAGAGTTAATTGATAAAATTCCACCAGAAGGGTTGTCTCGAACTGAACTTTTTGATGGATACCCAAAGGGTAAGGAAAATGCACATATTCAGAGAAGTCTGAAAAGCGCCTTGAACAATTTGGAACGGCAACTCATCGTTGGTAAACAATATGTTGAGTTGCCGAATAGAAAGAGATCATTAGCGATTTTCCACAAAATACATGGTGTAATTGAGCCTTTATCATTCCCTGATGCTGTGAAGGCACTGATTGAAAGTATTGGGCCAGTAAGGATTCACACTTTGAGATTCTTTGTCAGCCGACCGGTCGAAGAATTGGCAGAGGTATTACGTGATTTAGAAGATAATAATGAAATAAAGCGAGTTGTAACATTACAACCAGACCCAACGGATTATTATGCATCTGAAAGAGATACAGAATTATTACTTCAACCAATGCCTGAAGATCGAAATATGCGTATTTTGAGTCAATCAGACCCATTCTGTAGCCGATTTATCCAAGAAATTCGATTGATTTTGAAACAAGGATGGTACCATCCAGTTTTCAAAGGCGTTGACCCAATTGGCAGAATATTGATGTTTGTTGTGAATGATTATCTTGAAATTAAAGACATAAATATCCCGCATTCTTATCTTGATGAATTCAAGGATACCTTTGATGAGTTATTGAATAATTATCGAGACCGGCTCGTCGATGTGTCAGTCCTACATGCGTTCAATTCAATCCCTGTACATGATTGTGATGAAAACATACAAGGTATTCTTGCAGAACTCGGTTTCACCTCTATGGGGGACGGCGAGAGATATATCCGTGGAGGTGTTGTCGAACCACGTTCGAGGAAAGAAGTAAATCGTATGCTTTTCCATCATCACCATTTACATCAAAATACTCGTTATGAAAACGAAACTATTGCACTCGACCATGTGAATGAATTGCGCGATGACTTTGCATTGCGAGGTCGCTGTGAAATGTTCAGAGTCAATCTAAAATCAATGGCAGCAGCCCATCAATTAGCTCAAGGAACAAACCTCCGAGGCCATTTGGTCTGGGCCAAACAACCACATTTCAAGCGTCTGTTGACTATTCGAAATTTCCCAGCCAGTGAAGAAGATCAAGATGTATTGCAATTTTTCAAGGATCACCATGACCCAACTATTTTCATGGATCGATATGCTATGAAGCGTGCAGAGTTTAGAAAAATCATTTCTCCTTTGGTTCGTAGCGGTCACCTGATACAAGATTATCGTGGTGATTTTAGAACTGTTGCCCCACTCTCTAACACTGATCTTTGGGAAGTAAAATCAAAATATATTCGAGAATTGGTTGAACAATACCCCGTTATCTCTCTTAAACAAGTAGAACGGCTTGCTGGTTCTGCATTCTCAGCCGAAGAAATTAGTGATGTAATGCACCAATTTGAAGAAGACGGGATTCTGATTAAGGGATTCCTTGTAGACGATTTACAAGATATCTGTTGGGGGCGCCAAGAAATATTAGAGAATCTCGATGGGATAAGAAAAACTCGTGATTTAGTCGTCCCTCCATCCGATGAGTTAATTCATTATTTCGGGCGTATCCTACGTGAGAGATTTGGTTTCGGTTCTGCATATATGGTATTCCATAAGGAGGAGCCTATAGCTGCCTTCAAGGCGAATACTCGGGATGGTGTTATCGAAGTTACCGATTTCGTTGGCGATTCTAATTTAGAAAGAGAAGCGTTGCGTGTTATGAAAGAATTCGCTTGGGAACATGATATGCCTTTGACTGGTAAATTGTACGAACAATTGCGTTCAAGATGATTTTTTGCGCAATTGGTCGATGCCATCCATAATAGGCGACATTATTCGAATAATATTTCGATGCAGTTCTGGTAGAAGATCAAAGAGTGAAATTGCCAATAAAAACATAGCGAATAACGACATAAATTTCGCAGCATAACTGTGAGAGAAATCAAAAATATCTATGCCAAATAATGACCAATTATGATAGGTATCAGCCAACCAGACAATACCAGCATTTCTGAACACATTCAATACATGTATAGTTGGCAATGCAATCAATAATCCTCGCATTCGACGTTTTAGCGAAACAGAACTTAGGGCCCCAATTGCCCCTACAAATATAATCATTGATTGAAGGGCTGAACAAGCGAGAATGAAACTAACAGCAACAGGTGTACCATCAGCATGATTGAATGGCACATAAAATCCACTTTCTCCCAAAGGTTCAGTTAGGAACCATCTGTTTCCATTCCATTCTGAAACTGCCATATCGGGTTGACCTACGATATCTACTCGCATCGCTCCAACTTCATAAGAACCCAATCCTGCAAATTCTAGCATCCATTCTGTACTACTGGCTGTAAAGTCGACAAAAGCGATGTTAAGGAATGGAATGCTGTAGACCAAGAAATAGGGAATAACTGACCATGTTACACATCCACGAAACCAATGTAATGATTCTATCGCGTCTTCTTTCACTTTAATTTCCCAATACCCTAGGGCAATTCCACCAGGTAGAGCTGCTGCTGTCATAAAAATTAGAACCGGATCTGAAATTTCTACATAATGATGTGATTGCAGATAAAAAAATAATCCTAATAAAAACCAGCCGCTAGCGGCAAAATATGATGAATAATGGTGTTTTTCATTATGAAAACTCAGGCCAAGCAATGCTGCTCCGAGTAAGACAATAATCAATTCAAAACTAGCACTTTCAATGCCCAAAATGTTGGCAAAACCCGAGATAATTAGTCCCACTGGCTCTTCCATTAACATGTTTCAACCGCTCAACTCGTAAATAGGATGCCCTCACCGGTTAAGCCGGGGTTGATTGATGGAGTTCGACTTTTCTGATTTTACAAATTCATATATTGATGATTTGAAAGCCACATTAGATGGCTTACCAAGAGCTCAGCTCGAAGCTTTTTGGCAGCAGGTCGAAGCAACGATATCAACTGGTGGTTCAGTTCACTTTTTAGGAAATGGAGGCAGTGCTGCAACTCCTTCTCATAGTGCTGGTGATTGGTCTAAAGAACTGAAAATTCCTACATTAGCTCACACTGACAATATCTCTTCTTTTACCGCATGGGCAAATGATACTGAATATGCTAATGTCTTTGCAGGCCAACTCGCTACCTTTGCCAAACCAAATGATTTGGTTGTCGCATATAGTGGTTCAGGGAATTCAGCAAATGTTGTCAAAGGCATCCAATATGCCAAAGAGGCTGGATGTCGTACGGCTGCAATTACCGGTAATTTCAATGGTTTGGGTGGTGGTAAAATTGCAAATATGGTCGATGTTGCCGTAATCGCTCCGACCCAATCGATGGAAAGAATTGAGGATATTCAACTCATAGTCAATCACATCGTGAAGGAAGCTGTAAAGGCTCATCACGGATTGTGATAATATGCTTCCATGCCGTGATGGTGTAGGACTCGATGCACCATTAGAATTGCTCGATTTACCAAATGGTAAATGGACAGGGAATATTGCCTTCCTTGACAGGGACGGAGTACTCAATATTGGCTCAGAAGATTACATCAATAAACCCGAAGATCTTGTCATTTTACCCGGTGCAGCGGATTGTGTAGCACGATTAAGGCAAGCCGGGTTTCGAATTTGTGTGGTAACGAATCAATCTCCTGTTGGGAGAGGTTTGTGGTCTTCTGAAAACCTAAGTCAAATTCATGAGCAACTTAGGATGATATTACTTGAATCTAATTCTGATGCAATTCTAGACCTGATTCTGCACAGTCCTTGGGCGCCTTGGGATGGCTCATGGGCGAGAAAGCCAAATCCTGGAATGCTTGAGGCTGGTCGACAAATTCTTGATGCTGCAGAAAATTCTACTCAACCAAATTTACTTTTTGATGAAAAATGGATGGATCGTCCTGACGAATCCAATTCGATTATGGTCGGGGATCGTGAAGTCGATATGATCGCCGCTTCACGTTACGGGGTCAAGGGTTTTCGCTGCAACTCTCAAGTCGGAATTTCTGAGGTCATAGAAATAATACTGGGTGGTACAGCTTGAGCGGCAATGCCGACTCCAGCCGCTTCTATATCGGGCTGGATGATACCGATCACCCCGATTTCGGTTGTACAACTGCTACATTTGATGATTTGTTGAATTTATTGACCAAATCAGTGGATGGATTTGTTTGTGTTGAACGTCGTTTGGTTAGGCTTTGGCCATTTGCAGCACGTCGAACTCGGGGTAACGGTGCTCTTTCAGCTATAGTTGAGGTGCCAAGTTATCAAGCGGAGAAACTGAGGGATATTTGTGCAGATTTTTTTGAAGATTTACTACTGAGTTTAGAAGATTATCTTGGCGAGAATAGTGTAATTTCTCCTGTTTTAGTAATTTCTCAAGATGGTTTTGATGAAGAATTGTATTATTCAGCAGTTCGTAGTGAGGTGCAAATCATCGATATTGAGGAAAAAATTCATGTCAATGAATATTATTCTGGTAACTCAAAATGGGGTCTTATTGGAGCCAGTGCAGCAATTGCATGGAATCCTAATATAAATTCTAGTTGGGAATTAATCGCTTGGCGGTCTAAGGAATTGATTGGAAAAAAACGCTTGGTTCCTAAAGAAGTAGTTGCCCAACTCGACAAATTACACTGTGATACGTTTCTTAATCGCGACCCAACAATTGACAAGGGATTGATTTCTCCAAGAACACCTTGCCCCGTTCTCTATGGCATTCGTGGTAAATCGTATGAAGCGGTCGAAAAAGCACACTTTTGGATGCAAGAACAAACAGGAGTAGAACTAGCCGAACGGTACGCCGTGCACTGTACAAACCAATTATCTGATGATCATATTTTAGGTTTTGAATCGGGAACCGTTCTTGCAAATCCCAAGGAAACAAAAGGCGCCCATTCAAGTATTAAGGTGATTAAAGATGGTCACATTGTATCTTTGGTTGCCTTCAAGGAGGGTGGGGATGTGAACAAATTATTGAGAAAATTACAAATCGGTGATCAAATCTCTTGGGTCGGACTTAAATCACCTGATTTGAGTGTTCATTTGGAGCGATTAAAATTGAATAATCCAACCCCTAGAATCAAAAATCGGCCCAAGTGTTGCTCTGAATTAACTATGAGAAGTGCAGGTGAAGGCCAACCACTACGATGTAAAAAATGTGGACTAACAATCGAGAAACATTGGGTGGCTGATATGCAATATATGCCTGAAAAATACGATGGCTGGGTTGAACCCCCTGCTTCTCAACGTAGACATCTATCTATGCCTCTGTCCCACAACTTACCGCAGAAGTTGTGAAAAGTGCGGCCTATTCTCGAAAAATATGGCAAGCGTTGAGATTGCGACGATTTTATTGTCTGTTTCTTCTATTATCTTATTTTGGCTAATATTTCGTCAAAGAGCAAAAAATCGACGAGGAAGTGAATTTGTGACGGATGAATATAGTGGCACAGCAAAAGATCCGGATTCATTGGCTACCCCCGATGAGGAGGCTTTAGCCGAGCTCGATAATTTACTAAATTCAATTATCAAGAATTAATTAGTTGGAAAAAATCCATTTTGTGTCAATTTAATTAGACTCTCGGATCCTTCATCATCTATAATTCGGTAATTGTCCTTTAATGGGTGGCGTGTCATAAACACTATTCTTGAGAGTTCATTGAACGAATTGGCTCCTCTCGGCATCCAACCTCGGTTTTTCCCTGATGCATCTTCATATGCCGCCGAGGTGAATAAGATTTTTTTTTCTGTATTTTCTTTTAGTAATTCTTTCAATGCTAATTTGTCATTTACAGGTGCTCTTCCTGAATTTGGACACCAATCACTAATGATTAGCAAATCATCTACGTTTAATCTAGAAATAATTACTGAAATAGCCCGACTTCTTTCTAATAATTGTTCATCAAACGCTAGAATTATTAATTTCTCGATTTGAGTTTTTGTCAAATGCCCTAAAATTTGACTAGAAAGCGCCCCGTCAGGTAATTCTCGAGTCAACCAAATCACTTTATTATTGGAGGATAGTACTGCTGAAGTTATACTTAGGCAGAGATTTGTAGAGCCTGAACCTGGTTCGTAAGACAAGTGAATAGGCCCTTGCTTCATCTCCAGCATAGCCCTTACGCTAAATTGAGGGTGGATGACCTTTCCTAACGGTAGTTTACACATTTTTCGACGGATATCCTAAACAACCGACCGCTCTCCCATTGATTTATGGCAACGCAGGATGTTTCGATAGAGAAGATTCAGCGTAAACCATTGCCCGAATTTGAAGAAACGGAATCCGGCGTAATTGAAGGGATTCGCGAATCCGGATTTTTCAATGTCGCGCTGAATGATGTAAACCAATACGGCCCACACGCAATGATAGCAGTCCTTGGAATAATAGCAATAATCACTGGCCTGTGCCTTGGTATTGCAATGATTGTATTTTGATGTTCAATTATATTCGTTCCCTAGCCAATTTGATGGCTTGGTCAACTATTTGTCCACTAAATCCTATGTGGCTTTCTGGTTTGAATAAATCTGCCAATTCTTGTCGGCTAAATATTTCTGAAATCTCTATTGATCTCGCACAAACATCTTCAAGGTTTTCACCCGAATCGAGTGCTTCCATCGATGCACTTCGCAAAACTTCGTGTGCAACATCTCTGGCCATACCGTTATCGACGAGCGTGATCATTAATTTTTCAGCCATCACTAATCCTTTTTGTGTATCTATATTGTAACGCATACGTTCAGCATCAACACTTAATTTTGATAGAACCTTATCACATTTGATAATAATATCATCTAGTAGAATCATCGAATGCGACAAGGTAAATCTTTCCGCGGAAGAATTAGCTAAATCTCTTTCATGCCATAATAATGCATTTTCATATGAGGGTATAATCATTGAACGAACAATTCTTGCTAATCCACAAGCATTTTCAGCAGTTATTGGATTTCTTTTATGCGCCATAGTAGATGACCCAACTTGCTTTTCTTTGTCAAAAAATTCTCCTACTTCTGATATTTCGCTGCGTTGAAGGTTTCTTATTTCTTGTAAGACTTTCTCGATACTGGTGGAAACATTTGCCATCCATCCGACCCATTCGATATATCGGTCGCGTCCGACGACTTGAGTCGTTGCGATAGGAGTCTGGAGTTCCAAATCATCCATTATGAGGCTCTGCAATTCGAAAGCCTTCTCTCCTTGAGCAGCGCCTGTGCCTACAGCGCCTAGAAATTTTCCTGTAGTACACCGGGGTGTAAGTTCATCCAGCCGGTCAAGGTGTCGACGAAATTCATCGACCCATACTGCAACTTTCAATCCAAAAGTAATCGGCACGGCAGCCTGTCCATGGGTTCTGCCAATCATCACTGTATCTCTTTCACGCTGTGCAAGGTCACACATTGTTGCAATTAATTGTTTGAGTGTTTCTTGTTGCAAAACAATACTATCTCTAATTTGAAGGGCAACTGCGGTATCAACGATATCATTACTGGTTGCTCCAAGGTGAATGCACCATCCGGCTTCACCTGCTGCTTCAGCCATTGCTTTGGTTAATGCCATGATGTCATGGCGTGTTTCTGCTTCGATCTCGTCAACTCTGTCTGCAGTAACTACATCCGGATTTGCAATCGAAGCGACAATTTCGTAATCTTCGGGACTAACTCTACCCAATTGGCAATGTGCCCATATTAATGCCCGTTCAACATTAAGTTGGCGTGAATGCCTTCCTTCACGTGCCCAAATGGATTTTGCTTCTTTTCTACCGTAGCGATAGTCGAGCGGTGAGACAGTCATGTATTTCCCCGGTTCTGCGGAAAGACACTTGTGTTTGAGGATAACGGGTTAAATCTCCTCACTCCAAATGTGCATTGGTAACTAACCAAGTACCCCGACTTCCATTCCATGTTGTCTCAGCTTCGCATATAATTCGTTGATTCATATGAGGGGCATCTAGGACAATTGTTTCAAATTCGCCCCCCTCCCCATCGAGATTGAATCTATGTTTTTTCGCTAATTGGTTCAAAATAGGTAAATTCTCTCCAGTCAGTTTAGCCCCTAACCATGAATCATCAAGACCATCAGCAGATACTGAAACTATTCGAACATCAAAACCATGATCAATTAGTGAATTCATATGTTCGAGTGAATCATGATGCCATAACGGGCAATAAGAAATAATTCCAAGTCGTTGACACATTCTTTCGATTCTGGTTTTTTGGTAATCTGAGCGAAGTGCGCCAACGACCAAAGCATCAATCTGAAGATTAGAGGAGATAATTGCATTTTCTAAATCTTCAATTTCGGCTTCTTCAATACCCTCCGAATTAATAGAAATCCATGGGACCCCGATAGATTTAGCTTGCAACCCAGCAATTGTAGTATTTTGTAGTTGAAACATCATTGAATCATTTCCAACGATTTGAATTGTAACCATTGCTTCAATACTCCAACCCTGCATAAGAGCCCACCAAGAAGCATAGGTAGAATCCTTTCCGCCCGACGCGAGGACTGCAGTTCGCATGTTCTCGCGTAGGCGTTCTCATCATCAATGCCGCGCTGAAGCAGTCTTGGTATTCTCAAGATTGATAAGAGGTCGGTATCGGTTCGACTGTGATAACATGCAGCCAAGCGGACGCGGATATGACCATGGAGTCTCTACATTCTCACCAGATGGGAGATTATACCAGGTAGAATATGCTAGAGAATCTGTCAAGAGAGGGACTACTACTGTCGGTATAAAATATCGTGACGGGGTCGTTTTAATTGTCGATAAAAGAATTTCTAGTAAATTAGTTAATACTGATTCAATTGAAAAAATGTATCAAATCGATGACCACATTGGTATGACAACCTCAGGACTAATCGCCGATGCTCGACAACTTGTCGACCGAGCTAGAGTTCAGAGCCAAGTAAACCGTATGACCTACGGTGATTCTATTGGAATAACCACCTTGGTCAAAAAAATGTGTGACTACATGCAATCCTTCACACAATATGGGGGAGCCCGTCCATTTGGTACAGCACTATTAATCGGTGGAATCGATGGTGAAGGAATTCATTTGTTTGAAACTGATCCTTCCGGTGCCTACCAATCTTACCAAGCCGGTGCTATCGGACGTGGGCGTTCTACAGTTATCGATCACTTTGAAGACAAGTGGAAGAAAAATATGACCTTGAACGCAGCAATAAAATTAGGTCTTGAGGCGTTACAAGAATCGCTCGAAGATGATCTTAATCGTAATACTGTAGAAATTGCCGTAGTAAACAGTTCTGGTTATGATAAACTTGATCGAGACTCAACTTTGAAGCATTTGGATAAACTCTGAAATTTTTCCATTATAATTTTCTATTAGTTATTCTGCTCTTATATGGGTTAGCACAAGCCACACTCTAAGTCTGTTAAGCCATCTCGGCATCCATGGTGAGCCTCGATGATGCAGTCCTCGCTCGTTTAGAGAAGGGTGGTTCGCGATACGAAATATTAGTCGATTCTGAATTGGTTGATACTTGGAAAGCCGATCCAACTAAGGTCAGTCTTGATGATTTATTGGCTACCAGTGAAGTTTGGAATGATGTTAAATCAGGAGATAGGCCTACAACTGATGCTTTAGTTTCTGTTTTTGGTTCGACGGATTTGCAAATTTGTGTCGAAAAAATTCTTAATGAAGGCAGCATTCAATTAACAACTGTTCAACGTAAAAAAATGGTGACTGAAAAACGCACTAGAGTTATTCACCAAATTGCAACTACTGCAACAGATCCCAAAACTAAGTTGCCACATCCACATACTAGAATTGAATTAGCCCTCGACGAAATAAAATTTTCCGTAGATCCATTTTTATCTGTCGAGAGACAAGTCCAAGATGCGATACAATTGCTTAGACCAGTCATCCCGTTAGCATTCATTACTGTGAGGTTAGCTTTCAAAGTTCCTGGTAAGGATTACGGCGGAGTACATCATTTATTGAGGGAATTGATAATGAAGCAAGAATGGATTTCGGATGGTTCATGGGTATGTGTAATCGAAGTGCCTGGAGGGATGAAAAATGAGATCATTGGGCAAGTCGCATCCCGGTCTTCGGAAGTTAGTGTCAAAGAACTTGACTGATACACCACCGTAGGTGATTACATCAACGGTTATGAAGGGAGGGTCGGTCGCGCGGCTCGATAACATGAGTGGAAAAGGAAACGCGGCCGGGCCGCATGACTCTCAACAAGCACCTCTGCTTGTTGCTCCGGGAGAAGATCTCGGTGATTCAGAGGACTACGAAGTAGGCCATGGCGTCATCGTCATGGATGGCCGACTTCGAGCGACGAAACAAGGACAGATGAAAAAGGATGGAAAATCGGTTTCGATTTTACCAAGTCGAACTAAATATTTCCCTCGACCAGGGGATTTGGTAATCGGTTTAGTCGAGGGTTGTACGAACAATATTTGGTTCGTAGACATCGGCGCTCCTTTCAACGCAATTTTGCCGATGAGTCTTGGCCCTGCCAAGATGGAATTTGGTGGCACACGCAGTGTCATTGATATCGGCGAAGCAATACTATGCAGAGTGCAAGAGGTCGAAGAGACCCATTCCAGCGTCGTTACGATGAAGGGGATGGGACTTCGTAAGATCCGTTCAGGAGTTGTAGAGGACATAGATCCTCATCTCCTTGGGCGTTTGATTGGCCGACAAGGAAAAGCTCTGCGACAACTCAAAGAAGATACTGAATGCAGAGTAGTAGCCGCAGAAAATGGCCGAATCTGGATTGATGGAGACTTCGAGGGAATGCTCGAAGTTCGAACACGTCTTCGAGCAATGACGGCCGAAGCAAAGGCTGCAACACCTGGAGGTGTAGCATAATGGGATATGGCGACGTACAAATGATTGATGAAAATGGTATCCGTGTGGATGGAAGAAAAGCAGGAGATGTGAGGCCAATTTCAATCGAATTAGGTGTTGTACCAGTAGCGGACGGCTCATGCCGAATGACTTGGGGTACTAACGAAGTGATAGTTGCAGTTTACGGTCCAATGGAGGCGCATCCAAGAAAGATTCAGCGCCAAGACCGTGCAGTTCTTGATGTTCGATACAACATGGCCCCTTTCTCAACAAGTGATAGAATTCGACCTGGATTTAATCGTCGTAGCCGAGAAATCAGTAAGGTTACTTCCGATGCTCTCGAAAGCGTCGTTTTACTCGAATTATATCCTCGATCAAAAATTCGTGTTGAAATAGAAATTATCTGTGCAGAAGCTGGTACTCGATGCGTCGGATTAACCGCCGCATCGGTTGCTTTGGCTGATGCGGGAATTCCAATGACTGATTTGGTTGTTTCAGTAGCATCTGGAAAAATCAATGGTGTAGTTGTTTGTGATTTGAATAAGGCTGAAGATAATTATGGTGAAGCGGATTTACCAATGGGTGTTCTACCTAATTCTGGTGAATTGGCTTTCCTTCAGATGGATGGTGATCTTTCTCAGGAAGAGTTCCAGGAAGCTTGGGATTACAATATGGAAGCTGCAATTGTGATTGGTGATTATTGTGCTGAAGCACTAAAAAATGGAGGTTACAACTTATGAGTATCCCTCTAGTTCCTCAATTACTTCGCTCACACCTAGTTGAATTAGCAGAAAATGACCAACGTCTAGATGGCCGTCGCCAATGGGATGGCCGAGAAGTTCAACTTGAAATCGGAATTTTAGGAAACGCAGAAGGTTCTGCAAAAGTTCGAATGGGCGATACTATCGTTTATGCGGGTGTAAAATTTCAAACTATGACTCCATATTCAGACCGACCTAATCAAGGTGGTTTGATGTGTAGTGCTGAATTACGCCCAGTAGCTGGTCGAAAACACGAACCAGGACCTCCTAGCCCAGAATCTATTGAACTTGGACGAGTAGTTGACCGAGGGATCCGTGAATCAGGGTGTATCGATACGGAAGCACTCTGTATTATCCCTGGTGAAAAAGCATGGCAAGTCATTCTTGATTTGTACGCAATTTCAGATGATGGTAATTTGTTTGATGCGTTTGCATTAGCCGGAATCGCAGCACTACGTAATGCAGTCATACCGTTTGCTAAGTACGAATTAGGCGATGACCGTCCTTTAGATGTCTCTAAAACACCAATAATGTGTTCATATCATCGAGTTGGTGGACGATATGTCTACGATGCTTCTGGTAGGGAAGAATTAGGCGGTGATGAGAGAATTCACATCACACTAGGAGCCGATGCTCACGTTCATTCATTACAGAAGGGTCTTAAGGGAACCTTCACGGCCGGCGAATTTGCTGAACTCATGGAACAGGCGCGCATTAAGGGCGACGAACTAAGAGATTTGGTACATTCACTCGAAGGAGGCAATTGAGATGGCAAAGCGAACTCAGAAATCTGGAGCTACTGCAAAGTATGGTGCACGATACGGTGTTAGCGTTCGTCGAAGAGCTGGAGCAGCATTGCGCAAAAAGAATCATCTCTACACTTGCCCAGAGTGTCAGTACCCTAAGGTAAGCCGCCAAGTTGCTGGAATATGGGAATGCAAGAAATGTTCTCATAAATTTACAGGTGGTGTTTGGGAACCCTTCACCCGTGCTACAGATGCTAATAATCGTGTTATTCGTCGTGGTATGGAAGGCGCAACAGCTACTGATATGACCGTTATCGCTCAACAAGCCGCTCTTGATTATGAGCGTAAGTTAGCAGCAGAGACTGATTTCGATGGCCACTCCGAAGAAGAGTGATTGTGCTCAATTTGAATTAAAGATAATGCATGAGGATGCGAAAGCATTGTCAGCAGGTTTGATGACTGAAGTTGAATTCATTTATTTTGATAATGAAATTTCCATTCATGAATCAGCGAACAGCATCGCAGATCTACGTGCCAGATGGAATAGCTTGATGCGTGGGTTGATAGCATCTGAACAAGCCGTTGCAGCTACTAGAGGTGATTGAATGAGCGATGTGGATTCAGAGCAATTACAAGCTATTGTCCAAGAATTACAGATTCTCCAATCCCAATTGTCTCAAATTACAAATCAAGTCAATGAAATTTCATTAACTTTAGAAGCATTAGAAAATCAAAATCCAAAAAAACCAGTATATCGAGCCGTCGGCAATCTACTGCTCGAAGTTGATGATATCGAAAAATTACGTTCAGACTTAGCAGATTCAAAAACAGCTTTTGAAGGTCACTTGCAGAGATTGGTTGACCGTGAAGTTGGTTTGCGGGAAAATTATGAAGAGATTATTCAGAACTTAGAAAATTGAGAGAGATTTTTTTGTCGAGCGATAAATTCGATGCGAGCCCGCTTGAATTAGACACTCTAATTTTTCAACAAATGTTATCAGAAGGTCAAATTGAAGAAGGATTGATTTTTTCAAATGACTTGCTAATTCGTTCACGTTCTAGTGAAGAACGTGACCATCTAATTGAAGCTCGATTGCGAATGGACCGGGCGTTGATTGGCTCAATGGATGAAGCGATGATTGGTGAAGAATTACGATGGTGTGTCGACCGTCTTAATGCAATTGAACTGGGTTCGCCTTTACATGGTTTAGCATTATTGAATTTAGCAAATTGGCATACCAATAAGGGGGAGCAAATGATGGCGCTAGTGGTACATTCCGATATCAATAAATTATCCGGGCATCCGAATGATATTCGTGGCCTTTCACGTTTAGAAACTGCGAGAATTTTAGTTGATATGGGGGATTTAGACCCTGCAATGCGCCATTTTTGGACTGCAAAACTATGTTTTGAAAGTGAAGGGATGATTGCTGAAAATTTGGTTAGTTCATTAGAATGGCTTAATCTAGCCTTAGATGAAGTAGATTCGAATGCTCCTTCTATGATGCAACGAATTGAAGTGGCAGCTCCTCGTTCGGTTGGTGGTAATACATGGATTGCAGCTAATCCTGATGATGTCAAAAATATTGTAGATGAATTGGTTCCAGTATTGATGAGTGATCTTTCTGGTGAACAAAGAAACGATTTAGGATTAATTATTGATGCCGGAGTAGCACTAAAAGTGGTCCATTGGGCAGATATTATGAAATCTCGTAAATCTGAGATTCAAGATTCTAAGCTAATTGAAGCGCTCCAATCATGAGCCATTAATTTTTCAATTTCAAAAATATTCCAACCTAATCTTTCCGGAATTTGTATACACCATCCTACTTCTTCAATGACATCATCTCCAGACTCCCAAGGGTTAGGGTGAGGTTCATCATCAACTTCTATCCAGACTACGGTGCCGTTTTCGATAAGTTTTGAATCGTATGCTTTGGCAGTTCCGAGCAATCCTGTTTCTTCAAATAATTCTCGTAGAGCGGCTTCATCTGATTTTTCTCCATCAATTTTTGAACCTCCAGGTAATTCCCAGCCGCGTTCTTTGTGACGAACCATTATCCATGTTTGTTCATTTTCTATTGAATTTTTTGAAGTTGTCCATGCCAATACAAATTCTGATTTTCCAGTCATTCTAATTCACTCCTTAATTGATCCAGCAACTCAATGGCGTCTTGGTCACCATTTGTTGCCAGACTTCTAACATAAAAGAAGGCTTCTTGAATTCTGCCAGATTTTTTTAGTCGTATTACCTTCTCTTCCATAGTTTCGTGAACAATAGTTTCTTCTGTTGAAGATATTTCTGATATTTTTTCTACATGAGTATCTGGAGTAGCTAACCTTTGCATCCGATTGAGGAAATCCAGGCGTTCGGTTATCTGTGGAGCAACCCACGGTCTTGATTCGCTTCCATCCATTTTTGCTTCCATTCGTTCTCTGAATGAATCTCTAATTTTGGACGATGGGAAATATGTTTGAGATTGGTCGTAGCAAAACCAAGCTTGATCAAATTCTCCTCGTCGTTCGTGTAGTTTTCCTAATTCCCCCCATGCCTCATAATTTGCTGGATGTTGGGCCAACAATATCCGTTCTAATTCAATAAATAGATTTTCATCCCCTTGTTCTTTGATTCGTTCGAGTCTTCTAGAAAACAGCACATTTGCTCTTGGATCTCGTAAATCAAGGATTCTGACTCGATTTGCAAATTTTTGTTTTTCTTCATCGGATGTTTTTATCGTTATTGCCCATTTATCCGGATCTAAAGGGTCAACTCGAAGTCCAGCATCAAGTAAGTCAATTCCTGCTAGAAGCATGTCTACTTCTTTCAATTGCTCCAATAATTCAGGGTCTCTTCCAAGTACAGTGAATAATTCTTCTAGAACTGCTCTAATACCAATTTCATCTTGAAGAATAATTTTAATTTCTACTAATAATTTCCAGTTTTTGGGGTTAGTGAAATCGTGGAGGACGGCTTGGCGAGCACTTTGCTCCGCCCAACCGATATATTTCCTATCTGTTTTGGACAATTTTAGAAATTTCTCTGATTGACTACGGTGGCGATTGCCTAAACTACGGCGAGGATGTTGAAGTTGTGCGGAAATATCACCGCTCTTCTCTTGCATATTATTACCTCATAGTACCGATTCATACGGAGAACGGTCGATTCCAGGAGGTAAAGTTGCATCCATGCCAATTTTACTTGTCAAGCCGGTCTCTGCTCGGCTTGGATCTAAGCTTGACCCCTTTTGATTAGAGAGGATAATGGTGTCTTTGTCGGGTTGCCATCTTGTCATCAATGCCCACTCAACTCTTACAGGATCAGTAATATCAATATCGGTATCAACAATTGTGACTTGTTTCATCGAGGGGTGACCTGCCAAAGCAGCTCTAATCGCTTTCTTGCCATCATCATTTTCTTTAGGGATAATTTGGACTACTGAGGACAACCAACCACTGCCACCATCTGTGAGATAAACGTCTGTACATTCTACTACTTCAGAAACAGCGTTTTTGATAGTCGGCGCTCTTGGCATCCCCATCAAAGTACGATGTTCCACTTCTGCTGGAATCAACGCATGGAATATAGGTTCGTTTCGATGATGGAGAACATCGTATTCGATGACGTTTTCTTGTCTGACATCATCTACAGTCCCAGTTATGTCGACATATGGCCCTTCATCGTCCCTCGATAGTGTAATGCGGGCTTCCATGGCGTATTCTGCATCTGCTGGGACCTGAATCCCATTCGATAGTTCTACGAGTTCTAATGGTTGCCCATGTAATCGCTCGTGTAGAGCAGCTGCTACTTTCAATTCATCTATATTTTCAGTAAATGACATCGCAGCTGCTAGTAGCACCACAGAGTCCGCCCCATTGACTACAGCAATATTCACTTCTTCACCGTTTGAAGCTGCAAGATCTACCATAGTTCGAAGGTGTCGTGGCACGAAGCGTGAAACACAATGATTTTCATCGCGTAAGAATTGACGATGATATGACATATTTCTAATGCCTTGATATTCTGCTATGATTACCGAAGCTGATTGGTATCTGCCACGATCTTCTCGGTAATGCCATGGGATTGGAATTTTTAGCAAATTAACTTCATCAAATGTATTTTCCAAAACAGGTGCGTGAGTTGCATCAATAATTTGGGGTTCACTGGGATTATTCATTGCCCATGCTAAAATATCGATTAGTTCTCCTGCGCTAACATCAAAAACGTCGCAAATTCTTTGGCGCGTTAGTACGTTCAATGCCGAATGATGGCCTGGTGCTTCAGTGATTTTTGTAAATAGTAATGGTGGGTGTTTTTTAGTAGTTGAATGGTCAAAAATTTCGTGTATGGCGCTAACTTCTGTATCGATTCGTTGAACACCATCGAGTAGATTACGGAATGCCATGGTGCCTAGGCAATGACGATTCGGTTTGAATGTTAGCAAAAGGAGATGGCTATTCCTTTAGTACACCCACCTATGGTGTTCCCGTCATACTCTTATACCAATGGCAGGTCGGCGGGCTGTCTTTTGAGGTGTCAAACTTGGGTAGAGGTCTTTTCTCAGGAATTAAGATGAAGGATGACCGTAAAAGATATCGATGGAAAGAGAAGCGTTTTCGTGACCGAGAACTCAAGCGCCAAGTCGGCGGTATTTTGAAGCACGACCCTCTAAAGGGCTCGACTCAAGCCAAAGGAATTGTAATCGAAAAAGTTGGTTTCGAAGCAAAACAGCCTAATTCTGGTATCCGAAAGGCTGTCAAAATTTCATTGATACGAACCGGAAACAAACTCACAGCATTCGCACCGGGAGATGGTGCAATATCTTTCATTGATGAGCACGATGAAGTACTTGTCGAAGGCATTGGTGGCCCTCGTGGCCAATCGATGGGAGATTTACCCGGTGTGCGCTATAAAGTGATTAAAGTAAACGGCGTCTCTCTTGACGAAATGGTTCGTGGCAGAAAAGAGAAGCCAATTCGATAAGGTGTTTGTGATGTCTGAAGAAGTTCAAGAAGTAAAGGAGCAAGAAGCTCCAATCGCTGGAATTGGAACTTTGGTTTTCGGCAAATGGGATGCAAATGATGTTTCCTGTGCCGACCCTGGACTCGCTCCGTACATTAATTTGACAACAATTGGAACACCACACACTGGTGGCCGTCATGCCAACCAATGGTTTGGAAAAGCAAATCTTTCCGTAGTTGAAAGGTTCATCAATAATTTGATGCGAACTGGTAAATTTTCTGGTAAGAAACAACATTGTGCAAAGGCATTCGAAGCCGCTCTAGACAACATCGAAGAACGCTCAGGCGAAAACCCACTTCAGAAGTTTATCGATGCTATCGTTGAAGCAGCTCCTTGTGAAGAAACAACTCGAATAAAATTGGGTGCAGTAAGCACGCCAAAAGCTGTTGACTCCTCACCGAGCCGAAGATTAGATGTCGCTCTACGAAACTTATCGATAGGATGCGCATCTGCTACAGCAAAAAGTAAGCGATCTCTAACCGAGGGCGTCATCTCGGAAATTTCCAAGGCAGCCAGCGGAGATGTCGGTTCCTTTGCAATTGGTAAGCGAGAAGAAGTTGAAAGAATCGCAGCATCTGCACGATGATTGAGTATCATAAATTGCCTCGACTACAAACTAGTATCACGTAGTGATACAATCGGCTTTATCAACCAATGTCAGGTCGCCGGCTCATCCAAGGTGATTGAATGGGTCGTAAGGAAGATAATATCAAGCGCGCAGTTGACATAATGCATGATAGAGAGCATATTCGTAATCTTGCTATAGCGGCACATATTGATCATGGAAAGACTACTCTATCTGACAATTTGATTGCTGGCGCAGGAATGATGTCAGAGGAACTTGCTGGTAAATCTCGAGTTCTAGATTTCGACGAGCAAGAGAGCGCTCGAGGCATTACAATAAATGCAGCAAGCGCATCAATGGTTCACGATATTGAAGGCCAAGATTACCTAATCAATCTTATCGATACACCAGGTCACGTTGACTTTGGTGGTGACGTAACTAGAGCTATGCGTGCTGTTGATGGCTGCATAATTCTTGCATGCGCTGTAGAAGGGACAATGCCTCAGACTGAAACTGTTGTTCGTCAGGCGTTGAAGGAAAAAGTCCGTCCGGTATTATTTATCAACAAAGTTGACAGATTAATCAACGAACTACAAATTGATGGACAAGAAATGATGTCTCGCTTTGAAAAGATAATCATGAAAGTCAATAAATTAATTTCAAATTTCGCTCCAGAAGAATTACGAAGAGAATGGCAGGTTTCTGTCGCAGATGGAACTGTTGCTTTCGGTTCTGCTTACTATAATTGGGGTATGTCCGTACCATATATGCAAAAATCCGGTTTGAATTTCAAAGATATTTTTGAGCACTGCCATAATGATGAACAAAAAGAATTATCCAAAAAAGCACCAATTCACGAAGTTCTTCTTAATATGGCAGTCGAAAAATTACCTGGACCGTTAGAATCACAAAAATACCGTATTCCAAACATTTGGCAAGGCGACTTAGAATCAGAAGTGGGCGTTTCGATGTTAGAGTGTAATTCGAAAGGACCATTGTCATTAATGATAACAAAAATTTGGATGGATCCACATGCAGGCGAAGTAGCAGTAGGTCGCGTATATTCAGGGACTATCAAACATGGAGAGTCGGTTTGGGCAATCGGTGCAGCGAAATCTGAACGTGTTCAACAAGTCAGCATGATGGTCGGCGGTGACCGAATTCAAGTTGGAGAAGTTGCAGCAGGGAATATTGCTGCATTAACCGGTATTCGAAGTGCTGCAGCAGGTGTCACAATTTCACATTTTGAAGACGCAACTCCGTTTGAAGCAATTCGACACTATTCTGAGCCTGTAGTTACCGTCGCAGTTGAACCAAGATCTATGAAAGATCTACCAAAATTCATTGATGCCCTTCGCGGGTTAGCAAAAGCGGATGCATCATTACAAGTTTCAACTAATCAAGAAACCGGCGAGGCTTTGCTTGCTGGCATGGGTGAACTTCACCTAGAAATTACAGTTTACCGAATGCAAGAAGAACAAGGCATCAAAGTCAAAGTTAGTGAGCCAATTGTAGTTTATCGTGAATCGATTGAAAGCACCAATTCTGGACGTCCATTTGAGGGCAAATCACCAAACCGCCATAATAGATTCTATATCGAGGCCGAACCACTTCCACAGGAAGTTATCGATGCTCTCAGAGAAGGTCATTTTGGGGATGGTCCAGTTAGAACAAAGGATGCTAAGGAAGTTGGAAACAAATTCGCTGAGTTTGGTTTGGATAAAAATTTGATGAGAAAGATTTACGCAATTCATGGGACAAATATTTTCGTAAACGATACCAAAGGTATCCAAAATCTTCACGAAACTCGTGAATTGATGATTGAAGGTTTCAACGATGTTTGCAAGAAAGGCCCAACTGCTGATGAGCCATTGATGGGTGTCATGATTCGATTAGTGGATGCAAAACTTCACGAGGATGCAATTCATCGTGGTCCAGCTCAAACTATTCCAGCTGTAAGGAACGGGGTCAAAGGCGCTATATTGCGATCACGTTCAGTAATATTTGAGCCTATACAAAATATTCGTATAGATGCACCTAACGATGTAATCGGTGGAGTTACTAGGGAATTAACCCAACGCCGCGGTATCATCGAGGACATGCCAGTCGACGGAGCAACTGCTAGTGTTATCGGAAAGATGCCCGTTGCAGAATCATTCGGTTTCTCGAATGATATTCGCGCGGCTAGTCAGGGCCGAGCAATTTGGAACACAGAAAATGCTGGTTTCGTACAATTGCCTACTTCATTATTTCACAAGGTTGTTGGTGAAATTCGTCAGCGTAAGGGTCTCAAAGAAGAAATTCCCGGTGAAGCACAATACATGGATTGATAATTTTACAAAATTATTTGCAATATCTGCAATTTTTGAGTCCACAACTAAGAATTAATTTTGATTATCCGTATCAATTGATTCTTATCAATTGAAAATCGGTTAATTCTCTTAGGACATTTACTGCTGGAGATTCAGGAAGAGTGTCTAGCATTTGATGTGCTTGTTTATGATATAGCAAAGCTCGATCTAATGCATATTGGATAGAACCATTGTCTTGCAATTCTGAAACGGCACGTTCCAATTCTTCAGGGGATGATTTACCAGTTCCATAGATTTTGTTAAATGTGGATAATTTTTCCGAATTTTTCAGAGCATGGATAGCCACCAAGGTTCTTTTTCCTTGAATTATATCTGAACCAGCAGGTTTCCCTATAGTTCCTGTATCTCCTGTTAGGTCAATTAAATCATCCATCAATTGGAAACATAAACCTAAATTTAATCCCCAGTCAGCCATGTTTTGGACAATTTCTTCATTGGCTCCAGCTAGGATTGCACCCGTCTTTGCACATGTTTCAAACATTGCACTTGTTTTGCCTGCAATCATTGAGATATATTCTTCTTCAGTAACACTATCTCTATTTTCAAATTCAAAATCTTCTTGTTGCCCTTCAGCAACCCTTCTGACCATTTCTCCAATTGATTGAACTAGATGTCGTAAATGATGAGATGAAATATGTTCACAATCAGCCAAAATTTCGAAACCAACAGCAAGCATAGCATCTCCTGCATTGATTGCAGTTGGATCATCGTAGGCGATATGAACTGCCGGTAATCCTCGGCGGATAGGATCCTGATCCATAATATCGTCGTGTACAAGAGTGAAATTGTGGATGATTTCTATACAGGCTCCAAGAGTATAATGACCATTGTGGGCGTTACCAGCCGCTTCCCCAACCAATCTTGGTAAAATTGCTCGTAATCTTTTCCCTCCGCCAGTAAATAGATGTGTCATTGCACCATGTAATCGAGTTTGTTCGATTTTTCCTAAACTATTCATGATTTCATTTTCAACAATATCTCGATGATTGGATAAGGCGTTCAACAAGTTTTGCCCCGCATCGTTCTCCCCATCCATTATGTTCAGTCTGCCATAATTAATTATTTCATTGTGTCTGGATTGAGAAAGTAACTTCATGTTTGGATAATATGGGGCGATGAAGTGTTGCCATATTATTTTGAACCAAGGAGCGACGAGCTCATGCTCCCAGTTTCCGACCCCTGCCATCATATCTTCTAATTCAGGTTGTTCTAGCCACATTACATCTGATATTTCATTTGGATTAGGGGTTGGATTAGTATTGGCATTTACTATGAGGACATGGTCAATTTCGTGCTCTATCCATTCTGAATCCCACCTACAACTATATTCGAATTTTCCTAGATGATTATATTCCCAAGATGACGATTCTTTAGTAGGGATTCCCAATTCTTGTTCTAATTTTCTAATTGTTGCGTTGATAACTCCTTCAATAGGATCGTCATTTTCACCTGCGATATCTAATGGGTGACTGCAGCAAGTATTAGCCCACACATTTGGAAAGGTAATTTTTTCTTTTGCTCTTTTTTGTACTAATAATCTATTTTTTTCATCAAATATTAGAACGCTAAATGCACGATGGCGCATTCCTTCACCTAGGTGGCAATCAACTTTTGATGCCGAACCAATAATATTATCATCTGAATCAACTAACATACACAACTCATCCATCAATTCAATTTGAGAGGAATCATAGCCCGATAGAGGGTTGGAATTGGAGTCGTCACTCATGTTTCTCAACTCTCCGAGGCAAAGCCTGCATATAATCGAAATCCATCAAGGAATGATTTTGGTTCCAATAGTTTTACCAGTTAAAAGCAATTCAGTGATACGTTCTGGTTTTCGTCCGTCCAATATCCATACTTCTGGAATTATATGGCAAATTTCTACAGCACTTTCGGTTTTTAGGAAAATTCCGCCGGTTACATCTTGGTTTGAAGAATGGGTGCCGACAATATTTTCACTACTTGACCAACAATTGATTAATTCTGATCCCGGTTCATTAGGTGGTTTTGTCATTAATCCAGGGGTATCTCCTAGTAAGAAGATACAATGAGATACGCCGGGGATTTCTTTAGAAATTCTAACCATTAAATTATCACCTGAAAGGATTCCAAATTCTAGAGGGCCATTTCTATCGACTACATCGCCAAATGATATTGGTATAGTGTTGTCTTTGCGATTAAATCCGGATAAATCACCATTGAAATTTGATCCGATACCTTCTGCCCAATCAGAAGGAGGAAACGTTATTGTTTGTCTATCATTAATTGAAAAAGCATCTACTAATAATTTATTTAATTCTAACATATCATTTCGAACAGATATGACTGCTTTTCTTTGACCATCTATTCGCTCGGTGTCTGCCCCAGTAGCCAAGCTCCATTTTTTGGAATCTAAATGCCCGTAAGACCCCGCACCATGAATGACAATGAACTTATGACCATCAACTGATAGTTTAGAGATAACTTTCGCTACAGATTTAATGATGTCTAACTTAGGAGATTTGTAAGTAGATTTGTCGGTAATCAGGCCGCCACCAATTTTTATGACAATTTTATTCATCGATAAACCCCCCCGCAATACTATCGAAGAGCATTTTACATTTGGATTATTGCTTTTCACAACGAGTTGAATGTGGAATGTGTTAATTGTAAGTCAGCATCAGGCAATAATATGACGGAGTTGTCCGATATCGAACGTTTTCAAAGATGGTTACAATCTAGCCTCGCTGAAACAGAGAATATTGAAAATGAAAAAGAGAAACTCCGCCGCCAAATTCAAATTGAGTCGGCAATACAAGAAACAATCCGATACAAAGATTTGTTGTTAATTTCTGAAGAGATAGCCCCACCTTTTGTAGAACGTAATTCACCTGTACGTGTTTTTGACCAAAATGAAAATGTGAAAAAAGAAAATATTAATTCAACATGTGGATCTTGTGAAAAACAAATTAGTTCGGATCTAGAATTTTGCCCAAATTGTGGAGAATTTCTCTGATTATTCTTCTTCATCAACCCAGCGTGCTCTTGCTGTTTCATATTCTGGGTCATCGTTAGATATTTTGTTGATATATTCAGAATCTACGGATTCGGTCAAATATACAGTAACACCTGCATGCCATATCGTTTCTCCAGCAGCAACCATTTGTGCCGTATCAATTTCAAGAATTGTAGGTAAACTATGGTGGACATGTCCTGCTTCGGCAGCTGTTCGAATACTCCCACTTAGATGAACGTGTGATCTTCCACTGGGTGTGATTCCAACCTCCATTAAATTGTCAGTTTCTTTAGGGTCACAAGGGTAGAATAGTGATGCAGGAATATTTTCGGTAGGTAAGTCGAGTTCTATGTCTAATGTATGGCCATAAGTTGCCCGAATCATGTTACCTCGAACTTCATATCTTCCTTTACCATCAGTCTGTGTGACAGCGCGAAAATGGTGTGGGCGTAGCCAGTGATACCGGCGTTCGTTCTGTTTCTTGAAAGACCGAATGATATCTTTTACATCAACCCAACCATTAATGTCCATTTCTAGATCAAATTTCTCAGGAGCGTGGCGTAGAATCAACGCTAATCGGCGGGCGAGACTATCTCTTTCACCTGTGCGTAAAATGAATTTTCCTTCGTCGTTGCATGCTGGGCAGAGGTTATCATCCGCAAAGTAGCCGTGTCGGCCGCATTCTCTAATCATATTATCAAGCCGGCGACCAAACAGCCTTTCATGAACCAATCGGTATAATCCATTCCAAGAAAAGTTCATGACTATTGCTCAACCGTTATCATAGTCGGTGCAATCCGCTTAACATGAAAGCAGTCATAGTCGATTGGTGTAGGTCTCCATTTCATAGAGCACACAAGGGTGAATTGGCAAATGTTAGACCTGATGAGATAGCATCTCAGGTCGCCAAATCCCTTCTAGATAGGAATACAATCAAGGGAGAAGATATTGATGATCTCATAATTGGGTGTGCTTACCCAGAAGGCGAACAAGGCTACAATATAGGGAGATTAATGACATTTCTTTCTGATTTACCAAGTGATGTTCCAGGGATGACCATTAATCGATTATGTGGTTCGTCTATGCAGGCATTACTTACTGCTGCGGCGAATATAGAAGTCGGCTGGGGGGATTGTTATCTCATCGGCGGCGTTGAATCGATGAGCCGTGTCAAACGCCGTGGTTTCAATTGGAGCCCGCATCCTGATTTGGAAAATATTTTTCCCGAAGCTTACATTAGCATGGGCCAAACAGCCGAAAATGTAGCTGCTAAGTGGAACCAAACGAGATCAGATCATGAATTATTTGCTTTGAATTCTCATAAAAAATCCAAATCAGCTGCCGACAATGGATATTTTGATGCCGAATTAGTTTCCATTGAAACCGATTCTAATATAATTGACAAAGATGGATGTATACGGGGTAATACAACTTTAGAAAGGATGGCTAAATTACCTCCTGCTTTTGGTGAAGATGGGGTCGTTACTGCTGCAACTTCTTCCCCATTAACTGATGGCGCTGCATTCATGATAGTTTGTAGTGAAGATTTTGCAAAGGAACACGAAATAAATCCAATCGCACGCATAGTTGCCGGAGCAGTAACTGGCTGTCCACCAGAATTGATGGGCATCGGTCCAATTAACGCTACTAAATTAGCTCTTAAAAGGGCTCATTGGACGGTAGATGAAGTTGAAATATTTGAATTGAATGAAGCATTTGCTAGCCAAAGTCTCGCCGTAATTTCAGAATTGAAAATCCCACAAGAAAAGGTGAATTTAGATGGCGGGGCACTCGCTATTGGCCATCCATTGGGGGCATCTGGATTAAGAATCTCTGGAAAAGCAGCCAGCCTTTTACAACGAACTGGTAAAAATCGTGCTATTGCGACGATGTGCATCGGAGGAGGAATGGGGATATCTATAGCTTTAGAAAGGTTCTAACTATTCTTCCTCATTTGTTCCAATAGAATAATCATTCACCAAATTGTTTCCACAATTTGGACATTTATCATCAGGGGTGAGTCTACTGGGAATCACAGCCAAAATACTCGAACAAGTTGGACATGATGATAACACTTCATCTTCATTCAATTCTTCAGGATTAAATTGAAAACTGTCTAGATAGTACCATGATTTGAATGTTTGAGATTTTATTGTCTTCAATCTCTTTAATGTGGTATATGCTAACAACATCAAAAGTCCCCCCTGTAGCATATCAATTGTATTCCCTAATGGCATTAGAAGAATACCACTTATCGCAATAAACCCACCTATAAAAGTGAGTAAAATTAGTGCCAGTGTAAAGCCAATTTTCGATCTGTTTTTGAATTGATATACTCCATAAAAACAAAGGAAGGCAGGAATGTAAAGAAATATTATTGAATTGAGATTTGACAAGGCAACGCCATTTAACCATACACTGGAAATCAATAATATGAAAATTATTGAATTTATTGAGATAAATCTAACCATGTGTTTATGTAAATTTAACATTTGTTGGTTTAAATCCATATTTCCACCTAAATATTCCTTGATTATACGACGAACTGATGAATAGTGAATGCCTCGGATGTCTATGGTCTCTGACACAGGTGTTGACTACAAAGGGTCATCTCTTCTGAATAGACATGTTCTATTCGTTATTTCGGGAGGAATCGCTGCTGTTGAATCAATTAAATTACTCCGTGAATTGCGTAGACATAGAGCAAAAGTCACAATTATGATGACTAAAGAATCTGAAAAAATTATATCGCCCCTAGCAGTGTCTTGGGCAGCCAATGAAAGGATAGTGTCCGATTGGGATCCAGAAATGAAACAATTAAATAATTATGACGCATTATTAGTTGCTCCTGCCACTAGAAATACTATTGCTAAACATATTCATGGTATTACTGATTCTCCAGTTATGATGTCTTTAGCTGCAGCAAGAGGATCCAAAACCCCTATTGTTTTCATTCCTTCAATGCATCAAGATATTTTTGATGATCCCGTCACAGAAGATTTGCTTCATCAAATAGAAAAAGAAGGGAATTACTATCTACATTCTACAAAAATTGAAGATAAGGTGAAGCAGCCAGATTCAATACAAATTGTGGCTGATTTTGCACATATTATTAATTCAAAAAATATCGATCGGCAAATTATTGCAATTACTTTAGGAGCAAATAGGGCCCCCATTGATGCTGTGAGAGCTATTCAAAATGCATCATCCGGGAGAACTGGTTGGGTAATTGCTGAATATCTGCATAGAATGGGTCATGAAGTTATTTGTATAGCCGGAAAAACATCTGCAAATTCTACATTTAATTTGCCAACCATTATTCGAGCAGGTGCTCCAAATGAAATGCTAGAAGCTTCACGCAATGTTGCAAAAAATAATCCAAAGCCGACATGTTGGATACATGCAGCTGCTGTTTTAGATTACTTTGCCGAACCTGAGATCGGCAAAAAAGCTAGTGGAGGTGATAAATGGGAAATCACACTAAATCCTGGTCCTAAACATATTTCTGAATTATCTGAAATTACTAAAAACACAGTAAGGATTGGTTTCAAACTTGAAACCAACGTATCTGAGGATAGGTTAATTGAGAGAGCAAAGGATCAAATCCAAAAATATGGAGTTAATGCAGTTGTTGCAAATCTTCTAGAAGAGTTAGGCGATTCATCTAAACTTCGGGCACGCATTATTAGAGATGATGGAAGACAATTAATTGCACGTAATGAACAAGAAATGTGTTCCCAAATAGAGGATATAATCTTAGGTATTTGACTATATTATTGCGGCACATTGAAGAGAATAGATTGGCGGACAGAAATCATGGGTAAGCAGGGTAAGGCGAAGCGTGGCATCCCTTCCAAGTCTGATTTTAATTTGTGGTACCCAGCAATAGTTGAAATCGCAGATTTAGTCGATAAAAGATATCCCATCAAAGGAATGGATGTTTGGAAGCCATATGGTTTACGCACGATGAGACTTATTGACGGTTTAACTCGTCAAGAAATGGCATCAACCGGCCATGAAGAATATAATTTCCCTCTTTTGGTTCCCGAAGATCTTCTAGATAAAGAAAATAAACTAGTTTCTAGATTAAAAGCTGCCCGGGAACTTGGCATAGACCCTTCAGAATTAAGACTTGAAGAAGAAGAATCTGGATTTTCTAAAGAAGTTTACTGGGTTACTAAGGGCGGGGACAACGAATTAGAAAAACCGATGTTTTTACGACCTACGTCTGAGACTCCAATGTACACGATGTTCTCTTTATGGGTTCGAAATCATGCCGATCTTCCTCTGAAAACTTTCCAAATTGTTAACACATTTCGTTATGAGACAAAACAGACTCGTTCTTTTATTCGTGTTCGGGAAATTCACTTCTTCGAGGCTCACACTGTTCACAAAAATGAAGCCGGGGCGACTCGACAAATCGAGGAAGATGCAAAAATTGTTCAACGGTTAATGCATGATTTATGCATTCCTGTTTTAATTTCCAAACGCCCAGTTTGGGATACATTTCCTGGTGCATGGTACTCAACTGCTGTTGATGCAGTAATGCCAAACGGTAGAACCTTGCAAATCGCTACATATCATCATTATCGGGATCAATGGGCAGAAGCATTCAATCTTAATTATGAAGATTCAGATGGTAAAACCCAAAATTGTCATCAAACTACTTTTGGCATGTCAGAGCGATTGTTAGGTGCTATTGTCGGTATGCATGGTGATGACGCTGGACTAATTCTACCACCATCTGTTGCTCCTCATCAAGTTATTTTGATGCCAATTGCTGCCCATATCGATCAAAAAGTATCAGTTACAGTGGATAAATTAGCCGAAGAACTTCGAAATAATGGGATTAGAGTATTTGTTGATCACCGAGATTTGCGCCCAGGTACTAAACATTATGATTGGGAAATCAAAGGTGCACCAATAAGATTAGAATTGGGTCCACGTGATTTAGTTTCCAATCAATGTGTTTTGACTTTACGAACAGGTGGTAAAGTTGAAGTTTCGTTAGATTCTATTTCAGAGACTATTAATTCTAAACTTGATAATATTTCTAAGACTCTGAGAGAACGTGCAGGTATACATCAAAAAGAATTAATTCAACAATTACCTGATTTGAAAGAAACCGATACGGGTTGGGTTATTGATGGAGTTATTGATGAAGGGATGGTTTACGAATTTCCATTCGATGGTAATGACGCGGATGCAGAAATTATTGAGAAAATCACCGGTCTTACATTGTTAGGAGATTGCCAACCTTGTTATTCTGAAGAAGTTCCTTGTATCATAACTGGAAAACTGACTACTCGTAAACAACACATTGCTCGAATGTATTGATTCATTTTTTGACAATTAAACCAAATAATATCATTATTCCAAACAGCATTAATAATGCTCCATCTAAAACATCAGCGGTTTGGGCGAATGTCCAGGAATTAACCGACTCATAATTATCATATTTTGAGAAAATGAATTTAGGATTATTAGCGCATTCGTCATCCGAAATTTGTATTTGTCCTTGAGTTGTTATTGTTTCGCATTCTAAACAACCTGATAATGATGCAACTTCAGTTCCGTTTTCGATTAATGTAGTCACATAGGTATATGGCGGAGTATTAACAACCCAACTATTAGAATGGACAATAGAATATCCGTTGGATGTCCAAGAGAAATCACCTTCTTCGATAAAATCATTGGATCCGTCCTCAGTAATTATCCAAGTAATTGTATATTCAGTCATATTCTGGAGGTAATTTCCATTCCAAAATAAATGTAAATTTCCATCAACAATGGTTGAGGAAACAGTGAATTCAATTGGGGCGTCGTGAGTATCATCTACACACAAAGAGAGAAAAGATCCAATGCCAACATAGAAGTTAATTCCAACGATGAGGAAACCAATAATTCCTACAGATAGAATGAACTTACTTCTTTTTGGGTGTTTTTCTGATTCAATTTGTATCAATGGGGGTTCGATATAATCTGGAATTTCAACTCCATGCTGATGTTCGTTTTCATCAATATTAGGAGTCTCAATTTCAGGTTGTGGTGTTGTGATGCCTAAACTTTCTAGAGCTTCACGTCCATAAATCCGTTCTGCTAAGTGGAAAAAATCAGCATCCATCTCTAATTCAGTCGGATCGATGGATCCATCGAGCAGTTGTCGGAGTCGTTCCGCCTCGCTCATATTAGCACCTGTATTTGACCCCTTCATGAATCAAACCCTAGTTTTACGGTGGTATGAATAATTTATTTACGTTTTAGGACCTTTCGCACTGCATTTTCTATAGATACTGAATTGATACCAATATGTAGCATTAGATCCTTTGTTTCTCCACTTTCTCCAAATCTATCATTTACACCCACCATCTCTAAGGGTGATGGACAATTTTTGGCTAAATGTTCCGAAACTGCTCCTCCTAAGCCGCCAATTACTGAATGATCTTCTGCTGTAACGAAACACTCAATATTTTCTGATAATTTATTTATCAAATCTCCATCAAGAGGTTTGATGGTGTGCATATCGACAACTGTGGCATTTATTCCATCTTCAGCAAGATTTGAAGCCGCAATAGATGCTTCGTTAACCATTATGCCACATGCAATAATAGCAACATCATTCCCTTTTCTAATCACCGATCCTTGACCAATTTTCAATGATTTGACAGAATCATTATCGTATGTTCTAGGAACTTTATTTCTGGCTGTACGAGTATAGGAAGCATTACAATGATTGAGTAACTGCATGGTAAGCTCCTCGCTTGATAAGTCGTCACAAGGATGCATAACAGTCAGATTTGGAATTGTACGGTAAATTCCTAAATCTTCAATAGATTGTGCACTACTCCCATCTGTACCTGTATGTATGCCTCCGTGACTGCCACAGATATGTACAACTAACCCAGGCCTTGCTATACCATTTCTGATTTGTTCGAATGCTCGTTCTGTGAATATTGCAAAAGTGCTAGCAAATGGAACCTTTCCTGATGATGCCATCCCGGCTGCAACGAGCATCATATTTTGTTCTGCAATTCCAAGAGATACTGTTCTTTCGGGATGGTCATCACGAAATAGGCACGATTTCGTTGATTTGCCTAAATCAGCTTCGAGAACCACGACTCTCTTGTCATCTGCAAGCCGAAGAAGAGCATTCCCATAGCCATCACGAGAAGCACCGCCAGTTGAGGGGGCACTCATGATAATTCCTCCATGGCGATAGCTAATTCATTATCATCTGGAGCCTTTCCGTGAAATGAGGGGTTATTTTCCATAAAGGATACTCCTTTTCCTTTTACTGTATGAGCAATTATTGCACATGGTTCAGTATTATTATCCGAAGCCCAGTTAATTGCTGAAACAACTTCATGCATATCATGTCCATTAATTTCCTTGACTGCCCAGCCAAATGATGAAAATTTATTTCCGATATTTCCAATTTCCATCTGTACATCCATAAAATCATCATTTTGGATACGATTTCGGTCAACAATAATATTGAGATTACCAATTTTATGATGATCTGCCGCCATCGCTGCTTCCCAAATTTGGCCTTCTTGAGTTTCCCCATCCCCAATCATTACCCAAATTTTCCTTTGACTCTGATCCATTCTAGCAGCTAATGCACAACCAATCCCAAATGAAAGGCCCATACCTAGACTTCCTGCAGAAAAATCTACTCCATCAGTCCATTTCATATCGACATGTCCCTGACAGGTAGATCCCAATTGTCTAAATGTATCAATATCATTTTGATCTAATAATCCTAGTTCAAAAAGCATGGAATATACTGCAGGGCTAGCATGTCCTTTACTCATAATAAATCGATCTCTATCTGACCAATTTGGATTATTTACATCAAATCTGAAATCGGTTCCATATAATCCAACTATTAAGTCAATTGCTGAAAGAGAGCCTCCTGGATGGCCCGCACCTGCTTTGTGAATCATTTGAACAATATTTTTACGACAATTTCTTGCAGTATTCTCTAATTCTTTGATATTAACACCCATTCCTGAGACCCTCTGAGGTTAGTTCCTTAATCGTGTGGCTATTGATGGTTTCCAGTGGTCTTACAGGAATTTTATTAAAAATATTTCATTAGTTCAATATTCTTTATTAGATTAATTAAAACCATAATGATTGTTGCCTACATTTGGTGAAGGTTGCGGAGATGTCAACGCTAGCAGGATTCTCTGATTGGAATACCCAATTCAATGAGTTAGAAATTCCAATTTCAATATCATCCGACACCCTTTTGTCTGAATGTTATTATTTGATTTCTAATGGTGGTCGAATTTCTTTAGAATTAGGTATTAAATTATTCAATCATAGTAATTTATCTGGAATTTTAGCATTGGGTAATTTAATAAAAAAATCACGATATGGAAATTATGTATATTTTAACGAAAATTTACACGTTAACACTACTAATATTTGCATATTAGCTTGTAGGTTTTGTGCTTTTCGTAAGGGACCGAGACATTCAGAAGCATATTCACTAAATGTTAAAGATTATATCAAACAAATAATGCCATATTCCGATAGAATTGACGAAATACATTCTGTTGGCGGATTGCATCCTGAATGGAAAATAGAACACTATGAAGAATTATATCGTGAATCTAAGAAAAAATATCCCAATATTATGATTAAATCTTTAACGGCAGTGGAAATTAAGCACATTGCAAATAGATCTGGATTATCAATTCAAAACACATTAATTCGGCTGTCGGATGCTGGCCTTGATTCCTTACCAGGAGGGGGGGCTGAGATACTAGTTGATACTGTGCGTAATCGCATTTGTCGAGGTAAAGAATCATCCGAAGAATACTTAAACATACACAAAATCGCACATAATCTAGGTATTAGTACAAATTGTACGATGTTATTTGGAACTGTTGAAACCTTAGATGAGAGAGCTATACATCTAGATAAATTAAGGAAGTTACAGGATGAAACTAATGGGTTTCAATGTTTTGTTCCATATCCTTTTTTACCAGATAAATCCAGATTACCCGAAGCGCAACTGGCCACATTAAATGAAATTTTAAGGGTAATAGCAATTTCAAGAATTATGTTAGATAATATTCCACACATCAAAGCATATCGGATGAACCTTGGCTCACAAACTGCTTCACTAGCACTTTTAGTTGGGGCAGATGATTTAGATGGGACAGTTAGCCATGAGGAAATAATGCAGGAAGCAGGAAGCAATGCTCGATTAGATACCGATAGTGATGAATTATCTAGATTAATCGAATCGATTGATTCCATTCCTATTAAACGTAATACACTATACACAGAATTTTCACGATTTCAAAGAAAACTAAGTGATGATTCTAGGCGATTACCTATTGCCCAACAAGCCTAGGTGATTAAATGTCTTGGAAATTAGTTATTGGCAGAGTTTCATTTGCTAATTGTGATCCCATTTTCGATGGTTTAGAAGATAAATGGAAGATTCTCCCAGCGCCACCTGCTTGGCTTACGGGACACGTACTCCGAAATGATTGTTTAACAGCACCAATACCTGCTGCAGATTATGCCAATTATTACGAAGAATTACAATTAATTCCTGGATTAGGAATAGTTAGTCAAGGTGATGTTGGCTCTGTTTTATTATTTGGAACCCGGGATATCGAGAATATGCGAGATATCGCCTTACCATCTGATTCGTCTACTTCGAAAGAATTACTAAAATGGGTACTGAAATTACGAGGTTTAGATCCAAAATTCAATGAAACCGGTCCCGATATTGATGCCATGTTAAAAGAATCAGATGGTGCATTACTTATCGGCGATCGAGCTTTATTGGCAGCTGAAAAATATCCTAATTTAGTAAAACTTGATTTAGGAGCTGAATGGACAATTATTACAGGATATCCTATGGTGTTTGGAGTATTTGCTACCAGAAAAGATAGCCCTATTAAAGACATAATTAAGGCTCGGCAGGCGATGTTAAACCAATATGAAAAATTTCTTTCAGACCCCAAACGACAAAATGAAGTAATAACTAATACAGCAAAAAAAATCGGTTTTTCAGAGTCTAGAGTAAGGAAATATTTTCAAAACGAAGTTCGCAATTCATTAGATGACCATTCCACCAAAGGGTTGGAATTATTTCTCCAAGAAGTCTGTGGAATGACAGGTCCAATATCATGGGTCGATGTTTAAGAATAATCTAAATTATTACTAGCAACATAATTTAGTAAATCGATAGCGACTTCGCATGACTCGGCCACTACAATTTCATTATCTTTGACAAAAGCACTCAATACTTCCATCGCTCGCTGATCTCCAATTGCTCCTAAAGCTTCAGCAGCTTCGTGACGCACCATTACATTCTCCTCATTATCTGCTAATCTGTCGATTAAACAAGGTAGTGCATGAGAGTTTTGCATTTGTCCAAGAACGTAGGCGATTTCATGTTTTAATAATGCAGAATTAGAATTAAAGGCACTTGCTAGGGCGTCTACACTATCATTTCCACCAATATTTCTTAGAGCAAATAATGCTCTCATTCTTTGAAACATTTTTTGGTTTTCATCACATAAAATATTTTGTAACATTGCAAGATTTTTCGATTCACTGGGTGGAGCTGGGTCAACAGATTCGAAAGGACTGACCTCTGGTTTACTAGAATCGGGCATTTATTCACCTGACCCAATAAATTTGATTTTGTCCACATCGAGGTTTTCATCAACCATGCCTATTTTTTGGCCTTCTTTCAAAAATAATCTAACAGCGTCCCTGCCATCTTGTCCGAAATCTATCGTTCGTTCATTGACGTACATTCTAACAAACTCTTCATTGGTTTCATCATCAATACCTCTACCCCATAACTTTGCGAATGCTAAAGCAGTATCGGGATTATCTAAGGAATGGACAATACTTTTTTTCACATCCTCCGTCATTAATTCACAAAGAGATATGCCAAGATTTTTTCTTACAACATTACCACCTAATGGTAGGGGTAAACCGGTTTTATTATTCCACCAAACACCGAGATCCAAAACAAGATGTACTCCCTCGTTTTTCCAAGTTAATTGTCCTTCATGAATTATCACCCCAACATCAAATTCACCATTCAAAACTTTTGGTAATATTTCATCGAATGGAACAACCTCAACCTCAACTTCACCCCATGCCAATTTCAGTGATAGGTACGCACTAGTCCCCAAGCCTGGGATGGCGATTTTTGCCTTTTTTGCTTCCTCAATAGAAATTTCATTAGTTGAAATAATCATTGGCCCATATCCCTCTCCCATAGAAGCCCCACAATTCATTAAATGATATTTTTCGGCAATTGTTGGAAATGAATGAATACTAACAGCCGAAATTTCATATTTTCCTTTTAGAGCATGTTGATTGAGTGTTTCGATGTCTAGTAGTACATGTTCGTAATTTCTACCATTCGTATTGATGGCTCCAGTAGTCATAGCATGGAACATAAATGCATCATCAGGATCGGGGGAATGACCAACTTTGTAACTCTCGTGTGAGTATTGCATATAGTTCGCCGAATAAAACACCTTGAAAATGCCTGTGTATGTGAGTTCAGAAGAAGGGAAGGCTGAATAGTGAAAATATTGCCCGATAATATATGCCAGATGCATCGAAATTATCTACAGCTACCGGACAATTAGGTCCTATATGTTCTATTACTGGTAAAGCCATGACATTTTCAGAAGCAATTGTTGTTGATAATGAATATGTTTGTTGGGAAGCATACGTCAAATTAACCGGCGCTGCTTCCGCCACAGATGTTAATGAGGATTAACGTACATCCACAACTCAGAATCCTCAACTTAATTTGCCCTCTCCTCATCTAAGGGGACATGGTCGAAGGTTGGAGTCGTTTTGCACTTCGTTTCGGAGATTATTATAGATCTAAATCAGTAGATGATATTTGGACGCCACCCCGATTTAAAAATCGTGAATGGATGTTTATCCCATGGGGTAGTAAACCCCCTGATAGGCACCGTGGTTTTAGAGAAAAAAAGGATTTATTACAATATTTACAACAAAGGGGTCCGCATTCATGTTTCCATAGCACAGCATATTATGATACGCCCTCTGAAAGAAATATGTCTGAAAAAGGTTGGAAAGGTGCAGATCTAATTTTTGATCTTGATGGGGATCATTTACCTGGAGTTTCAGATAATGATTTTCCTTCAATGATTGAAAAAATACAGGAGCAAGCCTGGACTCTATGGTCTGAATTTTTATTGCCAGAATTTGGTTTTGATGAAAAATATATTCAAACCTCATTTTCTGGACATAGGGGGTTTCATATTCATTATAGAAATCCCGGTTTGTTACATCTCGATTCAAACGCTCGTCGACAACTCGTCAATCATATTAGGGGCGAGGGAATTAATGTGCAGACAGTCCTTTCAGGACCACAATCTGGTTGGCAAAATCGTATCCAAAATGGAATGGAATCAATTACAACCAAATTGAATATTATTGAGAGTGGGGGGGCGCAAGCAAAAGAAACTCTCGAAGAGTTACATGGTATAATTGAAAAAAGAAAAAACTCACATGATTTTACTGTGAAAAGTTATTCAAAAAACAGAATAAAAGAATTAGCTGAATCAGCATCTGATAATCAAAGAATTTCTCGTTTGATGGAAGACAATTCGCTAAGAGTATTCGGTGATCAAAATACATCTATTTTTTGGGAACTGATTAAAGGTGACACATCTGTAGTTCTCGGTAATGCAGGTGAGACTGACGAAAGCGTGACTGTAGACACTAAAAGGGTGATTCGATGGATTGGTAGCCTACACGGTAAATGTGGATTAAGAGTTACTGAAATGCCTTTAGAAAGGCTAAATCCTGAGGGAGTTAATCCATTTAATCCATTATTGGAAACTACAGCATTTTCATCTTCTAAAAAATTTGATGTCACAATTAATCGAGATGATGTTAGAATGGAATTGGGCGATGAAATTGTTGAGGGTAGTATCGGAAAAACATTCAATGTTTCTGAAGGAATGGCTACTTTTTTAGTTTTGAAAGGCTGGGGAGTGATTGAAAACTAATGTTTATTCAACACTCAATCACAATATGTTGAAGAGTGAGTGTGTTTGGAAGCGGGTTAGTGAGTACTATGGGAGAAGACGAAGAGGTTCAGAATCGATTACCTAATTTGCCCCCCCCTCCCCCCCCTCCAGGAATTTCTTTTCCTCCGATGCCAGCAGCCCCTTCTCCCGATATGCCATTACCACCACCACCACCTGGTTTGATTATTGAAGAATCAGAACTATCTGAAGATATAATCGAAGAAGTTGCCTCAGAAGTCCCACATTTGGAGGCACCTGAGTTAGAAGAAACTGCTACCACGGATTTCAATACTCATTGGAAAAATAGGAAGGCCGCGGATCCTACACTATCTGTTGGTAATAGAGAAAGTATGTATGGACACATTGACCGTATTGCATCAGGCAATGTCGGGACATTATTAGACCGTTTTTCTGACCGATTTGGCTCTGAGTTGGATAGGGAAATAATTGTTTTGAGGAAAAAACAACAACAAGAAATGAGGGAAATTAAACCTACTGTCGAACTTATTCAGGCGCCAGAAACTTGGTGGGAAGAAGAATCTCAAGATGATATCGTTGAGAGCCAAGCCGTTGAGGAGACTAATGAGGATGAATCAGATGATGAATTCGCTGAATTCTTCAATATTGTTAATACATTATTGGGTAATATGCCTGATGACTTTGTGGAAACATTCATTGAATCAGAATCCTTCAATCTTTTCCAAAATATTGGTGCTGATCCAATTAATTCAGACGAAGAATCTCGCTCTGAATTTTTCAATATGATTAATTCTGAATTGGGTAACTTACCAGAAGATCAAATTAATGAATTTGTCGCTTCACCAGATTTTGAGGTTTACACCCGAATTGGAGCTATATACGGAGAGTGAAAAAATGGGACTTTTAGAAAAAGCAGATAATATTCAATCAGCTGAACCTGGAACAAAGGCTGTTGTAAAGGCAACACCAACCCAAGCACCTAAGGTTAAGCCGGATCCAACGCCTGCTCCAGTCAAATCTAAAGTTAAGCCCAAAAAGGCTCGGACGAAGAAAAAGAGAGCAAAGAAACAGAGAGTCGACAAAGTATTGCCCGAGGGTTTTGAAGAATCTGGTTCTGCTAGGAAATTTGGTAAATGGTTAATTGATATTATCGTCAATTTTGGACTCATGTCATTATTAATTGGTTTATTCATTGTTTCATATGTAGATATTACCTGGCCATTAATTTTACTTTTACTCCTTACGGGATTCAATATTATTGGAATGCCTATTTGGACAGGGCGATCTATTGGGAATTGGATTAGTATGACACAATATATTAATTCCCGAGGTAATAATCCGATTGTATTATACCACATTATGAAAAATACCAATGTCCCATTTATTTTCTTTGGACTTGTAGCCCTAATGCTTGCTATTTCTTCGGGTACTGAATGGGGTACTGGAATGAAAATTTTTGTCGCTGGCTCATTGATTCTTATGATGATTCCAATCGCAGATCGGTTTTTCCGTAGATTCCATGCTCAAAATTTTGGAATTTGGGAATACGCATTTGGTGGCGTTTGGCTAGTTAAATCTGCAAAATCAACAGGCAGTGGCAATGCTCTACTCAAGAGATTGGAATCTTTCAGTGATTTCTCTGAATCTAAAGGATGGATGAGCGATAAAGATAATGAAGATAATTAATTTTCATCTTCATCGTTATTATCAAATCTTAGCTAATTCCCTCATGTCTTCATGGTGTGTCCCTTATGTTTAAAATCGCGGAAGATATAGCAAACTCAAAGAATATTAGCAAAGGACTCATTGAATTTAATATTAGTAAGATAGGTAAATTGCCCTATAAGGAAGCAAATATCTATTTGTTTTCTGATGGAGAAATGAAAGGAATAGCTTTTTCTGAAAGCGGATGGAATAATATTGAAATACGGGATATATGGGTTGATGATGTAATATACTTGAATCCTTTACTTGAGAAAGTTAAGGAAATACACTCTGAAATTGCCGCAAAAATAACTGTTTTTACACATGATAGTGATTATGTGAAGCATCTAATTGTATTAGGATATGAATTAGTGTGTACAATTCCTGATATGCCCAAGAATGGAAATTATTATGGATTATTAAATGATAAGCCATTTTCTACAAGTTCATATAAGTTTAGTACAAATAAAATATATTTAATAAAAGCTAAGAAAATATTGAATGAATACTACAAATCATTCAATTTAGAAAAGAAACAATACTTTGTGTATTCAATTAAGAAAAATGATTTATTAGTTGGTGGAATTAAGGGAAGTTTTTCTAATAACTACGCTTCAATCGATACTATATGGGTTGATGAACCTTTTAGAAAACAATATTTAGGTGTCAGACTCATGAAATATATTGAAAATGTAGCAATGGATAAAGGTATTAACAATTTATTACTATCTACTTGCACATTCCAAGCCAAAATATTTTATGAGAAACTTGGTTATACGGTAGTTGGTGTCATTAAAGAAGTGCCAATTGGTTCTGATGATCATATTATGACAAAAAAAATATAACAATAGTAATATTGTTTGTTTGACAAAACAATAATTGTATGATATAACTAATATGAGGAGGTACAAATATGAAAAATGATAATCAAACTCTATGTAAATGTGGTAAAATTCATTCTAGTCATTTCTCTGAATCTAAAGGATGGATGAGCGATAAAGATAATGAAGATAATTAATTTTCATCTTCATCATTATTATCAAATCTAATCTTAGCTAATTCCCGCATGTCTTCATGGTGAGTCCCTTCTTTGATTCCTTCCTGATCAGACTCATCGACAATCTCTACTCCCAGTAGTGTTTCGATAACATCCTCCATTGTCAATAATCCTACAGTGCCACCAAAATTATCCCTTACAACAAGCATTTGGGCTTTATTTTCTAATAGAATATCTAATGCCTTATCTACAGAGGAAGTAACATCACATTGCTCAATAGGTCTAATAATTGAATTCATGGTATTATCAAATTTATCCTCAGCTGCCTTTTTCAAAATGTCATTCCTCAAAACTAATCCCTGAACATCATCAATATTTTGTTTGTTAAGGACCGGCATCCTTCCGTGAATCATTATTGGTAATCTATCCATTACCGCCTCGATTGTATCCTCGGAAGACACGGTTGTCATAACGACTCGAGGAGTCATAATACTACCAACTTCCATTTCTCGTAATTTTAACAAATTTTTAATTACTGTTTCTTCATCTTCCTCAATAACATCTTCTTCTTCAGCAATATCTGCTAAATGAGATAATTCATCACGCGTTACGGCTTCATTAGACGCTGCAGGTAATAATGAACGAATTTTTTCGATGGGCCAAACAATAGGAAATAATATAAAAATCAAGAAGACCAATGAATTTGCAGAAATAATTGTTAATTTTCTCCAGTAAAGAGCCCCGATTGTTTTTGGTAATATTTCACTGAATAATAAAATTGCAAGTGTTAGCAATGCGCTAACCACTCCAACGCTCGGGTTTCCACTGAGATTTTTTACTTCTGCTCCAACACCCAAGGCTCCGACGGTATGAGCAATTGTATTCAGAGTAAGAATTGCAGTCAAGGGGCGTTCAGGATCCTCTTTGAAATCAGCCCATATATTAGAAATTTTAAGATGTGTATCTCTTAACGCAACTATGTGGCCATGCGTAGTCGAAAGCAAGACTGCTTCTAAAATGCTACAAATAAAAGATGCCGTTATTGCAAGTAATGCGTATGAAATAATTAGTGTATATTCACTCAAATTTGGTGCCTCTTAGAGATTATAAAATTTAAACTTTCAGATTAACGAGACCATCCAAGTAGTTTGACTCCGGACCTAACAAAGGCGATGAAGACATAAACATGTTCCATACCGACTTTGTATAACGGTAGGTGAATTCATGGAACGAGTTGCAATTTTCATGGCTTGGCCGTATGCTAACGGGCCACTCCATTTAGGCCATGTTGCAGGCAATTGTTTGCCAGCAGATATTCAATATAGGTATGAGAGGGCTAGAGGACGCTCTGTCTTAATGTGCAGTGGTTCTGATGAACATGGCACACCGATAACTGTCTCTGCCGAACAAGAAGGTGTTGCTCCACAGGTTATCGTCGATAGATACCATACAATCAATGCCCAAGCTTTGATTGATTTAGGGTGTTCATGGGGGGATAATGTAGACTCCAGGGGAATTGAATTTGGTGGAGCATTATACAATCGTACTACAGATCCAAGGCACAAAGAACTCGTTCAAGAAAATTTCTCAGAATTATTTGAAGCAGGATTCCTCGAAAAACAGACGATGCAACAATATTGTTCAATTAATTCTGATGGCATTACACGTTTTTTACCAGATAGATACGTTGAGGGAAAATGTCCTACTTGTGGGGCAGAGGAAGCAAGAGGAGACCAGTGCGATGATTGCGGGGGTACATATGAATCTAGTGAATTGATTAATCCTCGTTCGAAAATGGATCCTGAATCTAAGATAGAAATTAGAGATACTGAACATTTATTTTACAGATTGGATTTATTCCAAGAAGAATTAGAAAAATTTGCTTCTCAAAACCAAAATATTTGGAAACCTAATGTTAGGGCTATGACAAAAAATTGGCTGAACATGGGTCTGCGGCCTAGGGCAGTGACTAGGGATATGGAATGGGGGATAGAACTCCCCCTCGATGATCCTGATTGGGATTCAAAACGAATTTACGTTTGGTTTGAAGCAGTTCAAGGATACTATACTTGTGCCAGAATTTGGTCTGAAAAATTTGCTAGTAATAATGGTGGAGATCAACACTCTTGGAAAAAATGGTGGGAAGTCGACTCAGATGGTATTCGACCAAAACACATCTACTTCATGGGTAAGGATAACATTCCATTTCACACAGTAATTTGGCCTGCAATAATTATGGGCATGAATTCGGTTAAATCGGGATTACCCCCTTCTTCTATCCCTGAATCTGGAGAATATGCTCTTGCATATAACGTGCCTTCAATGGAATTTCTAATGTTACAAGGGGGACAATTTAGTAAGAGTAGGGAACATGGTGTTTGGTTACCTTCGTTCTTAGAAAGCCATACTGCAGATTCACTTAGATACTTTCTTTCAATAAATATGCCCGAAGGACATGATACCGATTTTCGATGGGAAGAATTTGTCGACCGTGTTAACAATGAATTAATTGGCACCTATGGAAATTATGTCCATCGAATAATGACATTAACTCATAGATTACCATCAGACGGTACAAATCCTTTGTTAGAATTCGATAAACCAGATTTACATAAAGATATATTAGACGAAATAGAAGGGAAATTGCAATCCGCAATCAACTCACTAGAAAGTCAACGATTTAAAGAAGCACTAAGATCAATCATGAATATTGCACAAATTGGCAACGGTTTGATACAAAATGCAGAGCCTTGGAGATATCTGAAAGCTCCACCTTCACTCGAAAGAAATGATTCTCTGAGTAAATTGGCGTTGGGGTGGAGAATTTGTAAAGGGCTAGCAATTACTCTCAGACCATTTATTCCATTTCAATCAAATATATTATGGGAAATGTTAGGTGAGGAAAATGAAATGGACACTATCCTTTACGAAGATGCATTTAGCCCCACACATTCAATACATTGGAATCCAACCCCTCCACAGCCTCTTTTTCAGAGACTTGATTTAGACGAAATTTTGAAGCGTGAGGTCGAAATAGCCGATTCAACAAACGTACATACAGACACCAATAAGGAGGACGAATATATCGAATTTGAAGATTTTTTGAAAGTAGAATTAAAAACTGGAAAAGTAATTTCCGTAGATGACCACCCCAATGCAGACAAATTATTTGTTGTGACACTAGAAGATGCCCCTAACTCAACCCGAACCGTTTGTGCTGGCGTCAAGGGAATTTATTCTAAAGATGAATTAATTGGTAAAAATGTCGTATTTGTGGCCAACTTAAAACCTCGTAAATTACGAGGGGTAATGTCCGAAGGAATGTTATTGGCAGCGGATGATGGAGATGGAATAGTCTCTTTATTAACATTTGAAAAAGACATGCCATCAGGCTCACAAGTCAGATGAGGGTTTATCAAAAAACTCCCATTGAAGTTCAGCCAATTCTGAATTAGTTGTGGCAGCCGAATAGGCCTCCATAGGCTCTGAATTTAATTGAAAAAATGTATCACCGAATCTAAAAGGTTTCAGAATACTTTTTGCTTGCTCCCATTTATTGATTAATACTAGGCTTAATGCCAGAGCTTCGGCTGTAGATAATCTGCCGGGTTTTCCCCAAGACACTGGATTTGCAGCTAAAACTAATGGTAAAGTTCTACCTTTTAGCCGGGTTTTTTTATGAATTATTTCTAATGATTCAGTTAATTGCTTCCAAGAGCAATCTAAAGCAACAATTGCAGCACCTTTTTCAATCATTACTTTATCATCTGGGCCTAATAACACACCTGCAGCTGGATCTAAAAGAAATCCTCTTTTTGGAGATTTATAAATATTAGAATGGACATTAGCATGTCCAAATCTTTC
This sequence comes from Methanobacteriota archaeon, assembly GCA_018654845.1. GTDB lineage: Archaea > Thermoplasmatota > Poseidoniia > Poseidoniales > Thalassarchaeaceae > MGIIb-O2. The sequence continues at coordinate 70,451 of JABIKU010000016.1, read as the reverse complement.
TAATTTCCTTGCTGTACATTTTTTTGGGTCGTCTTGATCTAAATGAATAACATGTAGAGGGACTTTTTCCAATTATTCGTCCCTCCTCGATAATAAATCTTCAAGAGCATCGCCGATAGTCAATCCTCTTTTTTTAGAAGCCAACATCGAGGTGGATTGACTGCTGCGTTCAATATACAAATCTATTTCGAGAATTTTTTCAATTTTACTAATCAAAGAATCGGTTGGGCGCCCCCCATTCTCAATCTTTTGAATTGAATTTAGTCTTTCATTCATCTTTAAGGCGAAGGTACGTTGATCCCACCCCTTAGATAATCGCCCATCTCTAATCCTTTTATGAAAATCCGGCGCTAATTCTTTTTCGTGTTTTGCCATAATATCTTTCCCAGAAACACCACGACTAGTTACATTGTTAATTTGCTTGGGAATTATTTGTTTTTGTTGAATAGGACTTTCAATTGTTTTCAAGTTCATGTTGTCAATACAACGGTTACACGCTTCCAATTTGATGCCGGCTGCATTAGCTCTGCGCGTGCTGATTTTTTCAGCACCGCACAACTCACAAGTTCCCATCAATAGTCTGGACGAGTCTCTAATACAAGATTACTTCGGGTGATAACTGTCATATGGTAGTGGCATCGGGTCATGCCATGACGAGTCGTGCCGATTCTAACTCCCGTCCAGGAGACAAATCAGATTCCAGTAATTTGAATGATAAATCCCGTCAATTGTTGATTTTGAAAAATCAAATATCAGATCTATTAGAAGATTCTCAACAATTGTTAACTGAAAAATTGTTTTTAGAAAATGAAATTAATCAGTTAAAAAAACGTTCTACTAAGTTAGAAGAAGAGATCAGATCATTACGAATGCCTCCGAATATTATAGGATTCATACAAGATTTAGAAGGAGATAAAGCCATTGTTAGAAGTTCTAATGGCACTGTTTTCATGGTTTCAATCAACCCAACTCTGAATAAAGAGAAGTTATTACCTGGCGCTCGAGTTTCATTGAATCAAGATACTTTAGCAATAATTTCCATTCTCGATGATGCTTTTGACCCTCTTGTAACTAGTACAGAAATTCTTGAAAAAACAGATATTGAATATTCTGATTTGGGTGGTTTAGAAAAAGAAATTAAATTGGTTCGAGATGCCATTGAATTACCATTCGAAAAACCAGACATCTTCAAAGAATTTGGAATAATTCCGCCAAAAGGAATTCTACTTTCAGGCCCCCCAGGGACTGGGAAAACAATGTTGGCCAAAGCAGTAGCCAATGCTACAAATGCAACGTTTCTAGGCTTAGTAGGATCTGAATTAGCTCAAAAATATATTGGAGAAGGTGGTCGCATGGTAAGAGAATTGTTTGATTTGGCAAGAAAAAAATCCCCCACTATCATATTTATTGATGAAATTGATGCTATTGGAAGTAAACGATTGGACGCTTCCACTTCAGGTGACCGAGAGGTTCAGAGGACGTTAATGCAATTATTAGCCGAAATGGATGGTTTTGATGCACTTGAAAATGTAAAAATTATTGCAGCAACAAATCGCCCTGAATTACTTGATAAGGCTTTATTACGACCCGGCCGATTTGACAGAATTATAGAAATCCCTCTACCTGACTTATCGGCACGGAAACAAATATTTGACATTCATTTAGCCAATATGCCAATTTCTCAAGATGTAAAAAGCAAAAAACTCAGCATAATCACAGAAGGGTTTAGTGGTGCTGAAATACAATCGGTGACTATTGAAGCAGGTATGTCAGCAATTACAGACAATAAAGATAAGTGCTCAATGTCAGATTTCAAGACAGCTGTCTCAACAATGCTGATCAAAAAGAAACAGTCGGCTCTTTCAGAACCTGATCGATTATATGGATAAGTGATTGAATGTCTAATCATTTGATTGAGTGTGTACCTAATATTAGTGAAGGACGAGATCAAGATATAATAGAAAAAATTGTTGGAAGCGCAAAAGGAATTGAAGGGGCATATGTTCTAGGTGCTGAATCAGATCCTGATTATAATCGTACAGTCATTACCATCGCTGGCGAACCTGAGGCAGTGCTAATTGCAACTTCCAAATTAATATTAAAATCAATCGAATTAATTGACATGAGGAAGCATAAAGGTAGCCACCCTCGTATGGGTGCAGTTGATGTCTGCCCCTTTGTCCCTCTTTCAAATAATTCTACAGATGAATGTATTCGATGTGCAAAAAAATTACCTAGTTTGATTCCTAATATACCATATTATTACTACGGAGATGTAGCATCAAATCCGAGCAGAAATAAATTATCTATATTGAGGAGGGGGCAATATGAAGGATTGGAATCAAGATTAACTGGCGGCGATTGGGAAGATGATTCGACGCGTTTACCTGATGGATGGGGAGGTGAGTGGGATCTTAAGAGCGAAAAATTTGGTGCCATGTCAATTGGAGTTAGGAATGTTCTCGTAGCATACAATGTAAATGTAGATGAAATAGATGCCAAAGCTTCTAAAATTGCAGGTTCGATTGTTCGTTCATCTGGCCGACTCATCAAAAATTCAATTGGAAATAAACAAAGAATCAAAGGTATGTTAGACGAGGTTCAGGCCATGGGTTTAACATTACCATCCCACAATATTTCTCAAGTTTCTATGAATTTACAAAATGTGAATAAAACTCCGATGCATCATGCATTCGAAGCTGTGAAATCAATTGTAGGTGACCACGGCACCTCAACATTAGGTTCGGAATTAGTAGGGCTAATACCCCTGTCTGCAATTGTTGAAAGTGGTAAATGGTATCACTCAAATCCAGAACATGCTTCAGAAATGGAATTGGTGGATTCCGCTATAACTGGCCTTGGATTGGATTATTTATCACCATTTAATAAAAATAAAAATATAATCGAGTGGGCTATTCGTAATGAGGTTGAACAAAATGAATGAAGGTTACACCTCAATCTTAAATGATATTTCTTCTAAATCACCAACTCCAGGTGGGGGAGCTGTTGCAGCACTTTGTTTGGCTCATGCTTATTCGTTAACATCAATGGTCGCCAATCTAACTATAGGGAGGGAAAAATGGTTATCTGGACAGGAGATTTCTAATCAGATTATTTCTAACCATGGTTCAAATTTAAATCGTTCTTTGGAGTTAGCAAAAAACGATTCTAATGCATTTGAACAATTGATGGAAGCTTATCGTTTACCAAAAAATTCTGAAAAAGAAATTTTAACGAGAAAAGACACCATTACAAATGCTACACTCAAAGCCACTAATATCCCATTTGAAACCGCGGAACAATCTCTAGAACTATTGAAAATTATCCCTAAATTATTATCTGTTTGTAATCAAAATGCAATTACTGATGCTGCTGGTGCTGCTGAAATATGTTATGCTTCAATAAGATTGGCAATTTTGAATGTAGAAATAAATATTGGTGGGTTAATTGAATCCGAAAAGAATCATTACTCTACTGAAACTGAATTAATTATCAAATCAGCAGAACAGATTATTGGTAATGTAAGGGACATTATGAAAAATAAATTGGAGTGATTTTATTGATTGATTTCATTGATGATTTAATGATCGGTATTCCTCCCGAATTGCCCCCTCAACCTATCACCGATTCTGGTGTTGATCATGCCCCTGCTCGCCCTCAGGTTTTAGATTTAAAGCAAAAAAAACAGGCAGTTGCAAATGCCCTAAGGTATTTCCCAGAGAAATGGCACAAAGAATTAGCTGATGAATTCACTCAAGAATTACTTAATTATGGGCACATATACATGTATCGTTTTAGGCCTAATTATGAAATGTATGCTAGACCAATCGAAGAATATGGTGCACAGAATTTACAAGCAGCAAGTATGATGTTAATGATTCAAAATAATTTAGATCCTAAAGTTGCTCAATACCCTCATGAATTAATAACATACGGAGGTAATGGTTCAGTATTTCAAAACTGGATTCAATATAGATTGACAATGTCTTATTTGTCAAATATGAATGATAAACAGACACTTGTTATGTACTCTGGTCATCCTTTAGGACTATTCCCTTCTTCTAAAAATGCTCCTAGAGCAGTGATTACCAATGGAATGGTCATTCCAAATTACTCGAGCCAAGAAAACTATGAAATTATGAATGCATTAGGTGTATCTCAATACGGTCAAATGACTGCTGGTTCGTATATGTACATAGGACCTCAAGGCATTGTTCATGGCACAACTATTACGATACTTAATGCAGCAAGGAAATACCTTAGCGTATCTTCACAGAAGGATATGGGAGGACTTCTCTACGTAACCTCCGGCTTAGGGGGAATGTCAGGTGCTCAGGCTAAAGCGGGGGTAATTGCGGGCGTAGTATCTATAATTGCAGAAATTAATGAGCGAGCTGTGATAAAACGGCACGAACAGGGTTGGTTATCTGAATATTTTCAGGACTTAGATGAATTAATGGCACGTACTAAAATCGCCATTCAAAATAATGAGGCGATTTCCTTAGGGTATGTAGGAAACATTGTTGATTTACTCGAAAAACTCGACAAGGTAAATATCATCCCAGAATTAGGTTCTGATCAAACCAGCCTACATAATCCGTGGTTAGGAGGATATTACCCTGTAGGATTATCTTTTTCAAGCGCCAATCTCATGATTAAAGAATCTCCTGATAAATTTAAAAATTTAGTCAAATCCTCTCTTGTCCGCCATACTAATATCATCAATAAATTAGTAAATAAAGGAATGAAATTTTGGGATTATGGAAATGCATTTTTATTAGAATCCGGCAAATCTGGTGCAGATATTTTCGATGATAATACTCTTTCAGGCTACAAATACCCATCCTATGTAGAAGATATCATGGGACCAATTTGTTTTGATTATGGATTTGGTCCTTTTAGATGGGTATGTACTTCAGGATTAGATTCAGACTTAGAAAATTCTGATAAAATTGCGATAAGTATTTTACAAAAATTAGTAAAAAACTCTCCTGATGAATTGTCTATGCAATACTCAGATAACTTACAATGGATTGAATTAGCCAAATACAATGAATTAGTAGTGGGAAGTAAAGCTCGAATTCTGTATGTTGATGAAATCGGAAGAAGAGAAATTGGTAATGCGTTTAATCAAGCTATATCAGATGGAACAATATCCGCACCAATCGTATTAGGTAGGGATCACCACGACGTTAGTGGCACAGATAGCCCATATCGAGAAACTGCTAATATTAGAGATGGTTCAATGTTTACAGCAGATATGTCTGTTCAAAATTTCATAGGGGACTCATTTAGAGGAGCTACGTGGGTTAGTTTACACAACGGAGGTGGTGTTGGTTGGGGAGAAGTTTCCAATGGAGGATTTGGTTTGTTATTAGATGGAACTGAACAATCAACTTCCAATCTTAACTCAATGCTATCCTGGGATGTAAATAATGGGGTTGCGAGGAGAGCATGGGCTCAAAACTCTGAAGCCAAATTTACTATTAGACGAGCAATGAATAATGATGGGAATTTGCAAGTGACTCTTGCTTCCGAGGTTTCAAAAGATTTACTCAATAAGACATTTTCAGAACAACGGGGGGAATTACATTGAAAACAATAATTATCGATGGAAACTCTTTAACTTTAGAACAAATTTCTTCACTTAAGAATCCTGGTATAACTATCAAACTATCCAAAAGTGCCCGTGTTAATATGAAGAAATCCTTCAATGTAGTTGAGGAAATATTAGATTCTGAGGAAATTGTTTATGGAATAAATACGGGTTTTGGTGCACTCTCATCAAAAACGATTGATAAAACAAATTTGAAAGAATTGCAACAAAACCTAATTCGTTCACATGCCTGTGCAGTTGGAGAAAGAATGGACCCTGAACATGTGTTAATGATGATGTTGATCAGAGTCAATTCTATTGCCAAAGGATTCTCAGGAGCGCGGGTAGAATTAGTGCAATTAATTATTGAAATGATTAACAATAGAATCGCACCAGAGGTACCGCGTATCGGTTCTCTAGGAGCTTCTGGAGATTTAGCTCCATTATCACATATGGCTTTAGGAATAATTGGAGAGGGGAGGGCAAATGTCCAATCTTCGGAAGGAAATTGGGTCATTACCAATGCTAAAGAAGCACTTGCTGCAGCAGGTTTGCAACCAACGGTATTGGAGGCAAAAGAGGGTTTGTCATTAATCAACGGAACCAGCCAAATGTGCGCATATTTAACAGAATCAATACTGAATTGTGAAAAATTAATATTTTCTGCTGATGTATCTGTTGCCTGTTCAATTGAGAGTATTAAAGGTTCAATTTCTCCTTTTGATGAAAGAATCCATAAAGCAAGGCCACAAATTGGTCAATCTATTTCAGCCGCACGTATTTCAGAATTTTTACAAAATTCAGGAATTATGGAATCTCATGAAAATTGCGATAGAGTACAGGATTCATATTCGTTTAGATGTGCTTCCCAAGTACATGGGCCAATGATTGATGCAATAAAAGAATCAAGAAGAATTTTAGAAATTGAAATTAATTCTGCCACAGATAATCCTTTGATATTTGTAGAAGATTCGAGCTTTGATGTAATTAGCGGAGGAAATTTTCATGGACAATCTCTAGCTATTATCAGTGATACTTTAGCAATTAATTGTCATGAGATCGGTAGTATTTCTGAACGACGAACAAATCAAATCCTAGATCCTAATTGGTCTGAACAAAATGCATTTCTAGCACAAAATGAGGGTCTTGAAAGTGGATTAATGATATTACAATATGTTTCTGCAGCGGTACTAGCGGAGATGAATCTTCTCGCTAATTCAGTAACAACAACAAATATTCCAGTAAGTCTGGGTAAGGAAGATCATGTGTCCATGGGTGCTACAGGGGCGTATCGCTTGTTTAAACAAACAAAATTTTTATCATTAATATTAGCAAATGAATTTATTTGTTCAAGTGTAGCATTAGATAATATTTCTGAAACTTCTTCGGATTCTGTAACGTTAATTCATTCTTGGATAAGAGAAATTGTTCGACCTCTTGAGGGTGACAGGTCATTTTCTATAGACACAGAAAATCTGGCATCAAAAATTTTAGATGGCTCACTCTGCAATGTTTTTGAGGGTTGATTTTGCAAGAAAAACTACACATGACCAAGCATCCTGGAATTAACCCCCCTCAATTTGAAGCGAATGTTGTTGGAATTAGTGAGTCAGCATTGTTACTTTCTGAAACATACTGTTATCCACGTGGAGGGGGACAACCTGGTGATACAGGTAAGATAATCAAAACTGATGGGGGAATTTCTGAATTTTCAGAGGTTCTACCTGGTGAAATGATTGTACATCCTATAGACGACCCATTTAATTTTGAAATTGGAGAGGGAATTTCTTGTCAAATCGACACTGAAAGAAGAAACGCTCACGCAATGATGCATACCTCACAACATATTGTTTCGGCGCTAGCTGAAGATATCTGGGGCGCTCAGACCGTCGGAAACCAATTGGGAGCTATTCGATCACGCATTGATTTGCTATTTGAAAACAAGGAAGAATTTAATCCGGTTGAATTAGTTAGTGCAGTTAATTCAGTATTAAGCTCATCAACACCAGTAAATATTCACGAGTGGGACAGGAGTACAATACTAAACCACAAACTGATAAGACACACTAAATTTTTGCATAAAATACCAGGGGATAATTTACGAGTGGTGGAAATAGAAGGTGTAGATTTATGTCCATGCGCTGGCACTCATGTATCAAATACATCCATTATTCCACCTCTCCGATACATCGGCAAGAAGAACAAAGGCAAAGGTAGATTGAGACTAGCATTTGAATTTGAATTATGACAAAACTAGAATTAACTCTATTGGTGGGCTCGGCAGGAATTGAACCTGCGATCTTCGCCATGTCAAGGCGACGTCATAACCCCTAGACCACGAGCCCTAAGGTAGGCGGCCGTCAAGAGACCCCCTCATCAATGATTCTCTTTGTGGGTTAATAATTCATGAAATTATTTTTGAGATTTTTCCACAACAATCTATGGATGAGCACGAACCAGCCACTCTGGTTCTTCCATTTTTCATCTGAATCAATTTCGCATTGAGTATATCTCGTGATTTCTTGCAACTCATGCAATAACCAACATATACTACCATGATCTGTTTTCATAGAGTCATTCGTAAATATCTTCCTTCCACCCCCTCTGTAATGATGATAATTACAATTATTACCAATAACGTGGTACTGCTAAGCAGATGCAGATAATCAATATGGAACAAATTCCGATAATCATTCTTATCAGCAATACTATTAGCGAAAAATCAGTATCAAATTATCTACAATCGAGAATTAAGAAATAATTTGGACATAATTGAAATTGTGTAATTGAAAGTTTGAAAAAGATTGTACAAATACGTTAGAAATTTAAAATAGATTTGTAGCATTTTTAATGGTTAAACAATTCCCCTGAAATAATTGTTTTTGAAACTGGAGAAATACCAGGCGTTTGACACCAGCCATCGATATAATTACTTTTCAAAATATTTAGATCGGCAATTCCACCTTCACGTATACTTCCTCTGATTTCTTCTTCTTTCAAATTTAGTGATGATGCAGGGTTTCTTGTTACCGCCACTAATGCGGCAAGAGGGTCAAGATTCAATCGGTGGGTTGCGAGGCTGCCTACAAATGGTAAAGAAATTGTATTACAATTAGGATTGTAATCCGTTGCGAAGCCGAATGCCCAATTGTTGTCTAAACATTCGTTTAGTGGATATATTAATTCATTACCTAAAACATATGGAGTACCAGGTAAAAATGTTTGAAGGGTGCCAGCCTTGTTTGCCGCCTCCCTAGATTCTGAATTACTGAATCCTACATGATCCCCACTATCACAACCCAATTCAGCAGCTAGGGATAACCCGTTGCCATCTACAAATTCGTCTACATGAATTCGACTCCGAAGTCCTAATTCATGAGAAGCTTTGATTATGGTCTCTGTTTGTTCTAAATCATACCACCCAGGTTCACAAAATACATCTACCCAATTAGCTAAATTATTTTCAACTACCAAAGGTAATTGATCAGAAATTAGAGATTCAATATAATCTGATTTTTTTGTATTCTTAGGGAAATCGTGGGCTCCAAGCCATGTCCCGAGAATTAATTGAGGGGAAGTGCTTCCAATTTTTTTAATTGCTTGGAGAAGATTAATTTCAGATTTCGTCGTTAATCCATATCCACTTTTCCCCTCAATAGTGGTGGTTCCAAACTTTAAAGCTGTTTTACAAATATCTAACCCCTTATTGATTAGATGTTCTTCGGATGTGCTTCGAGTATAATCAACTGTTTTTTGGATTCCTCCACCTGCATTAGCAATATCTTGGTAAGAGTATCCTTTTCTTCTCAAATTCATTTCATTAGCGCGATCTCCCGCCCAAACCAAATGTGTGTGAGAATCTACAAATCCGGGCACGATTGCTTTGGATTCAACATCTAATATTTTGACATTTGTTCCAGAATATTCTTCAAATAATTTTTGGGAATCATCGATTCGAATAATCTTATCTTCTTCAATATATATTCCAGTTCCATGATTATGAACTAACTGTTCTCTATTGTGCATTGAGTCGCCAGTGAGAGGTTTATTTGGGTCACCCTCTGAAAGAGTTGCAAGCTCCCCAATGTTTACCAAGAGCAACTGCATGAACGTCCGTGAAGAGTGATACTTGAAAGGACTATGTCTGTTGGAAGAATACAATGGGCATTGTTATCGGGCTTGAAAGCACAGCCCACACTCTTTCAATTGGTGGTGTGAAAGAGAGTGGGGAACTAATTCCTTCATGTTCTGCCCTTTTTAGACCTGAAGAAGGGGGAATACATCCTCGAGAAGCCGCCGATCATCATTCAGAAAATGTGTCAAGAATAATTACACAGTTTTTGGATATTAACAATATTCAGAAAAATAATATTTTATCAATTGCCTTCAGCCAAGGCCCAGGTTTGGGCCCTTGTTTAAGGGTGGGAGCATCCGTAGCTAGAGCTTTGGCATCGGAGCTTAATGTGCCTTTAATTGGCGTTAATCATTGTATTGCTCATATTGAAATTGGACGAAATCAAACAGGGTGTACCGATCCAGTTTTACTTTATGTAAGTGGAGGCAATACGCAGGTTATTGCTCGAATGGGGGATAAATATCGCGTTATTGGAGAAACTTTAGATATCGGAATTGGAAATATGCTTGACAAATTTGCCAGAGCACAAGGAATTCCATTTCCCGGAGGTCCTGAGATTGAAAAATTGGCTGAAAGATGGGTAGCCAAAAACCCAAACGCGTCTCTAATAGACGTCGAATTGCCATACGGCGTTCAAGGAATGGACTTGTCTTTTTCAGGAATGTTGACTGCGGCTCAGCAATTAATTAACGACGGAAAACCATTGGCTCAAGTATGTTGGTCATTGCAAGAGCACGCATTTTCTAGTTGTATTGAGGTTACAGAACGAGCCCTGGCACATTTAGGTAAAACAGAGGTCCTTCTTGGTGGTGGGGTGGCATGTAATTTACGAATTAGACAGATGTCTGAAATAATGTGCCTCGAACGTGGTGCAAGTTCACACTGGCCTGAAAAACAATATTGTATTGATAATGGAACTATGATAGCAGAATTGGGACGATTGGCAAGATTAAGTAATGAAGAAACTGTTTTTTCTGATAGTAAAATTAATCCATTATTGAGGACAGATTCAACAATTGTGTCTTGGCTTTGACATAATTGAACTCAATACCCTTATGAAACCCTTTACTCAGGATTGTATAGGAGACTGGTTCAGTAGTGCAGCGTCGTCGCAAACCCAAAAATTTGCCAAAAAATATTTTTGGCAAGGATTCGAATAAAGAATCAAAGAAAAAAATACGGGTTGCGACTCCGATAAAACCTACTCCTAAAGCTAGTCCCTCTCCTACCACTTCTGGAGTAAAAAATATTGAAACACCTTCGCCACCTCAAATACAAACTGAAGCAAGAATTCAAACTTCGGTTACAAAAGAGAAACATCCTGACAAGAAACCTGAGGCGACTAAAGTGGCTAAGGAAATAATAACAGCAGCAGAACCACCAATAATAAAGGATAAGGATAAATCTATATCCGCAAGAAAAAGCGTCGGATTAAAGACTAAAAAAGGTTCCAAAAAATTGGGGAAAAAAACAGATAAGGTGCAGTCGAATAAAGCCATTCAATTAATCAAGCAGAGTAAACTTAGAGCTTCTCAAAATACTAATCTGGTGAATACAAAAAATAATACTGCAACTAAACCGGTAGCAAAACCCCCTCCAAAGCCTCGTCGTAGGGCTCGGAAAACAAGTTATCAACCAGCTAATCGTGCAAGAAGATTAGATAGGAGTAGGCACATGGAATACAAATATGAAATGCGAGGCTTACTCAAGAATATAGATATCGCAGAAGAACACCGTTCTGGATTGCTAGGATCAATTTGGGCAAAAGGTGAACGGCAAACTGCTGCTGAGGCTAAGTTGTATTTAGACGAGAAAATTAATAGTGGTATTATCGATGAATATCAATTAGAAAAATTAACGAAAATAATTGATGAATATACAATACGGAGATGATATAATGATAGTAGAATTAAATAAAGTAGTAACAGTAGATTATGTAGGATACTTTCCAGAAAATAAAGAAATTTTTGATTCCTCGAAAGGTGAAGGACGAGAACCAATTACATTTTTAATCGGGCACCAAAATATGATTTTGGGTTTTGAAGAAGAAATTTTAGGCTCAAAAACAGGTGAAAAGAGGATTTTTACTTTGGATCCTGAGCGTGCATATGGTCACAGAGAAGAAGACCGGGTTTTACAAATGGAAAGAGGGCAATTTACAGACGAGCTAGAGGTTGGGATGCAATTTCAGGCTGAAGTTCAGGGTATGCCTATGCCATTTGAAGTAATAGAAATCAATGAATTAGAGGTTAGTTGTGACTTCAATCACCCTATGGCAGGAAAAGCATTAACCTTTGAAGTAGAAATTTTATCCATAAGAAATGCCGAAGAAGAAGAATTAACACATGGACATGTTCATGGTCCAGGTGGGCATCACCATTGAAACAAATCATTAATTTGCATTGTTGGGCCTCAACGTGTTGAGAAGCATGCATGATGACTATTCAACCACTCGAAGTGGGATGATTAGATCCAAAGTTTCCACTCCTGAAACAGCGGTCAACTCAGGTTACCCTCCAGAAGGACATTCGCCCCCTGGGGAGCCGCCGTACACAAGAGGAATTCATAAGGAAATGTACCTAAATAAACGCTGGACAATGCGTCAATATGCTGGATTTTCCACAGCTAAAGAAACTAATCATAGATTTAAATTATTATTAGATTCGGGACAAACTGGCCTTTCAATTGCATTTGATTTGCCAACACAACTGGGTTTAGATTCAGATCATGAATCTTCTGAAGGAGAAGTTGGCAAGGTAGGAGTGGCAATAGATACTCTAGATGATATGAGAGAATTATTTGATGATATTGATTTGGGGGAAGTATCTACTTCTATGACAATTAACGCTTCAGCAACAACACTATTAGCATTGTACGTGGCTTTGGCAGATGAAAAAAGGATATCGAGAACTAAGCTAAAAGGCACAGTTCAAAATGATATCTTGAAGGAGTATATTGCCAGAGGCCTTTACGTATTTCCGCCCAAACAATCCATTCGACTAACAACCGATTTGTTTCAATGGTGTCATGAAAATTTACCTTCTTGGAATACCATATCAGTTAGTGGATACCACATGAGGGAAGCCGGATGTACTGCTGTTGAGGAAGTTGGTTTAACAATTTCAAATGCCCTTTATTATGCAGAAGAATCTATTAAAGTTGGATTGGAAATTGATGATTTCGCCCCTCGAATGTCATTCTTTTTTGGATGCCATAATGATTTTTTGGAAGAAATTTCCAAATTTAGGGCAGCAAGACAATTATGGTTTGAACAAATCTCTCATAGATTTTCACCAAAGGATTCACGTTCTAAAAAACTTAGATTCCACACACAAACAGCAGGAGTTTCACTTACTGCACAGCAACCAATGAACAACGCCATAAGAGTTGCATATCAAGCATTATCTTCAGTGTTTGGTGGTACGCAATCCCTCCATACAAATAGCTACGACGAAGCAATTGGATTGCCAACAGATGAAGCAGTAAAAATCGCTCTTCGAACTCAACAAATAATCTCTGAGGAGACCTTTGTTGGAGATACTGTAGATCCTTTGGCGGGTTCATATCTTATCGAAGAGTTAACTGCAAGAATCGTTTCTGAGGCAACTGAACTTATTGAAGAAATTTATTCATCTGGTGGGGCTATGGAAGCCATAAAATCGGGGATCCAACAGAAAAAAATTCATGAAAGTGCTTGGAGGGAATTGAAAAAAATTGAATCAGGGGAATTGTCAGTCGTCGGTGTTAACAAATATATTGAATCCGATAAAGATACTACTCAGGGGTTAATATTAGATAAAAAACATTCTGAATCTCAAATTAATAAATTAATAGAATTCAAAAAATTAAGAAATACCGAGGAGGTCGTGGATTCATTGTCTGAATTAAGAACCGCTTGTAAATCAACTCAAAATGTTATGAATCCTTTGATTAATGCATTGAAATCAGGAGCCACTGTTGGTGAGGTTAATGGTATTATGAGAGAAGAATTTGGAACCTGGACCTCACCAAGCGGAGTATGAAATGCCACCACGAATCGATCATGTCGGTATTGCGACAAAAAATTTAGAAGATTCGTCAATATTATGGAATATATTAGGATTAAAACAAGGTGTAGATGAAATTATTCCTGAACATGATGTTCGCGTTCGTATCTTTCATGGTACAGATAATAACTTGAATGAAACTTTCTCGAAAATTGAATTGATTGAGCCATTAAGTGATAGCTCGCCTATTGCTAAGTTTATCTCCAATCAGGGAGAAGGTATACAACAAATTGCAATTAATGTTCAAAATATAGAATTTGTTATTGATAAATTAATGAATAATAATTTCACAATGATTAACTCGACACCAAATATAGGCGCAAATGGTAATTTAATTGCTTTTATTCACCCCAAATCTACGGGGGGAATTCTTGTTGAATTAGTGCAAAGCCAGATACAATAATCATCATATACAAACCTCCTGACCGCCCCTCATGCTTCAGAGTGTCGACTCGCTTCTGCCACTAGTTTCATTGACAAGTTCGGCTATAAAATTAGAAATGCAATTTCTATCAGAAACTTTAGAATTACTTCGCGATAGACAACTAATATCGAATGAAGCATATCTAGAAGCGGGCTCAATACAAGGGGGTATGAATGTGATTTCAAACCTATTGGACAATAATGTAGAAGATGGAGAAATTTCAATTCAATATGAAACCCTTAGTAATAAATCCCAAAGATTGCACAATAACTTTCCTCAATTAAATAATTTGATTGAATCTTACCGAAAATAAGTCACAATATTACTCTGGTATTACTGGAGTAATACTTTATAGGTGTGGGACATCCCCCCTATATGCCAAAAATAAGTTTGGACATGCCGTTGGAATTATTGGATGATTTGAAACTCCATGTTGGTGACAAGAAAAAATTTGTTTCTGTGGCAGATGCAATTAGAACCGCATGTCGAAAACTACTCGATCAATTAGATGTAATTGATGAATCGCATGGAAGGTAAAGTGATATTTATGACAAAAAAAATTCAGCAAGATGAAGCGAAGAGAGCTATTGAAACCCTAGTTAGATTCATTGAAAATTTCGATGGGGATGTGTTGCGGGAAGGATTGAAGCGTACACCGGAAAGAGTTATTGACTCATATTTAGAAATATTTTCAGGATATTCAGACGATGCAAAAACTATTCTTGATGCGACATTTAACGCAGAAGGTTATGATGGCATAGTTCTTTTGCAAGATATAGAATTTCACTCAACTTGTGAACATCACCTACTACCTTTCTCTGGTAAAGCTAGTGTAGCATATATTCCCGTCGACAAAATTGTCGGAATAAGTAAACTAGCAAGATTAGTGGATATGCACGCTCGAAGGTTGCAAAATCAAGAGCGAATTACTAAATCAATCGCAAATGACTTAGAATCAATATTGAAACCGCTTGGATCTGCAGTAATTATTGATGCATCTCATGGATGTATGGTATGTAGAGGAGTCAAAAAACAGCAATCAATAATGACAACTAGCGCTATGAATGGTGTGTTTTTTGATAATTCAGAGGCTAGATCAGAATTATTACAACTTATTAGTAGATAAATATATTTAAATCGGTGATAATATGACTATGTTGATTCAGGTTAATACCTTAGAACACAAGTATCCAATCGTAGAAATATTTCATAGTATACAAGGGGAAGGTTACCATGCTGGCACCCCTTCAATATTTATTCGATTTGGGGGTTGTAATCTTAGATGTCCATGGTGTGACACAGATTTTGATATTTGGAATGATTTGACATTAGGAGAAATTGTTAACATAATATCAAAATTTGATTGTGAAAAGATAATATTTACAGGCGGTGAACCGGCATTACAAGATTTAGAAACTCTTTCAAATTGTTTGAAACCATTAGGTTACTATCTCAGTATTGAAACCAATGGGACAATTAATATTCCACCGGGAATAATTGATTGGATTTGTGTGAGCCCAAAAGATCAAGAATATGCAGATATTAAAATTCGTCAGAAAACTGGAGATGAACTGAAAATTGTATATTTAGGGCAGTCTTTAGAAATGTATGATAAATTAAGGGGTGGTTTTGATTATCATTTATTGCAGCCTTGTTATGATGAAAACAAAGATGTTGAATGGAATGGTAATAATTTTAAATCAACAGTTGAGGTTGTAAAAAATAATCCTGGATGGAATCTGAGTTTGCAAACTCACAAATGGATGGGGGTTGACTGATGACAAGCAAGGTTGCTGTTATGGCATTTAGTGGGGGGATGGATTCTACTGCCCTATTGATGCGGTTACTTGCTGATGGATATGATGTGTTTGCAATTTCGTATAATTATGGACAGAAACATTTGATAGAACTTCAGAGAGCGCTATCAAATCTTAGTTATCTTTCACAAAATGGCTATCATATAAACCATCAAATTATTGACTTGACATCAGCGATGTCTTCTTTTCATTCAGCACTTACTGATGAATCTATAGAAGTACCAGAGGGGCATTATGAAGAACAACAAATGAAACAAACAGTCGTCCCAAATCGGAACGCAATTTTTGCTTCAATATTGTATGGACATGCTTTGTCTATAGCCATAAAAGATTCCAATAAGGTTGAGGTAGCATTAGGTGTACATTCAGGAGACCATGCAATTTATCCAGATTGCCGGCCAGAATTCTACAACGCTCTTCAACATGCTTTTGAAATTGGAAATTGGGAATCGGAAAATATTACTTTCAAATTGCCATATATTGATGGTAATAAAGAAACCATTCTAAGAGATGCTGAATTATCTATTTCAAAACTCGGACTTGATTTTGACATTATATTTTCTAATACGATTACATCATACAACCCCGATAACCATGGGCGATCATCTGGTACATCAGGTTCGGATGTAGAGCGAATACTGGCTTTTCATGCAATAGGCAGAAATGACCCTATTCAATATGTCAAACCCTGGGATGATGTCCTTTACAATGCCCTGAAAACTGACCGAGAATTCAAGGAGGCAAACACATGAACGAAACAAATAATATCAATATTATTGAGCTGAAATCAAGATTGACTGATCTTCAGTATCAAATCACACAAGAATCTGGTACTGAGCCTGCTTTTTCAGGTATCTACTGGGATGAAAATAGAGGGGGGGATTATTTCTGTATATGTTGCGGCAACCTATTGTTTACTTCGAAGATGAAATATGATTCAGGATGTGGATGGCCGTCCTTCCACCACGAAGACCCCGATGCCGGTATCAAACGGTTACCGGACCTCAGTGGGGGCATAGTAAGGGTAGAGGTTAGATGCGGCTCCTGTGATGCTCATTTAGGCCATGTGTTTGAAGATGGGCCACAAGATGAGGGTGGTGAGAGATACTGCATTAATTCTGCAAGTATGCAATTTAGGTGTGATGTGTAATGACTACTAGAATACGAAGATGGGTTGAGACAGATACTGGGCATCGTGTACCCAATCACAAAAGTAAGTGTAAACACTTTCATGGCCATCGGTATCGTTGGGAAGCAGAGATCGAAGGAGATGTAGTGTCTGAAACTGGCACCTCAGAAGAAGGAATGTTGATGGATTTCTCAGATATCTCTAAAATTCTCACAGAACATATACACGATATTGTTGATCACGCCTTTTTGGTCTATGAAAATGATAGTATTGCTATACAAGCCCTATCTCAGATTGGAGATGAACATAGGACTGTGATTATGCCATTTATCCCTACAGCAGAAAATTTGGCGAAATGGGCTTTTGAACAAGTTGAGCCACATATAAAATCAGCATTTGATAATGAATTGAAACTACGTGCATTTCATGTCAGAGAAACGCCTAAATCATGGGCAACTTGGACAAAGAATTAGTTTTCATTTCGATATTCTTCCCATAATTCGGGATTTTCATACATATATTTCAATGCTAATTGAGAGTCGTTTACAACACCAATAATGCGATGGATTTCATCATCCAATGGTAGACCACGAAATATGACGCGCGTCATGACTTCTTCAATACCCTGTCTACGATGTTCTTTAGTAGGCATGTTTTTCGATAATCTAGCAATTGATTCTTTTAATGTCTGCCGTAATTCTGGAGAGAGTAATCGTTCTGAATCTTTTATAATTAATTTTTCTTTTTCAAAATCGGTCAAAGCTAATAAATTGGCAGTATACCAATTATAACATACAATCGAAACAGCGTGACTCAAATTCAGTATAGGGTATCCTTCCCAACTAGGAATGGTCATTAACAAATCACATTTTGTTAATTGTTCATTCAGAAGTCCTATGCCTTCAGGGCCAAAAATTATTCCCAATTGCCCATCAATACCAATTAATCTATGAGAAAATTCAGATGGTGAAATAAAATGTCTAAGAGAAGTTTTGGATCCTAATTCTCTTTTACCAGATGTACCAATAACGATACTCAAATCTGAAATTGCTTCCTCAAGGGAATTATATGTTGTACAACTTTCTAGAACTGT
Source organism: Methanobacteriota archaeon (assembly GCA_018654845.1). Taxonomy (GTDB): domain Archaea; phylum Thermoplasmatota; class Poseidoniia; order Poseidoniales; family Thalassarchaeaceae; genus MGIIb-O2. Next base: position 52,211 of record JABIKU010000016.1, on the reverse strand, counting down.
TTGTGCATTTTTAGCACGGTTACGGGTTTCGGTACTCCAATTTCCATCATGACCAACAATTCGTAAATCCTGGATACCAAAATTTAGCATTGCTCGTGCAACAGCACCTATATTTCCATCGAATTGAGGTTCGACTAAAATAATGGATATCTTAGCCGAAAAGTCCGGATATGGTATATTTTGAAGATTACCCATGAATATTCGACTGGAAATTAATTGAAAAACTAATCCACTCGGCGTTGCTTATATCTTGTGATATAGCCAGCGATCCAATTTCTCATACGCTTGTTATCAACATCGGTAAATTCTGAAACTAATGTTTTGTTTTCATCGAAATCGTTAGTAAACTTATCAGGATATAAATCCAAAAGTCGCAAGGCTCTGATTTTGATAAAAGAAGGTCTGATATTGCCCATGTTTATTCCTCAAATAATTTAACTTCAAGAGGAAAACCCTCTTCACGAGTACAAATAATCTTTATTTTTCTAGGAGGGTGCTGCATACCTCTTGCCCAAATTGCATGGTTCACGGCTTCGTCGATCCAGATTTCCTCATTTTCACCCTTTTTCATGTGCCGTGCAACATGTTTGCGGATTTCCGCCATTGCCCTATTTGCACGTGCATTACGAGGAACAGCCCAAGCCGCCCTTAATGGGATGATCATTTCTCTAACTTCTGCCATCTAAATCATCTCTGTAATTTTGATCTGCGCCACATGTGCCTTTTAGGGTGGGTCGTCACACTACGATTGGTACGAAGCATCACCCAAACTGGTACACGACGGTTCTGTTTTGTGACTTTCATAAGTCTCAATTTTTTTGCCAATGGTTTCACTCTTGCCATATTCTCACCGTTTAATATTTTGAAAGACCTGGATATTTTTCCTCGGCTGCACCACGCACAGAATGAGCAAAATCATCCAGTAATGATTGGCCAACAGGTGTGAGGACTTTTCCGTGGTTTACAGTCCCTGTGATGTTCAATTGACTCTTGACTAATCCCGCTGAATCTAATTGTTGGAGAATAAGTCGGGCGACACTTCGTGATCCTGAAGCAGCACGGTTTGGTTTTACACCTCGATCTTTGGGGCCGCCGAATAATTGTGCCATATGATTAGTCCCTATGGGGCCTTTCATCCCAACTTTCCTCAATACAGCGGCAGAACGAATGAACCACCAATCATCCTGCGTAGGGGGGCGCTCTCTGTGAGTGCCTGTTTTAGCGTATTCAGCCCAATCGGGGGGTGAAATAGAATCGAATTCTTGCATCTTCGCAGATAGTGCTGAAATCAACAAATCAGCAGGTACATCATGGATCGTCGTCATCTAACCACACTCGTGCGTGCCCGCCGTCCTGCAATCCATATTTAATCGTGATGATAATGCCCCTGCTCAGCTTCCACTACTTTAGAATCATGAAGGGGCGGCAACAAGGTTTCAAAACATCGAGTTCTGCCCGAGTTATATGAAGAAGTCCATGTCTAGGAACCCAAACCTGATGAGGACAATGATAGGTATTGGGTTAATGCTAATATTTACCTTGGGATACGCTGTTCACTCCAATACAGTAAATTCTGAATATTATGGTTATTCCACATCGAATGAGGAAGTGTCTGCAACTCTTATTCAAGAAAATAATATTAGCGCAGATTGGTATTTCACTACAAATAGTGCGATTACGTGGATAAATACTACTATTGAAGGCGCGCCTGAAGATTCAATAATTTTTGTCGAAGCTATTGGAACGGAATGGTTTCACACACCTTCATTGGGATTGGATGAGGGAGATTATAGTTGTAAGGAAAATACAAAAGATTATTCAGACATTATTGAAACCTGTGTTTCGTCCAATTTTCATCAAATTTCAACATCTGATTCTAACACATTAATTGGTATAGTCTCATTAGAATTGCCTCTAGGGGGTCTCGGATATTTACAAGCAGAAAGCAATGTTCACGCCGAGGAAGAATCAGAAAATTTAATTTCAGAAAATAAACAATTAATCACATGGAAAATTCAATTACAAGATGAAAGTGGAAGTGTATTGGAAAACCATGACTTTTCTACTCATGTTAGTTATACCCAACATGAGATTATATCAGTAGAAAAGTTTGTTTTGGACCCAATTCAAGAATCCATCTATAGTTTGGCAACATTAATTGGTTGTTTTGCATTATTAATAATATTGCCTCTAATAGCATATTTTGCAGCATCATACAAAGAAAAAAAAGATGAAAAAATAAGGTTAATCACGCCCGAAATCTCTGAATGATTTTAGTCATCAACTGAATCGACATCCCAACTGTTATCAAATTCAGATTCGAGAAGAACAATTAAATTGAGTTTGAGAAAATTAACTAATGAAGCTGAAAGTCGATCGGAAACAGGAGCGATCCTTTCATGGAAAGTCGAATCCATAATTTGTACTATTGTTTTCAAATCTCTTGAACCGTCCATTAGTTCCCAGAACAATGAATTCAAATCGTCTAATGGTCTTTTTAATTTTCTAGGAGCATTAAATAATTTGGAAACCATCCCTTCAAACCCTTTCGTTTGTTTTTCTATCATAATAATTACCTGTTTGCCAGTAATTCCTTCAATTTGTGGATGGGGGCCAATCTCACCTATTGTATGCCATTCAACTGGTGCCCTTGTTGGATAACTGTCTGATGGATTCATAATAACACAATAGCCAATATTAATCCCTAGGAGTTGTTCGATTATAATTAGTTCCAAATGTATTTCTTTTGAAATTACTCAATAATAGATAATACTTAACTGAAATGAGTATATCGGAAATTTATGAACGATGGGGATCTCATCAAGTTATTACTTCAAGCTGAAGAAAAAGCTAATGCAAATGATCTACATAGTTCAAGTGAATTATACAAACGAGTTACAACTCTAGATCCGAAAAACGCTTCAGCTTGGTATGGATTCGGAGTAATACAAGCTAAAATTGGGGAAAGAGAAAAAGCAGTCCAGGCTTTTGAAAATGCTTTTGAATTGAATTCGAAACATGGGCCAAGTGCTGCTAATTTAGCAGTACTTATTGAAAAAATTGATTCAAAAAGATCAGCTAACTTGGCAAGAATTGGTATCAAATATATGGGGGAAAACAGTGAACTTATTCGTTTATCTAATCTTCATCCAGTAGAACCTTTGCCATTAATCGAAGCTTCACATGTGTATACAAATATTAATTCAGAACATCAATCTCAAGCTATACAAACCGAAGCAGAACTTCCTGACTTAATAGCCAAACCAGTAATAATTAACAATACTGTCGAAATGAAAAAAAAATATTCCATTGAGGATTTAATTGAAAAATCTAGAGAATATTTAGACTCAAATTTACACCAAGAACTACTGGAATTATTGAAAAATAGATTAGAGACTGATGCATCTGAAAATTCGACCTTGTGGCGCTATTGTGGTGTCGCATTATGGGAATTAGAAATGAAGGAGGAGGCGAAGAATTCTCTGGAATTTTCCTTGGCTTTAGGAGAAAAATCGAAAAAATCTAATAGTTTAATTGCAGAATACTATAGGGAAATTGGAAATATTATTGAAGAAAAAAAATATCTCCTCAGTGTTTTAGATTATGGAGACGACCTATATGCGAATTCAAGGTTGGGTGACATATTTTTTGAAGAAGAAGATTTTGAAAATGCTCTATCATATTTTGAAAAAACATATGAAATGAACAAAAATGATGCTGCTTTAGATTCTATAAATCAAATTAAAGAAATTATTTTTGAAGAAGAAAATATCCTTCAGAAAAACTCGGAAACCATAGATGAGGAGAATATTATTGCAAAAAATCAAGAGTTGCTTCCGGAAATTGAAGAAGATGAAGATAAAAAAATAGTACTCCCAAGTGAGAAAATATCTACAAAGGATAAAGAAATTATTGAACAGGACTTGATAGAAGATGAATTTGTAAATTTGAAATCCGCTCGAATTTATAGAGCTGAATCATATTATAACGAAGGAAATTATGCAGATTCGGTCAAAGAATGGAAGGAAATGCTCCAAGAAGATTCCTCTGACCCGTTAATTTGGCAAGGTTTAGCATCGGCTTTATCTGCAGCAGGACATAAAGAACGGGCGGAACAATGTTTGTCGCGTGCTTCCGAATTATCTGAAAAGGCGGGAGCCCTTGAACAGTTTACGACAGATTCAAATGAGGAAGATTTGGTCCAAGCAGCTATACAGGCGAAACAAAAAGTTAGTAAAACAAGTGTTTCAGAAAAAGTAACTCTCAATGAATCTATAGAATGGTATAACAAAGGATTAACGATGTTAACAGAACTTAACGCGGTACAGGCATTAAATTGTTTCGAAAAGGTAATAAAAAGCGCTCCAAGAGAAGAAATCGAATTAAGAATTCGTTCACAAAATGGTAAAGGTCACGCTCTATATCAACTTGAACGGTTCCCAGATAGCATTCAAGCATACCATACTGCAATATCCATGGATCCTGAGAATGTGAATGGAAGAACATTGTACAACATGGGGTCATCTTATGCTGCAATTGAACATTATGAAGATGCTATGAAATGCTTTGAACAAGCAAAATCTAGAGGTTTGGATTCTGAAGACCTAATGCTTTGCAAAACTCAATATAATCGTTGTAAATTATTAAAAAAAGAACAAGATAAGCACTTAGTTAATAATAATTAATCAATGGATTCGATTATACGTTTCGGATGAGAATAAATTGTAAAAGAATTATTTTTTGCAAATCCAACAAGTGATATCCCATGTTCAATAGCTATTTCGACAGATAGATCTGTTGGAGCGCCAAGGCCAATAATTATTGCATATCCAGCTCTCCTTACCTTGTGTATTATTTCAAAAGATATTCGACCAGATACCACTACTATTTGATTGGTTATTGGTATCCGGTCAAGTTTCAATAATTTTCCAATTAATTTATCAAATGCATTATGACGCCCCACATCCTCTGAAAAATACTCTAATTGGCCATCATTAGAAAAATGCCATGTAGCATGAGAACCTCCTGTTTTGTTAAATAATAATTGTTCACTCTGAAGTTTTGAAACACATTGTGTAATAATATTATAATTTACATTATCGGATTCGGATATCAAGGGGCCATGCAAATGTAAAAAGTTTGAAATTGATTCTTTTCCACAAATGCCGCAAGAAGATGTTGAAATATTTAATTTTCTTTCGGTCATTAAATCACATGGAATTTTGTCTTTCAAAACTATTTTTATGGAATTATTACTTGAAATGATTTTTTTGATATCATTAAATGAGTTAATTATTCCTTCAGAATATATGAGCCCTAAAGCTAGATTTTCATCATCACCAGGAGTTCTCATTGTAATACCAAGTGAGTGTTCTTCGGTTTGAGAATCGATAATAGATATTGAGAGGGGTGATTCGATACATACATCGTCATTCATATTCATAATTGAAAGATCTGTGACTTGTTTGACATTTACCCTCTCAACTCCAGTCATATGTCACCGCCGGGGGTCATTAGATATGTGTTGAATGGTATATTGACATTTAGAATGTTAAAATAATATTACGATATCGAACAAACATGGGAATTTTAGGGGGAGACGGGTTCTCTTTGCCAATAGTTGCTAACAACCCCATTATTCCAGCCTCAATTACAGTTACCGATTCTGCCCTTGCACAGATGAAAAAAACTCTTGAAAATGAAGAAAGTACACATTGCTTGATTATCAGTGCCCAATCAGGAGGGTGCTCAGGATATGTTTACGACATGAAGATTGATGAAAATCCCAAAGATAATATTGAATTTCAGATATTATTATTTGACGACATAAGAATATATATTCATAATAGTGATAGTTACTTATTAAACGGTATTGAACTTGATTACAAAGATAGTTTGATGGGTGGAGGGTTCAATATTGCTAATCCAAATGCATCTAGAGAATGTGGTTGCGGCCAATCCTTTGGATGAGGCCATAATATGATTGTGGACGGAAATCTAAGTGAAATTAACTACCATATTAGAGAAAATAATTTTACAATTTTACAAGGAAATAACCCCTTAGGATTTTTAAATCGAATAATTACCAATACAATTCAGAATAATTCAGACAGAAATTTGAATCTCACTCTATTATGTGGGGCTTCGGGAAGAATTGAAGATTTCTTAGAGGTGATTTTTTCCGATGGAAAACTAATCGTCATGGGTATTAACACAAATGGGGATAATAACCGACAAAAACTAGTTCAAGGGAAAAATTGGAATGAAAAAATCAATATTATGGATGGCGATGAAGCGCTAACATTTTTGACAATATTCGGTGAAGAAGTAAATGATATTGCTAACTCCTTCAATTTAGAAAAGAGTCTAGATGAATCAAAGGCGTGGATTGAAAGCGAATCGAAATTAATATGTTACAACAATACAAATCCACCATCAATTGACTTGATAATTCAAACCGATTCTCTGAGTTTTTTCTTAGAGTCTGGAATTGAATCTGCTTTGAAAAAATCTTCTATAAACACATGGAATAAATTTTGTATTGACAATTCAATTCTACAGTGTGATGATTTAATGTCTAGTCCATTGCCTTTTGAATGTGGTTTAGGCCACTTAATCGATTCAAACAAAGGTTGTTATCCTGGACAAGAAATTCATGCAAGAATTGAAAGCAGGGGAAAACACACAAAATTTATTGCAAAATTTGTCGCCAACAGTCATCTTCACACAGGTAAATATCGATCTGAAGATGGAAAGAAAATTATGATTACGACTATTTCAATTATTGGAGATAAATCATATGGATTCGCAATACTACCAACCCATTTTCAAGACAACAATGAAATCTCAATTATTGACAAGAAACCTACGACACTGTACCTCGAATCATTTTGAATCAATTATTTCGTCATAGTCGAATGATTCATCCCTATCTATCCATTCTTCGAGGCTCATTAAAGGAGAAATTCGTAAGGAACCTAAATGTCTTGTAAACAAATATAAAGTAGGGGAAAAATCTTCAATCATTTGTTTTTGAAAAGTGAATTTGACATTGTCCCCACGAGAACGAAAGAAACTCAACTCTATTGCAACACCAATGATTGTCGCTGTGTACAATACCAATAACACACTTAATGCAAAAATTATTGGATCAGAAAATATTCCATCTGTGCGAAGTTGGCTACCATAGAATAATTGTCGTGATAACAAAAACACTAATCCTACACCCACCCAAGGCCCCAATAAATCTTCAACAAAATTTTCCATTGGAATTAATCGACGTTTTGTTGGATCAGCAAATACAAGAGAGTTGGCAATAGCAGCTCTAATAATTGAAATAAAAGCTACCAATATAATGTAACAAAAGGCTGTAAGAAGTATGATATCTCTGGGCGATAAAGGCAAGTATGATACTATCAAATAGGCGAATAAACCTAAAAATACAGTAATTGGCATTCTATGAATAGAATTGAGGACATAATCAGGGTTTTTTGCCCCATCATCTAATCGGGGGATCCCGATGACTTCCCACCTAGTTGCTTTTTGAATAATGTGAGCAATTCGAGCTAAATTTCTTTTGTCAATTAATATCCATTCCAAAACCCTCATCATTGGCATAAGAGGGATTGCAATGATTGCTGCGAATAATCCAAGGAGGGGCCAGGCAATTAAACCAGGTAATAATAAAAAATGTTGTAATTTCAGTGGATGGAGTAAATCCGACTCGATGCGAGCTTGTCTTTCTGGGTCAAGATAAACACGTCTCGCTTCTGCATCTAATTCAGAACGGTATCGTCTTAATGGGATGCCGGAATCAAGTACACGTCTTACCTTCTCTCGATAATGCTCATGTTCGGGTTCAATTCCTGACCACCATCGCCATGCAATCGACAATGGAATCGCTAGAAATAAGGGAGACAAAAGAATTAGAGTTGCGGTGAATAACGACTCCATAGAGGCAGGCACAAGAATTGCTGCTCCTTATTATTCAAGAACGAAACGGTTAATATTCAATAAAACATGTATTTTATGGATAGAAGAAAAATTGCCATACTCAATATATATTATCAAAAACGAAAATTATCACAAAAATTCAATTAGAAATATTCATCATCCCCCAGCCAAGCAATTAACCAATGGCACGGATAGCTGTAACAGATGGAATGGATAAAAATGCAGTTAATATTCTTGAAAAAAATGGTCACAAAGTAGTCATTAAACATTATTCAAAAGAGGAATTACTCGAAGGGGCGCTATCTGATTTCGATGCAGTTGTTATCCGAAGTGCAACTAAACTAACTAAAGCGGTTCTACATGCCTCTGTTAAAGGGGGGGGGGGTATTTCCTTCATTGGTCGTGCTGGCGTTGGAGTCGATAATATAGATATTTCAGTAGCTACGGAAAACAGTATGATAGTTTGTAATACACCTAGATCATCAACTCATAGTGTAGTAGAATTGACGATTGGCCACTTGTTGACATCTTGCAGACACATAGCAACCGCAGACCGGTTGTTGCGTGAAGGAATTTGGGCAAAAAAACAATTGAAAGGAACTGAACTTTCTGGTAAAAGATTAGGGCTTATTGGATATGGAAGAATTGCACAAGGTGTTGGTAATGTTGCTCAATCCCTTGGCATGGAAATACATGCATATGATCCATATTTACCTCCAGAAATTGCTAGGAAGAATAACGTCACGCTACATAATGATGTAAACTCTGTTTTTTCTATGTGCACGCACATTTCTGTCCATTGTAACCTTACAGATGAAACACATCATTTAGTTAATGAGGATAGATTGAATTTGATGCCGCAAATAGGGGTGGATGGGACAAATTGTGGCAACCATATAGTGAATTGTGCCAGAGGTGGTATTGTTGACGAAAAGGCCACCTTATCAGCCCTAGAATCAGGTAAGCTGACTTCAGCAGCATTAGATGTATTTGAGAAAGAGCCTGCGGTTGGAAACCAATTACTAACCCATCAAAATTTTCATGGCACCCCTCATATTGGAGCTGCCACAATGGAGGCTCAATCAAGAATTGGACTAGAGATGGCAACTCAATTGATAGATCATTTTAATGGACAAAGACCTCATTCCGCACTAAATTAGAATTTACTGAATACAAATAATTATCATTTGTAGCAAATTAGCAAATCTCATGAAATTAATTTATGCATATTTGTCAACTGAACACTAAAATTTTCTAATTCGGCGGGAATATTCATCCCTTGGATTTCCGAATTAAGGGAAATTCCCATTTCTTTTTTGGTTTTCCAAACAATTGAATTGAAATTCATGATTGGTTCAGTTAAAGATAATAATTCATCATTTATTCCAATTAATTTAGGAAAATGACAAGCGTCAACAGCGCTCTCTCCATAAAGAGTTGTAGAAAGGTAATGAGTAAAGAATGGACAAATTGGACTAAATGCTTGTAAATAATCTCTCACAATTCTGTGAATTGTCCACGCTGCCTTAGCATCGCCATCATACAGCCTTGATTTTGCCATTTCCAACCAATGACTGGGGAATACGCCTGTTCCAAAATTTTTCAATCCTTGAGATGCAGAATATATATCTATTTTTTCCCACGAATTTTCAGTTTGTTGCATCATTTTACTAAATTCGGACAGAATCCATCGGTCCTCAATATCTAAATCATCGGGAATTTGATCTAAATCATCGGGAATAGAAAATTGACTTGCAAATCTTACTACATTGAAAATCTTAGTCAAAACTCCAAAATACTTCGCCTCAATTTCTTCAGGATTGATTTGGAAATCATCACCTACTTGTGCTTCACAAGCCTTCCAAAGACGGAAACATTCACTGCCAATCTTATTCGCACGGAAATTTACTTGTTTCCCCTCAAGTCCTTTGATTTTCCAAGAACCAGTTCGTCCACCAGCCCCGCATTCGAGAACCGAGTTAGCATCAATCCCATTTCCTAAAGATTTAGACATTTTTCTCCCCCATGGATCCATTCCTAAACCATCAATCCAAATATTCTCAAATCCGGGTTTATTTAACAATAGAGTACTTTTTAGGAGCGTGTAGTACAACCAAGTTCGTACGATTTCCTTCCCCTGGGGACGAATAGAGGTAGGGAAAGCTTTGTCGAACAAAGATGAGTCTTGTAAATAACCAGAAACAAAAAGATTGGAATTCGATGAATCCATCCAAGTGTCGAATACTTTTTCTTCAGGAATTAAAGCCCCTAAATCGTCAATCATTTCTGAATATGAGCCAATTTTCTCTCTAGTAATCCTATCCAAAACCTCTGATTCATCAGGGGGGTTTTCACGCCAAGGTTGGACATAACTTCCAGATGGTGGTACGATAATCATTTTCTCATCCTCTGAATACCAGATTGGTACTTCTGTATGGTACCAGCGTCGACGTGAAATTGGCCAATCAATAGATATTCCATTCATCCAATCATCTAAAAATTGTTGATTACGAGGGGGGATAAAATTTATTTCTTTGATGTGATTTCTCATTCGATCGAGTGCATCAATTTGTTTGACATACCACTCTTTTAGTAAAATAATTTCAACTGGATTATTTCCTCTTTCACTCACAGGAATTTCTTGGTCATGATCTTTAATGGAAACTAACGACCCTCTTGTTTCTAACAACAATATGGCTTCCTTGCGAGCATCAATAACTGATAGATTCTCCAGAGGACCCCCTATTTCAGTAATGTTTCCATCTAAATTTATTGCTACGAAAGGAGAAAGGCCTAATTCTCTGAATATCGATACATCATTTTGGTCGCCGAATGAACAAACCATCAATACTCCAGAACCAAATTCCATTTTTACCGAAGGGTGTTGTTTAATCTCGACAAAATTACTTCTCCCTTTAGTCGGAAGAGGTAATTCTAACTTCTTTCCAACTAAGTGTGTATACCTCTCATCCTCTGGATGAACAACGACGACACCACAGGCGCAAATGAGTTCTGGGCGAGTAGTGCTGATGACTAATTCATCTCCATCTTCTGTAATCCATTTGACATCGCATAATTTGGTTTTGCGTGTAATTCTTTGAACTTCCGCATCGGCAATAGTGGTTTTTTCAATAGTATCATAGATGTTAGGGCGATAATCTTCAATAATATCTCCTTGCTTGAATAATTGTACAAAAATTGATTGTGAAGCACCTCTAAATTCAGGTGAGTCAGTAAGGTATTCTTTTTCAAAATCACAAGAAAGACCAACGCGGCAAGCAGTTTCACGCATAGCTTGAGTATATTCATCGATAGTTTCTCTGCAAATTTCAATGAATTTGCCACGCTCAAAGGTTCTCATTTTTTTACCAGTCTTCTTCTCAACTGTGAATTCAATATTTATCCCATTTCTATCAACACCCCAAGGGAAGAATACCTCTTTTCCAAGCAATCTTTGGCTCCTAGCAATAACATCGATCATACTGTATTGTGCAACGGCTCCAATATGCCAAGTGCCACTAGGGTAGGGTGGTGGAGTATCAATGATGAAAAGTTCCTTTTCACTCTCAGGATTGAATGAATATCGTGTGGAATAATTTTCTCTATAATGTTCCTCTTGAATCCTTTTTTCAAGATCAATGGACCATCTCTTATCACTGATTATGGGTGTACTCATATCCAACACTCCGTGTTTTCAATTTGAGTCTGCGGGCGTTATCTTCTTGACTATTCCCGCAAAGAGAATTGCAATAATATTCCCCCACATGAGAACAAATAATTGCGAGGGGTTGAAGTTCCTCCTTTCACCAGATGGAGTTGGTGGTATCGTGAGCCAACGTGACAATGAAGAAGATTCTTTGAACACTTCGCGATTTACACATGCTAAAAGCAAAATTACTTCCAAATATTCTGAATCAATAAAATCAATTGATAATCTGAATCCTGATGCGATTGCAAACTCCATCAAAAGAGCACCCAATGCTGTAAAAAGAGCACTAAATAGTATGTCTGGTACAGATATTTTAACCAAAGTGCCTGTCATTACAGTTATTTTATCATTGTTAGTAACTGGGTTTTTTACAATGCATTCTGGAATTAATGATTGTAGAGATGGATATGAATATGATTGGTGTTATGAAGAATCCTCAATGAATGTAAACGGTGACCTTGCAGTTTACCTTCCAGAGGGCTCTAACGTGAAGGAATTGATCGAGGTTGTTGAAAATGATTGGACGACTAATGTGATGGTCATTTATGTTGAATCGGAAGATTATAACGTTACTACAGTCAAAATCCTAGACCAAATTGATGCAATTGAGAATAAGTTAAATCCCGCAAGAAATGACGCTGGGGCAGAAGATGATATCATCTATGTTCTTTCGATATCAACGGTAATTAAAGAAGTAAATTCAAGTGCTGTTAGAGTTGCAAAAGCATTTTTTTCTGGATTAGCTGAAGCATCGGGCAATGAAGAATTGTCAGATCAAATGAATGAAACAATAGATGAACAACAAGATTTTTTGGGGAATTATGCAATTCCAGATGAACAAGAAAGAATTGACCAAATTCTTGGCGAAATGCCCCAAAACGCCCTTAATAAATTAGTTCGAGACGTTGGAAGAGAAGAAGCAGTACAAGCTTTTTATTGGAATAGAGCAGTGATAATTTTAGGAATTGCATATAATGAAAATATTAGTGTGTCTGATCTTATTGAAGAAACTCAGAAAGAAATTAACTTATTAGGGGTAGAAAATAACTGGGATGAATTAAATCTAACAATGACTCTAACTGGCCCAGTGCCAATTACTAATGCAGTCACAGAAGAATCATTCAAATTATTTTGGTCCGTTTTTCCTATAGGTGTATTTTTTGTAGCTTGTGGTTTGTTTATTTTCCATTGCGACCTGTTACAAACTGGGCGTATTAGATGGGTCCAAGGTGTGAAAGTATTGATAATTGCAGGTCTGCCCACCCTGTGTTCAGTTTTCGTAACGATGGGGATTATTGGTTTTACGAATTATGAGGTCACAATGACGGTGATATTAGTTGGCCCGATTGTCCTGGCATTAGGAGTGTCATATGGATTACATATCACAAATAGATATGCAGAATCTAAAGGAACACCTCAAGAAAAAATGGCTGAAGCATTAAACTCTACTGGAAAAGCAGTTTTCTTATCAGCTGTTACCACTATTATTGGATTTATTTCTTTGACGTTTACTCCTATGAAACCAATTCAAACAGTGGGTTGGGGGCTTGCAGGCGGGATTGTAGTTGTATACATCATGACAATGGTGATGGTTCCAAATTTGACCATAATGTTAGATCTAAAAAAACCCTCCCACCCTCCACCTAAATTATTTACAAATGCGGTTGCAGTTCCGGTCAAATGGACACGCTTAACTCTATCAATATTCATTATAGCCATGCTTATTTCATCTGGAATTTCAAGGCATAATGTTGAAGAAAATATCGATTTATTAGACATGGCGCCTCAAACGAGGATGGATGGGACACCAGTACCAGCAGTGCAAAAGATGGGGCAATACAGTGACGAATTCGAAGCAGGTCAACCAGGATTTTTGTTGATTCACGGTGACATTAGCGCATCACCAGAATTGTCGGCAACTGGTAATGACCCATTTTCCAACTTAGAAGGTATTGAAAAATTGGAAGCGAATTGTAATTTAGTTTCGAATACAACTGCAGTTTCGGTTGTGTTTCTCATGAAAGCGGTTGCTGTGAGTGTTAACTTATCTGGCACACCAATATCAGATATCATCGATGATACACCACTTCCAGAACCTATCAAAGACGTCGCCACACTAATATTCGATAGAGAGCAATCAGGGAATGCTTCTTTTTGGGCGGTGTTAGACACTCTTAGTGTCCAAGAAACAGGGGGCACCCAGGCTCAAAACTTCATGATTTATGTATTCTATAATAGTTTAACTAAAGAAATGAGGGAATTATTCGTATCATCAGATTACCAGCGTAGTCTGATTTACATTGATATGCCCTTTATGGATGTTCAACGCACCCAAATAGCAGTAAAGCAGGTTAATGATTTCGCGAGCCAAGATACTGGTGGAGCTATTACTTCCACTGAATTAATCGGTGTTGCTTCCGTGACTATTGAAGTAAACAATCTCATTGTAGGTTCACAATGGAGTTCGTTAATCTTTGCATTATTATTTACAGTTCTAACTTTAGGACTTGTATTCCGTGATATTAGATACGCATTATTAACTACCATTCCAGTAGGATTTACAGTAGGAATGCAATGGTTGGTCATGGATTCAGGAGGTGTTGCTCTTAATCTCGTTACTGTTATGATTGGATCCATATTGGTTGGAGTAGGTGTGGATTTCTCTATTCATATCGCAAATAGAGTTAAGGAATTAGGCGGTTCTTTAGAGGCAATCAAAATTTCCTGTGCTAGTACTGGCATGAGCCTGTTCGAATCGACGACTGTAACTGCATTGGGTTTGATGAGTGCCAAATGGATTCCGATTCCAGCGGTTCAGCCATTTGTCGATGTTGTAATTATCTTACTAATCATCGCTGCAATTTCTGCGTTGTTATTATTACCAGCAATTTACAGCCTCTTAGTCAAAGCGAATATTGGTCTAACTGGTGGTGTATCAACTATGGTCAAAACAGCAGGGTTGCGCAGAGCTATTGCAAAGGATGAGGCAGATGTACTAGATGCATCTTTGGTATTCGGTTCTTCAGATGATGCTTGGTAGTGATATCATGAGAAATTATTGGTTAATGAAAAGTGAACCTGATGTTTACTCTTGGTCAATGTTAGTAAAAGACAAATCGACCCATTGGGATGGTGTTAGAAATTATCAAGCCAGAAATATTATGCGAGATTCAATGAAAATGGGAGACTTGGTTTTATTTTACCATTCGAATTGCAAACCCCCTCACATTGCAGGAATCGCTAGAATCTGCAAAGAAAGTTATCCAGACTTTACATCTTGGGATCCGAAATCAAAATATTTTGACCCAAAATCTTCAGAAGAAGATCCAAGATGGTTTATGGTTGATATCGAACCTATTACTGATATTAATACAGTAAATTTACAAGATGCTAAGGCAAATCAAGATTTGATGGGGTTGCCATTAATTCGAAAAGGGCAACGACTTTCTGTTCAACCAGTTAGTTCTGAACATTTTGAAATCATCTGTCAAATGGGTGGAATAATAAATATTCCAATTTAGTGGGCACGTTCTCGGTGGGCACTCGTCACAAATGATGAATATTCACCAATCTCCTCCACTCCGCATTCCCAAGGCATCCAGCATCCCCGGTCGGGTTGCTCGCTTCCGCGCCTGACCTGGTTCCCGGGCGTAAGACAGTCCGACATTCCCTTCGGAATGACATTTTGCCAACCTGCATCTCTTGGGGGCGAAGCATCGACGTCAACTGGTGGGTCACCATAAGCTCGTCTGAGCCGCCCTCGAACTTCGGGACACCTTTATCGACGATTTGTGTAAAATAGAGCACGTCAACACTCCCCCTAGCCCAACACCCCTAGGGAAGTGTCCCATATCAACGAATCCCTTTCGGAAAGATGATGATTTAGCCTATTGATTAGCTTCATATTTCGATGGGCAACCAGTTTGAATTTCCTTGGCTTGGATTGCCCAACTGCCCTCATTGAATGCTAATTTCCCTTTTACAGAGATTGTTAATCCCTCTGAAAATCCATCAGGAATAGAAATACTAGAATAATCGATTAATATTTCTTCAACTACACCCGACAGATAAAAAATGTTATTTTCTTCATCAACAGTACCAATTACAACTTCGCCCCGTAAGTGTACATTGTAATTTTCAAAATTTTCTGGAGACCCCATTATCTCATCTACTGAATATTGGTAATCCTTGTCAACATTGAGAAACATTAGAGAAGTTAAAACTAATAATAATACTCCGATTATTACCAATCTACTTTTTCTTGTGGCCATATTATTACCTCCTAATTATTTTGAAAACTCAATGATGATTATATCCTACCGCCTCTTCAATATTTACAAAACCTTCTATTTTTACTTTCTTCTTAAGTCCTTTAACAATTTCAGAAACTACTGAAGGACCCTTGAATACTAATGCTGAATACAATTGTAACAACGAAGCACCTGATTGTACCATTTCCCACGCAACATCCGCTGAATCAATTCCACCAACTCCAATTATTGGAACTGAACCCCCTGTAGAATCATAGAGTAAATTGACAACTTCGAGAGCTCTTTTATTGATTGGTCTACCAGATAAACCACCAGATTCAGCGAATGCAGACCTTGACCTAGAGTTGTTTGGAACGGGACGAGAAATTGTTGTATTAGTTGCAACAAAACCATTAATTCCATTCGAAAGTGCTATCTCGGCCGATGAAATCAAATTATCATTGGATTCATCTGGTGAAAATTTCAATATTAATGGTTTGTTTACGCTTTTTTTATCTCGAAGATTAGAGCATGAATTGATGACCTTTGCAAGACCATCACCCCTTTGAAGATCGCGAAGTCCAGGGGTATTTGGAGAAGAAACATTCAGAACAAACATATCGGCATAATCCCAAAGAAGTTCTAAAGATGAGGAAAAGTCATCTGCTGCATTTTCATTTGTGACTTTTTTTGAGCGACCAATGTTTGCCACAACTGGTGTGTTAGGCCATTTCCCTCTTGCTTTTCTTTGATTGAGAGAATCTCTCATTGCTAATGCGCCAGGATTGTTAAATCCCATACGGTTAACTAAGGCTTGTTCTGAATCAGCTCGAAACATTCTAGGTTTGGGGTTTCCATCTTGGGGATAACGTGTAATCCCCCCGTATTCCATCCAGGAAAATCCTAATGCTGGCCAAGCAGTTAATGCCTGTGCCTTTTTATCAAACCCTGCAGCGAGACCTAAAGGATGATGGAATAATTTACCGAACACATGTATTGGTAATTCTGGTGCATGATATACACTACTAATTACTCTATGGCCAACTGGATTTTGGCCGAATCTAGATAGCATATTTAAGCTGTGATGATGGGCTTTTTCTGAATCCATGTAACTGAACATAGGCCGAACCAATGTCCTATATGCAAGCCCCACATCAATGCGGCCGAAACGATATCCTTCAAGAGTTCCGGCTCTACGGCTAAGTGTGGACCAATCGGCTAACTCTTTGGCTATCGCAGAATTAGCCCGAAGAATTCTGCGTTCTACTGGTTGTATAATCAATCATCCAAGTGAATTAGAGGATGAAATAAAAAAAATTTCTCTCAAGATATCTGATTTAGCACCTACACTAATTTTGGGAATACAGAACAATTTACATCCCTCGGACTCAATAATATTTACATTAGAGAAAACACCAAAAGGTGGTATCATATCGAAAGAATGCCCCGGTAATGATGATGATGTTTGGATTAATGGGGATTACAATCATTGGCCTCTATTGAAAAAATCTATTCTTGAATTAGCCAATGCAGGCTACCCCGGTTGTGTCAACTGTGCTGGTCCAGCAGCTGAATTACCATGGGATGAAATATCTTCTAGAAGCAAAATTGCATGACCGCCTCGCGCGCTCGCATACACGCGCGCGTGTTGGGTGAATTCTGGTTTGCTCAAGTTTATACACGGCCCATTGTGCGATGAGAAATTATGGTTCGGAATCTCCGAACTATTGTTAGCGAGAGTGAAGAAATTTGAAATTAATGATTCTCGAGTCCGGTGCGAAAGCAAAAACTGTCAAGAAATATCTTGGAAAAGGTTGGTTGGTAGAAGCATGTAATGGTCATGTTCAAGATTTACCATCTAAAGGAAATAAAGATAGCTCTAAAGCGATGTGGGCATCGAAATCAGATCAACTTCCTGAACCGCCGTGGAGTTGGACTTCTAGAGCAGAAAAGAAAATGACTACCGTTTTGAAGAAAGCAAGAACCTCAAAAGTTAATGAAATCTATATCGCAACTGACCCTGATAGGGAAGGTGAGTTTATTGCATGGCGTTTGAGCATTATTTTTTCAGAATTTGAAACTCTAAAACGAGTGACCTTCAACGAGATTACTGAAAAATCAATTAATGAAGCAATTGAAAATTCTGATGTGATTAATGAATCGTTAGTAGATGCTGCAAAAGTACGCCGATTTATGGATAGATTGGTAGGCTATCGCTGCTCTAAGTTTGCTAGATCGTGGAAATTAGCTTCAATGGGTAGAGTTCAAACACCCACATTGGGATTCATAGTAGACAAAGAATTAGAACGAGAAGCACACATCCCAATTAGTTACCATAGCGTATCAGTAAATGTCGAGAATGTTAAATTTAAAGCACGATTCCACGAAAAAAATGAACAAGAGGCTTGGGTTGATGGAAAAGGAAAACATCACCCTGACAGAACTTTTGACTTAGACCTTGCAAATAATGCATTTACCGCACTTCAATCAAGTGGAGAATTAATTCTTACTTCAATAAAAGAAGGGCAGACTCGCAGAAAACCCAAACCTCCTTTCACCACAGACACACTATTGCAATCTGCAAATTCATCGCTGGGATGGTCAGTATCAAAAACTAGCCAACTAGCTGGGAAATTGTATCAATCGGGCCACATTACTTACATCCGTACAGATTCAACTCGAACAAATATAGACGCAAGGAATACTATTCGTACTTTCTTACAAAGTGAATATGGACAAAACCACCTAGGTGAAGGAGTGGTGGGGGCTGATGCAAAAAAAGGTGCTGCCAATGTTCAAGATGCTCACGAAGCAATCCGGCCCACTCGACCCGAAAAGATACAAATTGAGGGTGTCGAAAAAGATGAAGCCTTATTATATTCATTAATTTGGTCTAGATTCGCTGCTAGCCAGATGTCAGATTCGATACGAGAAAGAAGAGATCTTGTTGCAACATCTGAAGGATTCTCTAATTCATATTATGGTACCGCATCCTGGAGAATACATCCAGGTTGGGAAGCGGTTTTTTCCAAGTTTCAAAATAATGTTATTACTCAACCACCTAAATTTGCCTTGGCACAAGGAGAGAAATGGACTTTTACAAATGATGATGAAAATCCAACATTAACTAGTGATGAAACGAAACCTCCTCGTAGATTTACTGAAAGTTCAATTGTTCAAGAAATGAAAAAGGCGGGAATTGGTCGGCCATCAACTTATGTAACAACAATAAATCGTCTAAATTCTAGGAAATACGTTACAACTGAAAATAGCTCATTAATTCCTACAGATGATGGACGATTACTTTGGCTTGAAATAGTTCCATTTTATAATAATCAAAATGATAAAAAGGGTTTATTTAATTCTGATTTTACAGCAAAGATGGAATTGGATTTAGATGAAATAGAAAGACAATATCAAACCGGTCCAGATGTTTGGCATACATTCGTTGAAGAATTTCGTGATATGCATAATGTTGCTCTTGAAGAAAAAAGAAAAAAACCAACTAAAAGACAATTTGAATATCTTGAAAACCGTGTTAGAAATATGAATTCCGAGCAGAAACATGAATTGCTAAATGGAAATAATATTAATCAATTATCAGGAGATGATATGCGAGAAATTCTTGAAAAATTAAATGAAGAAGGGGCAAAGTGGGGTGAAATGCCTGCTAGTGAAAAACAAATGAATTTAATTTACAAACTTGCAGATCAATTATCTTTGAACATTTCAGAAATTGTCAAAATAGCTGAAATTGATGATGTGGATAAATTGACAGGGGGGAAAAATGGTTCTGCGAGCACTATAATTTCTGAATTAATTAATAGAAGCAATTTACTCCCTGCAACTGAACCTCAAGTGAAATTAGTAAGAAAATTAGCAGAACAATCAGAAACTCCATTAAGTGATTTATTAGCAATAGCAGATATTGTAGAAATCTCAGAAATGACAAAGAGTGATGCAAGTCTAATTATCAATAAATCTATGAAGAAAAGAAAAAAAAGAACGTCTAAGAAATGAAACTTAGACTTTTCGGAATTAGAAGAATCCAATAAGGAATGCCTTCTGAACTGTGATGTGGCTAACATCGACTATGATGTAATTATTGTTGGTGCTGGCCCCATAGGTGGTTATCTTGCTCGCAAGATGGCAGAGAGAAAAATAAGTGTATTAATGCTTGAAGAACATAGTCAAATTGGTAGGCCATTTCAATGTGCGGGTTTAGTTAGCCCTCAAGCAATGGATTCTGTCAATTTGCATAATACTGTATTATCTTCTATCTGGGGTGCTCGATTATACAGTCCATCTGGAATTTCAGTCGAAATCGGAAACCCTAACCAAGTTCGAACATGGTCAGTTTGTAGAAAATTATTTGATGAAGCAATTGTTGAAAGGGCTCTGAACAGTGGTTGCCATATTTCTCTTGAAAGTAAGCCAACAAAGGCAATTAATAGAGGAGATTTTGTTGAGTTAGAATATATTGTTAAGGGGAAATTAAAAACTGTGAAAACTAAACTAATCTGTGGTGCTGATGGGGCTCATTCTTGGGTTAGGCGATATTTCAAAATGGGGAGACCAAGGGAATTGATGGTTGGATTTCAAATTGAAGTTACAGGGTATAATGGTAAAGAAGGAGTTCTGGATGTGTTTACTGGTTCTGAAATATCACCTGGGTTTTTTGCTTGGGTTATTCCATCAGGAGAAACATCTAGAATTGGGATGTGGTCCAAAGGGGAATTGCTGAATGGGGAATCTTGTGAATATTATCTGAATTCATTAATGAATTCAGAAAAGTGGACTGAGAAATTTAATAATTGCAATGAAGTTGGAAGGTTTGTTGGTCCAATACCAGCTGGAATGCTGAAAAACGTAACATCTGATAGAGTCGTTTTATTTGGTGATGCGGCAGGATTATGCAAACCAACAACCGGCGGAGGAATCGGCCCCGGTTTCAAACAAATTGAATTGATAATTGATCAATTATGTGAATTAATACACAAAAATGAAACCGATGCTATAAATTTAAAATTGATAAATGAAAAATTTGACTCACTAAGGAAGGAACAACGACGAGCAAGGGCATTGCGTGATGCTTTTCTGACTAATTCATCTGATGAAGAATTAGATGAGAATTTTTTAATTTGGTCGAAACCAGAGGTTATTGAATTAATTAATGAAGTTGGAGAAATTGAAAATCCAATACCACTAGGTTTGAAAATGATTCGCGAAATACCTGATTTTAGAAAAGTTGCTGGTAAAGCAATGAAAGCTATTTTTTGGGGTAATTGAATGTATAAATCAATTCAAAGAATCAGGTATCCTCCATTCGAACACAAACACATTAATCCCAATGAAATTGAATTGATTGAAATTATCCTTGAATCTGAAACATCCCCTCCGCCGTCATTTAAAATTGGCAATGAAGAAAGTTGGATTGTTGAATGGAGGAAAATGACAGATGATGATAACTTTGATTCAATATTTTCAAAGATATCTTTCGAAACCCCTCCATTCCTTCTTCGCACTAGAAACGGATGGTATATTGACCCCGATCCATTACACAAGCAAGCTAGAAAAATGATTACTCCTGCAGTTCTCATCCTAATTATTTCATTCTTATTAAGAGCATTAGTACCATCTTTAGAGAATTTTGAATACCTTGAAGGATTCATAGAAATTATTTGGAGTTCATTTAGAATTGGGCCGCTAAATTACCCTGCATTTTTACTAATTGGGTTTCCAATCTTTATATCGCCGATAGTACTTAGAATAATTGCAAACTTAAGAGATTTTTCAAGGCAAAAAAAATATTATTTAAACCCCCTTGAATCCCCACAATTTGAGATACGTATTGATGAAAAGGCCGTCACTCTTTTGAATTTTGAAATTGATGAGAATATAAAAATCAATAGAGCCAAATTACAAGTTGGGATGCCGGTACCTGAACGACGCAGCGTTCTGGAAGCGCTGAAAAAAACTGAAAATGAACAAACTGCACCTGGAATGTCAACTGAATTACCTGCTAGACGTATTACGACTTCTGAAGAACACGGGACAGGTGTTGGTGAGACAACACCCATGATATTATCAAACCGTAGAGTATTGATGTTGGAACCTATGAGAGTTATGGCATCAGGGGAATGGGTGGATTATAATCCTCAAAATATTGAGCTCCCTAGCCTGAAGGAAATTTGGCCTGGTTCGATATATTCTTCTTTAATAGCAATTCATTGGGAAATTATTCTAGAAGGAATAAGGAATGATGGAGTGAAAATGAAATGGGTTTCTCCGATCAAAGTTGCACATACCCATCATAAAATACATATTGAGAACCTTCCAGTCAAAAGTGGAAGAATTGAATTATCTGATGATTAAAATTGTTGGGGAATTGGAGAATATGAATTCACAGTAGTCACAACATTTGTCGATAAATACTTGTAATCAGAATCTCTTTTCTGAGGTAAAAATCCTGCACGGATAATTGAGTTTTGAATTTCCGTTTCTAATGCTTCGGTTTTCTTGGTACCAGATGCCGATACAACATTCTCTTCCATCATTGTTGAACCTGCATCGTCTGCTCCTGCTAACATAGCCATCTGTGCAACTCCCAAACCCATCGTAGGCCATGATGCTTGAATATGATCTATATTATCGAAAAATAAACGAGAAATCGCAATATGACGCAAATACTCCTGTGCCGTAGCACCTAATTCGATGCGGTTTTGGCCACGATTTCTTCGTCCAAAACTATTATTTTCCAACTGGACTGGCCAAGCAATAAATGATGTAAATCCTATTTTTCCATTTTGTATAGCATTATCCTGCAAAATTCGTATTTGTTCCATATGCATCACACGGTCCAAATTTGTTTCTCCAAATCCAAAAACATTTGTTGCAGATGTGGTCAACCCAATCTCTTGAGCTTCACCCATTACTTTCAACCAATTGCTAGCGGATCCTTTCTTTGGAGAAATATCATTTCGAATTGTATCAACTAATATTTCAGCGCCCCCACCCGGTAAGCCATGCATTCCTGCTTTTGCTAATTTCTTCAGAACTTTCAACGTAGACAAATCACAAACTTCTGCAATTCCTTCAATTTCAATCGGGGAAAAACAATCTAAAGCAATACTTGGATGGTTGTCTCTTAGATATTTTATCAGTTCTAAATACCAATCTAATGAAAGTTCGGGATTAACTCCTCCTTGCATCAATATTCTCGTGCCACCAATTTTTTCTAATTCAGAGATTCTAGTTGATATTTCTTCATAGGACTGAGTATAGACCTCTTTATGTCTTGGCGGCCTATAGAAAGAACAAAATTGGCAATTTATTGTACAAGCATTAGTGTAATTGATATTTCTATCAACCAAATATGTAATTTTATTCCCTGGGTTGATTGATTTCCTAACTTCTAATGAGGCATACATTAAATCGTTCAAATCACATTTATCGTATAATAACGTAGCCTCATCAACACTTAATCGATATCGAAAATCAAAGAGTTTTTTCTCTAAAATTTCAGCCACACTAGACAAAAATATACCGCCTTAATTACCAACAAGTTTTTCAATTTCTTTGAGAGTTTTTGGGCAATTTTTGGTTAAAACAACAGGGCCCTTTTTTGTAATCAAAATATCATCTTCTATTCGAACAGCAATTTTTGAATATTTTTGTGGGAATTTAACATCACTTCGCCATGAACCAAAGTATAATCCAGGTTCAATTGTCAAAACCATTCCGGCCTCAAGAGATCTCCCTGCACTTTCTGGATCTGGTTTTGTTATACCTACATCATGAACGTCTAGACCAAGAAAGTGGCTAGTCCCATGCATGAAAAACTTACGATATTCTCCATCGAGATTATCCCCCAAAGCCTCTTGTAAATCACATTCTAAAATTCCTAAATCAATTAATCCTTGAGCAATAATCTTCGATGCCACAACGTGGGAAGAATTCCAAGCAGCACCAATGACACAGGCATCTATCGCTGCAAGTTCTGCCCTCAATACAAGTTGATAAATTTCCTTTTGGGCTTCACTAAATTTACCATTAACTGGCCATGTTCTAGTAATATCCGAAGCATAACCCTCAATTTCACATCCAGCATCGACTAAAACTAATTCTCCGTCTTCAATAGGGCAATTATTTTTTGAATAATGTAAAATTGTGCCATTATCACCACCACCAACAATCGAAGGATAGCTCCATTGACTCCCATTAGATACAAAATATCCTTCAATAACTGCCTGTAATTCAAATTCATTAATACCGCTATATGATGCTTGCATAGCTAAAATATGCGCATCAGATGCTAATTCGGCTGATTGTTTCATCAAATCTATCTCTAAATCTGATTTAATAACCCTCATTTCATCCAAAATAGATGAAGGGTCAGTAATGGATATCGGCCCAGTTCCACTAACATTTCTGGCCCGGGATTTTGTAGTCAAAACTCGATGTATTAATGTATCAACTTCGATAGATAAATTTTGGATAATATGTACTTGTTTACAATCCTTGAGAAATTCTTCTAATTTTGGAATCAAATCGTTAAGAGAATAGGATTCATCAATTGGCCATTCAGATTTTGCTCTTTCAGTACCAATACGTCTACCCTCCCAAATCTCCATAGTAACATCTCTGGATTGAACAAAAAGAGAAGTTATCCATTTTTCGTCAATGTATTGAGCTGTTAATACCGCTCCTTGGGAGTTCCACCCAGAAAGATACATTTGGTAAGAATTCGCCCGGTATGGATAATGTACATCATTAGATCTTACTGCCGATGGATTTGCAGGGATTATTAACAACGTATCTTTTGGGAGTTTTGAATAAAAATTTCTTTGTCTCTCAATATACTCCAAGATTGGAAATGCTAATTTCGCCATCAAGTCACCAATCTTCCGAAAATGATTGGACTTATATTACTGTGCATTAGTATGATACGATAAATTATTTTTTAACATTCCATTTTGGGATGGATTGATTATTTCTATTTGATTTAGACCTATGGAATAATGAGAAAATGAAAAAGGCACTTGAAATAATCAATACAACAATATGGTATGGGAATTGTTTTGAAGCATTTGGATTAATTAATTTCA
Organism: Methanobacteriota archaeon; assembly: GCA_018654845.1. Classification (GTDB taxonomy): domain Archaea; phylum Thermoplasmatota; class Poseidoniia; order Poseidoniales; family Thalassarchaeaceae; genus MGIIb-O2. Next base: position 27,192 of record JABIKU010000016.1, on the reverse strand, counting down.
CATTAATTGAATCAAACTCACCATCATCGTCCATAACATCTAATCTCAAGAATAAATGGTCATTTGATGAATCGGGCCAAGTCAAAATACGTTCACAACCCTCAAAGACAGGTACATCATTTATTGACCAGCTACATCGTAATTTAGAAATGTCATTACTTGTATCATATTCATTCGCTGCTAAGTGCCATTCCTCAGAATCTGTTAATTTAATTTCCATACCATCAATAATTGGTTCAGAATCAATTGTCAGATTCGCAATCGGTGGAATATTTTCAATAACAATTGTTTGTTGAACAGAAACCGATTGACCGCCAGCATCAATAACTAAGAGGTTTAATTGGAAAATTCCAGATTGAGACAAATCGATTGATATAGAATCAATTTTTAAACCTTCAATCAATTCAAGATTACCATATGAATCGGTTACTGACCATATATAATATAGATCAACATCACTCCAATAAGGTTCAATAAAATCTGATGTGATTAATTCAATATCATTGGATTCTACAATATTGGATACGGAAATTATAGAGCCAAACGGCACTAAATTATTCATTTTGACTGGAATACACGATATAATTTCGAACTCACCCTCAACTTCATCGGAAACGAATAATATTAGATCATGCCATCCTTCAAGTTTGGAAGAAATATCAATAATATCTGAAAATGCACCACTTGACTCATCAGGAATAATTTCAAAATCTACTGTATTATCAAATTCTAAACAAGAACGGCCAATATTATTTATTCTATTTAATTTCCCATACAATTTTTCTTGATTTTGATAAAGACTACCAACCCAGCCTTCAATGAGAATTTCATTACTAACCCAATCAGAATATGAGGGGGATTCGAGAGTAAGGCCTATTTGTGAGTTTTCTTCATTTGCAACAAAAAATACAATTGATAAGGAAGTTTCGTAATTGTTGTCATCCGAGACAGTAATTGAAAAATAACATGCGCACGATGAATAATGAGATGAATTTAATTGAACATTCCATAAATATGTTCCTAATTCATAATTGGCTCCTGAATTTGAATTAATATCACCTCCATCAACAATCAAACCATCAGATCTATAAATTGACCAAGTAATTTGAAAAATTGAGTCAGATGTGATTGGAGATACGGTTCCTGAGAATTCAAATTCTCCATCGGCAATATATCCATTCTCAGTCTCAATCCCAATCGAAAATGTGTCAAAAGAAACTGAATCTTGTGCATATGCAGTTGAAATACCTAACAAAGTTACTGAAAATATCAACACTGAAGTCAATATCACCTTGCTCTGCATACGATAATCGAAAGACTTCGGATTATTGAACCCAATCGTTTCCTGAATAATGCTCATCTATCAGAAATTTGTAATTGCCAAGATAAATCATCAAGCCAGAGACTTAGTTCCTTCCTATCTACAAATTCGTGACTGGCTTCAGCGGATAAGACACAGTCGCACGCTGCAGAAACTAAAGCCACTGCATCAGACATAGAATTTTGATGACCCAAAGATGCTGCGAGCGCAGTTGCAGCAGCATCGTGTAAACCGATTTGCTGAATTGGAGTTTGAGCATTACATTCGTGATGTTCTACATCCCCATTGGATTGGTATAATGTCACGCCGTTTACGCCACCTAATATTACCAAAGAATCCCACTCATATTCGTCGATTAAGTGCTTAGCAGTCAAGGAACTATCTTCAAGCATTAATCGACGCCTAAGCAATTCAAGCCCTCTAATTTCGAATAACACGACCGTAGCACCACGACTACGCTCTAGTCCAGTTAATTTAGGATCTACAATTGAAGGAATTTTATGCTCTTTAGCTGAATTAATTAATATCTGAGCCCCCTCATCAGTCAAAACTCCCTTATCATAATCAGAGATTACTAAGGCACAAGAATTCGGTATAGATGTTAGCGCAGAATCAACCAATGATGAACTAACTGATTTATCTAAATCATCAAGGGGACCTCTATCAGCTTGTAATAAAATCTGTTCTTGATCTAGCAAACTTTGTCGACTACCATAAAACCTAATTTTAGTCAAAGTCTTTACTCCGTGAACTAATTCAATACCTGAAACATCGATTCCATCCTCATTTAGTAGAGATTTTATGGTCTGACCTTCTGAGTCACCACCAACGCATGAATAAAATGCAACTGATAAACCAAGTGAATGAAGTCCTCGAGCAATATGTGCTGCAGCACCTGGTGATTCCTCTGAACTAGTAATTTTCAAAACTGGTACAGGGGCAGTTGAATTCAAATTATTAGCGTAACCATGGTGATATCTATCTAACATTACATCGCCGATTAAAGTCACTCTAGATGATTCCATAGAATCTAATAGAATCCTGAGGTTTTTTAACCGATTAACTCTTTCTTGTCGTTCTTCGTCTATCATACAAAGACGGCGTGTCGCATCCCATGAATGATATTTATGGAACCGACTAGATGAAAAATAGAATGCTTTAGTGTGACTATGGAATTCCGGGACGGATGCTGGAGTTATGGCGGCCAAGCTGCAGATAGGCTTTGGAATAAATCCGCTTTAGGAATGCCAAACCAAAATGGCATTCTGCATTTAACATCTTCAGAATTGTTGTTTTGCCATAAATACCGGCACATCGATTTACCATCATCTAATTGGCTAATGGAGATGCTCTCTTTGGAACCCAATTTAATTGATGAGTTTTCAATTTTAGAAGCCTTACGTATGCCAGGTAATCGAATTGTGTTACACAATCATCTACATCAAATGAATCATTCATTCGCAAAAAGCACTTGGGGATTAAGGTGGGATTCAAATAGCCACCCAAGGAATAGTGATCCTGTTTCTGAAATACGTTGGTTCCGCTCAACGGATCTTTTCAACCCTGTTGAATTAATAGAATGGAGTAAATTAGTTGAAAATAAGAACAGGATTGCTGAAATATTAATTGTTGATGACGAACAGGCTGTTGTGACTTACAATTTAGCTAATATATCACCTAAAGGGCAATTAATTTCACCTTCCCAATCAGTACTCAATAAATTGAATTCAGAAAATAGTATTGACATTGGTGAAGGAAACCGTTTTTTCAATTCCACCAAAACTTGGCCCGTAGAACAATTGGGTATTCCAATGGATGAAGGTAGATTCTTAGATTCATATTCTGTAGAACTAATTCAAAATCAAAATCCACTTTCATCAGGCGCAAAAATTCTATCTGACCTTTTATCTAGAGGATTACATCCAAGACCCGGATTCAAATACGGCACTCGATGGAGATGTTATGATCAACCAATAGGCCAAGATCACGCCCCTTGGTTGATATCTGACCCTGATGAAAAATCAATGGATTGGGGAGATGCATGTCTGACATCTAGGTTGGCTTCAGGAGTAAACAAAACATGGCTTTACCCGGTTGAAAATAATGGAATTTTGGGATTTTTAGCGATAACTCGGCCGCCTACTAATGCAAGATGGAATAATCCTATTAGAAAATAATTAATGTTCTGTTTCGTCATTTGGCTGAAGTTTTTGATTGGTTTTATCTTTACCTCCACTGATAATAGAAAAAGCCAGAAGAATTGTAATCATCAATATTCCATTTGACGGTTCCGATAACCAAGAAAGGATTGAATTTGTATCAAAAGAGGATTCCGCTTCAAAAACAATATGAACTCTTTGTTCTATTCCGAAATCATCGACAAAAATTATTTCCCCCTTTGCAATCATGCCTGGAACCAATAGCCCATCGGGGTCAATATCGATTACTATTCCTTCTCCTGAAGTTATTTCACCTTGAGAGAGGACACTAGAAATTCTTGATGCAGGACCATCTATAGTGATGTCATAATTTCGAGAACCCGTCCCTGCATAATCAAGATTAACAATAATTTGAGAACTTTGTTTAGAATTAATTTTCAAAATGACCTCTGTCGTAATTATTCGGTTTCCAACCATATACCAATCTAATTCAAAATTCGTTGAGTCTGAATTTGAGCAACCAATCAATCCATTGATTTTTCCAGCAGTGGGAGAACTGCTATTGACTTCAATGATTTTGATTAAATTCAATCCTTCAGGAATAATTATTGAATCAAAATAATTATGTCCAGGAAATGATGAAATATTGTAATTTAAATTACAAGAAAAAGGGGCAATGACATCAACAAAAGCCGATTCACCTTCCAATAATTCAATCGGAGAAGGAGGGGGGATTACTTTTACAGAATCAACGGATTGAGTAGGAGAAATTGTAATTACAGCACTATCCACCGTTATATGGTTTACTTCGGCAACCCAATTAACTAATCTGCCCCGATAATCCCTGAGTGACATGCCATTTTCATAATTAATTCCCCCAAACACATCTCCAGATTGAAATGGATCCCCAGAACTACCGCGATCTCGATTACGGATTAACGCATCATCACCATCTGCTTCGACAATAATTACCCAAGCATTTTTTGGATCAGTATTGACTAAATTGTTTCTTTCATCGCCATTATTCCTATTTTGATGCTCGACCAAAATTCCTGAACCAGGTAAACTTGAATCAAATCCATGAACTGAACGATATGAAATATGGAAATATTCATTCTCTGAACTTTCAATAGAAAGATATTGACCCCCATTAGATAACGGAAATAATTCAAATTCACCACCAATATATGGATCGATAATAATTGATCTATTCGCACCAATAATACCCAAGGTCGAGGCAATGGGCAGTGCAGGAGAGGCTCCATTTCCATTCCAATTACCACTGGCCATCAACCCCCAATCACCTACGCCATTCCAAGAACGAGTGGGTAATTCACTATGTACATCATAAAGATCTAATGCCCCCATCTGATGTATCATTTCATGAGCAATAGTTCCCATTCCGGATTCAGTAGAGGCAATTGTGTAATGAGGAATTGTCCATGATCCAAGTTTTATCGGTTCATCTAATTCAGAAAAATGGCTCCAAATTGAGTTAGAGTTTCCACTGATTTCTTGTGGGTTTGCAGAATGAAGAATTAATAATCGATCAATAATACCATCTGAATTTAAATCCCATTGGGAAAGATTTTCATCAGTCAATCTAGATTTAACAACCTGTTTTACTAATTCACCAACTCCAGCGCCATCTAATCCAGAATCACGTGTTTCAGAGCTATCTGCACCCCAAAACCGTAAAGGTTCAACAGATTCCCAAGTTTCTCCAAATAATGTGGTTACAACTATTGAATTCTCTGCAGAAACTTGAGAAATATATGATTCAACAGAGTCAGATCCAGATAATTGTGCTAAAGCAGCTTGTTTATCAAATTCATGAGACGGAAAAGATACTTGGAGGACAAGCCAATTTTCTCTAGGTTGAATACCTACTAAAATATTTTCTTCATTATCCGAATTATCAACATTTGACTCTAACCAATCATCGACCAATGCGGGATTTGTATTCACAAATAAGCCGAATAGCAATAATGTGACTGCAGCAATGGCCCTCGCTGCATTCATACTTCACGCTCATCGATACCTGCTTTCAATCCAATGCATCCTTGAACTACTCTTCTAAAGGAAATTGGAGAGATTTGAGCATTCCGTCTTCGTTAATATTCGAACAGTCAAGCCAATTTAATCCTGAAAATTCACATCGATTATTTTTGATTCTTTCTTGCATCCAAACGGGCAAAGGTGAAGCATCACAGCCAGTGATTATTAGTTGAGATAACTTTTTTTCAACAATTAAATCAATTATTGCATATTGTTCAAATGAATTTAAACATATTGCATTACACTTTGGATTTGCTACACCTTCATAGTTCCATGAATCAGGAATGGTTGGGCTAGATCCTTCACAAGAACAATCAATCACCCCTATTCTACTGATTTTTCCTTTGAAAGAGACATCAGATACTTCGAATATTCTTGTACCAAGTATAGGGTTAGGTACTGTTGTTGAAATTCGATCTGCAATAAGAATGGTAATTACAGAAATAAACACTCGCAAACCATCATAAACAAATGGGAGTGATAATATTAGAATTGAGGTGGATATTAGCATAATGCGTATCCTGAATTTAGCTTGACCATTTTCAACCAAACCAATTAACCTAGCGAACCCTAATGTCATTATCACCATGTTACCAATCAATATTACCCAAGAAATACCTATTCCAATTCCAAGTATTGATACTGCATCATATCTTTTCCCTACGGATTCAACCAATGATGCAATTTCAAATAATTCGATCCATAACGGAATTATATATATCCAGACCAAAATGAAAATCAAAGGAGTTAATGTTGTACTGAAGAATAGTGTCAGTGTGAACCATAAATTTTCTTTAGATGTCATGCCGATAATTGTAAATTTACGAAGCATTATCGAAAAAAATGGCAACACAACAATACATGCTAATATTAAGACGAGAGAGAATCTAATACTCAGCCAATCTGAAGGCGAATAATTTGTTAAATTCAATGAGTTATGTCCGATATTAATAAATTCAAACCATAATAAAATTAAGTCGTCGATGAAAAATGATAGGATTATTGAAGAAATAATTACCATCAGTGCTGATTTTTGAAAGATGCTTCTTAATTGGATGAGATGATTTGTAAAATCAAAGCTAAAATCGTTTTTGACAAGTGATGACATCTTCAAAGTATATCCTTGACTTCGGGGTCAATTGTGGTTGACAAAACTGTTCGATAAACTCCGTAAAAAGCCCATCCACTGACGAATAACGTCATTCCAACGGAAAAATCAGAAACATTTCCTTCGGATAACCACTTCACTCCAAAATAGAATGATAATATGGCAACTAATCCGCGACGTAATCCTTGAGGATACGCTAATTCGGAGGAGAGGTATTCGGGGTTTTCACCATACTTTCTATCAAATATTTCTCTCTGAACAACTGCCCCGACAATTAATAATGCCAAACTAAACCAATAGAATAAATTTCCTTGGGAAAACACTCTTTCTGATATCGCCTTCTGACGCGCTGCTTCTATTTCTGATGCGGATTCTTCGATAACAAATAATGAATCGTAATCACCGACTGAGATAGTTCGGGTAGAAAGCACAGCACCACTTTCATCTTCAGAAATTGTTCCTGGTGCAGTAATAGAAAAACTCAATAAATTCCAATAATCACCAGCATCAGCAGCACCACTACTATCTACTGAATTTCCAGCTAAATAAAAGTGAACTGAACCAACATCGCTCGAAGGGGCACTCCAAGTTACAACCCAAATTCCATCCGCGTCAGCATCTGAGTTTGAAATATCATCAGGATTACCGTCCGCATTTCGAATATCTTCATCATCAGACCAAGAAAATTGACCAACAGAATTCGAAGAGAATAGGAATCCCGCTTTTGTATTTCCATCTCCGCCTGAAAGTGTTAACGAATCTGCGACAGTTATTGTAAAGTCATAAGATGAACCCATTTCATACATTACTGGTATCCCAGTAATCATTACCACTGCTTGATTTGAAGGTGAACCAGAATTATGGCAAGTACATCCATATTCAACTGTAGAATCTCCTTGATCATTTGTCCCCGGAGGCCCATTATTACTAGCTAATGATGAAAAAGAAAGCATTCCCACAATGAGTAATACGATTAGTGCTTGTGTTACCCGGGACCGCATCCTAACACCTTTGAAACTTTGGAGAATCATTCATCTCATAACCATTACTCGGCGGCCTTTGATTTTGAAATATTGAACTTATAACTCCTTAATAGCAGAATTAAGTTCGTTCATCATCTTTTTACCATCACCGAAAAGCATCATTGTTTTATCTTCATAGAACAAGTCATTGTCAATTCCTGCATATCCTACTGAAAGACTTCTCTTGATTATCACTACCGTTCTAGCCTTATCAGCATCTATGATTGGCATGCCCGCAAGAGGTCCCTCTCCAGTCCTTGCCTCAGGATTACAGGTGTCATTAGCACCGATTACGATTGCCATATCACAGTCTGAAAACTCAGGATTAATTTTTTCCATTTCAATCAACTGTTCGTATGGCACATTTGCTTCAGCAAGAAGTACGTTCATGTGGCCCGGCATCCTACCAGCCACTGGATGGATAGCGAATTTGATTTCTGTGCCAAATTTCTCAGTCATCAAATCAGCGAACTCCTTCACCTGGTGTTGACATTGACTTACGGCCATCCCATATCCAGGAACAATGATGATTTTTTGAGCTCCATCAGCCATCATTGCAACTTCTTCAGCATCACTTCCAACTTTTGTACGAGTTAGTGATTCTTTTGTAGACCCTCCAAATGATTTGAAAAGCACATCAACCAATTTTCGATTCATCGCCTTACACATGATAAAAGTCAAAATTAATCCGGAAGCTCCTACTAAACTACCTGCAATTATTAACACACTATTGTTTATGATAAAACCTGTGAACGCCGCAGCTATACCTGATAGGGAATTTAACAAACTTACTACAACTGGCATATCCGCGCCACCGATTGGTAATACGAGTACAATTCCCAAGAGGCAGGAAACTGCTATTATCCCCCACAAATAGTCTGAGTTTCCTAAATCATTGATGCTTAAATAAATCAAAGCAATTACTGATGCGAATAATATTGCCTTGACAGGATTCAACCAAGATGGACCCCATGTGGGAGTTTTGATCCATTTGCCAAATACTTCAATACCACCTTTTAATTTATACATAGCAAGTAGTGACCCAGTTAATGTCATCCATCCAACCAACGCCGATAACCCAGCTGCAATTACGATTACATAGAGATCTAATCCAGTTGGCTCAATCCGACCTTCGGCAATATATGTCCAACTTTCAGAAAGAGCAACGAGAGCGGAAGCTGCTCCACCAAATCCATTGAACAGTGCCACCAATTCAGGCATTCCCGTCATTTCGACCTTTGCGGCCATAATATATCCAATAATTGAACCGGTAAGTATTCCAGAAATTATTAATGTCCAAGAAATAATTCCATCCTCACCTAATTGCATTTGTGCAATTGTTGTAATAACTGCAAGTAGCATACCAAGCATTCCATATTGATTTCCTTTAGGTGCTGTTCGTGGATGCCCAAGCATTTTCAGACCGAATATGAAAAAACCGGCTGAAATCAAATAACCAATAGTGACCCATGATGAATCCATGATCAGTCCCTCCTCTTCTTTCCAGCAATCATTTTCAACATTCTATTTGTTACTGCAAATCCACCAACAACATTAATCATAGCTAATACGATAGCCACGAACGCAAGTAAGCCAGAGATTGCAGTATTGCCGCCTTCATACGCCACATTCGCTGCAAGCAATGCACCAACTACACTGATTCCAGAAATAGCATTCGCACCACTCATCAAAGGAGTATGTAGCATAGAAGGAACCTTTGTAATTAATTCAAAACCGAGAAAAATTGCCAGAACAAATAATGTAATGGAAGCAATTAACATTTCAGGAGTCATCATAAAACACCCCCAAGTCGAGTTTGTTTGGAGTGAATTTTACCATTGGAGCAAATTAATACTCCTCCCATTCCTGGCACATAAAAGTCTGAATCTTCAGATGGGCCAACCAGAATATCATCATCCTCAGAAAGAACAATATTACCATCCTTAGAAATAGATGTAATAAATGTAGTAAGATTGTTTGAATATAACATGCTAGCAGAATTTGCAACAGTTCCTGGAAGATTAGATGTCCCTACTATTATCACTCCATTATCAGTGGTGAAAATTTCACCAGGTTTAGTTAATTCACAATTACCTCCAACGTCGGAATTCATATCGACAATTACTGCTCCAGATTTGAAATTTAAAACTGCAGATGAGGGAACCGTAATTGGAGCAGGTCGACCAAAAATTCTAGCAGTAGTGACAATTATATCAGCATCAGAAGCGACCTCGCATACAGTATCATTCACTTTTTGAATAAATTCAAGCGTTAGTGGCTTAGCATATCCAGCTTCATCTTCAAAATCATCCATACCTTCTACTTCGATAAATCTACCACCGACAGATTCGATTTGTTCTGCTGCGGATTTCCTCACATCTGATGCATATACTACTGCACCTAGTCTTTTGGCTGTTGCAATGGCTTGTAGACCTGCAACGCCACTCCCCATTATCACGACTTTAGCGGGTCGAATTGTTCCAGCGGAAGTTGTCATCATAGGAATTCCTTTGGGAACTTGAGACGCTCCTAAAAGAACGGCTTTGTATCCTGCTAAATTGTCTTGACTGGAATTTACATCCATGGATTGAGCTCTAGATAATCGACGAGGAATCATATCCATCGAAAACAAAGTGATGCTCTTTTTAATGTAAGAAGAAATTTTCTGAGCATTACGAAATGGATCTGAAACACAAGCCACCATTTGTGAATTTCGAAGTATGGAAACTTCTGGCAATCTAATCGACACAATAATATCTGCAGTTAATGCATCTTGCCTTGAACCAATTTTCCCTCCTGCTTTTTCATACTCCGAATCTAAATGATTGGCGCTAATTCCAGCTCCTTCTTCAATAATAATATTGAATCCTGCTTTCCTTAATTTCTTAATCGAATTTGGAATAATAGCGACCCTTTTTTCACCATCTGGTTCTTTAATAACTCCAAGTAGCATATTTTGTCACCCCTCATAATCAGCCATAGGCTCATAGTAGATGGACTTCCGAAACGAAGACGATTATTGAATCAAACGGATGATGCCGTTCAGGTGTAATAATGAAAGCGGTATGAAATTAGAGTTTAGAACAGTAAAATATAGCCGATTCCAAAGATAGCAACATCGCATATTGAATGTGAGATCCAACAGACGAATACAGAATTAAAACGAAGGTAGAGCCAGGACCAAATCACACCTGCTCCAAAAATACCAATTGACGATATGATTACTTGCCATGGTTCAAAATAATACGTCAGAGCCAGTGTATGATGAAAGGTGAAAAATGTTGCAGAACCCGCAATTGCAATAATTTGATTATCGGTAATATCAAATAATTTTGTGGCGACAAATTTTCTGAAAACAAATTCTTCAGCAAGTGAGTTGACAAAAATCCAATATAGTACACCCAAAACAAATATTTTTGGCGTCAATAAGCCGGTTTCCCCAATTTCAAATTTCATTAGATCAATATTAATAGTATTAGAAAATAACAAATAGGTCGTCAAAATAATTGATGCCATCGCAATTCCTGAAATAAAACCGTATTTGATGCCTAGTGATTTAGGTATGAAAAAATCTATTTTTTCCTTATCGACACGAAGAGTCCAATATATCGGCACCCCTATGAGAAGGATCTTTAATGTAATAAATGATATTTGAGAAAATAATACCGAATAATCTACACCATAATTAATGTAAATCGACAAAGTCGGAAATATTCCAATTAACAATAATGGAATGTAAGAGTTATTAGAATTTTTCACAAATATTCCTAAATAGCATGCCCAAATGAATCTTGTCCCTGCACATGTTGAGAATCGTTCTTTCACTAAAGGCTAAGGACATAAGGCGATGCGGTCAAAACGAAGTGAGTTCATGGCACGCGAAGCGAGAAAAATTACAGTGATTGGTGCAGGGAACGTTGGGGCATCTTGTGCATTCGTTCTAGCACAAAGAAAATTGGGTGAAATTGTTCTTTTGGATATTTATGAAGGGTTTGCAAAAGGTAAAGCTCTAGATATGAGTCAAGGCGGACAGGTTTTGAATTATGATGGAATTGTAACTGGAACATCAAGTTACGAAGACATTGCAGATTCAGACGTAATCGTCGTCACTTCGGGTTTCCCGAGACAACCGGGGATGTCAAGAGAAGATTTAATCGGTAAAAATGCAGAAATTATCACTCAAGTTGGAACTGGAATTAAGGAGCACGCTCCGAATGCAATCATAATCATGGTGACCAATCCACTAGATTTAATGACATATCACATGCAAAAAGTTACAGGATTCTCTTCGAATCGAGTAATTGGCCAAGCAGGAATTCTGGACTCTGCTCGCATGACTCACTTTGTTTCGGATGCAATCGGATGTTCGAATGAAGATGTCCAAGCAATGGTATTGGGAGGCCATGGAGACACCATGGTTCCACTGCCAAGATATACTACAGCTGGAGGAATTCCAATCACTCAACTTCTAGATGAAGAAACCATTGATGCAATTTCTAAAAGAACTGCGAGTGGAGGTGGAGAGATTGTCAAATTACTGGAACGTGGAAGTGCCTTCTATGCCCCCGGAAGTGCTGCTGCTATTATGGCTGAAGCGGTGTTAAATGATAGGCGAAGGCTATTGCCATGTTCTGCCCTCCTAAACGGTGAATATGGGTTAGAAGATGTATACATCGGCGTACCAATTATTCTAGGTAAAAATGGAGTTGAAGAAATAATTGAATTAGATTTAGAAGAACATGAACTAATGAGTCTACAAGAATCTGCAAATTTCTATAAAACTCAATTAAGCGATATTTTAGGATATTGAACATCCGTTGGGTTCATTGCTGAACCTTTCTATCATTAAATGGAGATAACGTTGCGACGACACATTCATCTCGAACATGATGGGAAACTACTCCTCCTATATGTCGATGGTACGGGTCCTGCGATACCCCGGACTGGAAGAACTACTTGGGAAGGTGGAGAATTTCTAATTCGCTTACCGACACCAATAGAAGCTGCCGATCTAGGATTGACTTGGACAGAGAAACGACGGAATAATTTCCGATTAGGAAATGATGAACATGAGATTATCATCGCATTACCAAATATTTCCTGGCCTGAAAATTGGGCGTGGAAGGATGCTGTAATCAGTGATAGTGCAGTTGACCCAGTAGCTCGAGAATCAGTTTATCGAACATTGCATCGTGTGGTTTCGAAGGTTATTATTCAAAATTCAAAAAATGAAATTCTTCTTGCCAAAGTTCGGAGAGGATTTTTTACTGGTTGCTGGACACTTCCTGGAGGTTTTGTCGATTATTCAGAACATCCACGTACTGGTGCCACTCGAGAAGCCAAAGAAGAATTAGGACTTAATATTACCATTGCAGACCCAAAATCGGAATGCGGTGAAGAAATTCCAGGTGTTGATGGAGCACTCATTCAACAAGCGATATTTGGTGAAAATGGATTGAATTGGCTATCATTTACTTACCACACGATGATGGATATAGATGCCACCCAAATCATTCCGAAGGATGATGAAATTGAAAAGGTAGAATGGTATTCTCTAGAAGCTGCACTAGAAGTTGCAGTTAGCGCCTTCGATATAGAAGCGATAAGGAGAGTTATGGAAAATGAAGATCAATAATTATGAATTAATTAATTATTATAAGGTGAATAAACATCAAAATTATGGTGGGCCTGCCTGGATTTGAACCAGAGTCTGTTCGTCCCAAACGAACAAGCATAGACCAGACTAACCCACAGGCCCTGTGAGTAAACCGCCCACCAACGATTGGGTCATGAACTTAACCCAACCAATTCCATGTATTAGAATCCACTCTAATCAATAATCCTTGCATTTCTGCTTGACCAATTATTTGTTCGACCGTTGTATTGTCGATTCCCTCTATTAACATTGAATTTTTGACCGATTCCAAACTAAGATTTCCATTGTCGTCTAATGAATTTTTCATAATTCTAAGCATCATTTCGCCACCACTATCACTATTAGATTTAGATTTGATATTTTTCTGCCGTTCAATCTTCAACTTTTTTGAAAATTCTTTATGGAGTCCTTTTGGTAAATTAGCAGCAGAAACTGCTAAGGCTAAATCTGAATTAGTCTCAAATTTTGCATTAATAGATAATTTTTGGTTAGAATTACAACGATTGCAATAAGCAGATTGGAAATTCTGACTTCCAAAAGAATGACCACATTTACAGCGAACCAATATCCATTCGCCGCCCATAACCGATAGTCGAAACTAATAGTCGATAAATTGTTGCCATCAACGATAGTAATTTCAAACAAAGCCATCACGGGGTATTGTGTTCGGAACGAGCAAATCATATATCATTTGGTTTTTTACTGTAATTTTAATCGCTCTTTCTATAAACTCATTCACAAAAGATGGCCCCTCTGTCGAAGCTTGGGCGTATCTAATGTTGACTCCTTTTCCCTTATTCTTTCTTTCAAAAAAATCGGGAAAACATGAAATTAAAAACAATCTTGAAGAGGTTCTTCGAAGCGACGAAGGAGAGGACAATATCGAAGCGACTCATGCTAGCGATCCAATTAATGAGGGGTTTGATACTCCACTTTTGTAATCAAAGCAGTCTCAGAGTCTCTAAGTTTGCTGGCGCATATGTTTGAACACGGAATTTCTCCCTCAAACCTTGCCTAAATGCATTACACGTGTGCGCATCACCGTGGTGACAAATGATTTTTCTTGGTGTCGGATTTAGCGCGGCTACATAATCCATCAATTGTTTCCTATCGGAATGTCCGCTAAATCCGTCAATTTTTCTAAGTGAACAATTCACTTCAATCATCAATGTTTGACCCTTGTCTACAAGGGGAACGGTAGAATGGCCATCGCGAAGACGACTACCTAGGGTGCCTGATGCTTGATAACCAACAAAACAGAGGGTGTTCGATGGTTCAGGTGCCCAGTGTTTGAAATATTCAACGATTGGTCCTCCGGTCATCATTCCACTAGTAGCCAAAACGATACAAGGGCTAGGATCCAAAAGAATGGACTCTCGTTGATCCCTAGATTCAACCTGCTTAAACCACTTTGAATGGAAGGGGTTCTCAGTTCCACCCTTCAACATCTTTTTTCTCAAATCACGATTTAAAAATTTAGGGTGGCTAGAATGAATTGCAGTGGCTTCAGAAATCATTCCATCTAACCAAACAGTGCATGGAGAAACTTTACCAGATTTGAACAATTCATCTATTGCAATCATCACTTCTTGAGAACGTCCAACAGCAAAAACCGGACAGAAAATTTTTCCACCTCGACCAATTACATCCATAATTAATTCTTGTAATTCATGTGAAGCTGCTTCCCGAGTTGGTTGAAGATCTTGAGGGCCTCCATAAGTAGATTCGATAATCAGAGTGTCGACTTTTGGATATCTTACAGTTGCCGCATCGAATAACCAAGATTTTTCATATTTAATATCTCCAGAGAATAATATTCGATGTTCATTTTTTCCTTCTCCAACATTCATATATACACTCGAAGAACCAAGAATGTGTCCCGCGTTTTCCATCGTCATTTTGATATCTGGTGCGATATCTGTTTTTTCGCCCCAATTTATATCGATAACATGTTTAATACATTCTTGAATATCTGCCTTTGAATATGGAGGTTCATTTCCTTCGGCAGCACTGACTTTGATGTAATCAATTTGTAATAAAGTCATCAAATCACGCGTCGGTGGAGTACAATAAACTGGACCTCGATAGCCATAACGGAATAGAACTGGTAACATCGCGATATGGTCTACATGTGCATGAGTGATTACTATTGCATCTAAATTATCTAATGGCATCAATTCAGGAGCAGAGAAAAATGGTTGGATTTCATTTTTATTCGTAGTTGGTTTTGCTCCTACATCGACTAATACCTTTGATTCGTTAGTGGTTATCAAATGCATTGCACGACCAACTTCGCGGTATGAACCTAGGGCAGTTATCCTAACCCATGGTTCACCAGATCGCTTTTGTCGATAAATTCGAGTGCCAAATTTTCTCATCAAAGCCTTACGTTCATCCCCCATTTCCTTTCTATATCTGCGAATATCGTGTTGAGTCCGACTTTCTATCGATGGTGCACGAACTACATTTACCAGCCAACCAATATTGTCCCTTAATTCCAAAATATGAGCACCTTTGGGCCCCACTGCTGCAGTTGGATTATCACATTCTAAAATAACCTCACTGAGCGCGGGATCAAGCCAAATTTTCCTTACTTCCGCTTCTGGAGGAATAATTTGTGAAACTTTTTCGTGTACCTGTTTTTCATCGACTAAAATACTGGGGTGAGGTCTGACAACTATTTTTCTTTTGACTAATTTAGCTATTTTTACAGTTAAATTTTCAGCACCATCAACAAATGACTTTGGGGTCTTGGTAATAATCGAAATTGATCCAGCTTCAAGATCGACCTCGTAGTCGATATTCTTGGGAATGACCGTTGCTATTTTTTTCTTTAGTTCAGTTAATGTTAATCGCATGAAAATACCTCTCTGCGAGCCCACGACAATTGTGAAAACTCCGTTGTATGGAGTCACTCAAAGGCGTCGTGAATTTCAAAGTGAAGAAAGCAAATCAGTGACTTGCTCAGGTGAAAGAAATTGGAATCCTTTCTCTGCAGTGATGACTGCTAGATCCATACCATTTCCACTAGCAGCATCTCTTTGAGCTGATGCTAGTAATGATTTGGCTGCAACTTGTAAAGCAGATTTCTCATCCATACCATCTCGGTATTGATCTTCTAGAACACCGTACATATATGGAGAACCCGATCCAGTTGCACAGTAAGCATCAGGAATTGAACCGCCTGCTGAATCGATGCTAAATACGCTAGGACCCGATTCATCGACGCCTACAATTAGAAGTTGAACATAGTGGGGGCGGCCGACCAAAATATTAGCAGTCAAAGTCGCTGCTCCTTTTACAGTCATTAAGTTCCCTTGTTTAAGTTCGTACAAACGTAATTCTGCTGCAAGGGTCCTAGATAGTGATTGAGCGTGTCCGACTAAGCCAGCGGTTGTCAAAGCCATATTATCTGCGATTCGGAACAATTTCTGGACACTTTTATTCGCAATAAAATGGCCCATAGTTGCTCGATGATCTGCACCGACGACAACGCCACCATCAAAGGTAATTCCAATTGTACTGGTTCCTGTCTTAACCGCTTCAGAAGTTGTGTGCATCAAATTCACCTCGTCTAGGGGAGGTCCCCGACGAATCAAACTAGAATCCTGTCCTTTATGAATGCGTTGGGAAAGAATTCGTCGAAACTTCAGATAGTGCATAAATGAGAATTGCTCAATATAGTTCACCGCAGGTGTGAAAGGAGAGAACTATTACCATTACATATGGCGAGGGGGAATGATGTCGAACCTCGATGGATAAACATGCCTAGCATCCCAAATAGAACAAATACTAATTTAAGTCCTGAACAAGAATATCATGACTTGGCAGACAAATATCCACAAGCACCAGTGCCGCGTGTTGTTGAAGACACCATAATTCACAGAGCAGTACTCGACGATATTACCGGCACTTCTGAATTAATGAATTGGGTCGCGGACGGAGATATTGTAATCGTAGAAATGAGTGGATTGGTGAATCGTGAAGTCGAATTACATGCTGCTGTGAAAAAATTACAACAATTCATTGAAGGAGACCTTTCCGGCACCGTATTCGGCATAGGCCGTGAAAGATTACTGCTCTTACCTCCAACTTTTAGTACCAAAAAAGGAATGGAATGATTAGGCTGTGATTTGTTGGAAAGCATAATTGAACAACCCTGCCCAATCTGCTCATCTATTTCGGGATTAACGATGATTGTCCATAGTTCGGAGATACCATATTTTGGAGAACATACCCAAATGACAATGATGTGCGATAAATGTGGATGGAGGCATACTGATTTCATTCCAGCAGAAGGGAAAAAACCGGGAGCCTGGGAGATGAATGTTGATAGTATTGAAAAAATGAATGTACGAATTGTTCGTTCATCATCATGTACAGTAATTATTGAAGAATTAGGTTTAGAGGTCGAGCCGGGGGGATCGTCAACTGGTTATATATCAAATATAGAAGGTGTGTTAAATCGATTTGAAGATGCTGTAAGTCTCATTTACCGGCAATCTTTAACAGATTCAACCGAAAGAGAAAATCAAGAGAAATGTAGTCAACTTTTATCTGAAATAAACCTAGTGAAAAATGGCGAATTACCAGTTAAATTACAATTATTAGACCCGATGGGGCATAGTCAAATTCTAGACGCATTGGCTATATCAAGAGAATTGTCAACAAATGAATTGGATACACTTCGAGTCGGCCCAACCGTACCCGTTTTCGACGCAGATGATTTAATTTAAAGTGCATCTTCAGCTAAAAATTCGTCAAGTCTATCTTCCCAAGCCGCTCTCTTTTCAGCCAAATCTTTCAGCCAAGTTTCTGCTCTTTCAATACATAATTGCTTTATTTCACCAGCTAACATTCTTCCGGATTGATATTCGCGACCAATAGAAGCTAATTCATCATCATCAGATTCGAAGAAATACTGTAAATATTGAAATGCAACATCCTTCGTTAGGTCTCCTCCAAGTCTCCGATGTTCTTCTATCGTAGCTTGGCCGCCAGAAAATGCACGCTTGACTTTTTTCGACATTACATCAATGGAATCATCAAGGAAAATTGTTGTTTCTGGTTTAGAAGAAGACATTTTGTCCCCAGTCATTCCTACAACAAAACGATGGTAGGTAGAGGATGGTGGCATCAATCCAATTCCCCCCATATTTCGTTCTAAAGACAGAAGGGCAAGTCGTATATTAGAACGGTCGTCTAAGGTGGCACCAGGTAATTCTAATGTTCCGTGTTTTGGATTTGCTAAAATATCAGCAAAACCTAATTTAACTAAGACGGCTTGAATATCATTGAATATTTCAGAGCGGATTTTTCGATCCACTCGACCATTAGAATCGATACCAAAAGCTTGAGAATTTTCATCTTGAACAGATAATGCAACTGTCAAGCCACCATATTTTCTACCCTTCACATTAAACCAATTCGATTTTCCTGCTAATCCTCGTGTTAACCTTAGATGAGGGTCTTGATCGATGCCTACTGGAACAACGATTGGCCTTAGGCCACCATATTCATCCAACATTGGATGGAGAATATCACCAGCTTGTATAAGAGGAGCTTGGACATGTGCCAAATTTGTGTCTCCCCCAAATCCATAGATAGCCTCGAACTCTGACAAATTAGTTTTCTTGCCTAAGGTAAATGCCAATCGTTGTACAGCAGATCGTGAACTTTGAAAATACACATTTGTATTATCGGGGTCAAGACCCATAGCAGCATAGTTGAGTATGTACTCGTTCAATGCATTTTTTCGACCATCTTCAAGTGAGATTCCCCGTGTCGCCAATGATTCCAAATCAGCTACAGTAACAGTTACATCACCACCCTGTTCTTGAAACCATTTAACTTGCTCAATCACCATACTGTGACCAAGATGCATTTTTCCACTCGGCATTAATCCAGTTAAAACACCGAAGGGGGAAGCTCTCTCAATCGAATTGAGAATATTATCTAAATCACGATGAGCAAAAATAATTCCTCTTCGATAAAGTTGATTTGGATTTGGAATTTTTGATAAATCAATTGATTCCAAACCGAATTTGTCGACCAATTTTTTGTAGTCTGTAGGCTGTTCGGACGACCAAGGGTCAATTCGAGAGTCAGTTGCCACGGCGTTTCGCCTGCATTATCCTCAATGAAGGCTGTGGAGAAAAAGTATTGGAAAAGCCCGAACCGTTACAGACAATACCTCAACCGATAACCGAAGTCCATGGCTAACGTACATTGTCTCGGTTGTGGATTGGTTGGTACATTCGTAGTAAACAGATTAGCTAACCTTGGACACGTCATTCATGTTCACGAAATTTCCGAGCCACCTAGGCTCGACGAATGTGATTCAATTCATTTACATCTAGGAGATGCGATAGAACATTCCAATCATTTGGAAAAATATGGTGAAGTTGATTTTGTAGTGAACATGTTACCTGGAGATTTAGGACATCAAGCAACTATGAATTTAGTGGATTGGGGTTATCGAATCATCGACTTGAGTTTTAGTGAGGTCACACCAGATATACTTCATGAAACTGCCAAAGAAACAGGTGCTCGGCTGCTATGGGATGTTGGAATCGCTCCGGGACTGTCAAACATGTTAATTGCTTATGCAGCAAGAAAAGGTGAAGGTATAGTCAGCGCAGAAGTGAGGGTTGGGGGTAATCCTAGTGAGCCAGATTCAGAATGGAGTTACATGGCGCCATTTTCACCAAGTGATGTGATTGCCGAATATACTCGCCCCGCCAGAATCATTCGTGACCGGATGGAAAGTGTACTTCCTGCTTTGAGTGAACGGCATCGAATCGATGTAGAAGGAAAAGGAGAGATGGAAGCCTTTCTGACCGATGGGTTACGCAGCCTTCTCGATACAATACCTGCACAAGACATGGCAGAATATACCGTGAGATGGCCGGGTCATATTCAGAGATACATCGATGAAAAAAGAAGTGGAAAATTAGATACGGAATCACTTATCCTAGATTGGAAATTTAATATTAATCGACCGGAATTTACATGGATGGAAGTAAAGGTCGAGTGTGAAAATGGAGAATCTTTTCATTGGACTATCGAAGACCATGGTGGAACTGATGGATCATCTATGGCTAGAACCACCGGCTTAGTAACCTCCTCATGTGTTACCGAGTGGGTGAATAGTGAAAATATCATAGAAGAAGGATCATATCCACCAGAAATTCTGAGTGATATTGTAATTTCTTCAATCGTACAAACAATGAAAGATTCAGGAGTGGATATAAGGGGTCCCGATATTCAACTCTGATTAATGATTTTGAGAATCTTGGTCGCGTCGAACCAAATTTTTGATAATTGCGGGGGTAGCAACCAGTACACTAACTGCAATAATTGGCAGAATCCAATTCATTTTAATCGCAGCTGGCCTTTCAATTAACCATGTAAAACGAAGTTGAGAATCATGAAAATCTGAGCTCCATTGGTGTAAGTCTGTAACGTGATGGCCAACGATTGTTACCGAGTGATGTAGGCCGTTAAATGTTAATTGTGGTGTGATTAATAATTGAGGAGCCGTACCTATGAATTCCAAAATAATTTCTTGACCTGGGCTAAGAGTCAAGTAAGCTCCACCATCTGCATATCTGTAGCCATTTCTCAGAATTTTTTCATTGGCTTCAAGGTTGACTGAATCAATCCAAGATGAGGGGTTACTGCCGTTCCATTCAATAAATACTGTACCAGGAACTTGCCAACCATTCTCATTTGAAAAATTATTTTTGATATGGATTCTAGAAAAATCATCAGTGGAATTGTCATCAGTAATTTCTTTAGTATAAGAATAAATATTTTTACTCGAATATTTATGACTATACCATTCCCCCCATGTAGTATACCAAACATTTTGAGATTCTAAAAGTGTGATTGCATCTTTATCTTCTCGTATTTTGACATCATGCCATTTAGCAATCCAATAAACACTCAATAGTTCATCTTTGGCAACATTGGTTAGAAATTCCATTTCAACTTGGTTTTTCTCCAAAGTAGTTGTACGTGAAAATACTTGGATATCTTCTAGTTCAAATTCGGTTAAATCCCCAATAATTGAAAAATTATTTTCCATTAATGTTGTAATAACTAGGTCACTTATTTCTCCATTAGGTAAACCGAAAGATATGGGATTAGCCCCCCATCGTGAAGCATTGGTGAAACCCATTACATAATTTCTACATGCTTCGATAACCCATTGTTCTTCATTGACATCGATCCCCTCATACCCATGGCAACCGAATTCATCACCATGCTCTAAACGTTCAGGACCAATAATATTCCAGAGCCAATTATCTTCATCCCATTCAGCAGCAGTAGTAGGTGCGAGAGTGGGAAGTAAAAATATCATTAGAAGGATTGCCCCCACTCTCCTCTCGGCCATATACAATGGTTGGATAATGAATTGATGAACCCTCCCATGGAGCCGGGAAACTATCAAGTCCAATACCCATCAGGACAAACTCGTGAGCGGCTTATCTGAGGCGAGTTTGAATTCAATTTCATCAAATGTTCAATTACACGGCACGGATAACAATTTTCGAACTCCTTTCATGTATCGTTTTCTTCTATTTATATTACCACCAATTATTCGACCATTTACGAATATCAAATATATTGGATTGGAAAATATTCCAACGGATGGCGCAGCAATTTTTGTTGGGAATCACACATCACACATCGACCCATTTGTCAAAATTATGGCAAGCATGAGACCCATGCATTATTTGGCCAAAGAAGAATATTTTGAAAAACACAATACAAGAATATTGATGGAAAGTACAGGACAAATTGAAACACTAAGAAAACAGGGAGGCACTGAAGCATTATCAAGGGCTGTCGATGTTTTGTCTGCGGACATTCCAATGGCAATCTTCCCTGAAGGTACACGCTCACGACGTAAACAGGCACCATTTCTTGCTAGGGGCAAAACCGGTGCAGCTCGATTAGCTGCAAAATTTCCAAACATCCCCATCGTTCCTATTGCAATAATTGGAGCAAGAGATTTTATGTCACCGGGCAATATAATAATCCATCCTTGGAAGAAGGTAACAGTCAATATAGGTCAACCTATTACTTTTGGTGACTGGATCAGCCACTCAGAGGGTGGCTCATTTGAAGATAAAGATGTGCAAAACATTATGAAATTAGATGAACATGGTCAGCGATCGATTATGAAGAGTTTATTTCGAGATTTTACAGACCAAATAATAGAGAGTTTACGTTTATTGGGCGCACCTTAAGTGAAATCTTGAGAGCATTGTTGAAAGACTTCCGCTGATGAGGGGTTGGAGATACCATGGAAGAGTACCTCAATTTCCTACGCCACATTCTCGAAAATGGTGAAAAAAAAGGTGACAGGACAGGTACTGGAACTTCCTCATTATTTGGTCATCAAATGAGGTTTGATTTTGAGGATGGATTTCCAGCAGTAACAACAAAAAAAATTCATTGGCCTAGCGTAATACATGAATTGTTGTGGTTTATTTCCGGTGAAACAAATGTTGAATACCTACAACAAAATAATGTCAGAATTTGGAATGAATGGGCTGATGAAAATGGAGATTTAGGACCTGTTTATGGAAAACAATGGCGGAAATGGGAAAGTAATGATGGCAAAATTATCGACCAATTGGACAATGCCATTAAATTAATCAAATCAAATCCGAATTCAAGACGAATAATTGTTTCAGCTTGGAATGTGGGTGACTTAGATAAAATGGCATTAATGCCTTGCCATGCCTTTTTCCAGTTTTATGTTATCAATGGAAAATTATCATGTCAATTATATCAAAGAAGTGCGGACGCATTTCTAGGAGTCCCTTTCAATATTTCATCATACAGTTTGTTATTACTTATGGTTGCCCAATTATGCGATTTAGAACCCGGTGAATTCATTTGGACAGGAGGGGATTGCCACCTCTACAGTAACCATCTTGAACAAGCTAAACTTCAAATTAATAGAACACCATTAAAACTACCAATAGTGAAGCTGAATTCAAACATAAAATCGATTGATGATTTTACTGCAGCGGATATAGAAGTTATTGATTATGAACATCACCCACACATCAAGGCTCCAATTTCAATATGAGGAATTAATATGAAAATCGCCATGATTGTTGCAATGGATGAACAAGGAATTATCGGCTCGGGAAATGACCTCCCGTGGAAATTGTCAACAGACATGCAACGATTCAAAACTCTAACAACCTCAGATGGAAATAACGCAGTAATAATGGGTCGGAAAACTTGGGATTCATTACCAAAAAAATTCAAACCATTATCAAACAGAATAAATATTGTAATGAGTAGAAATACTGATTGGTCTGAAGTAGGGATTCAAACGGCATTATATCCGGGCAGGGCAATAGAAATTGCCTACGCTGAAGCTTGCGAAGAATGTTGGATCATCGGAGGCGCACAAATATACTCATTGTTTCTCGATTATGTCGATGAGATACATTCAACTACCGTTCATACAAAGAAATCAGGAGATGTGTCCTTTCCCCCGTGGAATAGAGAAAATTGGATAGAAGAAAAATTAGAGAAAACTGATTCCGATGCTAATAACAAATTTAAAACAACATATTCAATTTGGCGTAAATTATGATTCAGTCTTATATTCAGTCACTCTAATTCCAAGACGGCCACGGATTGCTTCTCTCTTCATTATTCGATTAATTTTATTATCAAAGTATTCAGCTAAATCAATTTTCAATGCAAGAGAATGGCCTAAAATTAATATCAATAAATCTGCTAATTCTTCACCTACTTCTTCGATCGGTTTGCCCTTTGTTATAGACGCTGCAAATTCCCCCAATTCCTCAACGGTCAATGCGACCCGATAGCCCATGTCATGACCATTGTTTTCCCTATTTTCAAAATCATGTTTATCATGGAATTCAGCCACTTTTCTCATCATTGAATTCCATGAACCTTTACTGTAATCATTTTCTTCAAGATTCATCCAATCATCTACACTCAACGGCTGGGCCATAGTCGTCCGGAGTATTACTTACGCTTCAACGTAAGCGCCGAAATGAATCCGAATCAAAATCGCTGCTAGGCAAGATAAGAATTAATCCAGCGAGACTAGAAACCATGAATCCGGATAAAGTGATGAGGAATATCAGTAAATTGAACTCTTTCTCAGAGAGTAACTCTTCACATAACTCTGGATCAATTGGATCCGATGCCCGCATCATTACTCTAGTTTCAATATCGCAATTTTGTTTATACTCAACTTCTGATTTATCCCATTTATCAAGAGTTGTCATAGTCGTAGGTAATAGAATCAATGCAATGATAACTAAAACAAAACCGCTTTTGTAACTCATAAAAATCACTCAATAATTATTAATTAGAGAATCCAAACATAATGAGATTTTTGATTTTAATGTGGCAGCCATGGCATCGACAGAATGATGATCAATTGGAGCAAGAGGGGCTCCAGGTTCTCTTCCAGCAGCCCAATTTGATGAGCAACAAAGAGCTAAGTGTGGTATTCCAGTTTCGCATACAAGCCTTTGTTCAGGACCTAAAGTCATACCGATTACATCGGCTCCTAGTTTTTCTAAAGCATCAATCTCGGCAGCGGTTTCAAATTGAGGGCCAATACACTGAGCTACGATTAAATTCTTGATTACTGCACTATCTTGTGTTGAAAGTGCTTCAAAGGCTATTGAAATTGCTTTTTCATCGAATGGTGAAGTTCTGTCAAAATGTGTGTCATCGTTATGAAATGACCATGGACGTATTGAAAGATCGAGAACATCACCAGCAATTCCAATATTCCCTGGAGGTAATTCATCATTCATCGAACCAACTGAATTTATTGAAATTATCAAATCGGGATTGGTGCTTGCGGCTGCATGAACATTAGCACGGTGCTCAATTTCATGAGGGGCAGTTCGTGAATCATCTGGTGAATGATGACGATCGATAAACACGAATTTACCTTGATTGGTTGTGACAAGGTTGAGTGGTACATCGCCCCATTCAGATGATACCCTGATGAAAGAGACTGTGTGTTTTGCAGATTTTATGAAGTCATCTGCAAGTGAACTCATACCAGTTCCGCACAATATCGCTATGCGCGTCATAACTGACCCTCGTTGATTTCATTCAAAGGGCTTGTCGCACAGTGAGTTTATTCATTGAGTCTATCAATAAGGTCTGATTTCTTTCCAGAAACTGGTTTTCCTTCAGATTTAAGTAATTCTTTGAGTTCTACAACCTTCATCGAAGAATAGTCGATTGATTCAGATTCTGCCTCATCTTCAGATTCTTCTTCATCGTCAGGTTCTGCTGAATCTTCAACGATTTCGTCGCTATTGTCATCGACTTCTTCCTCCGATTCTTCTTCATCTTCAATTTCTTCGATTTCCAAAGCATCTCTAATCTTAGCTTCCTCTGCATCAGCAGATTCTTGAGCATGAATCTCATCCAGTGTTGGTCCATCCTCGACAAGAACACCAGATTGGAGAAGTTGAGTCCTACGAATAATAACTGTACGGACTGGTTGGATTTTAGAGACTGATTCTTTAATCGTATTTTCGATTGAGCTATCTAACACAGCTTTTTGCAACGCGAGCCAGGTCATAGAAGCGCCAGTAGTTAGAATTACATCTCTTGCTATTGTCCTCATCTCTTGCTTCTGGCTTGACTTAACACGGGCTCTTGTGATAATTAGGGGTTTGAATCGAACATAGTATCCATCTTCAGTGACAACATCTACTGTATCATCGATTTTTCCACGGTCTCGGCGAACTTGGCGACGAATATGATCCTTCAAATGCTCATGGCCGACAAATTCAGTCAATGCATCACCAGATACAACATCGACAACTCGAAATTGAATTTTTACATGCATCTTAGAAAAGTCGCCATCGAGCTCATTTTGCATAATTTCATAATTGCGACCAATCAAAAATTCATTATCCTCAGCGAGTGTTTCGCCAATAACTCTGAAGGACCAAGGATTACGAGGTGCTCTAATGGTGAACCAGCGTTTTGCCTTCCACTTGTCTCTCTGTTTACGTGCCGCTGCTCTTGCTGATGCTCCTTTTGCCATTTCAACGACTCCGTTTCCTTCGGGGGCTGCCCCGTATGCGAGCCGAGCGACCTACATTCAGTATATGAACGAGACGATGATAATGTGAATGTGATTTACCTTGACGGCGGCGCATTGAAGGGCTGAATGCGCTCGCGCTAAATTATGAGTTTGCATAATGCATCTTGGAGAGTTAATGCAAGCGCCATAGATGATTTAGAATTATTAGAAACCGCAATAGTCTGGTTAGCAGGAAAGAATTCCAAATTTTCCATCAAAAAGGATAAATCATGGCATGGTTCACCTCATCATACACTTGTCGCAACTGTAGATAAGCGCCGGCAATCGATTGAATCATTGGCTAGACTTGGCAACAATACCTTACAAGAAATCCTCGATGGAGATATTTCTCAAAGAATCGATGAAGAAAAAGTACTCCACATTCGGTTGCGACTCGATAGGTTGGTAAATTCAGAAGCAGTTCTTGTTGAAAACAAATTCAAAGGCACCTCGGTAAAAGGCAAATTCAAAATTGAATCATACCCTGGCGATGACCCCAAAATTATTGTTACAGAATTAATCAATAAAATTGTCAATTCTTAATCTATTGGAAATTTAAGCAAGCAAGATTTGATATGTAGTTGACCGAACCACAGGATGAGGAATACCCATGACACATGTTGTTACAACCGCTTGCGTTGATCACAAATACCAAGAATGCGTTGCTGTTTGCCCAGTAGAAGCATTTAGAGAAGCTGAAAAATACCTGGTCATTGACCCTGATGAATGCATTGATTGT
>JABIKU010000015.1 GCA_018654845.1 Methanobacteriota archaeon | reverse complement strand
TACCGATGCAACACCCGTCTGTTGGAAGGGGTTCCCATTCAATTTTCATGCTGGGAAATAGGTTATCTATGAGTAAACTAACCGACTTGCATGGTAATGTGTAAGACGGTAGGTTGTGAAACCGAGGTCACAAAAAAAGGATATTACTTATGCTATCCATGCTGGAAGAAGGAAAATGGGAAATCCTCTTCGAAGAAGGAAAAAACATCCTCAGATTCGGATGGGCTCAATGCAACAAAAGTCGGCAAGGAATTCGGAATTACAGGTCAGAAGATGAACCTATTACTGAATGAATTAGGCTGGACTTACAAACCTCGTCACGGCAAGGGATGGATGCCAAGCAAACAAGGTAAGCGACAAGGTGCAGAATCTCGTAAAGTTAGACAAAGTGGAATCCCATATGTCATATGGCCTGAAAAGATTCTGAGGTCCCGTGTGCTAAGGAGAGCAATTGCCGACTTCAAAGGAGAGGCAACACCTAAGCCAGCCTCTAGTGCGAATCAAGAATCAACTGATTATGTGGATTACAGGAAGAAATACCCCCCTAATTATCGATGTATGGATGGTCATTATGTTCGTTCAAGAGCAGAGGCTATGGTTGACAACTGGCTCTATACGAATGGAATCGTACATGCATATGAACGAAAACTCCCAATCGAAGCAGATGTTTTCAGTGATTTCTACATTCGTTCAGGCAATGTATACATTGAATTCTGGGGTATGGAATCAGACGCTAAATATTCTGCTCGAAAGAAAGTGAAGCAGAAAGCGTATAGTGAAAACGGATTCAATCTCATCGAATTGAATGACAACGATCTAGAACATCTTGACGATATTATGCCTAAAAAACTCCTACAATTCGATATCAGAGTTCACTAAAGGTTGGAATCATAAACTAACCAATCCGGATGAGTTGGAAGGGGTTATCTGATTACCCATCCAATTTCGAATATCAGTTTGGAGGATATTCAGTCGGTCGGTTTGGACGCTTCCCTTGCATTGCCGCCCATTTCTTTATATCCCCTGATGAAGAAGCTTTGCTGTGAAGGATAGTAATTGGGAGAGGTTCATTAAGATCTTTGGTATCGAGATTTTGTTTTATGTTTTATTACTCGGCCTCGCATTCTTGATAGCTTTCATTTTCGACTAGGAAATTGAATTAATCGGTTTTCAATGGCCTCTTTCAGAGGCTACCCCTGAGTTCAATCTGAATTTTCAGGTATCTTTCAATTGCTGGACGAGTCGTATATTGGGGTCTCGTCTAGGTGCATTGCGAGGTTGAACAGCCACCAAGAAATTAGGTCGAATGACTCTACTAGATTCTGGATGCCGGTTCCGTTGTCAGTTCCCATCATGTCAATCATCGTATCGAGTGTGTCGCACGGTGCGTGGTAGCAATCTGAGCCGCCGGTGAGTGAGCCGAAGTCCATCGATACGACTCCGAGCTGGTCTGCTATCCTCTCGTAGTCGCTTCTGCCCCTTTGGGACTCATGAACCGATATCGAGAGCCTCTTCTGTTCACTCGAGTCATCGTCCTTCATCGAGGCATAGCCTTCGGTGTTGTAAATCTCTCTTCCGAGGCGCAGTGCCTCGGCGATGTCGTTGTTGTTTGAGCCAATCCATTCTGTTAATCTGACCATGGGCCATTGCTCGTTGATTTGGTTGTCAGTTTCGGGAATGATGTCGATAACGAGGGTGTAATACCCAGGCCAGTTGGTCCCGACTGCGTCTGCATTGAGGTAGTTCGACAAGGAGACGCCCGACGGGATGTTGTCTATCCAATTGTCAACCCCATCGTAGCCGTTCTCCTCATTGGACCAGAAGCAGACAGCGATAGTTCTGCGATGATCAAACTGCGCAAGACCTCTGGCCGCCTCAAGAACGAGGGCTACGCCAGCACCGTTGTCGTGCGCTCCGATGTGAGTGCCACCACCCGGCGGACTTCCTGCTTCAGCAATATCTAGGTGAGCCCCTAGAACAAGCCACTCGTCAGGAAACATTGTCCCCTCCTTGTAGCCGCAGACATTGACAGCATAGGAGAAGTCAGAAATCCAATAGCGGTGGATTTGTGTATCGTATCCCATCCCCTGTAGTTCACCCTGCATGAAATTGGCAGCTCTCATGTACACGGGGTCATTTAGTGTGAAAGGACCCCACCGATCGTTGTAGCCCGAATCAGGATCTGCGAATAGTTCTAGCCACTCGAATGCATTGAGCCCATCGATTATCCCGGTGCTGTGCAGTGCCCCGTCCTCTACTGTGTATGCTGAGTCGTTTTTCCTTGCCACGGGATGCTCGATGTAGGTGTATGGTGATTGCTCAAATTTGCTCGACGAGAACCACTCCGTCCAACTCTGGTTTGTTGCTCGCAGCGGCCAGGATTTCCGACCTAATTCTCCCAGTAGGTAGTGGGTTGAGTTGATATTTGGCGGTGCTAGCAATTCGAGGCTTACAGTGCCAGCCCCATAGAAATCCAGTGTTGTTCCATTCACGACGTATCCGGATTCCTCGTCTTTGACTAGATACGGGATATGTATGCTCATCGGGCTTGATGTTGTGATGTCTACAGTTTGGAATTGTGCTCCAATAAGTACTCCGGGAGAGATTGTCAGGTCGTCTGACGAAACCAGTTTTTTTTCCTCCTCTGGTGAGAAGCATCCCATTAGGCAGCTAGCCAAAATGATGAGCACGAGGCACGAGGCGCGGAACCGGTTCATCGATACGAATTGGTACTGGTTGTATATCAGTTCATCCTCGGCATAATTATTCTAGTCTCGGCCCTAAATAGCAATTAAAGGCTCCACTATTATGCCCGTATCTTCATTCGTGGGCCCCGTTCTCTATTGACGCAATTGACTCCCAGTCACTTCCGCTAATTTTTTCATCGCAGTCTTGTAATCTTCAACAGCATCTAAGTTGTCTTTGAGTAACAGATCTTCTGCTGCATTCCATAAAGCTTGCAAGGCAGGAACCCAATCACTTCCTTTGTCCCGACTTGCGGAATCAAATCTCCAAGCGTCGGATTCTGTTCGATCCTGCACTACTAACCAAGCCCAGCCCATTGCCGAATCTAATCCCCTTCCTGTCCTAGCGATTGCGACTGTTGAAGCGATTCCATCATTTGCTGCCTTTCTAACCAATTTATCAGCAATAATAAGCGGAGATGGCAACACTTCATTCTTCCAAGGCAGTCGATTAAGTCTTTGATTAATGGAAAGTGTAGCCCCTAATTCTTTGAAAAATGCACCAAAACCTTGTTTTCTTTTCATTTGTTTTTGATGAATATCTTCAGCATCATCATCTGTTAATTTGAATATTTCTTCAAGGATTATTTTCCCATGTTCTGGCCAAAGTGAGGTTAAAATTGGATGGCATGCAGAATCTTCGAATCTGATAACATCACTTTCTAAATTGAAATTTTGCCCGTCGGCTCGGACATGAATACCACTGTTCAGTGAATCTAATATCACTTCAATGGCTTGTCTTTCGTTCGCAGTTCCGCTCAAATGTTCTAGAAACTCTTTTCGACCATCTTGGTCAAACCAACTACTGCCTGCGACAAATCCATCCTCTATTGAATTCAAGATGCTCGCTCTGCATGCGCGTGCGAGTGCAGTGTCTTCTAATGCCATAGACATCCAAGCAAGTAGAATCCCATCCAATTGTTCTCGACCATCAGAGGGAAGTTCACGATCCTTCGGCCAACCCTTGGGTCGCCACATCCACTCAGCTTCTACAATATCAGAAAGTTTTGGAGGTATCATATTCAGAGCAATAGATGGTACGAAAGCTTCGTTAGATTTAGCCAAAGAAGATTGAGAAAGGCCGATAGTAGTGCCGTTTTGGAAGTCCAATTTCAACCATCCATTTTCGGTCAACTCATTGTTTTCAACAATTTTTTCGTCCAAACCCCTCGTCCATCGTGTTTCAGTACCATTCAATTGAATGCTGGCTGAATCCAGAGTGGAGTGAACCCATTCATCAGGAACTTTCGGTTCATTTCCTGTATAGACAAATCCGCCATTCCAAGAGAAAAACCAAAGGCCATGCTTTGCATGTTCATCAAAAATCAACAATCGTAATTTTGGGTTTTTGTAATTTTGAATACCGACCATGTGTGATTGCTTTCCACTTCCTCTCCGAATAAAACTTGAAGAGCCATAAATTGGATTTTTGAATACTGAAACTGTCGTATGATCTTCTTCTAGTGCTGCCAATAAACTTCCTGCAAGGGCTCGACAGACAATATCACCACGACGCTTCACCATTCTCTTTGATAGCCAACGGCGGTCGTGGCGTTTTGCAGATAATTGATTTATTTCTTTGATAGTAGCTGCCATCGGGTCTCGGCGTGGTTTTCCTAATTCTGTATCGATTGTTGGAAGGAAAACACTTGGGTCATCAAGTAATGAATCTAGATTTCTTTCAAGCCGCTGTTGAATTTGCTTTGAAGCCTGTTTGATGCCGCGCACACGGATCTTTTTTCGGCGATTTTTGTCGCCTGGGAAACTAACTTCTGCGGGTCCGGCCATAATTTACAACATTCCCATACTATCGTTTGTCTTGAGCCTCTCGCCACATTGTTTACTTCCGCATTCTCCTTGTAAATGCCTTTTTTTCTTCATCGGTCATCTTTGCAGGAAGGATAAATGAATGGATATTTCCTCCTTGATAATTGGATAATTTTCCTAGATTTCCCGCTTCAATTCGTTGTTGATTTGTGCTAATATCACTGAGTAATATTCCGTCCCAATCGTCGATTGGGATTTGCAAACTTGGCTTGAGGCTCCCATCTCTTTCGCTAATTTTTTCAATCATTCTCTGAAGTAGCTCTACAGCAACCTTCGGAGTCATTGGTTTTGGTTTTTCAATACCCATGCCAGTAGGATCAAGATCGAGCAGCATTAAGGTGTGAAGATTATTATTGTAGTTTTTATCGATTAATTCTAATGGCGAGGTTGGTAAATAATCGCCATATGAATAAGTAAGGGTTACTTGGCGCCCAAATCTGTATGATTGTAAACCAGAAAGTGAAATTGCAAGCGAAGTTGCAGACAAGCCGGGAATTACCTTGAACGGAATGTTAAGTTCAGCACATCGTTCTTCTAAATCTATGTGGGTTGTAGCCTGCATTGGATCGCCAACAACCAAGAGTGCTACTGATGAATGTTGAGCCAAATCTAGAATTTTTTCAGGTGTCTCCACTTCATCTCTCATCAATCGCTCCCAAGGCCCGACAAGACCTTCCAAAGCGTTCTCTTCTTCGATTGGTAACACGGCAGTATAGCCCTCTAAAAATCGATAATTGCATGCTTGTGAGAGGACTAAGGCCCCACGAGTCATCTGTCCGAGATCTCCTGGTCCAAGGCCAATTAGCCAGAGGCCAGCCCCCAAGTCCTCCTCCGTCATGGTGAAGCGAGGGGCACGCGTGCCCGTCATGAACGTGATGCGACATCTAATGGTCCCTAATCGGCAAGTTGAATCAGTGATTAGCCTTCTTCGTGAAAGGAATCTGCTGGTTGACGGGTATCGTATCACACAATCAAATAATGGGACTGCAAGGCTAATCCCCGTTTCATTTTCAAATAAAGATAATTTTTCACCAATCTTCGACGACTATGAATTAGTGGAACGTGAAGGCGAATCAGATAATCGAATCGATTCAGATTGGTGGAGTCACTTAGCAGACTTGATAGATCAAGAAACAATTGACGAATTTGGTGATTCGTGGCCAAATGCTCACGAATTTATTGGCGATATGATGATTCTTAGAATCGAAGACGCGATTAAAGATTACAAAGAACAAATAGCATTAGCAAAACTTACCGCCCACCCCCATATTCGATTAGTTTTGGAAGATGAAGGTGTTTTCGGTGAATTTCGTATTAGGAAATTAACACCGCTTGGTGCGAGGGCCAATGATAAGATTTTGACATCGAATATTCCTGTCGAATTATCTCATACTCGAGTTGTGGTTAAAGAATCTGGCAGGCACATTATTTGTGACCCAACTCGTGCATATTATTCAACAAAATTACAGACAGAACGTCTTGAAACATTAGCATACGCAAAGGAATTACGAAAAGAAATTGGTGAACCATTGAGGGTATGTGACCCATTTTGTGGAGTCGGACCGGCTCTTGCTTACCTGATCGGTGAAGATGGTTTAATCGGCGATATTTTAGCAGCAGATCTCAATCCTGATGCAGCCGAAATTATGATTGAAAATTTTTCAAAATGGGATAGAACTGAATATGAATTTACAGGCGAATTAAAACGCTATTCAGAAACACGCCTCCTAGGTGTTGGAGATGCCACGCGATTATCAGAAAATGAAAATTTAATTGGTAATTGGAATTTAATTTTAATGAATTTACCTCATCGAACCATTGATTTTTTACCAAATATCGTGCCTTTACTCGACCGTTCGAAAGTCTCGATGATACGTGGGCGTGTTGTGGTTAAAGAATCAGAAATCGCCGAAGCGAATGCTTCGATAGTTGCTGCATTACCTCCTCTCCTTGAAAATAAGCCATTACCAGAACTTAGAATAAAACGTGATTATAGCGCTTCATTGAGACTTTGCTCGTTTGAGGCGTGGATAGCTCCAATGGATTGATTCGCCACCCGATTATTGTACTGGTCTAGCAATCCAGCATCTCAGACGGTAGGCTATTGAGCCGCCAGCAGGGGGACACTCACGATGAGTTGCCTTAATGACCTTCCAAATAGCTTTGAACCAACATATACTTGTGCAACTGAGATACTTGCAACTGCTCCGGTTTCTGCACTGATTACATTCGTAATCGGCATTCCGCTTATCGGTATCGTCAAGCGCTATCTGCGCCGTATATTTGACAAAACCGAGTTCGACGAAGCCCTTGAAAATTTCATTTTTAGAATCGCTGTTCTGCTGATGTGGGCCCTAGTAATACTCACTGCAGCAAATGAATTGGGCATCAATGTGACCGGCATCGTCGCTGCATTGGGAATTCTCGGACTGGCTGTCGCCTTTGCCGCTCAGGATACCATGGAGAACGTCATTGCGGGGATATTCATCATTGTTGATAGGCCATTCCGAGAAGGCGAACGCATACTTTTGCCAAAGAAGCTCGGTGGTATCTACAGCAGTTGGGGCGACGTTTCTGAAATTGGCCTGCGTACCACGGTCGTGCGTTCTACGGATGGGGTGATGCTAACCATTCCCAACAAATTGCTGACAAATGATACGGTAGCAAATTTCAGTCATAGTGCCGATATGGAATTACGCGTCCGAATTAGACTGGGATTAATTCCCACATGGATTAATGTATCGAAAGCTGAAGAAATCATCATAGATATTGCGGAAAACCACCCCGATATCAGCAAGACGCCGAAACCACCTGAGGTTGTCTTGCGTGATTTCGGGGATCAAGAAGTTATCATGGAAATCAGATATTATGTCAATAATGCTAGAAAAATGCGCCCATCGAAGTCCTTCTTCGTCGGCGAAATTCTTCGACGCTTCGATGAGAGCGGGGTGTCGTTGGCTTTCCCAGTCAGAATCAACATGAACAGCGACGTCGATCTCGGCGACCTCGGATTCTAGAAAATTCAAATTCCATTGAGATTTTACTCGTTTTAGGCGTGGATGCCGGAGTAATATTGATTTATCAAACTGTAATGTGGTTCCATGGAAGTAGGCGGTTCATGCTTGGTTGAAGGCTGCAAACGCCAACATATGTAAATAGTCTGGTTTGCTATAAGCACAAGGGTGAGGGAGAAGGGGCAGAACCCGAACCCGAATCCGAACCCGAACCCGAATCCGAACCCGAACCAGAGCCAGAACGGCCGTCAACCGAAGAGGAAGCCGTTACCGTCAACGGAGATGGCCCCTCACTAATCCTCATTTTACTATTCATAATAGTCGTCTTTTACATCATCATAAAGATGGAGATAAATATCCCTAGTGGCAATGGCTGCAGTGGCATGGAGATGTGTCTTGCCCCCCTCGCCGGCATTCCAGCCCTCGGCAGGTCCAGCACAGGCAAGTTCACCGAGGACAAAACCCCCACCCCCAACGCAAAGTTGGCGGATATTACTCACTGCCTGCACATGGACTCTATCAACGGTAAGAAGTGCCGCAGGATGGTGATGAGAAAGTCGGGCCTGTGCTACCAGCACCAGGACTCCGACGTCGTCGTAGTGTACCTCGAAGCCATTGGTGCGGACAGTAGTGGCGAGGTTCTGCGCTACAACGTCGACGGCGTTAACAAAGCCGTATCCTCGAAGGACATAGACGGCCTAGTAGATGATTTGGGGGAGGCCAAGAAGTTCTGGGTGGTGGACCTCGGGCTCGCCGAAACCGAGTTCGTTCAGTTCACTTACGATGGAGACATCGACGACGACGGCAAAAGGGACGGGGTAGCGGTCTTTGAGCATTGGAGAGGCGGAGAAATGATCTACCGGGTTTCCCGTAGGGACGTACACAGGCTCAGAGCAACCGATAGACTGAGATCCATGCTGACTGGGGAAGAGCCAGACCCCACAGAGAATCCTAAGTGTGAAGAGATTGGGTTCTGCGAGTTTGACGAGTCAGGCCGATGCTGGTACTGCTTCACTTACTCACCCGATTGGGGTAGCGCAAGCGAATGAGTGGCGCCCCGACCGGGATTTGAACCCGGGTCGTAGCCTCGACAGGGCTACATGATAGGCCACTACACCATCGGGGCAGGGATGCCGACGACAACCGTTCTGTATTTCAATCGCACCCACTACCTACTTTCAATTTAGAAGTGAAGCAAGGGCATCATTCATCACCCGCCGATAACGCCCTTGCCATAATGTCAGAGGATAGGCTGGTTATCGATGTCATCGATAATGGTGGCCAATGGACTCATCGTGAATGGAGAATGCTTCGTTATCTCGGCGTTGATACCAAAATTTTCTCAAATAAATCAGCTCTTGAAGACCTCCGAGAATTAGATGGATTAATTCTTTCTGGCGGCGCTGCTCGAGTTGGCCTTTCTGGTGAGTTAGGAAATTGTGCAGATTTTCTCGGACTGAAAATTCCAATACTTGGTATATGTGCTGGTCATCAATTCATGGCAGGATTTTATGGCGGCAAATCGGTAGAAGCACCTGCTCCTGAATTTGGTGCAGCATCAATCGAATTACATGATGGGGGCGGGCAGTTATTTGCCGATACTCCCGATGTTCAAATTGTGTGGGAAAGCCATAATGATGAGGTGAAAGACGTACCTGCTGGCTTTCAAATTACAGCAAGCAGCAAATCTTGTCACGTACAGGCCATGGAGAATGATTTAGGCGATAGATTCGGTCTTCAATTTCATCCAGAAGTGAATGACTCCGAGTATGGAGCAAAGATTTTCGAGAACTTTGTTAGTATCTGTGAGAGAGCCCGTAGGGCTCGATGAATCGACCTACAGATTGAAGAAGGGGGCTTCGGTCGCCGGCTTCGATGGCAAAGAACGCTGAGCGACTAGTCCTCCACAAATGCCGACAGTGCAATCGCACAGATCGTAAGGTTTGGAGTGAAACCGACCTGCCTAAGTGCAACCATTGTGAATCCACCATGGATCCACTCGAAATCCGCTACAAGTGTCTACGCTGTGGCCACCTTACATGGACTGAGGTTAATTCATCCGGCCGGTCTTGCCACAAATGTGGATACCGAATCTTTGTCAAGCCTCGAAAGGGCGGCCGTCACAAGACTTTGAGAGCGGAATGAGAATCGCTCAGTTCAAGTCCTTCCACTTTTCCGATAACCTATGGCGAGTTGGCTCAGTACTCATTCGCCGCGGACGTTTGACGATTTAGCAATTCCAGAATTGCAACGAAATGCATTAGTTTCTGCTTGTCTTTCATCAAATCCGCCACATTTGCTAATCACCGGCCCGGCAGGAGTTGGTAAATCAGCAGCTTGGAAATTAATAGCAAGACAGATGTTAGGCCCGGGATGGCATTCCACGACTCATATTCTTCAAGCGAGAGATTTGGCTAAGACCAGTGGTGCTATGGGAAAATTCGAAGAATTTCTTCGTCCTGGCGGAGCTAATTCATCAGATACCTTAGCCGGTCGTTTGAGTCTGGATGCTTTCGATAGAGGCATTTCTTCCTCTAATCCTTCTGATGTAGCACCAATTGGACACGAGTTGGAAATAACCCCAGGTGTCTTGCCGATTAGTAGATTGATTGTCTTAGAAGATGCTGATCACCTTGGGCACATTCGCCAAGCATATTTACGCAGAATGATGGAAACAGTCGGCCCCGCTTCCCGCTTCATTCTTGTCGCACGCGCACCTAGCCGAATTATTGATGCCCTCCGCTCACGATCTCAGATGATTCGAATCCCATCAACGGATAATGATACAATTCAATCTGTACTGACTTCTATTGCGAATAAAGAAGGAGTTGAGGCTGACACAGGTGTCATTGAGGATATTGTGTACATTGCTGAAGGTAATCTAAGAAAAGCTCTTTTCACACTAGAAATGCTCGATGCACGCAACCTTCTTTCCGATCGCTCCGCAGTTCACAAATTAGTCCAAGCTACAACCCTTCAAGCCGGCCGACACCTCCTAGAGTTGGCATTACGTGGCCGTGTGGTAGAATGGAGGTGGATTAAGAACCGGGGTAGGAAACAGAAGGTATTGGCTGGTGCAATGGCTGAAATTGACCGGTTGATGAATGAGCACGGCCTTGATTCTGATGATATTCTTTCTCAAATTCATGAAGTAATAATTGGCCGAAGATTATCAATTCCGGATGATCTCCGAGAGGAATTACTGGATGCTCTTGCAGATTGCGACATCGATTTACAACGATCAATTCAGGCCCGAATTCCTTTCGAAAGGTTTCTTCATAGGGTTGCTAAATCAGGACAAAACCATGGCTTGGCCTTTGGTTGAGTATTTTCTTTCAATACTTTGTTTTTCAATTCAGCAATCTGAAAAATCAGGCCAGTTGATGGCGGGCGCAGCAGGATTCGAACCCACGGTCCCCGGCTTAGGAGGCCGGTGCATTATCCAGACTATGCTACACGCCCGATTCTGGGAGCACACCCCGCTCAAGAAAGGTAGGGTCGCAAAACGTTGTTTTTTCTTATAGAAACGTCCGATGTCATGAAGAATACTACGATGTCCGTTAAGGCATGAATGGTCAGGGTGAGATACTTCCAACACCCTACGCTGGTATCGAAGAAGAGATTGGTGTCAGCCTCCCTCTTGCCAAAAGAATCGCTGCTCGTGATGCTAGTAGAAGATTTTGGACACGTATTTCAACAATAAAACCAAGCCAATCAATTCGATTTTGGTTTGCTGTTGCCGCGCCCTCTTCTGCAGGAGTTATCTTAACCGATTGGGAATATTCCTCAGTCGAGGTAGCAATTGGTTTATTTTCAATTTTAACATTATTATTAATTCCAACAAACTTGGCTGCAGTGTTTGCTAAAATGTCAGCCAAAGATCGCTTACAACTTAGGGCTCAGGGACTTAAATCGAAAGCATCCTACCCTGGTGTAGAGCGAATAATCAATACTCTCAATGAACGAATTCTCCGTGAACGAATTAGAATATTGACTTCGCTAATGGCGACAATATCTTTGTTGGCAATTATCAATATTGAGACCGGCCAGATAGTGAAAACAATTCTAGTAAGTTTGGCAATAATCTTTGGAGCGGTTAGTTGGATGAATACTTTTCAATTAGAAGGCTCTATTCCTATGCGTTCGAAAACATTTCCTCTTCTTTCATTACATGCACCAACACTTCATGACAGCATTTTATCAAACGTTCTCTCTGAAGTTTTACTCGTCCACCTAGACCCTGAAACAGCTAGTGATTGGGAAGAATGGGTAAATTCACTTTCATTGGGTGTTAGGGATGGCCTCACTTCTGAATCAGCAGTTGAAGAAATGCTGGTTTCGTTACATTTGAATTATCGAGGTAGGATCGATGATGATGAAATGATGAGCCAAATTAAGCGAGTTTTCAAAGTCTCTACGATAGATAGATTGGTCGACACGAATTCTAAATTCAATATTGATTCGATACAAAGACTTCTTGCCCATACACGGGCATGGCAACCGGGATTATTTCGCCTCACTGATCGCCTCCAAGATTCAATGATAAATGGCAAAATAAATTTTGATGATATTTCGTGGCGAATGGATGTTGATTTGCAACCACGATGTTCCGACGGTCAGGGTGCATTATTTGTTATGCTCCATAATGGAGGTGAAGCAGATGAGACGGTAGAGGTGGAGATAGTAACTGCTGAAGGAGAACCCGAATTCCAAAACTTCCGGCTTTCTGCCCCTCGATTACAAGGAGATGAAAATCAAACTTTAGCAAATTTACTCAATACATCTTTGGTCTTATGGATAGGCCTCGCATGGCCTAATTCCGAATCTGGTTCCCACCCTGTTCAAGTGATGCTGAAGGGTGAAGATGGGGTCGCTCTTACCTCTATGGTTGTTCATACAACACTGACCTCTCGACTACATCCGGAAAGTGTTGGAATGAAGATGACAGATGCGGCAGAAGAAGTCAGAAAATTAGCACTTTCAGTTCAAGATTGAGTTTTCCGGGACATAGTCCCGCAGCGTCATCTTCATGATAGGATGGTATGTGGCCGTGTTTGAGTGAGCATGGAATCTTGGGATGTAGTCATTGTTGGA
Organism: Methanobacteriota archaeon; assembly: GCA_018654845.1. Classification (GTDB taxonomy): domain Archaea; phylum Thermoplasmatota; class Poseidoniia; order Poseidoniales; family Thalassarchaeaceae; genus MGIIb-O2. The sequence continues at coordinate 19,237 of JABIKU010000015.1, read as the reverse complement.
AATGGGCCGGCCGCGCTTCGAGCTGCCATCGCTTCATCTGATGCAGGAACAATACCTCTGTTAATCCACGATTCAGGTATCAGCTCCAGCCAAGGCACCGCTCCTAGTGCTGGTATTGCAGCTTCGATCAAGGAAGTAGATTCAACCGCTCACCGCGATGATACAATTTCCAGAGGTGGTGAGACGGTCGACAGATCTGTCGCTGCAAGAATTTGTGGAGAAGCTGTTGGAACAATTGTTGAGTTAGAGCGTTGGGGCTTGGTTCTACGTAGAAGCTCAGATGGGCTCCCATTCACTTCCAGTGCCTCGGGACACGGCCAACCACGCCTGACTGGCTGTGGTGATTCAACCAATTCATCAGTAACAAAAATCCTTGAGGAACAGGCGATAAAGAGAAACATTACTCGAAGAAATGATCTACTCCCTTTATCCTTAGTTTTGGACAATAATCAAATTCGCGGTCTTACAATTCTCAATGTGGCTAATGGAGAAGTATCCGTTATTCAATCCAAATCGATTATTCTAGCCACCGATGGATACCAAGGCCTTTGGTCCAATGTTGCTAATGGTGCTGGTCTCGGCAACAGTCTTGCAATAAATGCTGGAATTTCACTAAGAGGGATGGGCAATATTGCTTACAATTCAATGAAGGTCACTGGTACAGATTTACATTTACCAATCGAATCTATAGGTTCTGGTGGACAAATCTGCAAAGAGAGTGGAGAAGGCACCAATGTCGAAGCGGTATTAGAAGGCGAATCCTGTGTTATTGATTTCCGAAATATCGACACAAGTTCTGAGGTATGGTTTGCTCAAACAGCTCGTCGAATTCAAGATCGAACAGGACTCAACATCAGCACTGATGTGGTGCCAATTTCAGGTGCTATTTCCGCTACAACCGGGGGAGCCCCAGTCGATGAAAACGGCCGAGTAACGTTTGATAATGGAGAAATGTGGATTACCGGCCTCTACGCGGCAGGTCGTTCGGCGAATACAGGATTCCATGGAGACGGAATCTTAGCCGGGAATGTATTGTTGGAAGATTTGGTTTCTGGAGCTGCAGCAGGTGCTCATGCAGGAGCAGGGGCAGATTCAGTACAATTTGGAGGAGGAGATATCCTTTCTAATGAATTATCAGCAAGTGACGATAAAGTTTCGAACTTCTTCGAAAATTCAGGAATCTCAGTTTCCGAATTTTCGTCAAAACTTTCTAGCATTGTTAAGAACATGAATGGAAATGCACAAAAAACGCTTTCTGAATTGTCTAATTTGAAGGCGACCAACGTTCAATTAACTGACAACTCCAAGGTCATGAATACTGAATTGGTCTCTGCCCTCAAACTCGATGGATTAGTGGCAATTGCAGAATCGATTGCAGAATCAAAATGAGATGATGAAATGAGTGATGCTGAACCAAGCATCTTTACTCGAATAATCAATGGTGAAATACCATGTTATAAGTTATATGAAGATGAACATGTATTTGCCTTCCTCGACATCAATCCGTTCAGCCTTGGGCATACTCTTGTGGTTCCCAAAGAGCAGGCTGCCACCCTTGATACTCTCTCTGATGAGTCCTCTGCGGCTATCGGGAGAGTTCTGCCGCGCATCTCTAGAGCCATTCTCGCCGTCACCGGCGCAGTTGACTTCAACATTCTGCAAAACAATGGCGAGGCTGCCTTCCAGTCAGTCTTCCACGTCCACTTTCATATCATACCAAAACTTGAGGACGGTAGCGGCCTTGCTTGGCCATTCGCCACCAAACAACTTGATCCTGAGGTGGGTGCGCAACTCGCAGAAACCATTTCTGCAGCCATAGAATAGAATCGGTGTGTTCTCAACCTCCGCCCTCCTCGCGACGCCGTGACAACACAAGAGAACACTCCGGAGATTCTCCCAGAACTTTCGGCCAGCGCTAAACGAATCAATGTGAAAAAGCTCCTAAAAGTCCCTCATGATTTGACTGGTAAGCACCCAGGTTCCTATGGATTCTGGTTTGTTATAAGGGCAATGTTCTTGATGGCAAACCAGTTTATTTTTCGGCGTCATGATTCGGATAATGTGCCGCCGACATCAGGTGGTAGAATTTCCGTTTCAACACATATCAATGGATTGGTAGACCCAACTGTAATCTTATGCACGCAGAAAAAACGGGCAATCGCATTGTCCCGTCATGATCTCACTACACGACCAATCTTGGGCTGGTGGGCATGTCGCCTCGGGATTCAACCGGTTTTACGAAAGGCCGAAATTGAAGGTGGTGTGACTGATGCGAATCAAGCGAGGGCAATTAATGACCGTAGCATGATGACGGTTGCAAATTGTATTGGAGCAGGTTATTCGGTGATAATAATGCCAGAGGGCAAATCACATCAAGATACAAGATTACACAATCTTCGTACAGGTTCGATTCGTTCCGCACTGGTATCTGCTGCTTTAGCTAATGCACGAGGCAATCCCCTCCCAACAATTCAACCCACGGGCTTACACTGGAGGAAGCATTATTGGTTTCGAACCGACCACTATGTTGAGTATGGGGAACCAATAATTATTCCAGATGTCATGTCTGAAGGAGACAAGGCGAAACTACTCCAAGGAGAATGGGTTGAACCTCCTGCCAAAGAAGTTCTTGAATTACGAAATAATCTCTATAGCAAACTCGCACAATTAGGGCCCGATGCACCAGATTGGGCCACATTCCGAGCTTGGAAATTAATGGCACATGTTGAATCAATTGCCGTAGGAAAACCCCTAAATTCATTGAAAGATGAAGTTATTGCGATGCGAAAGATACGAGAAAATTTACGATCTGAAAATATCCAACAAAAGTTAGCCGACAGTGCGAAAGAGGCAGCAGAAATTCTTGAGAAGAATGATCTAGATGGATATTCGGTCTCTGCCGATTTGTCAATTCATCGCCCTAAGCCATTAAGAATCATCAAGGCTATAATTGGTGTTGTAAGTATCATCTTATTACTCCCAATCACATTACCTTCTAGTGGATTACAAACGGGCTTAGCCTATTTTTTGGGTAATAATACTGATGAAGGATTAGATGCTAGAACGTCTTATTTCTTATTAGCATCAATGTTTTCTTTGACGATGATTTGGCCAATAGTTGCTATTTTTTCGATGATTATCTTGAAAACCCCTCTTATTTCTATGCCGATTACATTCATATTTTTACTCATTTTATATTATTTGGCAGCCATAATTAGTCTAGTTTCTTATGATTGGATAACTGATTGGCTTGAGGATGTACGGAGAACAAAATTACGAAAATCTGCAGATGGGGAAAAGTTTGTTTGTTTGCTTTTAGATTTGAAGGAAGGATTAGCATCACTCAAATAGGTCGGGCTTTGAAAAGCAATTCATGGACGCTCGCGAGGTAGTTGATGCTGTCAAGGATTGGCTACAAAGCGAACGACTCGAAATCCGTGAGGTAAAAGATCATCAAAACATCATGCATTTGCATGTTAGATACCCTCCGACAAAACAAGGACATGTTTTCAATGTTGTAATTCCAAAGAACCGAAACTTGGTTTTGGTATATTCCATAACTAGGGTTGACGAAGGTCAACAATCTAAAATGATTTCTCATAATGAAGAGGATTCAGGTGGTTGGGAAACTTGGCTTCATGAGGCCAGATTGCATTTGACTCAAGCCAATTTAGATTGGGTCCTACATGTTGGAAAAAAGCGAGGAGACAATCTCGGACCACTACAAGCATTCAATCTCTCTAGACCGATTTGGTTCGATGGGCTCACTCAAAACGAATTTATGCATACTATGCGGCATGTTTGGTTATCCAAATTAGCTTTGATTCACAAGATAAAATTTGGTTATGGCCCTGGAACTGGAAAACCCGGGCCAGTCGATGATTGGATTGCAAAAAAAGCCCAAAAATCTGCATCAAAGGGTGGAGTTAGTGGTAAACCTGAATCTTCCGTAGATATGGACGAGACGGGTGGATTCGGCCGCGATTTCGACCCGGATGAATGGGCTTAATCAATAATAATTTTTCACTTTTATTTTGCTCTACTTAATGACGCGTAAGGGTTGCAGTTAAGTATAGAAAATTATTGAAACAATATGTTACGGCATTATGCTGGAGGTTGTATTATGGAAACAGGAAGAACAAGGAAGAGTATGATGATGGTTTTGTTGATGGTTTTGAGTACATTTGCTGCTATGGGAGTACCTTCTGTAAATGCGAGCGAAATCGTTCTTACCGATGCGATACAGATAGTCAACGGGGGTTCAGCAAATGATCGAATGATTGCAGTAGATGCCGATGATGAAGGTAATACTCACTTCGTTTGGAGTCGTAATACCCAGCACCTTTACTACAAATTAACCAATGCTCGTGGAGATACACTCATCGATGCGACACAAATTTCGAATTCCGGCTCTCATCGTGCTTGGCACCCCGATATCCGAGTCGATGATAATGGCCGTGCCCATATCGTTTGGACGGACAAGGCTGGTCAGTGGGCAATCAAATATACTGTTGTAGATCCATTCCAAGATGATCGCGACGGCGGTATCGCATTAGATGCAGTAATTTCTGTTATCGACGACACAATTGTTTCCCGCCATTCTCAAAATCGAGATTGGCCTGCTGTCGATGTCGATTCAGATAATAATGCACACATTGTTTGGGAAGATTCCTTTGAACCTCTCGATAAGTATTACCAACAACCACAGATTTACTATGCAATGTTGGAAGCAGATATTTCAGCACGTGAAGCAATTATTGCCATTGATGAAACTTTATTGACGCCAATTATTGGTCACAAAGGCCATCCTGATCTTGCTGTCGATGCGGATGATTTCGTTCAAATCGTTTGGGACGATACACGCGGAGGAAAGGTCGAGATGGTTGTACCAATCGATACTTCAGGTTCAATGAACGCAGAATGGGCAGACATGTGTGTGGTTTTCTATGGTGGAAATTTTGCGAGTGGAGGGTCATTCCAAGGACTAAAACCTCTATTGGAGCGAGCGAACATGACCGTTTACGAAACACTTTACGCCCTTAGTGGAAATTGGCCCTCAGCAGCAACGAGTGGAAATTGTGCAACAGCGTATGCAACAGGTGGAAGTGGCAACCAAGGCCCTCGCTTAACTGCACTAGGATTAGCACCCAATGATGACTCTGGTGGAATCAGAGAGTTGAATGATGTGGTTTACAATAACGGAGCAATCAATTTGCCGACAGATGGTGGATTTTACAGTGAATTTTGGGGCCCTGCATCGACTTGGGCCTGCTTGTCTTGGGAAGACATCAACGGAAATGTTCCCGGTAACCCTCCAACACAATTAGATCATCATTGGAATCCAAATGCTACAAAAATAGTAATACCAATCTCTGATGAAGGACCATATGGTGGAAGCCCTGCCCAACAATCTGATGATATTCAATCGATTAATGAAGCTCATGATGCTTGTGTAGAAGCTGGAATTATCCCAATCCCTCTTCACGCTGCTGGATTTGGTACCGGCTCATCCGATGTCGGTTCACACATGATGGATTTGGCTCAATGCCCGAATGGTTTCAACAGTTTATCGACTCGAACTTGCCCTGGTACAACTCTTAGATTAACTAATGCTGAAGGTATGATGTACACATTCCCAACATCTGCTTCAAACTCTGCAGAGATGCAGTTGATGGTCGAAGCTCTCGTATATTTATCGACAAATAATTCTCGTGAAATTTTCATGACAATTCTTGACCCGCTTTCATTAATTGAATCTCCATGGCCTGGTTGGGCAAAAGGAGACTCTGGAACCTTTGTCGACACCACTGCAGACAGATATATCCAAGATTTAGGGCCTTCTATGGACGGTCTTGGCTATGGTCATCTAGTTGTGGTGAATGATACCAGAATTACATTGAATGATGCATACAGCCTTCATCCCGGAATTGCACTCGATACTTCTGGCAATACTCACATTACTTGGATGGATGGTCGTGCATATGGATTTGACATTGATGTCAACTATGAAATCTATTACACTAGACTCCGAATGAGAGGCGCGGGCGCTTGGGATGGAGCACCCGGTGGATTGCCTGCATACGGTATCAAGCAAATTGCAGATGGAGCGATTTCTCAGGTAGAAGGATATGATGGAATTCCAACAGATCGGCCATTCGGTGCGAATTCACATATGCCTGCGATCCTTACAGATTCGTTTGACAATGTACACCTAACTTGGTTGGATAATTACAATGGTTCTCAAGGTGAGACAATTATGTACACTCGTTTGAATCATACAAATGATGATTATCCGAATGGATTTCCTCTTAATTCGATTGCATCTTCTATTTTTGATGAATGGGAATTATTGCCTATTACTGAATGGCAATCAGATAAGTTAGGACCTAATTCGGGCGCTGTACCAGAACTTGGTCAAACTCCGGGTTTCGCTAATGACCTTGGTAGCGGTGCTCATATTGCTTGGTCGGATACAAACAAGTGTAACGACCAACACAATGGTGGGTCTTACACACTTTGTTATGTTCATGTATTGACAGGTTTAGTCGAAGTATCATTGGCTAGTGATGAAACCTATTATCACACTATTGAACCAGGTGAGCAAACAACTTACAATATGACAATTTCAAACCCTACTCCGGGTCCAGCAGATCTTGTTTCGGATACTTTCACTGTAACGATGGAGGGTGTACCGTTGAATTGGAGTGCGACATTATTCTTTTCTACTAACAATACTCCAATATTTGATTCAACGCCAGTATTCCTGCGCGGTGGCGATGTAGTTCCAATGTACCTGCAAGTTCGTGCTCCAACAATTTATCAAGCACATGAAGATGAACTTGCGACGATTACAGTTTCTGCCCTGTCTCACAAAGATCCAGCAATTCGTGATGAACGATTAACTCTCACATTGATGGATGTGGTTCACGGAATTGAGTTAGACACCTCTCACTTCCAAGCTGATGTCGAACAAGGGCAGTCAGCTATATTTTCGATTACAGTTACCAATACTGGAAACGTATACGACACATTCGCATTTTATGACCCAGCAACACTCGAAGGTCAAACAGAGTGGGCATTGCCATTTGGTTGGGGCATTAGTTTCCCAATTTCCCTCTCTCTTGATCCGGGGCAGTCCGTTACTCGTAATTTACAAGTTAGCGTACCTACCTCACAAGAACCCGGAACTTTCGTAATATATCTCAAAGGATGGTCAACGGGTGAGCCAGTTCTCTCCATTGATAGAGGAACATTTGATGTGCTAGAGTTATGGGTCAATGTTTCGATTAAGAGTACTGGAAATATCGTCTTCAATCTTGGTGAAACGACTCAGCACGTTCTACCTGGGGACTGTGCTGAGTTTGATATCGATGTCACGAAACATTTCACCCCCGGCCACCTAGTTTTCACAACCCCTGGGGGGCCAGATGAACGCCCTTCAGAGATTAGTGAACAGACTTGGAGGTTTGATCACTGGACCGTCGATATTGACTTTACAAATGCTCCTGGAGGGAATAGTATCCCAGATGATAGTCCAAGGTATTGGTCGATTATCGATGCCCCTTATACTGTAACTGCGATAATGTGTGCACCGTATAACGCAACTGCTGGCTTAGGAGATTCTGTAACTATCAAGGCGCACTTAGATGGAGCTCCTCGGGTCAGAGATTCTGTGGTTTTAGTCACCAATGTAATTCAACGATATGAATTAGATGCGACCTCAGAGACGATATTATCCCTGCATCCTGGGCAATCATATCAATTGGACACAACGGTTGAAAATACTGGAAATGGCGCAGATAGATATGATATGGCAATCGGCTCAATCGTTGACCAAGACGGTAATTCAGATGTTTGGGATATTGAAATACCTCGAATCATCTTCGAAGAACTTGCCCGTGACGAATTTCAGATTATTCAGATAATGATTAATGTACCAGAGGAAACTTTGGCAGGAATGTATACTGTTACTTTGCAAGTGTTTAGTGAAGAGCCATATGAAGGAACAAAATTACGTGATGTCATCACTTTACAAATTGAAATTATCGAATTCCATGATATGCGAATCACGATCGATCCATCTGTTGAGAGCAAAATCAAAACAACTGCTCCGGGACGTGTAGTTAGATTCACGATGAATTTGACTAATTTCGGAAATGTGCCAGACCAACCAACTATCCACAATCATACAATGGATGGTGCTGGTTGGGATATAGCCCCTGGAATGAACACACTTTCCAGTTGGTTGATTGAATACGCTTTGATAGAAGGATTCGATACTGAATATCCTTCTGAAAAGAAGTGTGCCGTTCTAACAATTGGTGACATACCTGCCGAAGGCGAGTGTTATGTTGACGCAAGAACAGGGGCGGTAACTATGCCTTCGATGCCAGCATATACTACGTTGCAAGTAGTAGCAATTGTTTCTATTGATCCTCTTGCAGCATTAGCTAACCGAGAGATTGGGATCAAAGTATTATCCAGTTTCGGTTCTTCTGAGGCTGGTGGAGATTTTGATGAAACACCGATTTGGGACGACTCATGTACAATCGATATGAATCACGATGGTTTGCCGGATAATTACGCTCCTAACTGTGATACGAACGAACAGGTCATTGAATTACGATTACGAGCGCCAGATTTGACGATTGTCGATGTGGATGTCCGTACATATACGGGCTCTATTGGCGATATGTTATCTGTGAATGTTCAAATCCAGAATTTAGGAAATGCACATGCAACTTCTGTAAACATCGTTTTGTGTGTTGATCAGACGATTAAGGAAATCAAGAAGCGAGGATGTGATGAAGATAGTGTCGCTTATCGTCAGTTAATCGAAGCGATAATGCCGTCCGATCTTACTGAGGATCCGCCACAGATCACTCTACTGTATATGGTAGAAGCTGGAAGTCACGACATCGTTGTTGTTGTTGATCCGGACAACGTAATCGTCGAGACTGATGAGAGTAACAATTTTGTTAAAGTCGACAAAAAGATGGGTTCGAGTTGGGGACTTCTCGATGTTGGCGTAGAAATTATTGCAAAATACTCGGTTCCAGTAATTATTCTTGGAGCGACATTTGCATTGATTGGGGTTGCGGGCGTTGTTATGTATGGACGAAGAATGGAAGCTTTGACACAATTTGCAGAGAAGAGCAGTATGCTTGCAAATTTCCATGATGATGACGACATAGTCTTCTGATTTAGCGGACTAGCCACCATGGTAATGGAGTACCATCGCGAGCAGCAACAAAGTTGCCACTATTTGCAGCAAAGTCACGCATCAACCGGTCGCGCAAGCTCTCCATCATCGATTCGGCATCTGTTGATTGAATGCGTAAACTATGTGAAAACAGATCCAAATCGAGAGGGCGCCTTGGCTGATTCATGATTTCTCGAGCCAGAATTCTCTCTTCGTAAGATTCTGAATGTTCACTTACGCTGGGAGTGACCTTATGCATTATTTGTTGATGTAAAGCTATCACAGCATCTCTGCTTTCATCGATTTTTTCAAGTGCCCGATCCAATTCAGCCAGTATATCCATGGCTTCAGCCATCGGTAACCTTCTGCGAGTTCCAAGTCGATTAATTACCTCATCAAGTTCATTGGGCAATTTATTGGACAATCTCATCGGCCCTCCACTCGGCATAATTCGATGTTCAGCACGGAATAGGTTTGGTCCGAGGTCAAGTCTTACCGAAAACGATTGATTAACCCGATACATTTTCTTTGGAGGTCCCCCCCTTTCTGAGCGCACACGTTCAGATTCGACAAATTCTGCTTTTTCGAGAACTTTCAGATGTTTCATAACGGCTTGTTGACTAATATCTAGCAATTCTGAAAGTTGTAAAGGATAATGAGGTTCTTTCACCAAGTGGCGCAGAATTTGTCGTCGAGCCTTGTTTTCGAGAATGTTCATCGCCTCATCAAACTCGACCATCACTTCTCAACTCAAGGTTGGGTAGTATGAGGGTGGTTAAAAAACCCAACTTTGTATTCAAAAGAGCTAATCATGCTAATTTAGCACTCAACCTTCATCCCAATTATGCCAATCTTTAGTATCTGTTTCGGTGTTTGAGGGTTCAACAATATTTGTATTGTCAATGTTTTCTGAAGGAGTAAGGAATGGGCCTGGGACTGTTTGGGAAGCATCGTTTTCTTTATCATTATCAATTGAATGATATTGTCGATAAATTTCATCGGTATTCAATACTTTGTTTTCTATCGTAATGCCAGAAACTTGTTGTTCATTTTTTTTCTTTCGATGATTAATTCCAAGAAGAATCACTGCTACTAATCCAATTGGAAGACCAATACAACATCCTGTCATGAATAATAATACCCAAGGAGAAGCCATCATGTTCAATTGAGATTGTAAATCATTAACGAGCCAAAGCGTATCACTTCCATCATTGTAAAGGCGATATTCACCACCTTGTTCTTTTTCGAAAAGTCGAACTGGAATATATGTGGTCTTTCCATCTATTCCTGGTCTAGCCACCTCAATTGTCTTTGGAGAGCGTCCATCAACTAATTCTCCATCTGAATCCACAAGTCGTAAATCTGCATCCATAGCAGCTCCTTTTTCAGTAATTCGAAGGGCAGTATAGAGGCCACCCCCTTCGAAATTTACGATGGCATTTTCGCCTGGTTCTAATTCCAATACATGATTGATTGATGGATCCATTTCGTTAATCATCACATCCGAAGCGTTCGAAAAAGAGATTACTCCGAGTACAATAAGGGCTAATGAAATGCCTGAAAGCCATTTTGCCCATACCCGGGTCTTATTCGCCATAGCCGAGGCTAATGGCCGGGGGCTTTCAGATTTAGCATTCAATAATCCAAACCAATAGCAGATAATTTTTCAGGAAGATATGTATCGGTTACGAAATCCAAACCATATTTTGCTAAGGATTGCTGTTCGGCCTTTTTGCCCAGTTCTTTCATTAGGTTGATTTGTTCTTTCCAATAGCCCGAATTGAAACGAGGGTCAGTTAATTCGGCATCAAGCGCATTTAAATCCTGTTTGGTTAAATCATCACTTGGCAAATCATATGCGAGGATGTCATCTGCTGTGATGCCGAGATAATGTGCACCTTTTGTAGCTAGATATTCAGAAATATGAGCTGTTTTTATTGCACCATAAGCAATACTTGCAAAAATTCTGAAAGACCAAGGATCACAGTCGCTGAAGACGATTATGGGTTTTTTCCATTCATCACTCATTCTCCTCATGATTCTTCGGGTAGACCGAGCAGGTTGGCCCTTTAGGTGAATCAAGGCGCATCTTGCATCTTCATCGAAGCCGTTTTCCACCAATCGATCGAACATTCCACCGGTTTCGATGGCCATAATGAAATCTACATCTTCTGTAATTAATTTCAATTTCTCAGATTCGACATTATATGGTACGCCATATCCCGAATCTCCAACATCATCTCGGCAATTAATACGCATCCAATCCCCTTTCCGATTCTTTTCTTCAAACGTAACATCTCCAATTATTCTCGCACCATCTTCTTCAGGACGGAGCTTGAAATCTTCACGCAAGCATTTCGTGACGATTTCAAGATCTTCAGCGAGATTATTACTGTCATTTTGGGTTCCAAATTTACCATGGCCCCAGCTTTCGCTGATGTAATACATCTCCCTTAATGTTGAAGATTTTCCTGCTTCAATCATTTGTTCAATAAATTCAGTCACATATAATGAACGTAGCAATTGTCGAGCAGAGCCGAGACTTGTCGCATCACGGATAGTTTTCTTCTTGCCATATTTGTAAACTTCTAATTTTTGATCAAAAGCAATATTTGTCTTAGAACGAACTGGTAAAGTCATTGTCGGAGGGGTCCCTCGTTCCATTTTATTATGCATTTCGAGTGCGATACCTTTCAGGGATGATATCACTTCTTCCTTTGATTTTCTTTTAGTAAAATCGCTCATTCTAATTCCTCCGTATTATAATCGTCGAATAAGGTGGGGCTTCCATTTTGAATTGATGAACTATTGGATTCAGGAGTAGGAGTTTCAATTATTTCCTTCTCTAATTCAGATTTTGCTGCTGTCTCAGCCCTTTGAATTAAATGATTAACCTCTGTTTCTGAATATTGTTCATTTATTTCATTTTGAGCAGCACTCAAAGCCTCCATTTTACGTATTTCCTCAAGTAAAGTTTCGTCAATTTTTGTTGCACCGATGATGTCACCATTTCCACGGAAGAAAATATCAGTATCTACCCAATCTCCTTTTGTTAATCCTGAAATACCGATGTTTATTGTTGTCGAACATCCAGGATCGAGAGTCTCTATTCGCCAAGCCCAAATCCCCTTCGCTTCTTTTCTTCCCCCGAGGGGGTTAACTGCAATTTTCACTGTATCGCTCTCTGGCCATTTAACAAGAATTGTGTAGGCTCGCGCCCTCGCAGTATAGTTGTAAACTTCGATAATGCAAGTAGCTAATTTCTGTTCAGAATTCCAACCTAATGTTTCTTCACAGAAAACTGCATTCATTATTTGAGTAATTACAGGGGATAGATTTGGCTCAGGTTTCCCTAGGAGTTTAGAAGATTTTTTTGAAATTTCAGGTAAAATCACATTGATTAATTCGAACTTTTCTTTGGCTTTCTTTCGCTGAGATTTTTTCTTCAAGTGATTTTTCAGACCACGGCCAACCTCCAATAATGCTCTACGAATTTCTTCGAAAACCTCATCATTATCTGCCACCGCTTCCTTTGCTTCGCTAGTAAATTGAACATTTGTTGAAGCAAGATGTATCAATACAGCGGCGGCCCCCTTCGGCAATCCTTTACCTCCGGGGTGATCGAGCCCATATCGCTTCCAATCAATCGATTCGATAGCTTTCGTTAATGCGCATCCGCCTTGTTGATACATCAACGGAACGCGATTTGCAAATCTCAAAACTTCAATCGGACCATCTGCGGTGAGGTCACCGCCGAAAACCAATCCAACTTCAATTTGAAATGGGTTTCCTTGACTAACAGTTGGATTTCGAGTGACTGTTGCTGCAAATCGTGAATCGATTGCTTTTGAAAGCCCCTTCTTGATTAACAGATCATCAATAGGTGAAAGGCAATCTGTTGGGGGAGGCAGTAGTTTTACATTTTGGAAACCATTTAACATTCCATTTGCATCATTTGTGCTAATTCTTTTCGGTGACCTATTCTCATTGATTTCCGCCAGAGACAAAATCTCCTTAGCAGCTCTCATACTAACTCCCGAGAAGTTATGCCGTAGGAAAGAAGTCATTTTTCGCTCTTCAGATTCTCTTAACATTCTTTGTAGAGTTCCGAGTTGAATTCCATGTGGATGAGGTTTGATTTCTTCAACAACTCGAGGCAATTTATCAGTCGTCCGCTTCCATGACCCCTGCTCATAGACTTCTCCATCGCGATCTCGGACAACAAGACTGATTGTAGCGTGAGGGTTGACGATTGAAGTCATTCTGAGATATTGAAAAACAGATTGTTTACCACGTTGATATTTTCCTTTCATTCTTGCTTCAATTCGAAGACCATGTTCAACTACTTCGCCTGTAATATCATCAAACCACACATCCCTTTTTTCACGAGATTTAATTGCACGGTTTTTTCGAGTATCCAATCCAATATCAACAAAAACCGCTGACGAATCTGAAGCAATTTTTGAGGTAACTTTAGTCTTCACTCCAGTGGTTAGTTGACTATACATTACCACTCCAGTAATGCCAATTCCTTGCTGGCCTCTGGTTTGACGAATAGCATGAAATCGAGAACCGAGGAGGAATTTTCCAAAGACGTGCTCGACAGCGTCACGAGGAATCCCAGGACCATTGTCCTGAGTGACTAGACGAATCTCGTCTCCTTTCAATCGGTCGATTTGAACACTAATGTTTGGAAGAATTCGTGCTTCTTCACACGCATCAAGAGAATTGTCTACAGATTCTTTGACAGCAGTAATCAAAGATCTTTGGAGGGAATCAAATCCAAGGAAATGTTTATTCTTTTCAAAAAATTCACTGACTGCAATTTGTTTTTGCTTGCTTGTAATTTCTCTAGCATCTACCATGGGCAATCCCTCCACTTGGTCCTCCCAAGTCCTGATGACATGGGGCCAACTTGTGGTACACTCTCCTGAACTCGGCCGCTTATTGAAGGCTGCGCTATCTTTTAGTAAAACATCGCAATTTTATGATTGATTCAGAGAACGTCGCCGACCCGATCTTGTACATGTTGTGGTGGGTTTGGATTAATTTTCAAATCATCTGAAGGGATTGGTGTAAGTATTTTTGTCTCTACAGGAAGAACGCCTGCCCACCAAGGTCCCGCTAGGTCTTCTTCATCGTCGTTTGCGCCACCAGTGCGAATTTTTGCACTAGCAAAATCAATATCAACAGCTACGACAGAAGTTGCTCGCAATTCTTTCTCTGAAGGTGTGCGAGCCCCCTCCCATCTGCCTTGGCAGAGCTGTTCGCTGACAATATCGAGTGCATGCATTTTCTCTTCATCGGTGTTGAGTGCTCTACCTTTTCCAAAGGCGACAACAGAGCGATAATTCATCGAGGAATGAAAAAGTGAACGGGCGAGAACGATACCATCGACATGAGTGAATGTAACGCATATTTCTTTGCCAGAGCCACTTTCATCCATTAATCGACTAGCCTTAGCGCCATGGAGATATAGGGTTCTTCCTTCTCTTCCATGAATACAGGGGATGACGAATGGCCGATCGTTTTGTACAAATCCTAAATGGCAAATCAGTGAGGAATCAATAATTGAATGAACCGTTTCTTCATCATAATGGCCACGGATCGGAATTCGATTTATTTTCGTGTGTTTCTTAACTTCGTAATCAACCATCAATTTTTGTCGCACTAATGAAAGTAAATAAATTCATTTAGAAAAAAGGTTCACATTCCATGCTGTAATGTGGCCGGTAAATGCACTTGCCATTACAGTTAATGGGCTAGCGAGATAGAGTTTACCAGGTCCAGAACGGCCTTGAAAATTACGATTAATTGCCGAGACGCTGACCTGTTCTTTCGTATTGCTTACTCCCGGGCCGGCGCCTATACAAGCGCCACAACCAGGATCGATTAGCTTGATTCCAGCACGCTCAAACATTTTTGTCCACCCGTTGCGCTCAGACAAATCTTTAACCGATTTTGACCCAAACTGGATATAACATTCAACATCTTCATGAATCGTCATTCCGGCAGTTAATGCTGCATCAGTAATTTTTGCATAGTAAGCAAAATCATCCTCTTTTCCAGCTGTGCACGAACCGGCGTAAGCGATGTCGATTTTGATTTCACCGATATCAGAAATATAGGCACCATTTGTTGGATCTGATGGTACTCCCTCATCTGGGTTTCCTGGATGAGCGACCATTGGGCGAATCTTGTCGAGATCGATAGTGTGCACGCCACCATCGTAGGTAGCACCCTTATCGGCGGTAACAAAAGAATTTCGAATGTCTTCTGCAGTTAGATAAGGCCGTCTGGCTAATAGCCATTCAACAGTTAATTCATCAGCATCACAAATTCCAGTTTTTGCGCTGCATTCAGTCGCCATATTGCACAATGTCGCTCGTTCATCCATCGATAAACTAGCGAGACCGGGCCCACCAAATTCCATACTACGATCGAGAGTGTCTGAGTTTGTAGCATACTTCCACAGGATGTGTAAAATCACATCTTTAGCCGTGCAACCATCATTCAAAGTTCCCACTAGATTGAATCGGATGCTTTCTGGAACTTTAACGAAAGCAAATTGATTATGAATTAGATTTGCATATTCTGTTGAACCAACACCATAAGCAAGAGAGTTACTTGCTCCACCCATGCAGGTATGGCTATCCGTGGCTTGGATGAAATCCCCAACATCGATGAATTCTTCCCGAGCAACCTGATGGCAAATTCCTGGTGAAATACTGTTTACTGCGGAATAATCTCGAACGCCGGTGTGAACCTGAAATGTATTTTGTAAATCACGTAGAAGTTGAATTTTATTGGTAAATTTACCAAATCTTGGAACTCCAGTAGCGTAAAGTAAATGATCTTCGAAAACAGCAAATTTGCTTGGATTTGGCAGAGAATAATTGCTGCCATATTCTGATTTTAAAAATTCATGAACCTGTGCTGTAGTAAACTCGTGTGAATAACCACCATCAACAGAAGCCAGAACGGCATCATTTGGTTTGACATAACCACGAGCACCATCTACACTGATTAATTTGTTTGAGATTATTTTTTCAGCCATCGTCATTGGCCGTTCAACAATGCTGACTTCCGGCAGTTGAACATCGCCAGATTCCATTTTTTTTGCGAATGGAAAAATCCCGCCATTCTCGAGAATCAAACGAGTCACAGGGTCATATTTTTCAGTAAATTCATTCAATGAAATTAGCTCACCATTTTGTAATCTTTCAAGCATTGTGTGGTCGCCCATCAATTGACCAAGATTTATGTTATTTCGCTCATGAATTGGAGCAAATGATGCAGCAATTACAATTCGAATTCCAGACCATCGTTCACACTGTGGGGCAGTCTCTCTACTAGATCCTGTACCTTTCCGGTGTCCTGAAACGATAACTTCGAACCCACCATCAATCAATGCCTGGGGTTCGAAAACCCGCCTTCCTTTATGCAATAATCCAGCATAAGCATTTTCTGCGATTATTGCTGGATCATAGTCAAAACAAACCCACGCAGGAGTCATTACATCAGTGTTGATGTCATCGAGAAGATCATCGACAGAAAGATTTTTCATTTCGAGATTTAATCCTTCATAGAGCTGTTTTCTGATTAAATCAAGGTCTTTTGTAAGAAATAATACACGCTTACCTTGAGTGAGAGAAATTTCCGCAGGGGGCCATTGGACGGTCATCAGAGAACCTCTTACATCTATTGCCAATACCGCCTGATATATCATCATTCTCAATTAATTTCTTCGTAATAATTTAGTAATCAAGAATACTTTTGATCTTATTATTAATGTTGTTAATTTTATATACAATGATTTGTCGGGGTATTTTACCTTTCTCTCAGAAAGGAGGTTATGGGATGGCAGATTATCTAGTTGAAGACACTGTAAAGTGTGACGAATGTGGAAGCCGAAATTTAAATCGAGACGAAACTCGCGGTGAGGTCGTTTGTGATGACTGTGGGTTGGTTCTAGAAGACAAAGTGATAGATCAAGGCGCAGAATGGCGTGTATTCAGTCCAGAACAAGGCGATCAACGAGCCCGTACCGGTGCACCAATGACTGTGATGTTGCACGACAAAGGGCTTTCTACAGATATCGATTGGCAAAACAAAGATTATTCTGGTAAAGCAATTTCTTCACGATACCGTTCGCAATTTTACCGAATGAGAAAGTGGCAGAAGCGTTCGCGTGTGAGTAATGCAACCGAGCGCAATCTCGCTATGGCTCTCGCTGAATTGGATCGTATGGCAAGCCGTCTCGATTTGCCTAAGTCAATTCGAGAAGCCGCTGCTGTGAATTACAAGAAGGCGGTAGAAGCTCGATTAATTCGCGGCCGCTCTATTGAAGGAGTTGCAGCTGCATCACTCTACGCTGCATGTAGGCAATGTCAAAATCCAAGAACTCTTGATGAGATTGGTGAAGCTAGCAGAACTGGCCGAAAAGAAATCGGACGAACATATCGTTTCATGGTTAGAGAATTGAAAATGAAGATACCTCCGACCAAGCCTGAAGATTATATTCCTCGGTTTTGTTCTGGCCTAGATCTTGATGCCGAAGTTCAGGCTAAGGCCTACGAATTAATCGCAGCGGCCCAAGAAAAAGAACTGACAAGTGGCCGCGGCCCAACTGGGATTGCAGCCTCGATAATCTATATCGCAAGTGTGTTGTGTGGTAAGCGTCGCACTCAGAGAGAAGTAGCAGAAGTCGCTGGAGTGACCGAAGTCACAATCCGTAATCGATACAAGGAATTAATTCAGAATTTGAACATTGAACTTGAGATTTAAGTTGGTGTCGCTGATATGGTTCGACGAGAGGCTAGCGCCCTCGTTTGGGATGCACATGCTAAATTGATGAAAGATTCAATTTCTCTTGCCTTTCAATACGAACCACTACCACATCCTCCGCTTGAATTACCTGATTTTCCCGCACTACCACCGGCCAATTCAACTGATTTAGCGCAACAAGCTCTTGGGATTACATCTAGTGATAGAGCTGGCTTCAGATATCGACTTGAAATGGTAATCGAATCCGATGAACCAGATTATGTTAAGAGAGATATTAATCCAGAGGCGAGTCGGGAAAAATGGATTTCAAAAAATGCAGAATTAATCGGCGAAAAGATCCTTATTCTAACAATAAAAGACTGGTTAATTTCAGCGCTAGATGAATCGGTTCCAAATGCAGATAGGTGGTATTTAGGATCAAGTGTTTTAATTGGGTTGACATTAAATGGCTCTTCAATCGCTAGAGATGGTTGTTTTCATTTATTTTCATCGATTGTTGTCGCCCGCCCGCCTGGTAATTGGCCAATCAATAAGGCGACCGGACCATTTCACATGGAATGGAACGAAAATCAAACGACAGATTTAATCGAAGAAATCGCTCATCCTACGGGGGCTCTAGCTGCTAATGCAATACTTGATATTCTTTCGATGAATGAGGATTCTGCGAATTCTGTTTTGCCTTATTGGCTTGAAAATTTAGCACTTGGACCACACGTTTCTTCTGTATTGTCCGTTCCAAATCGAATAGAATCTGCTCTAACTTATGCACGAGGAAATGGTCTTGCAGCCCTCATACAGGCCGGAATCCAATCTTTTTCAAATGATTCAGTTAGGTCACGTGAAATTCTTTCTGCGGCTATTCTTCATGAAGATTTATTCGGCTGCAGGACTGTGGCATCGAATTTGTCTAGGATTGAAAGTGATGACTCTATATTTGCATTGAAATTGATGAAAATGTTGTTATTTAATTCTGATTTAGATACACGCATTTTGACAACTACATATCTTGGGGGGCTTTCAAGATCCAATACAATTTCTTTTATCGAATCTGCTAAATTGGTTATTGAAAGCGGAGATGAAAAGATGGTCCAGCGGTTGGTTGAATCAGGTATTCGGTATTATTTGTCAGTTGATTCAGTTGATTCAGGAAATTTAATTCCGGCTGCATGGGTGAGTTCCAACCTTTCAGCACGTTCCCAATTAGCCGGATTATTACTAGATTTAGGCAGAATTAATCCTGATTCATTG
>JABIKU010000014.1 GCA_018654845.1 Methanobacteriota archaeon | reverse complement strand
GCTGTGCCTACTCCATTTTCCTTAAATGGTCGTCGAAGGTCGCTTGTTCCCTGGGCGTGTGGCGCAGCTTGGAAGCGCGCTTCCTTGGCATGGAAGAGGCCCCGAGTTCAAATCTCGGCTCGTCCACCATTATTCTTAGCTAGTATGAAATTTGTAAAGTTAGTCTTGAATATTCCGAATCCATGATAGTTTGAAGTTACGAATTACCCAATAATTAAATGACATATTATTATTTTATACATAGTTTTAATTTATAGCGCTGATATATGAATTAGTAATATTATAGTCAAAATTTTTTCACCCCTAAACGATTGCTGCGAGCCATTATACTAGGGTAAAATTATCTAGAAAGGTATTGAATTCGATATTTTTCGGACTCAAGTGTTAAACAATCTCTATAACAGATAGGGAATTGGCCAAAGGCACTGGAGCGTGTAAACAAACATGACAGATAAGAAAATAATGGCAATAATGATGACGCTTGGAATGCTAGCGGCTGCGTTCGCTGGTTGCCTAGGTGGAGAAGAGGAACCGGAACCTGAACCGGAAGACGTAATGGGTTGTATGGACGCGACAGCGAACAATTACAACGCAGATGCGACTGCTGATGACGGATCGTGCACATATGATGCAGAAACAACGACCCTGAAAGTTGGATTTATGAATCCGCTTACAGGACCAATCGCTGTTTTCGCACCAGCGTTCACTGATTCAATGGAACTGGCAAAGGCAGATTTGAACGCTATGGCACCTGCCGGCGTAGAAATCGAGATAATTGAAGTTGACTCAGGTTGTGACGGTACAGTCGCAGCTGGCGCAACTCAATCCTTGGTTGACGCTGGTGTGGTCATAATCGCAGGAGCTGTATGCTCCGGCGGAACAATGGCATCAATCCCTGTAGCACAAGCTGCTGGAGTTCCAATGATTTCCTACGCAAGTACTTCGCCTGCAATTACTGCCCTCTCGGACGACGATTACCTCTTCCGAGTGGTTCCTTCTGACGGACAGCAAGTACAAGCCCTCTCTGCTGTAGCCAATGGTAACGGTTTTTCCAACCCTGGTATTCTCTACATGACTAACGATTATGGTGCTGGACTCAAAGATGGTTTCGTAGCAAGTTTTGGTGATGTTTGCACAACAGTCGGATACGACCAAGATGCAACTGACTTCTCGGGATTAGTATCACAAATAGCTGACGGTGGTTGCGATTCAGTCGCACTATTCTCATATGCTGTTGATGGCGCTGCAATTCTAGAGGAAATGTCTGCACAGAATTTAGACATTCCAGCATTTGGAGCAGAAGGTGTTTCACCTGACGAATTATCTGATGTTTCAGCAATCGATGGTATGATAGTAACCCAGCCACGTTCTGGTGGTCAATCAGATGCTGCTGATGCTTTCGATGCAGCTTATGCTGCAGCAAATGGTGCAGATGGTGGAATTTACCATCATGAAACATACGATGCAGTAATGATTGCTGGTAAGGCAGCATTGAGAGCTCACGCGACTGACAGTCAAGACATCCGCAATGACGTCCGTGCAATAGGTACAAACTACGTAGGGACTAGCGGAACTCATACATTCGATGCGAATGGAGATGTCGCTGGTTCAGGATACTTAGTCTGTGAATTCATAGTTCATGGAGTCGCCGAACTTTATTGCTACCAGCAATGGATTCTAGGGGAAGGACTCTCAATGAACGCAGATGCACAATCACCCATTATGATTCAATACGAAGATGGTGAAATGACATACGCAGAAGCATGGACAGCTCTTGAAGGTGTTCGAGCATGCGTAGAAACTGGAACCAACAACCCATGTGAGATTGTCTCGATGGGCTACGGAGATGCAGCAACTCTAGATCCACACGATGCATACGATAGTGCATCTGGTGACGTTATCGAGAATGTATATGATACATTGTACCGATATGAAGGAGATGGCAACGGAAACGCAATCATCGTCCCTCGTCTTGCAACTGGATATTCAGTCAGTGATGACATGTTGACCTACACCTTCACTCTACGTGATGATGTACACTTCAGCAATGGTGACGCAATGACCGCAGAGGATGTTGTATATTCCTGGGAACGCGTAAATGAATACGGCGCACCTGAATCACACGTTGCATGGATTACTCAGCAGAATTTCGATACTGATGGGCTAACATACATCGATGACACACACTTTTCAGTGACTCTATTCCAGCCATATGCTGGTTTCGTTTCGACAATCGCTTACACAGTAGGCGCTGTTGTCAACATGGATATGTGTGAAGCAAACCGTGTAGTTGTCGCTGACGATCCAGCAACAACTGATGCTGACGAAAGTTCTGATGATTGGTGCCACGGCTGGATGGACGAAGCTCCACTCGGTGCAGGTACTGGTGCATATATTCTAGATACATGGAGCCGTGAGGACAAGATTATCCTTACTCCAAACTGGATGCATTGGGATGCAGGTAACTTCAACATCAACAAGTTTACTGAAATGACAAACGTCGACGAATCGAACACTCGCTTGCTCGCATTCACTGACGGTGAAGCTGATTTCGGTGCTCTAAACTTTGAGGATTTGCCTAACTTCTGCTACATCGATGCAAACGGAAACGGAGAATTTGATGCAGGCGAAGACGATGCCCTCGATGACAAGCCGAACATTGCTAGCAAAGATGGCTACATTTGTGTTTACAGAGAATCATTCTCAATTACTCTAGCTGCTTTGAATCTTGATCCAAACGATGCTAATGAAGACCCAATCCTAAACTATGATACAGATGAAGATGGTGTAGATGACGCTAACGTTATGGCAAATCCAAATGTCCGCACTGCAATTGCTTACGCGTTCGATTATGATACTGCTCGCAGAACTACATATGACAACAACTTGGCACCTGTGTACGGTCCAATCCCTAACGGATTCTTGTATGATGAGTCTCAGTACGAAGTCTTCACATATGATTTGACATATGCTGAGTCTCTTCTAGAAGATGCAGGATTTGTCCGCCAGTACGATTGTGCTGAATTGGCTAACAACAACTCTGTTGTTGTACCTGTAGCTGACCGTGATGGAGATGAATGCCGCTTACCATCGATTCTACGAATCATGGCTAACGAAGGAAACGACTACCGTATCGCTATGGCTGCACAAATTGCGCAGTCATTAGGTTCGATTGGTGTTGCAACAAATGGTGATGCAAAGCCTTGGGCTGAATATCTCGACATGTACTTCACTGGAACATTCGAGATTAGGTTCAGTGGTTGGGCTCCTGATTATCTAGATCCAGATAATTACTGGTCCCCATTCGCTGCAAGCACAGAGGATGTTTACGGTACTGGATACAATAATCCAGCATTAGATGCTCTTCTTTCAGCTGCAAAGGTCTCAACCGATGACGCAGAACGTCTCGACCTTTACTCTCAGGCGTTCAACCTATGGGTAGAGGATCCGAACATGATCATTATCGGTCAAGGAAATGGTATCGGTGCAAAGCACAATGATATCTGTTCAGCACCTTGGGCTGCTATAGGCTCAGCACACTGGTTCGACTATGATAAGCTACCAATGGTAGACGGCGCACTTGTTGGAAGCTGTTCTTGAAAAATTTAGATAATTTCTGAATTACGTAAGGCCGGCGACCGTCGCAATTTGCGGCGGTCGTCGAGCTGTTTTATCTTTTTTTTTCTCAGATTTCAGTATGATGAAATCTTTTTTTTAGTCACACCGACATTTGTATCCCGATGGACTGATAACTAAAATGCCATGCCAAAAACTGGAGTTGGTGCAAGGTGAAGTTACATGAGTTTATAGCTCGAAGAATCATCTTACTAATTCCCGTAATGATTGGAGTTTCTATCCTTACGTTTTCATTGCTTAGCCTTGTCCCTGGCGACGCTGCTGCATCTGCTTGTGGAGATAAATGTGGTGTAATTGTAGACATGGGCTGGATAGAAATCGAAAACGAAACCACTGGGGAACTTGAAATTGTGGAAATACCAATATCGGCTGTTGAATCAAATAGAATGAGGATGGGAACTGAGGAAAACATTGTTGAGAAATACATGAAATACATCGGAATAAATGGCCCATACCTGGGGAATGAATATTTAATATTGCAATCCAATAATGAATTGAAACCAGTTCATGAAGTGGGGGATATTATTGAAAGGGAGGGACTCCTTGACGGATATTGGGGCGATTCAACATTATTTCATCGCCCGGTAGCTGAAGTGGTCAAAGATGTCGCCCCAGTGACTCTTGAGATGTCATTCCTTGCTCTAGCAATTGCATATCCGCTCGGTATTTCTCTAGGGATTTTGAGTGCGGTTTGGCAGGATCAAATATTTGATCAACTATCTAGGTTAATGGCAATTGCCTTTGTCAGTTTACCGATATTTTGGTTGGCAATTTTATTTCAGAAATTATTCGCTACAAAAATTGGAATTTGTGACGATTTATTCGGGACCTCTGGTGGATGTTTCCCTATTTTTGGACGTCACGACCCAAGTCTAGCGTTTCCTTCGACTGGCTATGTTGATTATTATCCGTCAGGAGGTACAGGTTTCCATTTAATCGATAGTTGGTTTGTTTCAAGTGAAACTTTAGATGGATTGGGATCTGATTTTGACACCAGATGGAAATTATTTAAAGATACATTTATGCATTTGATGTTACCTTGTTTGACTTTGGGTATCGCAAGTGCTGGCAGTTTGTTACGGTACATGAGAGCGAGTCTTCTCGAAGTATTACGAGAAGATTATGTTCGTACTGCGAGAGCCAAAGGGTTATCTGGTTCGAGAGTAATTTTAGTTCATGCTTGCCGTAACGCCCTTGTTCCAATTGTAACTTTACTCGGTTTCTCTATCGGTGGAGCAATCGGTGGAGCAGTATTAACCGAAACGATATTTGCATTTACTGGTATGGGGAGAGTTGCTATTGAGGCAATTCAATATGATGACCAAATAGTGGTGATGGGAATTACCTTGATTACTTCGATAATTTTCCTTCTAGCAAATTTGATAGTTGATATTTCTTATGCTATTGTTGATCCAAGGGTGAGACTAGAATGATGTTAGATTATCTTTCTTCATTATCCATCTATGTTTTTCTGTCGTTCACATTTGCTATTATTCTAGGCATTACAATGAAGCCACGTGACATTGGAATTGCAGGTTTCATTTCGATTCTCTTAATTCCAATTTCTGAGGCTTTTCTTGTATTCAGTATTTGTTCAATTATTCTGGGTGGAATTAAATATGGTATGTTCTTTTTTGGATATTCATGGGATGAACAATATGCAAAGGGTAGAGATGATCGTCTAGAAAGTATCCGTTTAATCGTTGAAGGTTTAGATCAGAAAAAATCGGATATGCGGAGAAGTATTCTGATTTTCACCCGATCTACATTAGCAGTTGTTGGAATTTTATTAGTAGTCACAGTCTCAATGTTGGCTGTTTTTGCTGATGATATCGCAGTTGAGCATCCTACTAGAAATTTACAGGATACAGAATCAACATGGAGAATCGATTACGAACCACGAGCAGCTGAACCTGGTTCTGATGAATGCAGGCAACGTGAACAAAGAGTCTCTCTCACTGAATTGAGAAGATATGATACGAATATGACTCCTGCTGTTTCGGCGGATAAAATCGACCCGGATACAAAGCAATTCTATACTGACCCAGTTGATGTCTTTGAAATTATTAAAATTGTAGATACAAAAGGATACAATAATTCGAATGGACTTACTTTTTCTGAACATGTAACAATTATTACCGATGAAAATGGAACGGATTATCTATTGATTTCTGAAGAATTATTTGATATTCGTCAAATAACTACAGTTTACGTCACCTATGAATTTGATAATAGTGAGATGGAAGTTTGGTGGATGCCAGAATCACATAACATTTGTATCCTCGGGACAAATTTCGAAGGTCACGATGTGTTCTCAAAAATTCTTTACGGAGCGAGAATTTCACTTAAAATTGGAATCACCGTTGCTTTCATGACAGTAACTCTCGGGACTATCATTGGTAGTATCAGTGGCTATTATGGCGGACGAGTCGATGAATTCATCATGAGAATAACCGATGTATTCTTTGCAGTCCCCGGTCTCATCTTAGCAATGGCATTTGTTGCAGTATTAACCGCAATCCCTAGACTCGCTATGCCAATGGAATTTGCAGTTTTAATCCCATTAATTTTCTTAATATTCCAATTCCAATCTAAAATTGATGAGTTGACGACAGGTGAAGTAAAGGCTCAATCCAATGATGATAATTCATTATCACAACTGTTGAATGTAGTCGGAATCATGTCATTTGTTCTTGGATCTGCATACTTATTTTCGTCGTATTGGCCTCAAATTCCATTTGAAGAAGCATTAGAAGGTGTTACGAATAATGATATAAATCTGCGTACTTTATTAATTAGTTCCACTTTCATCTTTGCTGCCATCGGAATATTATCAGTTACGATGGAACGTAGAGGGGTCAATCCCAAATCAGCTCTTAAGGGTCTATTAAATTCATTTTCATTCAATAATCCAGTTTCATATCTCACGATGAGGACTATTTTATCTGCTCTAGCAATTTTCATTCTTATCAAATCTCTTTTTACAATTGAACCTAAGTGGATAATTATTCAGGATTTTGATAGACTCTGGAAAATTCAAGTTGCATTAATTTTCACAGGTTGGCCGGGGTATGCTCGCTTAATTCGAGGTCAAGTACTCTATATCAGAGAAATGACTTTCGTCGAAGCTGCAAAAAGTGTAGGGGCACCTTCGTCAAGGATAATGTTTAGACACATTCTTCCAAATGCTTGGGCTCCTCTTTTAGTTGCGTTCACACTAGATATCGGCGGAACCATACTCTCAGCAGCAGGTCTGTCGTTCATTGGTCTGGGAGCAGAGATGCATTCTGCTGAGTGGGGTAGAATGGTCTCAGATGGTAGAAAATGGTTCCTAAATGAGTGGTGGTTAGTTACTTTCCCTGGATTGGCAATCGCTTTCACAACTTTAGGGTTCAATCTACTAGGTGACGGACTAAGAGATGTTGTGGATCCAAGGAATAGGAGGTGATTTGTTGAGTGATGAAGTATTACTAGATGTCAAAGGACTTAGAGTTCATTTTGATACTCTCACTGGCCCTATCGAGGCGCTACATAATATTGATCTTAAGGTGATGAAAGGTGAGATTCGTGGTGTGGTAGGTGAATCAGGCTGTGGGAAATCAGTAACTTCCCTTACCGCAATAGGTTTGGCAACTTGTAAAGTTGATGATGGCGAAATTTTGTATGATGGATACGATACTGTTTATCGTAGACAAGATTGGGAAAAACTGTTAATTCGACTTTCTACAATTATTTCTTACGTCGGAGCATTACTTATTATTTTCAACGTATTGAGAATTATTTTCGATACATCGGCCATCTATGACATTCTGCGAGGTGTTGCCTTGATGCTCTTTGGTACCTTTGTAAGTATATTCGGCAATTTATCGATGTATCGACATGAAAAGGAAATGAGGCGGATTCGAGGTAATGAAATTAGTATGATATTCCAAGAACCGATGACTGCATTGAACCCATTATATACAGTCGAAAAACAAATTTCTGAAGTTATGAAGGAACATAAGCATCTTGTTGATAGAGAAATCTCGTATATGAATAGAATTATTCGGGCATTATTGACTCCATTTACAACATTAATGTCGAAAACGAAGGCAAATCCAATTTCATCTCTAATTCCATTTGCAGTTTTATCCTTATATTTCTTGGTAATATCTAAGGGTGCATCAGATTCGTTTGAATCAATCTCATGGTACTCCCTGCCACTCATAGTACTAATTGGCATTTCCATTGATATAAGGGAAAATTATTCCAAAAATTGGAATTCGAATGATACAATTAATTCTTTGAAGGCTGGATTATATGTTCTGCCGAATGCCTTTGCCTTCGCCCTCATCCTCTACATGATGTTCTGGATGCCTGTTGCTGCAATTATGGTAATTCTAATTGGAACGTTTATCACGGCAATTACCATAATGATATTGTCTGATTTCCTAAAACTAGATTCGGCTCATTCCCGTCAAGTAGTTCAAATTCTTGAAGATGTTCAAATCCCGAATCCTGGAACTGTAGCGACAATGTACCCTCACGAATTATCAGGGGGAATGAGACAAAGAGTGATGATTGCTATGATGATGTCTTGTGAACCAAATCTGTTGATTGCGGATGAACCTACAACTGCTTTGGATGTTACAATACAAGCACAAATCCTCAAACTGATGCGAGAAATGAGAGATCGAAAGGGTACCTCGATAATGTTGATTACACACGATTTGGGAGTGATTGCAGAGATGTGTGATACAGTTTCTGTGATGTATGCCGGAACTGTTGTTGAATCAGGCTCTCTCGAAAATATATTGACAAATCCAAGAATGCCATATACAATCGGATTACTACATAGTATTCCTCGTATCATCAAAGAATCCGAAGGTGACAGAAAAGACAGTCTACCAATAATTCCTGGTCAAGTTCCTAGCCCTAATGAGCACTTTGATGGATGTAGATTCCATCCTCGATGCCCATTTGCTGATGAAATTTGCATCTCAACAAAACCTGAAAACGTAGAAATCACACCTGGTCATTTCGCAGCATGCCACCATGTTGACAAAACCAACAGCATTCTTGAGGTTGAATCTGCTTTTGAGAATCTTGCGAGTAAATTGATGGAGGTGAACTAATTGTCCGATTCTCCTTTGATAGAAATGAAAAATTTAAAAAAATGGTTCCCAATAAAATCAGGAATGCTTTCTGCAGTGAAATCTTATGTTCGTGCAGTAGATGGAGTCGATTTATCTGTTATGAAGGGTGAAACCCTTGGCATTGTAGGTGAATCTGGCTGTGGAAAAACTACACTTGGTCGTGTATTATTGGGTTTGACTCCAATTACAGAGGGTTCAGTCGAATATAATGGGATAGATATCAGAATGATGAAAAACCGTGAACTTCGGAAAAAGATGCAAATTGTCTTCCAAGATCCAGGCGGTTCGATGAATCCACGTATGTCTGTAAGATCTATCGTCGGAGAACCGTTAATCATCAATGGAATGTCGGACGGGGCTGAACTGACAAAAATCATTGGTGAATTATTAGAATCAGTCGGGTTAAGCAAAAATTTGATGACTCGTTTCCCCCATGAATTTTCAGGTGGCCAAAAGCAGCGAATTGCCGTAGCACGTGCACTGGCTCTTAATCCCGAATTCATTCTCTTAGATGAGCCCACAAGCGCGCTTGATGTGTCTGTACAAGCACAGGTGTTGAATCTGTTAGAAGATATTCAAGAAGAAAAAGGATTAACATTTGTATTCATTACTCATTCTCTTAATGTCGTTCACCATATTTCTGATAGGGTCGCTGTGATGTATCTAGGAAATATAGTTGAATTATCTGACACGGTAGAATTGTTCGAAAACCCTGCTCACCCGTACACTCACGCACTTCTTTCTGCAATCCCTGAAATTTCCGTGGAAGATTCAGATGAAAGAATAATTCTTTCAGGAGATGTCCCTAGTCCCGCCGATCCTCCCTCAGGTTGTGTATTTCACACACGATGTCCAATCGCAAAGGAAGGGGTTTGTGATGTTGAAATTCCTACTTTATCTTCAATTTCTGGTGACCATTTAGTTGCATGTCACTTTCCAGTTGAGCCAGGAAAATCACTTCCAATTGTCAATTAAGTTGGGAAGAAATCAAGACTAAGCGCATTTTCGTGAGTTCATGAAGGATGGACTCGAAGAGGATTTGTTCATCGATAATCGAAAGGACTCAGAGTCAGCATTTTGGAGAATTAAAAATGCAGCCGATGCACAGAGGGACGAGCGCGTCCATCGAATTCTAGCTCAAGAAGGTGAGAGCTTCTGGCTAACTCTAGGCCGACCTCTCTACATATCAATCTGCATTTTATTTGATTTTCTAATATTGTCGGAAATCATTTTCTTATTCGAAAATTATTATGTCGGCTTAATTTTATTCGCACTAGTATTGGGATTTGTTATGACCGTTCAAAAAAGGTTCTATGATGACAAATTCAAATTGGATTCGGGTCTGAATAAAAAATGAAAAAACATCACTCGTCGTTTAATTGAGAGTTTTTCAGACAGATGGCTTAGATGGAATAATTGGGAATTGTTCCGTCGCAACTCTCTCAAAGCGTCGAAACGATGGAACGATTATTCCAATTATCGTCGAAGCAACCATAATCGAAACGGCGATGAATACTGTTGCAGTTAAACCAATTCCATCAATCATATATCCCCCCATTATCGGAGCGAATGGAATAAATAAGAATGAACCGATAGCATCAATCGAAGTGACTCTTCCTCGAAGATGTTGATCTACGCTATCACCAATCGTAGTATTCCATATCACTCCAAGGACACCTATGATTAATCCTTGAACTAGTGCGATAAGTAAAATGCCGAAGAACCAAGGTGTCATTACATAGAGAATATCAAGCCAAGCAGCTATGCTAACTGTAACATAAAATATTGTTCCACGGATTGATTTCGGAATTGGTTTAGATCCTGCGTACAATGCTCCGATAGCAGCGCCAATAGGAGTCGTAGCCCCCCACAATCCATAATGAATTGCATTCCAATCATTTTTTTGGACAATAAAAGGAATGCCGATGTCCATCACCGCACCTCCAATGTGGAATACCATGAAAGCTAAAATACCAACCAATAGCCATGGTTGACTTAGGACGAAATCTCCTGCTATCTTCATTTCAGTTTTGAAATCACTACCTTCTCCACCTTCTCCACCTTCTTCTAATTTTTTAATTGGTACCTCGTCAATCTGCATCAAAAATGCAGCGCTAATCAAAAAGGTCAGTAAATCGAGCCAAAGGGCAAATTGGAGGCTAGAGAAATGAATTGCTAACCCACCAACTAATCCTCCAATGGACCAAGCAGCAGTACGGGAGGCATTGTGTAATCCAGTTGCTGCTGCCAAAGTATCTTCCTCAACTAAATCTGGGACGAGTGCCTGAATTGCGGGCATCGAAAAAGCAGTCGAAGCACCCATTATAATAGAGGCAAAAATCATTACTTTTACGATATCAATTCCTATAATCAGCATCATTATGAATACAAATGCAGAAACCGCTTGAATCAAATCCATAGCTAATGCGACTCTTTTTCTTGGCATTCGATCAACTAACAACCCTCCTACCATAATCAGAGGGAGATGTGCAAGAAAATATGCGGTCATTATCATGCCAAAGGCTTTCGGACCACCAATTTCTGCAACTTTCCAACCAACTGCTGTCATGAAAGCAGCCCGGCCAAATTTACTAGCGGTATCACCCAGCATAAATAGGCGAAAATCACGGACTGCCCATGCATCACTTAATGCCATAATAGTACTCGCCCGAAGGAAAGCATTTGAATTAATGGGGCAAGAAAACAGCCAACAAATAAGTCATTTGAAAAGATTATCCCCGTTGTATACTTGACTAATGGGCAAATGTATAAGAAATTAGTAAAATTGTGGACAAATGTTTATTATTACTGCTGAATGATGTGCGTAAGGTCAACAAATCTGTCTTTTCATGTCTAATTGAGCCAATGATTATAGTCGAATTGACTCCGCATTAGATGCATAGTGGTGGATTCTATGTTGACATCGGAGAAAGCGAGTAGTTCAGTTATTTCAGAAGGCCGATTGTCTATGGAATCATTTGAGACTGAATCGGCACGCCGAGGAAGGCAATTGGCTGATCTTTATCATCGCTATCACATCGATACGGAAGAGGTAGATGATGTACAATCTTTACCAATTCGATTTCTTGTCGAAATCGGAAAGGTCGGCCTTGCAAAATATATTTTCAAAGAAATAATTCACTACAAAGGAAATGCTGAGGTCATATTGTCTAGGCCTTGTACTTACGGTGTTTTCTCTGGACCAGTAGGGGGTTTTTCCCCTCGCCCTCATCTTTGTGTAGGATGTTTGCGATGTACAATTCAACACCCCGAATTTGTCAAGGTTTTACCAAATCCTGAACGGCTCTCACTAGGCGATTCATACACCACTCATGGGCACATTGCTGCGATTGATGAAGAGGCGAAAAAAGGCATGGTTCCAGTTCGTGGGCAGGGTTACCGAGGTAGATTTGGTGGCCCCGGATTTGATGGAATGTTAACTGATATGTCGGAGATCGTTCGACCTAGCAGAGATGGAATTCATGGACGCGAATTAATTGGAACTTCGGTCGATATCGGCTCTAAACCAATGCACTTATGCTTTGATGAAAAAGGTGAAATTATTGGAAACACGCCAAAGATGTTCAACATTCAAGTGCCATTTATTTTCGACATTCCCCCTGGTGATTTGGGAACTGAAAAATTGATTCGAGTAATCGATTCAACGAGTAAAGAAATTGATTCTTTGGCATGTGTAACTAGTAGTGATGTGGAACGAATGGCAATTGATTCAGCAAATATTATCCCAGTTCTTTCAATTGATGAAGCTGAAAAATCTTCGAATTTCCCCAACGCTCGTTTGATTCAATTAGATGGATGGGATAGTTCAGCAGTAGATACTGCACGATCTGTTAGTGACGCTATGATCGGTGTAAGGATAAAATTCGAAGAAGGATGGCAACCTAAACTAGATTCTGCAGTAAATCATGGTGTTGAAGTGATTCACCTGCTGGCCGACCTGCACGGCAGAGGTGAAGATGGTCAATTCGTCACCGAGTTATTCAAAGAAGCACATTTGAGATTGATTGAGCAAGGTCGTCGAGATCTTGTGACATTAATCGGAGCAGGCGGAATCATCGGAGCCGACCATGTGCCTAAGTCGATTATTAGTGGGCTTGATGCAGTCGCATTAGATCTTCCCGTTCTCTTCGCATTACAGGGCCGTTCGGCTGGTTCGTTGGTTAATAGAGCGGGAGTAATTGGCAATTTACCAAAGAAAATGGATGAAGGATGGGCCAAGCAACGATTGACCAACCTTTGTGGAAGTTGGAGAGACCAATTACTCGAAATTCTCGGAGCGATGGGAATTAGAGAGGTCCGTCGACTCCGTGGTGAATTCGGGCGCTCAATGATAGTCGAACACCTTGAGGATGAAGCTTTTGAAGGAATAGCAGGTTATGTGGGAGGTGGCAATTAATGACGATTGCAAAGCCGAGTGAAATTCTAATTGATAAGACGACAAATCTGTTACACAACGGAATGAATGCCCGAGCTTTTGGTGACTTTGATATTCCTGAAGCATTGGGTGATGCCCGTTGGACTGATGAGTTAATTCTCTCGACTTGGTATATGGCAGAAACAGGTAAAGTTCCTGAAAAATTAAATTTCAAAACCGGAAATTCAGACGGTGGATTTGATCTACTAAGATTCCAATTTCTCGATGAATCTGGATGGGTCGAGCATTCTGAAAATATTTCAACAAAACTTGATTTGAATCGCCGCGGAGATGAGAAAAACAAGATTTCTATCGATATCCCATGGTATGGCGGCGGGATGTCATACGGATCGGTTTCAGTAAACGTGATGATGTCACGAGCTCGAAATGCGAGGAGATGGAACTCTTTCATCTCAACAGGTGAAGGTGGCTATCCTGCTGAATTGAGAGAGGTTGAAGAGAATGTTATCACTCAGGTTGCTACTGGATACTTCGGTGTCGAAGAGGATACGATTCAAGCTGCACCGATTGTTGAATTCAAGTATGCTCAGGGAGCAAAGCCAGGACTTGGAGGCCATTTATTGGCTGCAAAAGCCGGAGAAGAAGTTGCAAAATTACGGGGTAGTGTTCCTTTTGTCAGCCTCTTCAGTCCTTTCCCATTCCATTCGACTTATTCTGTTGAAGATCACTCTAAACACTTGGACTGGATAGAGACAGTCAACCCAAAGGCCTTGCTTTCTGTCAAGGTGAGTACACCTCACGATGTTGATATGGTTGCCGTCGGTTCATTCTATGCTGGCGCTCATATTATTCATCTTGATGGTGGATATGGTGGTACAGGTGCGGCTCCGGAAATCGCTAAGAAAAATATCGCGATGCCGATTGAATTGGCTATTCCGAAAGTTCACAAATTCCTCGTTGCCGAGGGAGTTAGAGATAGGGTAACACTCATCGCCAGTGGAGGAATTCGAACGGCTGATGATATGGCAAAAGCGATTGCTCTAGGTGCAGATGGGTGCGTCCTCGGGACATCTGATTTGATTGGCCTTGGTTGTACACGTTGTTCCAATTGTGAAGGAGGCCCCTCTGGTCGTGGATGCCCATGGGGATTGACTACGACCGATATCGAATTGCAAGAATGGGTGCCTCAAGATTGGGCTGTTCAGCGCCTTGATAATCTCTACAGCGCTATGCAGTGGCGGATGCGAGATATCCTTCGTAAACTCGGTTTAGACGATGTCAATCAATTACGCGGCCGAACCGATTTATTGCAATATATTCCAAAGGAGGCGAGTGAATGATTGACCCGAACGTGATAATGGATGCTCGGCGTCGAATGACTGCTAGTCACCCAAAATTTGAGCGTCGTGATGAAGATGCAGCTGAAGGAGGTTGCGGAGTTGTCGGTCTAGCTTGTGAAATCCCAGTTGCCGGGCGACACCTTTTCGATTCTCTTGAACAGATGCGTAATCGTGGAAACGGCAAAGGCGGCGGTGTAGCAATGGTTGGGTTAAACCCCAATGATTTCGGTGTTGATCAACAAATTCTTGATAATAATTATCTTTATTCAGTCGCATATCTTGACAGCAGCGTTCGCACTGCTGTTGAAGAGAAATTCATTAACGAAAATTTCGAATTGATCTATGTTCATGACATGCCAACTCTTTCATCTTGGCAGAACGATTTACCTGCCTTAGATGCTCGCCCACCTGACGTAGTGGTATATTTTGTAAAACCTCGTAAAAACAAAGTCGATGAATTCATTGAAACTAGATTAGATGCTATCATCGATGCTTCCGACCGGGAAGCGGTCGAACAAGAATTCGTCTTCCATACAACTCATGAATTGAATGTGGAATTTTACGCAAAAGATGGCAGAACAGATGCCTTTGTTTTGAGTCATGGTAGAGATATGTTGATTTTGAAAATTGTCGGATATGCTGAGGATGTTATCAAGTATTATTGTCTTGATGATGTAACTTCTCATGTGTGGATCGGACATCATAGATACCCAACTAGAGGAAGAGTCACACACCCGGGGGGTGCACATCCGTTCGGGCAGGGGATCGATGCTGCACTCGTTCACAATGGTGATTTTTCTAATTATGTTTCAGTGAAGGATTACTTGGCTCAAAGGGGGATGGAACCACTTTTCTTCACCGATACTGAAGTTGCTGCGCTGGCTTACGACTTACACCGTCGTGTCTATGGTTATTCTACAGAGCATGTGATAGAGAGTCTCGCACCAACTAGTGAGCTCGATTTCATCATGCTTCCAGAGGAAAAGCAAGTTGTTTACGAGGCGATTCAGAAAACCCATATTCACGGCTCGCCAGATGGTCCTTGGTTTTTCATCATCGCACAGTCCAGTGGGACCACTCACCAATTGCTTGGGATTACTGACACTTCGATGCTACGCCCGCAGGTATTCGCATACCAGCGTGGTGAGGTTGGAATTGCATTCTGTGGTTCGGAGAAACAAGTCATCGATGCAGTTCTCGATAGTTTAGCTAGTGAAGATACACGATTTTGGCGCAGAGCCGATGAATATTGGAACGCCAGAGGTGGTTCGTACACCGATGGAGGAGCCTTTGTTTTCGATGTCGTTCCAAAATCAGATGGTTCGAAGGAGTTGATAATGTCAGATAAATTCGGCACGATAGTCAATACTCACCCTGGTGGTGATTTCGAGTTGACTTCTGCCGCAGACCGGTCTGGAGTTGATATTGCTGGTGAAGGACAAATAGTTTTCAATTCTGTTATCGAAGCATTACCTCATCTCGGTTGGGATGAGGCTCGTGCTGTTTTGGATGAAATTGAAGCCAATGTGAAAACTGCTGGACGAATGTGGGGTTGGGATATATTGACGTTATTGTTGGATAGAAAATACGACACTGGCTCACTTCGTTCCAGTCGCTGGTTCGATCTCGTTGAATCCAAACTTATCCGAATACTCGCTTCATCTTCATCTAACCCTTGTGAAAATTACGTTGGCCAGAAGACGATAGGTCATCGGCCAAAACCTACTGAATCGAACCAATCATTCGTTATCGATGCTAGAGAATATCCAATCGAAGGGGTGAATTCTTTCGCTCGGGAACTAATTAATCTATACGAAATCGGCTGGATGAACTTCGTAATTCTTCATTGCCGTGGCCATCGATTCATCGGTAATGGATTCGGGGCTAATACCGATGGTGTTCGAATCGATGTCTTCGGTGCTGTTGGTGATTATCTCGGTAGCGGCAATGATGGAATGATTATTCATATGCATGGAAATGGCCAAGATCAGATTGGCCAGATACATAAATCAGGGGAGTTGGTCATCCACGGAGATGTAGGTCAATGCTACGGTTATGGAGCGAAAGGTGGGGAATTATTCGTTCTAGGCAATGCTGCAGGACGCCCTATGATCAATAGTGTCGGGAGTCCAAAATTAGTAATCAATGGTACAGCTTTAGATTACCTTGCTGAGTCATTCATGGCAGGGGATCCTCTAGATGGTGGTGGATTTGTAATTGTTAACGGAATGAAATTTGATGAGAGAGGAGAACTGACTTCTCTCGAAACGCCATATCCTGGCGGAAATCTATTCTCTCTCGCAAGTGGTGGTGCGATTTACATTCGTGATCCGCGCCGTAGATTATCTGATTCTCAACTCAATGGCGGTGCATTTACCGAAATGACCGATGCTGATTGGGCGGTTGTTCAACCAATTCTCTATAGAAATCAGGAACATTTCGGGATACCATTACAACGTCTGCTTACCGTTGAAGGAGAAATGCGAAGCCCAGCTGAAGTGTACAGAAAAATCATTCCAGTGAAATCGAAGACCCTGCATGCAGAAGCAGCATGGGTTGGGCATGCTAACGATTGATTTTCAGAATCGATTCGCTGAGTAATAAGACAAATCGATATCGGGGGAAATTCCTTCTACCAAATCAGAAACTATCTTTCCAGTTTTGGGAGCCATCGACATTCCTTGCATATTATGGCCGGCAGCGATGATTAGATTGTCATGCTTTGGTGAAAAATCTATGACCGGCATTCCATCTGGTGTCATTGGTCTCCAACCATACCATTCATCTTGAATCAAACTCTCACCCGGTGCTCGCAAGTATCGTCTTGCTCCTCGTTTTAATGCCTCAATTCTTGATTGATTTATCTTCTTGTTAAATCCTGAAAATTCCATTGTTCCACCTAACCTTAGTCCACTTTGCCAAGGGGTCACGGCCATACTTGATTCGCTCAGAATCAGTGGTGTATTGACACATCCTTCTGGTCTTTCTAAAGTGATACTATACCCTTTTCCGGGTTGAACTGGTATTTTTATTCCAAGCCTTTTCCCCAGTTTAGGAGACCATGAGCCAGTTGCAAGGACATAGTTATCAGAACTGTATTTTCCATTCGTAGTGATTACCGATGTAATCTTGTTTTGTTTTGATTCAAATGAATTAACTTGACAATTTTCAAGAATTTCAACTCCTAATGATTCGACACAGTTTCGCATCCCTATCATTACATTCTCTGGTCGCATTTGTGCGTCAAAATCGTAAAACCATCCGCCGTATAAGCCCGATTTCAAACCGGGTTCAAGCTCTAACAGTTCCTCTCCAATAAATTCTCTACCTACTAAATCGATATCATCTAACATTCGTTGGAGTGGTATAAATTTATTGAAATCGGATTTAGTTGCATGGACTTGAATGCAGCCTTTTTCTTCAAATTCAAATTCAAAGCCGTCAATTTCAGCCCATTCATTCCACATCGGCCGGGATTCATCCAAGAGTTGTTGACGGCCGAGCATCGCTCGTTTCAAGGCGGTATTATTACACAGACCTGCAGTTTTTACAAACCAAGTCAGAGTGGTCCAGTCCATAATTGGATTAACATAGAGTGGAGAGTCTTTTTTGACCATCATTTTCATCGCTTTCATAATTAATCCTGGTCGAGGAAGCGGTAAAGCATGGCTTGGTGAGATTAAACCACAATTTTCTCTAGATGAACCGTTGGCGATATTTCCTTGCTCAATAACTCTTACTGAATAGCCACTATTACTCAGATAATACGCACTGGAAAGGCCGATGATTCCTCCACCAATAATAGTTACATCTTTCGATTCTGAATTGGTTAGGCTATCTCCCACCCCATTCATAGATTTGCGATTTTATTCAAGCATATCATCACATCGGTATGCGAAGAATCTTGAAGGTAAATCGTTCTGAGTTATTTACAGGTGGTTAGGGTGCCGAAGGTTAAGCGACCAAAGAAAGGATGGTTTCGTCCGACTAAGAAGAAAAAGCGACGCGGCCCTTTGGTAGCACCGAGTGAGGGTGGTTTACCACCCTGCCCCGCTTGTGGGGAATGGAGCATGCAAAGGGATCCTAATCGAAACGAGATGTTTTGTGGAAATTGCGGTGCTATCGTTTAATCTAGCTTCTTCTAATCGAAATCCAATAGTACCAGACTCCTACCTCAGCATACGTCGCAGTGATGAAGAACAGCACCGGGTGCCTCGGGCATCTCGAGTGATGGGCGATCTGAGCGGCAAAACACGGGATGATTATGGTTCGAATTATCACGAATAGAATGGGTCACAGCTATCGTGTTCTTGAGCCTACTAAACTCTCTAAACCACCTGAAGATTTGCAAATATCTCGGGCTCAAAAATCATGGAAGAGCTATTTTTCCTTGCTAGGGAATACGATTCTGATGGCATTAATTGTTCAATCGTCCGCAACAACTCTGATTGGACTTTTAGAATTTAATTCAGCGATAACTTTCGGTGGTGCGATTTGCACTTTACCATTACTAGCATTATTATTATCAATTCACAAACCAAAATTGATTGAAGTTCGTCTAGTTACAACCAACGAAAATGGTATGTGTGCACATGCTTTACCCGAAGGTGGTTCAATAATGACTCAAACACCGAGTGATATGCATCGATTTATTGTTCGAGATGATTCAATATTAGACACTCCCCCCTCCCGAAGAATTTGGCTAATTTTCACTTCCCTCCTAATCCTTGCTGCAATATTTTCAGTGTTCGAAAATAATGGAGGGACTGTTGGTTCCGTCGCATCCTATGTAGTAGGGATCCCTTTGGTTTTTGCATTATTTTCGATTCCAGCATACGCGTGGTTGTCTTCTTCTTCAAAGTTGATTGGAATGCCAACCAGATTACGTGAGGCGGAATCGTGGCTTTTTGCAGGCATGGCTGCTGGTTTGCCTGCCATTTTGATTAATAGTTGGTTGACGCCGACTCTGATACCGTCTGGGTGGGCTGCTTCAACTGGGGAAATTTTGACGATAGTGTTGAGTGCTCCGATTGGTGAAGAATTCTTCAAAGCCATTGCAGTTGCCTGTTTTTTACCAATGATGAGGGGTCCGAAACATGGTTTTCAAATTGGGTTTACAGTAGGTTTAGGTTTTGCAATTTCAGAAAACTTACTCTATATTTCATCTGCCTTTGCAGTCGAAGGATTAGATGGATTGTTGTTTACTTCGTTATTGCGTGGAATCGGGTCAATTCCTGGACATGCAGTTTGGACTTCGATAAGTGGTACTGCGATAGGTTGGTGGGTGAGTGATTCTAAGAACCGGGCTCGTGTACTGTTTTTCGTAAATCAATTTTCATCAACTGCCATGACAATAGTTGAGACGATAGGAATTGATGTAGATATGGATGGCGATTTTTCAGGTTATGATGGGCCCGAATATTCTATGGTCGACGCTTTGGGTGAGGCAGAGGTGCCAATTTCTGAATCAGGTTGGACTATTTCTTCTGATGGAATCCCATCAATTATCACCTCATTAATACCCAAATCGAATGAAAACACATATTCAGAAGGTTCTGTCACCTATGAGAAAATAACTCTTGATCTCGAACATTATCGCGCAGGAAGACAAATCCAGATGCCTAAATCAGTTTTCTTTGGATTATTATTCGCAATAATAGGACATATGTCTTGGAATGGATTACTCATTTTCTCAACTTTATTATTAGAAAAATTACATGCTTCTGAATTAATAATCGGGTTAGTTTCAATAATTATATTGCTAGGCATGATAATTTTGGTATTATTTATTGCAAAGTATTCAATGCGCGGAATCCAATCGATTGCTTTTCATTGAATAGTTCCTAAAAACGAATAGAGGACTTTTCCTGAGGGAACCCTTCATCACCCGCGCTTCTTGCAGGATAGTTTAGTGTTCACGATGGTTCTTGCCGAAGACCAATTGATTTCGCTGGTTTTAGTTGCGTTTCTACTATTAACTTCTCGAATGAAAGATATGCTAGATCGGAGTGGGTTAATCGCTGCAACTATAGTTGGCTTGGTGGTTTCTTTACTTGGTCACTGGACATGGTTAGTCACTTTGATGGCTTTCCTAATCATAGGTTCCAAAGCGACAAATTGGCGGTACGAAGAGAAGTTGCAATTGGCCTTAAATGAGGCTAATGAAGGTCTTCGTAGTTGGAAAAACGTCATGGCTAATGGTGGTGCTGTGACGCTATTAGCAATATTTAATGCATATTCGGGTGGTTATGATTGGATGTATTTAGCCGCTGTTTCAAGCATCGCAGTCGCTTCGTCGGATACACTCGCATCAGAAATAGGCTCGCTCGATCATCGAACTAGGAGCATAACCACTCTAGAGGCTGTTCCCGCCGGAACTAATGGAGGTATGTCGCCGACTGGAACTGTCGCCGCAGCTGCTGGTGGCATCTTCATCGCGATAGTAGGTATAGCATTATTTCCATTCTCAAACAATGTTATCGCGATGCCGATATTCTTCGTTTTCGCCGCCTCGATTGGTTGGCTTGGCTGCCAAGTCGACTCTCTACTCGGTGCACTCCTTGAGAATCGTGGATATATTGGAAAACATAGTGTAAACTTCCTCGCAACACTATCTGGTGTGGTTATGGCAGTCATTTTTTACAATAATTTACTATGAGCGTGGTTGCGAGGGGTTTGTGTACACTCGAATGAGGCAACTAAAATGATGGGAGACCGCGGAACTCAATTTAGGGCGATTTCCTTTGCCCTTATTTTGGTGGGGTTGATCCTAGCAAGTACTGTCACTGCACAGCGAAATGCACCAGAAGGACCCGGGGTAGAGTGGGAACTTCCAGAGAGTAATATGCTTTTTTTAAAGGGCGATGAAAGTTCACCTTACTTAGATCGTAATTGGAGTGTATTGACGGGCGAACCATTGGGTGAAGCTCAATTTCAGAAAACTTTAGGATTTCAAAATCTAATCAATATTCAGTCAGCACCATTAGTCGAAGCAGCTCGATTCGAAGGCAATATTACAGTTCATCTATTCGCTGCATTAGAGACATCAAACGATGGTTGCAGATTCACAAACCCAGTTCCGGGTTCTCCTCTAGGTGCAACGACAACATTTTCTGTATCTCTTACATTGGGCGGAGTCCAAGTTCTGACAAATACAGAAACAGAATCAGTTGTTATGACTGAATCATTTACCGCTGCTCATGAATTCACCGTTCGAGCTACAGATGTAAACGCTAGCTTAGGGCCTGGTGATTTGATTGGGCTGAAAATTGATGTGAGTCATGATTGCCTTCAGGGTGGAGTCCTCTATTGGGACACATACGATGCTCTGACCGGAATCGAGTTTGAGGGTAATTTACTCGAACCCGAACTCGAAAATGCAATCGATTCAAACGGTATGATTAGGATTGAATTCACGCCTATTTCTCCATGGGGTGGTGATGATTATGTTTGGCAGGTGCTGGAAATTGTTGGACCGATGAACTATGCTCAAATGGTTCATGGGAATGCACCTGAAGATCTACGGCTCGATCATTTCGAAGCTCCTCATGGAACTCGAATAGGAGATGCGAATAGAACGGTGTTGACTTGGTCTGCCGACAAACCATTGATTCCTGGGACCTACATGGTTGATGCTTGTTTTGCGCTTTCCGACCATAATCCTAGCGAGCCTTGTGATGCTTATGCAGTGATGCGATTTGAGGTTCCTGAACCCCAACCTGCCTTACTGAATGGATTATGGGCAGCAATAATAATTCCTCTTGCAATTATTGGCTGGATTGGTGTTTCGATGCGGGATGCAATGTTACCATTACCTGCATATGGTGTAATTTTATTATTAGCGATTGCAACATTAGGGCCTGCTCTATACCTTCCTGATATTGAAATGGATTCTCCTCGAATCGATGGCGCGGCTCCTTCATTCGCACTTCTTTCACATGGTGATTCCGCCGAGATGGTAACTCTTACAGATTTGATTAGCGATTCGGATGCAATCGTTATTGGATTATTCTCTCCAAGTTCACCAAATGCAGAACGTCAACGTGG
This sequence comes from Methanobacteriota archaeon, assembly GCA_018654845.1. Classification (GTDB taxonomy): domain Archaea; phylum Thermoplasmatota; class Poseidoniia; order Poseidoniales; family Thalassarchaeaceae; genus MGIIb-O2. The sequence continues at coordinate 32,787 of JABIKU010000014.1, read as the reverse complement.
TGATTTCCAAGCTGCAATGTTGATGATGGAGAGTAATATTAAATTTCTTCAAATCGCTACTGGTGAAGGCGTTCGCGCAGTCGATCTCGACCAATTAGCCGAAGCGGTTAACGAGAGTTGGCCAATATTGATGGATGAATCCGATTCTAGTGTTGGAAAAGCCTTCCCAAGTGGTGCTAGTGATGCGGTAATCATCATTGACTCAGCGGGTTTTATCTCTGAATGGCGCCCTGGAACTATGTCTGCTCAAGAGATTCTTGACGCAGCGGATAAAGCTACGAAAGGCTCTGGAAAAAATCCTCTTCAACTCCTCTACTTAATCACTACAACTGCACTTTTTCCACTCTTCATTCTCTCGATGCCTCGAGAAAGAAAATTCGAAATTCCTACCGACCCTTTAATCCCAGGTTCTGGTAGTGCGTTGACAATTGTTGCATCAGGTCTTGGTTTCGCTTTCTGGGCTTTGCCGATATCTCTCCTCTCCGCTCTCGGGCTTGGCGCCTATTGGATTTGGATTGAAGCGATTCTCTCTATCATTCTAATCTACCATGGTGTGTCGATGTTAACACGAGGATCACTTAAGGAAATTGAGATTATTGGGTCGTGGGGGTATGGGAAAATTCCCAAAAATTACCAAAAATGGCGTTCAGAGTCGAGTTTTATCGATGATGTTCACCTCGGACTTTGGGTAGCTTGGCTTGTCTGGCTAAGAATTCCAAACCTAATTCCTCAAGGGGTTGGCTCACTCGCACGTTCAGGATTAATTGGTATTCCTCTATCCATGATAATGCTTACTGGATTTGTTATTGTTGCTGGTTTATTAGTGGTTTTGTCAAGAACTATTGTGCTTCTTCCGGGCAAGTTATCGAGACTGTTGGGATCTGTCAGCGTCGGTCTAAGACCTCGTGCCTGGGGTTTGGCCTCATGCATATTAGGAACTTGGATTCTGATTAGTCTAATACTTGGACCAATTCAAGGCTCGATGTAATTTTTGTTTTCAACTGTGTCCACTCGACCGTGATGATGATAAGAAGAAGGGCTCTCGATAGGCATACCCTTGGGGGTATAGTATAACTTGGTAGTACAGCGGGCTCCAGTTGCACGGGAATGACGACGAAATTGTGATCTGATAGGTTGATGACCAACTGGAGCACTGACCCGTCGCGACCCGAGAGCGTGCCGAAACTAAGAACACGCTAGGCGGAAGATACCCGCTGATCTGGGTTCAAATCCCAGTGCCCCCACCACCTCTACTCAATCAGTTGTAATCCTCGAGGGGTGGGCTTGCAGATTAATTGGCCGAATAGAACTACCTACCAAGTTTCTAGAATCGGTTGATTGAAAGACTAGTGATTATCGGGAACGATTGATGAACACCAAGTCAGTCGCAATGCTCCTCGTCGCGATTCTTGTTATACCATTGGCTGGAAGCCTAGAATCTAACCATTCCCCTAAACTTGGAACAGATGACATCCAAGTCCTTGTTGAGGGTCAAAAGATTATGATTCCAAACCAAACACCAATATGGTGGGACACGTCAATTGATTGGTGGGAAGTAACAACTCTTGATTCAGATAGAAATGGAATTCATGATTCTCTCCAAACCGCGATTGGAAGAGTCAATGTCATACTTTCATATTCACAAGATATTACTCAAATCGATCGTGATATTCTATCCTACTTTGGCTATGAAATTCATCAAGAATTACCAAGTGTTGACGCGATTCTATTAGGTGATGTCGATGTATCTAAAATTTGGCAACTTGCCGAAATTGATGGAGTTGTTATGGTCGAGCGATACGGGTCTCTCGTATTCTATGGCGATGTTCAAACTTTGACTGTGAAGGCAAGAAATTCTACTGAATATCCAGTTGGTGCTTGGAATTTGGGAGTTACTGGTGCCGGTGTAAACATCGCTCTGACCGATACTGGTGTCGATAACGAACATCCAGGCTTGGCAGGAAAATTCGTTGCAGGTTATGATGCGGTGTGTTACATTACATCCGATCCAACATGTATTCTTGCTGGGGGTAGAGTCGAAGATGGTTCATTTGATCCAGATGATGGTAACCAACATGGTACTGCTTGTATGGGAATGGCGAGCGCTACCGGAATTGAAGCGGATGGTTCTCAATCTGAATTTTATGGAGCGGCACCGAACGCTACACTTATCGATGTGCGAATTGGTACCGATGTTGGAGCTGGACCGTTCGAAAATTATATTCTTGAACAAGAATTCTATGAGTCTGCACTAAATGGTCTTCAATGGGTTATTGATCATCGAGACGATGCTTGGCCAGGAGTTGGCGAGGATAATTATGGAATTGACATTATTTCTCTGTCGTGGGGAATTACGAGCCATGAGAATGGCGGTTCAGATGGTTCAGATGCACACAGCCGAATGCTCGATGCTGCGATGGAGGCTGGCGTTACTGTCTCAAATGCTGCTGGAAATGATGGCGAAGATAATGACGGCCTTTCTGGAATGAGTTCCTCTTCACTTTCGATAACCGTGGCTGCAACTGATGACCAAAATACTGTTTCCCGCTCCGATGATACGATTGCAGGTTATTCTTCACGTGGCCCTCGTCGAGATAATGGTGATGGAAACCCCTTGAATGAGTTGATTCCTGAGGTTAGCGCACCTGGTTCGAATATTATTCAAGCAGAAGGGTGTGTGACAAGTGGTGGCTGCAATAACAATATTCCAGGTCAAGATGCTTCTGGTAATACGTACACGGGGCGAGGTTCTGGTACCTCTTATGCGACTCCTTCTGTTAGTGGGGTTATCGCTCTGGTAATTGAAGCGAATGCGAATTTGACGCCGCTGCAAATCAAAGAAGTTCTGAAACAAACAGCTGAGCGCCGTGGTGAAGCGAGCGTACCTGAAGTCGATCCGTATTGGAACCGAGAATTCGGTTATGGTATGGTTGATGCCTATGCTGCGGTTCAACTGGCATTATTCCTCAGCGATACCGATCAAACAGCATCTATCGATCCAAATCTGCAGAATCATTTGCTGAATGTTTCAACCAATGGTTCAATCGAAATTAGTGGTCATGCATGGAGTCAATCCGGTGAAGTTGAGAGGGTAGAATTTCGAATTGATAATGGAGGATGGTTTCAAGCATTTTACAATGAATCTCAGTTGACGGTAGGAGCACTCACCCCCTTTGATTGGTTCATAAATTTAGATGCAAGTAAACTCGGCTCGGGAAATCATACTGTCGAAATACGAGCCGCCTCCGGTGACCAGCAATCATTGCCGATTATCGTTCAAGTCCAAGGAATAGATTCAGGGTTGTCTACTATGTCAATACCCCCCTTTGTTTTCGCTCTTGTAGCGCTTGTCGGAATTGCTTGGGTATCTGCATTAGTCTTAATTAGAGTTCGTTCAGATGATGAAATTGATGCGATGATAACTAATTTACGAACTGATTCTGAAATTGAGGGTGTTATCGAAGCAGAATTATTGGATTAATACAAATCAAAAGCAGTGATTTTTCCCAATTCCGAAGGTATAGAGGCATCTATTTCATATCTTATTACAATTGTCCGCAGGACATGGTACATTTCTCAGACCGAGCGATTAGCATACGTCCAACCGGCGTTCGTCGTATGTTTGACTTGGCTGGTGAAGACTCTATTCAGTTTGGATTGGGGGAACCTGATTTTCAACCACCGCCTATCGCGATCGAAGCTTTTTCTAGGGCGATGAGGGAAGGTCGTAACAAATATACGACTACTGCGGGTCTACCTCCTCTTCGTCAAAAAATAGCTGAAACTTGGCATCATCTTGATCCGAGCCTCGATAAATCGAATGTCTGTATCACGATGAGTGGCACCAATGGGCTTCTAGATATATTTCTTGCATTGGTGAACCCAGGCGATAATGTCTTGCTACCTGAACCATATTTTCCGTTATATCCAACCGATGTGGTGATATGTGGTGGAGAAGCCAACATGTATCCTTGCACTTTTGAGAATGGTTTTGTTCCAACAATTTCCGACCTGCAATCAAGAGTTGACGAAAACACGGTCGCAATCCTCTATAATTTTCCCAGCAACCCTACAGGCGGTAATGTCACTGAAGCTCAACGTGATGAATTAGTAACTTTTGCCCGTGATAATGATTTATGGTTAATCACAGATGAAGTCTATGACCGAATCGTATACGATCAAGAACATGTTTCTTTCTTAGGTGCGGGCTATGATAAAGTCATAATGATAAATTCATTTTCAAAAACTTTTGCAATGACTGGCTGGAGAATTGGGTACCTGCTTTCTCCCGATGATGAAGCGATGGCTCAATTAACAAAAATGCAGTATTATGTCACTGCTTGTAGTAATGATGCGATGCAATACGCTGTGTTAGAAGCACTGGAAAATGCTAGCGATTATCCAGCCCAAATGCGCGACGAATTCCAGGTTCGACGAGATTTGATTTGTGAGCGTCTAAACGCGATGGAGGGTGTGTCTTGCCATATCCCTACGGGGGCATTCTATGTGTTTCCAAAATTCGATATTCCTGGAGTAAACAGCGAGGAATTGGCGTTCGCTCTCCTCGAGGGAGGTGTACTTTGCAGCCCTGGTACAGCGTTCGGAACTGCGGGTGAAGGTCATTTGCGATTTGCATATACAATCGGTCGAGAAGATATTTCTCGTGGGATGGATCGTGTCGAGATAGTTCTGAAAAAATTACGTGGAGAATGAGGAATTCGAATGACTCCTCTTGCCGCTTACACATTTGGGGGATTGGCATTATTTTCTTGCTGGTTTTTATTAAAGGACAAAGATATCCGATACGCTCTAGGAATTCTCTCATTATCGGGAATCGGTTTGTATATTGACGGCCCGAACTCAGTACTATTCGGGACTTTTCTGAGTTCGGGATGGATTGCTCTTAACCAAGTAGTTTTCAAGGTATAAATCGTAAAACGTTAGTCATCGAATAGGTTGAATGGTATATCGATCATTCTTTGAGATTGATCATCTTCACTCTCCCCTTCAGATTCATCATCGGAATCACTGTCATTTTTTTCAAAAGAATCCTCGAGTTGAGGGATATTAAAGATGTCATCATCTTCACTTTCCTCTATTGGAGCAGGTAAAGAATGTCCTGACAAATTTTCCAATTCCCTATCTTTCTCTTTCATCCAAGAGGAAAGTCCATTCGACCCTCCAAGGACACTTATCGTAGTGAAAGTCGCCATTGGCAGGACTGAAATGGCTACGAGAAAATCAATGATTGCAGTTGGCGGAATTTTAGCTTCAGGTGCGACTAGGTTGAGAATAATACCCTCTAATTGAATATCGTGCCAGTGGCTTATGTCGATACCTAACCAATTGAGAGATGCTGCAAGCAATAGGCGAGCAAATCCCCAAAATATTACTACTGGCAAAATCCAAGAAATTTTTGTTATCCGCCAAAGAATTTTTCGGAATAATGCTGCGATTCCAACCAAGCGGTTGGAAATAATTGGCTGAATTCTAAACGAAAGCCAAAGAGCGATTAGGTATCCAATCATCCCAAGTTCAAATGCCGAATTTGGTTGGATGTATTCATCAGGAATTCCTTCCATAATTAATATTGGAATTGAGATAAGAATCACTTGAGAAGGGACTGCGAGTAATTGCAATCCTCCATGAACAGCGATTAAATCATCATTATTATTCTCTACATGTTCGTTAACCATTCTAGCCATTCTACCGTATGGGCTTGAATAGGCTGCCATTCGAGCGATATCGATCAATTCAGGGTCATATTTTCTTTGACTGAACCCAAGGGTTGCTACCCAGCCCCCTCTATCTACAACATAATTTGGACGATAGCCACCAATCACCAATGCGAGCAAGAGGGACACAATTCCGTACACCAATCCTGCAATCAATATCCAGTGAAATAATTCGGTTCGAATTGAAATGGCAAAATTTTCTCTATCGATGTCAATAAGGTATGTCAAAGAGAAGCCGATAATAGGTACGAGTGTAACTTGAATGAGTAATATCAAGCCTAATCCTATACGGTGAGTAAGATTACTCCGCTCCTCCATGATGGTTACGCCACTAGATGCATCCATAAGTCCTTCATCCACATTCATAACAAATCTGTGAGTTATTCAATCTTGTTTTAGAATCCAAACGGATTTCATTCCGCCTTTAGGGCGGCAAACGACCGCCCCCAATCTTCATACACAGATTGAAGACCCAATGGGATTGTTAGTTATGCGTAGCCTGTCACCGATGTTTGTATTATCACTAATGCTTTTGATGAGCCTTTCACCAATAGCACTTCACTCCAATCTTGAAGAAAGCCCCGAATTGAGTTCTGCCGTACCTAAAGCTCTCATCGACTTTGAAGTGTCTTCAATCGAGATAGGCAATGCCTCCCGAGACGCAAAAACCTGGCTCCAACCAGATGGCTCAGAACAAGAATATATCATGAGAGATGAAACCATTCAAATCAATGTCACTTTCACTCAAGCCGGTTCATCTGGTCAGCCTGCTGCTGCTGAAGGATTTTTACAGATTTGGCATCCAGTCGGATATCTGATTGTAGAATTCAATGTCAGCATGATTTTGTCTGGTTTCCAGTCTTCTAAAGAAGAATTCATCTGGACTCCGACCGCAGCTCATAGCGCTCTTGATGAAAGTGGTGTTTTATTTGGCGGTATCGAACTTAAAGGAATTATAGATGGCGGTTTGGCCGATGATAATGAAGTGAATAACGTCCTACTCCGAAACATTCCAGTTGCACTTTGGCATGATCCTATGGAGAATGGATTTTGTGGCGATGTTGATAATGATGAGATCATTGATTGCCCAAATCAATTACAAGCCAATATTCCAACTTGGGTCGGTGCTGGTTATAATCAGGATGATTCACTCTCGTCAGACCCAGACAATTTTGGACACTGGCGTATGGATGATTCCGGAAGTGCAGAAGGTTCCCGTCATTGGCGTGTATCCCGGTCTGGTTCTGATTATGCAAGTAACCGTCACGACCGCTTGTGGTGGGGATGGTTCACTCCATTCCAGAGTTGTGAAGACCCCGGTCATGGCCTCGGATATGGGACTCTTGACTCAGCAGTTACTACTTCATATGGCAATAATTTCTGTAAAATTCGAATACGCGGGTTCGATTTCTTAACTTTGCATTTGGTGACTAATGCTTGGGGTGATATGGCAGCTGGTGACCAAATTCGCCTCGAAGCCGATGCCGGCCCAGAAGAATATTACAATTATACGTCTCAGTCATTGTCTACCACTTCAGCCGATTGGACACAATTGGTTTGGAATATGACTGGTATGCACCCGTCTGCCGATTTCACGATGGCTTTCTTATTCGATTCTAATAGTTCCTATGCAAATCAGGGAATCCACCTTGACTCATTCCTACTTTTCGGAATTCAAAAGGTGCCCGAATACACCCTTGACGTAGATTGTGATGATCCATTACCCAATTCTTACATGGTTATCCCCGCAGATTCTACTCCTCCTTCACTTCATTGCACGATAACAAATAACGGATATATCGATATTACATTGCGGCTTTATACCGAGGTAACTAATCAATCTTGGATGTGGGGTTACCCGCTTCGGATAGATTCAAACAATAATGTTGACCATGATAATTTTGTTGTTACAAAGGTAATTCATGCTTTGGAGTCGATGGAGACTTGGTTCAATTTGAGCATTCCCGATGGCGCTGGGGTACAAGATTTGGATTGGGATGTCTGGATCAACGACGGTGTGACAAATTTGACGAAAAATTACTTACGTTTGCCGGTTTCAGTAATGGCTGCGTATTCTTGTAAATTGCAGCAGGAATCCCTCCAAAATCCCGCTGCGACCTTATATCCAGGAGAAAGTGGGGTCGTGCCAATGATTTTGAAAAATACTGGAAATCAAATAGCGACATGGAATCTCGGTGTCTCATTCCCAAATCAAGATTGGACGAATGATGCTAGAATTGAGTGGCAGTTAAATGGCTCTGAGATTACTCAAACCGAGTTGTCGATAACCGACGAAATTGCAATTGATGCGATTATTACCGTACCAGATAGAGTTGAACCTGGAACTTACGAAATAACGTTGTTATCGAGTGGACAATCACCTGCTCAATATCAAGCTGAATGGCTTATTTATGTCGTCGTTCCAGTTTACTACGAACTCGATATTGAACCAGAGGTTAACAATATGGTGGCGCCAGCAGATGATTCGTTGCGATTGATTGAATTCAGATTGATTAATCACGGCAACGCAGAGGAAGCTTTCGATCTAAGCATTATCTCTGATTGGCATCTTAATGTCTCAATGAATACCGAGCAAACTTTCGAAATCGATCCATTCGGAGGAGATGCAACGGTCACGATGTTATTGCCGATGCCTTATGGAATTGTAAATGAAACTTATCCCATCACTTTGGTTACAACGAGTAAGACCAATCCCGATTATCAGACGAGCAAGAAAATTTTCTTGACCGTTCCTGAAACTTATCTTGTCGAGGTAGAAGATATTGATATGCTCAACGAAGTCTTCAGAGGAGGTGATGACCCGAGAACAGTAAATTGGCGAATTTGGAACAGAGGAAACACAGCAGATTCTTTCCAAATCTCCTTTGATCACCTATCTGATGTTTCGGTGAGCACCATCGGATTGAACAATGGAATAACTCCCTATATTGCACCGGGTGAATCATTCAATCTGACCGTTCGCTATTCCTTTGACGATTTGGCATTTGGAGATCGAACAATCGAATTAACTGCTACGAGTACCAATGCTGAATCTGCCGGTCAATCTTCCTTTGACACAGGCGAAGCAGACTTCCAAGTTGGCACACAAGGTTGGATTAAGATACAACCACCTACACCCCTAGTCGTTGTTGAAGGTGGATATGAAATTGAGCTTGTTTTTACCGTCACAAATAACCATCCTACCGATGCACAGTTATTACGTACAGATATAGAGAGAGATTCACCGATTTTCAACAATATTATCGATGCTAGGGTCGACACAGGAGATCAGACATTTGTTCTAGATGCTCAGGATTCCCGGACGGTCAAGGTTTTCTTGACAGTTTCCGATGATAATTTAAAGTCGCTTTCAGATAATGAAATAATATTTGAATTGATTTTGGAAGTAGATGGTGATATTGACAAGGTGTCAAGTTCAGCGACTGTGACTATGCACAAAATCAACCCCGTAGAAGAAGGGCCCGACAAGGGTTTCATCGCTCAAGTTGCGGGTAATATTCTGTTCATTCTAATTGGTATCGGCGTGATAATTGGGGTAATGATAGCCGCATTAGGAATTATGAAAACAGCTTCGAAACCGCTCGAGGTCGAATCCTCATTCGATGATTATGAATCGGCCGTAGGTGGAGCACCTTCGTTGGAGGGTATGCCAGAAGCACCAGATTTGCCATCGGCAGATTCGGTTGCAAACTCTATGTATGGCGGCACTCAAGAAATGTTTGAGCGACCTCCTCCTCCGCCAATGCCAGATCCATCAGAAATGCCAATGCCAGAGCCAATGCCTGAGCCCGAGCTACCTGTTATGGCTGAACCAGAGTCACCACCAATGCCTGAGCCAGTTCCAATTTCGGAACCAGAAATGGAAGAAATCGTAGAATCAACTGAAATTGAGGATGAAGTTGAATTGGAAGAAGAACCAGTTGTAGAAGAGTCTACAGAGCCCGAATTACCTGCAGGAGTCCCCCCAATTCCTGATGATGGTCTTCCACCAGGATGGTCAATTGAGCAATGGGTTCACTATGGTCAGCAATGGATTGACCAGCAAAATAGACAATGATTTGATAGTTTCAATTCTTATTATTATGTGCGAGTCCTTATGAAACCCCCTTTGGTGGGCGAACCCCGAAGTGAGTGTGATTTCCTATGTACAACGGTCAACAACCAATTTTCATTATGAAAGAAGGCACTGAAAGAACTAGCGGTCGAACTGCTCAGAGTAATAATATCGCAGCCGCCAAAGCCGTTGCTGATGCAGTACGCTCAACCCTTGGTCCAAAGGGAATGGACAAAATGCTCGTAGACAGTATGGGTGATGTTGTTATTACCAACGATGGAGCAACTATTCTCAAGCAGATGGATATTACTAATCCTGCAGCTAAGATGATTATCGAGGTTGCAAAAACACAGGAACAGCACTGTTACGATGGAACTACTAGCGCGGTTGTAATCGCTGGTGAACTTTTGAAACGCAGTGAAGATTTAATTGAACAAAATGTTCATCCAACTGTAATTTGTGACGGATTCAGACTCGCTGCGCAAAAAGCCAACGAATTAATTGAAAATCATTCTAAAGATGTTTCAGAAAATATTCTAACAGAAGTGGCAAAAACAGCACTAACTGGTAAAAGTGCAGGCGCAGTCAAAGAATTCCTTGCAGATATCTCTGTTCGGGCAGTACTTTCCGTATCTCAAGAAGATGAGGATGGAGTAGTTGTCAATCTTGATGATATAAAAGTCGAGAAAAAACAGGGTGGCTCTATCGGAAGCAGCACTTTGATCGATGGAATTATTCTCGATAAAGAGCGAGTTCACTCGGGGATGCCTCGCTCAGTTTCTGATGTGAAAATTGCATTGATTAACTCTGCAATCGAGGTTAAGAAAACCGAAATCGATGCAAAAATTCAGATTACTGATCCTAATATGTTGTCACAATTCCTCGACGAGGAAGAAGCATATCTGAAATCTCTCGTCACCAAAATTCAATCCGCTGGTGCGAATGTATTGATTTGTCAGAAAGGTATCGATGATTTGGCACAACACTATCTAGCGAAGGCCGGAATCTTTGCTCTTCGTCGAGCAAAGAAGAGTGATATGGAAGCACTTTCGAAGGCAACAGGAGGAAAAATAGTCACTAATATCGATGATCTTTCGTCTACAGACTTAGGTTTAGCCGCTAAGGTTGACGAAAGAAAAATCGGTGAATCGGATATGGTTTTCATCACTGGTTGCCCTCAGGCAAAATCCGTCTCTGTTCTACTCCGTGGTGGTACTGAGCACGTCGTCGATGAAATCGAGCGTGCTTTCAAAGATGCCATTGGCGTTGTCGCCGTGGCTAACGAAGATAAGGCAGTCCTAACTGGTGGTGGCTCGGTTCTCGCTGCGATAAGCCGCGATCTCCGCGCATATGCAGAGGGAATCGGCGGTCGCGAACAAATGGCAATCGAAGCATTCTCTGGGGCACTCGAAGTTATTCCCAGAACCCTTGCAGAGAATGCTGGTTTAGATCCGGTCAACACGATTATTGATTTGCGTAAAGCTCACTCCGAAGGCAAATCGAATTTTGGTGTAAATGTCTATGATGGTGGAGTCGCCGATATGTCCGCAGCAAACGTATTCGAACCGAGTCGTGTAGTCGAGCAAGCGATTCAATCCGCAACTGAAACTGCGGTGATGATTCTGCGAATTGACGATGTAATTTCTAGTCGTGCTAGCAGCCCTATGGATGGCGGCGATTTCGATGGCTTCGATATGTGAGATGGGCGAAATTAGCAAGCTCCTTTCTAGTGCTTTACACGCTACATTCAATAATCGACCGTAGGTCGAAACAAATGTCCACGGGACAATCGGTGTCAATATGTCTGCAGACCGTTCACTCCTCGTTCTTTTTGGTTCTCAATCTGGAAATGCAGAAGACATGGCTGTCCAGATTGGCAAAGCTGCTTCAAAGTATAATTTAGAAGCAACCGTCAAGGGTATGGACGAGGTCAAAATAGCTGACTTGGCAAATTATTCGAGAATTCTCATCACCTGTAGCACATGGGGTGAGGGCGAGCAACCTGACAATGCGGAAGATTTGTGGCAAGCTGCTAATGCAGAAGATACTCCTTCAATGGCCAAATGCAATTTCTCTGTACTCGCTTTGGGTGATTCATCTTACGAATTTTATTGTGAATCCGGTATACAATGGGATGACTGGCTTGAATCAAAAGGTGCAACACGAGTCTATCAACGGGTTGATTGCGATGTGGAATATGAAGATCCCGCTGCATCTTGGCTATCTGAAGCATTAGCCTGCATGGGAGCAGTCGATGATAATGGAATTTTCCAAGCCGCAGAAATAGATGCTGTAAAGGATGCTGCATCTGGAGGGTCTAGCGGTTCTATTTCATCCCCAACTGAATCTGCGGCTCCAGCGATTGAAATCTCAACAGATGGTGACCGCTCGATGATAATTCTATTCGGTTCACAATCTGGAAATTCAGAAGATTTAGCTTCAAAGTTTGCAAAGAAGGCTGGTGATTACGGTCTCTCAGCTGAAGTTACCGATATGGATGACTTCGACTTTACATCTCTTTCAGACAAGAAGCGAGTTCTCATCATTTGCTCGACCTGGGGCGAGGGAGAAATGCCAGATAATGCAGAGGAATTATGGCAAACTTCACTCAAGGCCGCTGATGGTTCATTGAGCGGTGTCTATTACTCCGTTCTGAGTCTAGGCGATTCATCCTACGAATTCTATTGTCAATCAGGAAAGGATTGGGATAGTCAATTCGAGAAATTGGGTGCGACACGACTAGTTGAGCGCGTCGATTGTGATGTTGATTTCGATGATATGGCGACAATTTGGGCATCTGATGCACTAGCAAATATGGCTGCTGTTGATGGCGAAGGTGTATACGATTCCGAATTGGTTGATGCAATCAAGGAATCAATGGCGGGTGGTACGAGCGGTGCTTCTGGAGCAGATGGTTTCAGTATCCCTGAATTAAAATCAGAATCCATGCAGGTTGAAGTCAGTATATTCCGTTACGACCCAACTACTTCATCTACTGGAAAGGACACATGGGTTTGTGCATTCCCAGGTCATATTTCTGCCCTTGAAATGCTTCGGTCTTTGAAAAATACTCAGGATGGTTCTCTGATATTCCGCGATGGAACTGCCGATGATCCTTCGACTGCAATTTCCATTAATGGCCGCTATATTCTTCCTGGAAATTGCCGAATTGATTCTCTCGCACCAATCAGAAATGGTGGAATTCAAATTCGAATAGAACCGCTTCCTGGATTCGAAGTAATCAGAGATTTAGTCGTCGACACATGGTCTCTCGAACAAAATCGAGAAATTTCTGAACCATGGATGATCGCAGCTACTCGAACTGGTGCAAATACTCCGCAAGGTCCAATTGGAACAATGGATTCACAAATTGCAGACAAACTCCATTCAATCTCATCTTTCCACAGCGCAGAAATTTTGCATGCTTCTTCCGATGCCACACCCCATTCTAACACATATCTTGGTCCATCAGTAGTTTTGCACTCATGGGCTCGCCTCAATGACCCTAGAACCTCAGTATCGAAGAGAGCAGCACTACAAATCATTCTAGACGGCGAAGGAGGGATCAAATCAGAAACAGATTTAGCATCGATTCGTCGACAAGGAAAAACTACGACTATTCATGATTCTCTTCTCGAATGTAAGACCGCCACATTATCTCGTGATGGTTTCCGTGGTCGCCACGGCAAACATGTTTGGTGGTATACGCTTACTGTGAAGAGCAGTGGGCGTGTGAATGATACGATGATTTTCAGACAAGTTCTCGGGCCAATCGGTTTGATGGGTAATTTATTCTCAGGCGTTACGGCAAGAATGGTTCTTGGATTTACTCGAACTGGGGGTTCTATGTTTTACGACATGTTAGCACTTGTAGCTCCACCTGCTGGATTAGGAAAAATGCCAAAACAATTCAATGCTTCAGTCGATAAACATCACGAGGTTGTCGCAATATTCAATGAGATGGATGGTCGATTTTGATGGCTCTGAAATACGCTTACCACCCAGGTAATGTAGCACATTCCGGTTCGCCAGAAATCAATGATACAATGATTCCACTGGCTCGCACTCTCGGGATTAAACTGACTTCTCTCGATGGAGCCACAAGTTGTGGTGCTGGAATTATCCGCCAAGCAAACCATCGTTTGCAACTCGCACTGAATGCGCGTACCTTCGCTCAAGCTGAGGCGCTTGGATTAGAAATTATGACTCCATGTGCGGCGACAGCGGGAAATTTGTCAGAAGATTTGGCGACGCTACGAGCGAACCCAATTCTTCTTGAGGAAATTAATGTGATATTACAACAAACTAGTGGTTTGACTTTTAGTGGAGGAACCGAAGTTCACCATTTATTGCATGTGATTGTCGATGAATTCGGTTTGGATAAGTTGAGTGCTTTGGTTAAAAATCGAGTCGATTTTTCAATTGCTGGATATTATGGTCCAAATATGCAACAACATGGGGCATGTGGCGGAGACGATGTTTTTGATCCAAATTATTTCGAGCAACTTATCACGGCTCTCGGTGGTACTCCAGTTGAATGGGAAAGCAGAACTCAGAGTGTTGGTGTTCCTAGTTTGGTTTCTGAAGAATTAACAGTTTTACGTCAAGCGGCTTCAGTTCTTTCAGATGCTCGTTCAGAAGGTGCTGATATGATCGTCAGCGCATGTAATCTATCTCACTCAATTCTCGATATCTATCAAGGAAAGGCTAGCCGAGCAACTGGAATACAAACCAATATCCCAGTTACTCACCTTTGCGAAATTCTTTCATTTGCACTCGGTCATCACACTGATAGATTCGCGCAATTGCGTACTAGAATTGCAGTTATTGGCGATTGATTATTGCCGAGTTTGTTTTTTCCCGAACATACGCAATAATTCTCTAACTTGAACTTCAGTGATTCCTTGGATTTCTTTAAGCTCCTCTTCTTCTGCCCATACAAGATTGGCAAAAGTTCCAAATTTATCTAATAATTGTAAGGATAATTCTGAATCGATACTCGGAATCGACTCAATAATTGCTCGAACAGCAATTCTTTCATCATCATTTTTGATTCTAATCTCACGGGCTCCCGCTGCGGCTTGGGTAACTGGATCTGACCAAAATTCTGGCTTTACAGCCTCCAACCTATCTTGTGCGCTACCACTTAAACCATCAAGCATAGATTCTTCTCTTCTGGATGCAACTGTGAGGAATCGTGCGGTTTCTGCCCCATCTTTGGTCGTTACAACCGGGATTCCAAAATCCAAAGAAAGCGTTGTCAATGCTCCCATCAATGCATGTGGGTGGACCCTTGGGTTTTGGAAAAGTCCCTCGCCCTCGATTAGAATAAGGGTGCGAGGTGCTGCACCGACTAACCTACTGGCTTGTTCTAATAGTCGTCCATCAACTAATGAATCGACAAAATCACGTACCGTTTTTCTTTCTACTAAAATCCGTTCACCAATTTTGAAATCTCCTGTAGTGAGCCGTTTGATTATTATTTCAGCGCCAAGGGCACGCAAACGTGCGACTACGGCACTGTTCAATTCACGATCATCTGCTGTGATGATAGCTCCAGGGACATCCGGAGGACCAATTTCTTCGAGAGCCGACAGATCCTGGGATATCGATATGGGTGGGGGATTGTTCACAATTTTTTGAGTGTGTGTATCAGTTTTTTCATTATCTAGAGGCGAATCATTTGAGGCCGTTTCAAATTGCTCCAATCCAGTTTGTCCGCGAGGTCGGAACGTTTGAGGGGGTAATTTAGCACTAGAGGTCATTTTTTGCTTCATTTCAACTTGATCGCTTTCAACAATACTAGGGCGAGATTCCTCGCGAACTTTCATGATGAACTCTTTCGCTGATATTATTTCATCTGAATTTGAAACTTCAAATGAATCAAGATTTGAAAGGTCAATATGCGCAGAGCGAGGTAATTTTCGTCGAACTCTTTGAACTGCTCGTTGCATATTTTCTTCTTTTCGCTCAGCTGCTATTTTTGCTCCTTCATCTCTAGTGTCTTCAGCAATCAGCACGACAACTTCACCTTCACGGTGTCTGCCGGTTCTTCCACGGCGTTGGATAGTTCGTATTTCACTGGGTACTGGTTCGTAAAATATTACTAAGTCCGCGGATGGAATATCCAATCCTTCTTCAGCTACAGAGGTGGCTACCAGTACATTGAATTCACCTTCTCGAAACCGATTTAACCTGTCGATTTGCTCCTTGGGTTTTAATCCAGTTCTTCCATTTCTGCTAGATTGACCAACAAATTGAATCGGTTTTGCTCCTTCTAATCCTTCAAGAGCTAATTCGATAGCCGCGACCGAATCTCTGAAGGTAGCGAAAACAATAATCTTGCTCATCGGATCTCTTCGTAGCCGTTCTCTGACCAAACGTCTGACTGTACCTACCTTTGTATGGATTTCATCCATCTGATCCAAACTTTGTTTCAAACTTTGAATCCGTTTATCTCGCAAGAAGTTTTTTACAGATTTTTTTGATGTGTCGCCATCTTTTTCCATTCTATCAAGAAATTCTCTTGCTGCTGCAATTCCTTGAGATAATAAATGGTTGAGGAGATGATTTAAGCGCATTGCCATAGATAGATTTGAAACCGAGGAGTAAGCATTTGATTCACCTCGTTGAATTGCTTCTTGAGCACGCCCCATCGCTTGGGTTAGGCCACGATATGAAGGGTGCCCGGAAAGAACATATCTACCGAGACGACGCTCTCTATCGATAATTCCATTCAACCATAATCGGAGTGGTTCGGCTAATTCTCGAATTTCTTCAGGAACGATTACTTTCAATTCTTGAACATTGAGGCCGGCCAAATATGGGTTCAGCATTGTATCATTCGATGTTCTGATATGAATTCGTTCAACATCGAGCCGTTCACAAATTTCTTCGACAACTTCTGTACGTGAACCAGGGCTTGCAGTTGTGGCAAGAATAAGCCCATCTACCGCCTGTGATTTGTATAATTCAGCGGCTTGAGCCATAGGATGATTTCCCGTGGCGTGATGAGCCTCATCGACCACCAATAAGCAACAATTTGACAGGTCGAGAATTCCTTTTACAACATCATTGCGAACGACGTGTGGCGTAGCAATAATCAATCGAGAAGAATCCCATAAATTTTCACGCTTTTTTGGAGTTATCTCGCCGGTAATAGAAATTGGATTAAGATCGTGAATATTTTTCATCACTGGCTCAAGACTTTTGAGATGTTGATCAACCAATGCATTTGTCGGTGCTAGAAAGATTACTCTACCTAAATTAGTCCGCAATCTTTCAGCGATTACCATCCATGCAACCGCCGTCTTTCCAGCAGCGGTCGGTAACACCAACAACATAGACCCAGATAGGGCTTCATCTACCGCTTCCAATTGGTATCCTCTGGCTTCGATTGAGCCCGCGATTAAGCCGGAGTGTTGAACTTCATCGCGCATCGCCCTTTTACCTAGTGGTCAAGGTTCAAAATACTTGCACTGCCCCCTGTGTTCACTTACACCCCTAAGGGGGTGGAATTCATGTTTCCCGATTCGTTCATATATGGTAGGTAGGTCGCAAGGCCGCTCACAACGTGAGATACCAGACATCATAGGGCAATGCAATAGTATCCCGGCAATCGAAACCACACTCGTGGAATCGGTTCGATGTCACGGTGTCTCCTTTGCGAAATGAGCCCGGTAAAACGCCGCACTGCGGCGCTGAACTGGTAAACGAAAATTAGGAGGAACCAGAAATGGCTGACCGTAGTAAACCCCGCCGTGGTAGCATGGGCTTTAGCCCTCGCAAGAGAGCAATTCGTCCGTATGGTCGTATCTCATCATGGCCGGAGACAAAATCAACAGAAATTAGAGTACAGGGCTTTGCTGGCTGGAAAGCTGGAATGACTCATGTGTTGATTCGTGATCTTAATCCTAAATCTACTTCCGCCGGTCAAGAAATTCGCAAAGCTGTCACAGTTGTAGAAACACCTCCAATGATTGTTCTCGCAGTTCGTGGTTATCGAATGACTCCATACGGCATGCAAACCTCTGGTGAGTTTTGGGCGAATCCAGTCGATGATGGTCCAAATGGATTAATGCCGCGTTTCGCAAATCAAACACGTGGCGACCGTGATGCTGATGAAGGCCGTAAACCTGAGAAGCGATCAGGTCGAATTCCAGTTCGTGGAAATGGTTCAGATGAAGGCGCTTTTGAGGCACTATTGAATGCTGATCTATGCGATGTTCGTCTTGTTGTCGCAACCCAACCTCAACTCGTAAAGAGTATCAGTTCCAAAACCCCTGAAATAATGGAAGTTGGAATGGTTGGAGGCGACAATTCAGAGAAGCTCGCATGGGCAAAAGAGCGCCTAGGATCTTCAATTACTCTCGACGATGTATATGGTGTTGGCTCAGATGTCGATGTCATCGGCGTCACCAAAGGAAAGGGTTGGCAAGGTGCGATCAAGCGTTGGGGAATCAAGCTTCTCAGTCACAAGAACAGCAAGCGCCGCCGTCAGGGTGGAAACATGGGTGACTTTGGAACTGGATATGTTCGAAAGACAATCCGACAAGCGGGTCAAACCGGTTATCACCAGCGCACTGAATTGAATAAGAGAATTCTACGAATTTCTAACTCAGAAGAGTCTGATGTGACTCCAGCCGGTGGATTCCTTCACTATGGTATAGTTTCCAACGATTACATGATTATTCAGGGAAGCCTTCCTGGTCCTGCGAAGAGGATGCTTCGCTTCCGTGACGCAATTCGTCCACGTGCTGAACAGCCTGAGGTCAACTTGACCTATGTCAGTACATCATCCAAGCAGGGGGTCTGAAATCAATGAAGGTTAAGATGTATAATTTGGTTTCAAACGTCGAGCAAGAAGAGTTCGATGCTGGTCTTCTCGCGGAAACCTATCTCGTTGAGACAAAGGATGGAAAGAACGTCACCCTGCCTTCGATGTTCGAATCGGATATTCGAGAAGATTTGGTCCGCTCTGCAGTTCATTCTTCTCGTGCTAACCGACGTCAAGCATATGGCCACCGTGAACACGATGGAAAGCGTAAGCCACAAGCTGGAATGAAGCATTCCGTTGAATGGTGGGGTAAGGGCCGCGGTGTTTCGCGAATTATGCGTAAGACTGGTCAACGAACTGGCGCTCAGAACCCCCATACTCGTGGCGGACGCCGTGCTCATGGACCAAAAGTCGCGAAAGATTGGTCACAAAAACTCAACAGCAAGCAAAAGACGCTCGCACGCAATTCTGCCATTGCAGCAACTGCTGATTCAGAATCTGTATCCTCTCGCGGACACAGATTTGATTCCAGTATCCGATTCCCGATTGTTATCGATGGATATGTCGAATCCCGTGATGGATCCGATGAAAAATATAGTGTTGAATCATTGCCTTTGCAGAATTCTACTCGCAAGTTCGTCGCTATGATGAACGGTCTTGGCCTTGGAGCTGATTTAGACCGTGCAAAATCTGGCCGTACGATTCGCGCAGGTAAGGGTACCATGCGCGGTCGAAAACATCGAACCCCGAAATCTCTACTATTGGTCGTCGCAAACCGAGACGGACTTCACAAGGCTGCACGAAATGTGCCTGGCGTCGACGTTGTCGCCGCTAAGGATCTGTGTGCAGAAGATCTCGCCCCTGGTGGCGACATAGGTCGCCTCACAGTTTGGACCAAATCTGCAATTGAGGCACTGGAGTGAGTGAAATGGTAAATCCGTACGATATTATTCAAATGCCTTGGATTACTGAGAAAACTCTCGATGCTCGTCGAATCGCTGATGTAGAGAGTGGCTATCGAGAAAACAATAACCGAATCGAGTTCATCGTTCGCCGTGAGGCAACGAAGAAACAAATCCGAGATGCAGTCGAGCAATTGCTCGATGTGAAGGTGGCTAAGGTAAACACCCGAATCACCATCACTGGCAAACATGCGAGCATTCGCCTCGCTGAAGGATATGATGCAGAGGAGGCTGCGCTCAAGATGGGCGCTTTCTGAGGTAGATATTATGGGTAAGAGAACAAGATCACAACGTCGCGGTTCGAGTCCAAAGAACAAGGTCTCAAGTCACCGTTTCCCTGCAGCTAATAGATTGCCTCGTGTAAGTGATAAGATGGCGACGGTCGTCGACCTCATCCACAGTCCAGTACACACGACTCCACTCGCAAAAATCAAGTTCGATGATGGTGAAGTTGGACACGTCGCAGCACCTGAGGGTGTTTCGGTAGGTCAAAACCTTGCTTTCGGCGATAATGTATCATTGCGCCCTGGCAATGTCACCACTCTCGATCAAATTCCAGAAGGAACTCCGATTTGCAACGTCGAAGCTCGCCCAGGAGATGGCGGTAAATTCGCTCGCTCCGGTGGCAATTCCGCTTTACTTGAAACTCGAATGGGCAAATACGTCCGCGTTAAACTTCCAAGTGGTAAGAGCAAAGATTTGCCTGCGAAGTCTCGTGCGACTATCGGTGTACTCGCAGGTCATGGTAGAACTGACAAGCCGCTTATGCGTGCAGGTGCTGCTCATCACCGAGCTAAGGCTCGCGGTAAGCTATATCCAACCGTTAGTGGTGTCGCAATGAACCCGGTCGATCACCCTCATGGTGGAGGAAATCATCAGGCAGTTCACGGACCTAACTCAGTTAGTCGAAATGCTCCGCCTGGAAAGAAGGTTGGAAACATCGCTCCTAAGCGTACCGGCCGAGGACGAAAGAGAACTGAGGAGGCACAATGAATGGCACGTAAATCCAAGAAAATGTTCCGCTCACCTAAGCTCGCTCGCCGTCAGGCTCGCAAGCGACGTTCTCAAATCTCTGAGCGCCGCCAGAAGGAATTCCTTTGGCGCGGCTACACGCTTGAAGAACTCAAGCAAATGCCACTTTATCCTCCTGAGGACGATTATGACGCAATTTGCATAGCTACATTGATGCCATCGCGCGCAAAGAGGTCCCTTTCTCGTGGATTGAATTTAGAATGTGAAAAATTGCTGGAGAAGATTCGCGATAATGGTGCAGAAAAGGTAGTTCGAACCCATTGTCGAGGGATGTATATCCTTCCAGAAATGATTGGAACTACAATTGGTATTCATAATGGTCGAGATTTCGTGAATATTGAATTAATTCCTGAAATGATCGGTCATGCATTAGGCGAATTTGCCCGAACACGTAACTCTGTGACACACACAGGACCTGGTGTTGGAGCGACACGTTCGTCTAGCCATGTGGCGTTGAAGTGAGGTGAGATGAGTGAGTAGAATTTCAGGAAAAGCACAATCTGGATACACCCAGTTGCTCGAGGGTTCATTCCTCGTATCAGCTAGGGCAGTCGACCTCGATGTACACCACAAGCACTGTTTGCATATAGCAAAGTTTGTGCGTGGTATGAATGCACAGGATGCAATCGAATATCTCGAAGACGTAATCGCTAAGAAAAAGGCAATTCCATACACTCGCCGATCTCGCCGAGGCCGCGGTGGAAATACGATGGCTGGTCACCGAAAGGGTAAGATGGGTCCTGGTAAGTACCCTAACAAAGCATCAAAGATTTTCATCAAGTTGATCAATAGCGCAATGGACAATGCCCGTCAACGCTATGACACAATCGATCCAGAAGAGATGACGATTACTCACTTGGCCGCACATCGTGGTCAAATTCACCGTGGATGGAGACCACGAGCCCAAGGGCGTGCAACTCCAGATAACCACTACAAGGTAAATCTAGAGATTTTCCTTGAACACTTCGGTGAAGAGGAAGAAGAGGATGATTTTTGAGGTGAAATGATATGAAACAGAATACTGTTAGAACATTCATCAATAGAAATGTCGAGCGACAGCTCGTCCGAGAATATCTTCTGAAAGAAACCGAGCGCGCTGGATTTGGCGGTCTCGAATTTAATCGAACTCCTGAAGGAACCAAGCTTACTCTACACGCTGAGCAAGTAGGTCGTGTCATCGGTCGCCGTGGAAAGGTTATCCATGAACTTCAGCGCCGACTTCAGAATGATTTCCATTTGGATAACCCTCATCTTGAAGTCACAGAAATCGAAGAACAGCGCTTGAATGCTCAAGTTATGGCTAGCCGATTGGCTTCCTCACTTGAGCGTGGTTGGTTCTTCCGTCGCGCAGGACACAGCACCGCTCAGAACATCATGGATGCGGGTGCACGAGGTTGCCTCGTCACATTGTCTGGAAAGATTACAGGTGCACGACATCGTGTCGAGAAGTTCCAGAAAGGACACATCAAGTTCTGTGGAGAACCTGCCCTTACATTCATGGATAGTGGTTTTTCAACTGCAATCAAGAAACTTGGAACAATCGGATGCTCAGTGAAGATTATGCGTGCAGGCGTTAAACTTCCTCACGAAATCACCATCTTAGAGCGCCATGAAGTTGGACTTGAACCACTCGGTGAAGTTTCGATGATTGAGGTTTTGGATGAAAAATCAGAAGCAGTCCTTGAAGATGTTACTGCTGATGTTGCAGATGCTGAAGAAGTAGTACAGTCAGTCGTTCAAAAGATCGCTGACTTAGAATCACAGGAGGAAGAATGAATGTCATTTATCTCGAACCGTGATATCGCTTCAATGAACCGTGAGCAACTTGAACGCCGTTTAGTTGAGCTTCAAGAGGAAATGCTTCAACTACGCGCACAACAAGCGCTTGGAGGATCATTATCCAATTCTGGTGATTTCAAACAAACACGCCGCAGTATCGCGCGCATGTTGACAAAATTAAATGAACAATCTTAGGGGTGGAATTGAATGGCTGGGATTTGCAATCTTTGTGGTTTACCGGATGAATTATGCATTTGTCAAGAAATTGCTAAGGAACAGCAAAAAGCAGTCATTTCAGTAGTTAGAAGGAGGTATGGGAAAATGGTAACAGTCGTTGAAGGAATTGATGATACCGCCATCGATATCAACCAATTAGCTAAGATTCTCAAAGGCGCTTGCGCTAGTGGCGGCACAGTCAAAGGCCGTACAATCGAACTTCAAGGTGAACACAAAAAGCGTGCCGCCAAAGTACTCGAGCAGAATGGATACAGAGTGGAGGTGCGCTAAATGAGCGATTCAATTCACTTGCCCTTCTTGGCTCGAAACCTAACTGTGGTCGCTTCGAGTGACCCTAGTTTAGTGGGAATTTCTGGTCAGGTACTGGAAGAGACCCGACGCACGATTATCGTGCAATCCGAAACAGGTGAGAAAACTCTTGCTAAGACGGTAATACAATTCACACTCGATTCTGAGAAAGACGTTATCGACGGTGCCGCGGTAACCCAACGTCCAGAGAATCGAGTGAACCGCAAATATAGGAGGAACTGAAATGCGTGATATCGGAGTAGATGTTAATACGCCGCAAGGCGAATGGGATGGGGATGAGAATTGTCCATTCCATGGAAGCTTGAGGCTACGTGGACAAATAATCGAAGGGACTGTTTATTCAAACAATATGTCGGGTTCGATTGTCGTTCAACGAGAAATGACCCGCTACATGAAGAAATATGAGAGATACGAGAAGAGAACACGCCGATATCCGGCTCATCTACCTTCTTGTATCGGTGAATTAAGCCCTGGTGACAAGGTTCGAATTATGGAATGCAGACCTCTTTCTAAGACTGTTAAATTCTGTGTAATTGATACGGAGGCATCTCAATGAAGGGAATTTCAAGTCGAGTAACTAAGGCTCTGCCTACACACGCAAAGATGGACTGCGCCGATAACACTGGTGCAAAGGTTGTCATGTTGATTACCGTTCTAAAGAAAGGTGGAGTCGCTCGTCGATATCCAGCAGGTGGCGTCGCCGATATGATTCGTGTCACAGTAAAGCGTGGTACTCCTGAAACACGCCGTCAAATGTTCAACGCGGTCATCGTTCGTCAAGCACGACCATTCCGTCGCGCAGATGGTACGTGGGTTCAATTCGAAGACAACGCATGTGTTCTAACTAATGATCGCGGTGATGTCCAAGGTTCAGATATCAAAGGACCAGTCAGTAGAGAAGCTGCTGAACGATGGCCTAGAATCGCTGCTACAGCGAAACAAATTGTATGAGGTGAGATGAATGGCAAGTAACAAACCAGGCAAGAATCGACTTGAACAAAGCAAAGCACCGCTGCACATCAAGCGCAAGCGAATGCGAGCACGATTAATCACAGATGATCCAGATCTTCAAGATGTCCGAACCGTTACCGTTCGTGTTGGTGATGAAGTCGAAGTACTCCGTGGAGACTTCGGTAATCCTAACAGTGTCAAAACCGATTCCCGTGGCAAGCGTCTCGGACAATCGCGTGGCCGTGCAGGATTGAAGGCGAAGGTTGCCAGCGTTAACACGACATCTGGCATGATTTTCGTCGATGGTTTGACGATGACCACTGCCGATGGAAAAGAGGAAGCTATTCCAATCCATCCTTCAAATGTAATCGTCACAGCTCTCTATGAGGGCGACCCACTGCGAATTAAGCAGTTAGCAGACCGTGCAGGGGGTGCACAAGAATGAGCAGCAGTCACATTAAGCGTCTAATGATGCCACGAAGTTGGCCACTACCAAGAAAGTCAAATATTTGGGTACAGAAGCCAGATCCTTGTGGTCACAGCATGGATAAATGCATGCCTATGGCAATAATTTTGAGAGATGTTATTGGAATCGCTCACTCTCGTCGCGAAGCCAAGAAAATTCTCCAAACCCGTAATGTTTGTGTAGATGGACAAATCGAAACTGGCGCCGGCCGTGGTGTCGGTCTAATGGATGTTCTAACTGTTGGAGATCAGCATTTCCGCTGTGTTCTCGATAAAAACGGTAAGCTTCGATACAACGAAATCTCAGCAAAGGCCGCCGGCAGCAAAACCTGCCGAGTGTCTGGAAAAACCACCATTAAAGGTGGAATTACTCAACTTCATCTTCACGATGGACGAAATTTATTATTCGATGAAAACCCTGAATACAAGTCAGGTGACAGTGTAGTTATTTCTTTGCCTGATCAGAAAATCACTGCCCACCATAAATTCGAAGAAGGTGCAACCGCTTACCTAATCGGTGGTTCTCACATTGGCGAAGTAGCAACAGTACGTTCCCATGAGATCAAGAGGTCATCGAAGGCAAACGAGGTTCAATTCGATGAATTTGGTACAATTTCAGATTATGCTTTCATCATCGGTGATGCAAAGGATATTCCACTGGAGGTGAAGGCATGAGTGAGTCAGCAAATCCTATGCTTTCCCCACGTATCACAAAGGTCACCGTAAACATAGGTGTAGGTGAAGGTGGTTCCCGACTACAGCTCGCTGAGCAAGTTCTCGAACTTCTGACCGATGCAACTCCTGTACGTACAATATCCTCAAGCACAAATAGGGATCTTGGTACTAGAGAAGGTGCACCAATCGGTTGCAAAGTTACTTTCCGTGAAGGGGAAAAGGTCAATGCTTTCCTGAAGGATGCTTTCTGGGTTCGACAAAATACCTTGCCTGCTTACAATTTTGATCAATCAGGTAACCTTTCTTTCGGAATATCGGATTATACCGATTTCCCTGACCAAAAATACAATCCGGATATCGGAATTTTTGGTATGGACATCAATATCGTACTCGAACGCCCAGGCCACCGCGTATCTCGTCGTCGTCGACGAAGCCGTAAGGTCGCAGTAAACCATCGCGTAGAACGCGAGGAATCCAAACAATGGTTTGTTGAGCGTTTTGGGTTAACAATCGTGGAGGAGTGAAGTATGGCACGTGATCATGGAGAAGAAATCGGCCGGTCAACCGGTTGCCGTCGCTGCGGACGCAGTAGAGGGATGATTCGTCGACACGGACTACGTCTATGCCGACAATGCTTCCGCGATATAGCCCCGCAAATAGGATTCAAGAAATATAGTTGAGGTGATATGATATGCAATTTGACCCATTAAGTGATGCTTTTACCCGCATTTTCAATGCTGAAAACGCCGGTCACTATGAAGTGACCGTAAGTCCTGCTAGCAAGCTTCTAGGAAGCATGCTTTCAATCATGCAAAAGTCCGGATATGTCGGCGAGTATGAGAAACTAGATGATGGCCGTGGTGGTGGATTCCGTGTCGAGTTAATTGGTGCGATAAACCGTTGTGGTGTTATCAAACCAAGACATTCTGTTCAACGTGCAGAATTTGAGAAGTGGGAGTCTCGATACTTGCCTGCGCAAGATTTCGGACTTCTCATCCTAACTACCAATCAAGGTGTTATGAACCACTATGATGCGAAAAAGGAGAGAATTGGCGGACGTTTGCTCGCCTATATTTTCTGAGGGGGAATAAGTATGCCAAAATTAGATCATATAGCACACAAGATTTCCTTCACGGAAGGAGTTAGTGCAACGATTGAAGGTAACTCTGTTACTATTTCAAAGGGTCCGAGTACACTAACACGAGAATTCCTTCATCCTCGAGTTGCCGTAAAGCAATCGGATGATGGCCTAGAAGTATTCTGCGATCTTCCTCGACGAGTTGAGAAAGCACTCGCTGGTACTTGGGCAGCTCATTTACGAAACATGGTTCACGGCGTCGACAGCGGCTTTGAATACACATTGAAAGCTGTATATTCTCACTTTCCAATGACCATCAAGGTTCAAGGAAATATAATGACAATCACCAACCTCTTCGGTGAAAAGGTTCCACGTGAAGCTAAACTTCCATGGTCTCCTGCAGATGTTGAAGTTCAGGTGAAAAATAAAACAGATGTAATCGTGCGCGGTGCTGACAGAGAAAAGGTAGGTCAAACCGCTGCAAATATCGAGCGTGCATGTGCTATCAAGAAGCGAGACCGAAGGGTCTTCCAGGATGGCATATACATCACCTCGAAGGGTGCGTAAAGGAGGTAATGGTATGACATACGAAAATATGACTGTTGCAGAATTAAAGGATTTATTGCGAGAAGCAGGGCTTCCTGTATCTGGGAAGAAATCTGAATTAGTCGAGAGACTCAACGCATCTTCAGTTGAAGAAACCGTTGATGTTGTTGAGGAAGAATTCATCGATGAAGAAGTTGATGATTTTGAGATGGCTGATGCTGATGATGATTTCTTTGACGACGATTTCGATCAAATTCACACCGCTAGACAAAAACCTATTCTCGATGATGAGACTAAGGTGAATTTAGTTACTCGCGCAGCTGAAAAGAAGAAGATGCCTAAGTTCCGTCGCCAAGAATGGTACCGATACTACCGTCTTGCCCGCACTGGTTGGAGAAAGCCAAACGGATATCAATCAAAACAACGATTGAACATGAAATATAGAACTCCGATGGCTCGTATTGGATACGGAAAAATTGCTTCAGTTCGCGGATTTCATCCATCTGGATTCAAAGAAGTAATGGTCAATCAATCGAGCGAACTTGATGGAATTGATCCTGAAACTCAAGCTGTTCGTATCGGTGCAACCGTTGGGAACCGCAAGCGTTCCACAATTCACGACCGCGCAGATGATTTGGGAATCCGTGTTCTAAACCGCCGTCGAATCGAACGGAAGGGGGACTTGCAATGATGATTACAAATCAAAAGCGCATGGCCGCTCAAATCCTAACTCAAAAAGAAGGACGCACAGTCGGTGTTCACCGAGTCTGGGTTAACCCTGATTATCTCGATGACGTTTCGAGTGCTGTTCAGAAGGATGACATTCGTCGTCTTATCGAAGAGGGACTCATCAAGGCTAAGCCCATTCAAGGTATAAGCCGTGGACGAGCTCGAAAGGCAGCTGCTCAGAAGGCAAAGGGTCGTCGAAAAGGACAAGGTTCTAGAAAAGGAACCGCTAATTCTCGTGACCCTAAGAAAGCACGTTGGATGAGACTTATCCGCGCTCAGCGCCGAGTTCTCAAAGAACTTCGTGGAGATGAATCACTTACTCCTTCAGAGTATAGATATTACTATCGAAAAGCAAAGGGCGGTTCATACCGATCTATTGCACACATGCAAACTAATATGGGTTTGGATGGAATTAAACTAGGCGGTGATGAGTGATGGCACACGGTAAGAATCAAAGATTGAAATTCAAGCGCCGACGGATTGGAGAAACCGATTATCGTCGCCGTATGAAATTGTTACGTGGAGGGGAACTACGAGCAGTTGTTCGTATTTCCAATACCCAAACAACATGTCAATTAATTGAATTCGATTCTGGTGGAGACAATGTCCTTTCATCCATCAATGGAAAGACCTTGGTCGATAAATACGATTGGCCATTGGATCTTTCTCGCAAATCTGTTCCTGCGAGTTACCTCACAGGATTTGCACTTGGAAAATCTGCTCTCGCGACAGGTCACGAAAGCGCAATTCTCGATATTGGACTTTCAGCCTCATCATCCGGTAGCCGCGTATTCGCGGCTCTTCGTGGAATGGTCGAAGCAGGATTAGAAATACCTCACGGTGAAGATATTTTACCTGACGACGATCGAATCAATGGTGCACACATTGGCGATTCGATTGTGAAGTCAGTCGAGAAAACTCGTGCGTCGATAGAGGAGGCATTATCATGAGTGATGAAAATACTCCTGAAGTAGTCGAATTAGCACCTGGTCTCGCAGCAGCTCTCGCACCAGTTGAAGAGAAGAAGGACGACCGCCGCCCTCGTCGTGGCCCAGATCCTCTCGCAGGACTTCGTTCCTGGATTCCTCGCACCCGACTCGGCCGAATGGTCATGAGCGGTGAGATTCTCACATACGAGCAGGCATTGAATACCGGCTTGCCAATTCGTGAAGTTGAAATCGTCGATGCACTTCTACCAGATCTAACCGATGATGTTCTTGGCGTCAATATGATTCAGAGAATGACCGATTCTGGTCGTCGTGTTCGATTCAATGTTCTTTGTGTTGTTGGAAATAGCGATGGATATGTGGGGCTTTCAATCTGCAAAGGAAAAGAAGTTTCGAGTACGATTCGTAAAGCAATCGATAAGGCGAAACTCAACCTAATTCCTGTAATGCGTGGAAACGGTTCTTGGGAATCATCCGAAGGTCCAGCAAATTCTGTTCCTTTCAAGGTCACAGGCCGTTCCGGTTCGACTCGAATCACTTTGATGCCTGCTCCATCTGGAAAGGGATTAGTTATCGGCGACTATGGTCGCCGTGTTCTTACTTTAGCAGGAGTTACCGATGTTTGGTCGCGTTCCGCTGGCCAAACTCGAACTACTATCAATTTCGCAAAAGCAACGTTCAATGCTTTGATCGAATTGAATAAAACTCGCATCACCGATGGTGATCGCCAACGTCTACAAATCACCCAAGGGAGGACATTTCAATGAGTTACTTAGTTATCCGCGCACGCAGTGACCGTGGCGTCACCAAAAAAATTCGTGACACTATGTTAATGCTTAATTTGACTCGTGTAAATCATGCAACTATTGTCCCTGATGCTCCGACTTACACAGGAATGCTGCATAAGTCGAAGGATTACATCACTTGGGGTGAAGTTGACGCTGATACTATCGAAAACCTTCTTTTGGAGCGTGGACGAATGGTCGGAGACCATCCTGTAACCAATGCAGCGATTAAAGCAGGTTCTGATTTCAAAACAGTCAAGGCATTTGCGAAGGCTATCGCTGCTGGCGATGCTTCGATGAAGAGCGTTGACGGGCTAAAGCCAATCTTCCGCCTTCACCCGCCTCGCGGCACGAAGGGATGGGGAGGAATCAAGCGAGCATACACTGTTGGTGGGGCTCTCGGTTTCCGTGGTGAAGCAATTTCCGACTTGGTCGGAAGGATGATCTGAGGTGATTATGAATGGTATCACGTACGAATAAATTCCGTGGTCGCTCTCGCTATCACGGCCGAGGAAAAAAAGCTGGTCGCGGTGCTGGAAAGCGTGGTGGCCGTGGAAATGCTGGAATCAACAAGCATCGCTTAATGACTCGTATCAAGTATATGCCAGGTCACTGGGGGATGCATGGATTCAACCGTGACCCTAGTTTGAGAATTGTCAATGTATCGTGCAATCTACAAGAAGTAGAATCACTCGCTACAAGCGATTCTGTGAACTTGGGCGAATTCGGATTTGACAAGTTGCTCGGCAAAGGCCGAGTCACTAAGACTCTACACATTACCGTAGCAGAAGCCAGTGCACGCGCTATCGAGAAGGTAGAAGCTGCTGGTGGTTCCGTCACATTAAGTGATGGAGATGATGATGAATTTGGCGAATGGGAAGAGGAATGATCCTCACTATTGAATGAAGGAGTGATTTGAATGGTCGACCGCAAACCCAGTGCAATCGGAACTATTCTGATGTCTGCAATTTATTGGGGAGCACTATTTTATTGGTTGCGCGGAGATCTACTCGACGGTGCAGCAGATGAGCAGATGCGTGCTCTTCGATTGTTCTTAGTTTCGATTCCTTATGTTGGTTTCGTTCTCTGGAGCGCAATGTCTGATCTTCCTGAAAATATACGAGATATCCCATATGTTGGAAGGGCGTTGAAACCTGCGACATGGGTTTTATTCGTCCTCGGCCTTGCATATTGGAGTTGGGTCGACAAGGCCGCAGTCGGCTTTTTGATAGTCGGAGTCGCTCTTTTAGGTCTGGCTACTGCAATGGCTCTTTCCTGTTTGCTTTATTCTGGAACTGCTAGCAGTCGTCTCTTTGGATTGGAGCGATTCGTCAATGTTTATCCAAGCATAACAAAGCCAGATGGGCATGTTCGATTTAATCAAAAATTGTGGACAACGACTCTAGTTCTCATCATTTACTTTGGAATGACGAATGTAATGTTGTACGGAATTTCCGATTCGACCTTAGATATTTTCTCGTCATTCCGAGCAATAATGGCCGGTGCTTCCGGTTCGATAATGCACCTTGGAATCGGGCCGATTGTTACCGCATCGATTATTATGCAACTGTTCGCTGGTGCGAAAATAATTCAACTTGATTTGCAAGATTCGGCAGACAAGCAATTGTACCAAGGTGTTCAGAAATTATTGGTTATGATTATGATTCCAATCGAGTCGATCCCTCAAGTTTATGGATTCTTAGATCCGCACGAAACGATAATTCTTCAATATGGAATTGGCTGGGCTAATGCGATTATTGTCGCACAATTATTCATTGGTTCATATCTTGTATTCTTGCTCGATGAGCTGGTTAGCAAGTGGGGTATTGGTTCGGGTATCTCACTCTTCATCGCAGCAGGTGTAGCTCAATCGACTTTCGTTGGTACACTCTCTCCTCTTGCAGTTGTACAAGGCACTCCTCTTTCATTCGAGAATCCACCTTCAGGTACATTACCTATGATATTCTACACTTTACGAACTGCGACGAATTCTCAATTAGTCTCACAGAACGGGTTTGAGTTAATTTTGCTAAATCATGCAAATCCTGTAGCCGCCCTGGTATCTTCAGTAGTCGTGTTCCTCGTTGTCGCTTATGCTGAATCGAGTAAACTCGAATTGCCATTGACACACGGAAAGGTTCGTGGTCATCGCGGTCAATACCCTATCCGTTTGGTTTACGCGAGCAACATTCCGGTCATTTTGATGGCTGCTCTGCTCGCTAACATTAACATGTTCACGCTCTTATTCTGGAGCCATCCGACACTTTCCACAATCCCTATCTTAGGGAGAAACGGATGGGGGTCTAGAGCACATTGGTTCGGTTCTTATGAGGTTGGAGCAACAACGGCATCCGATGGATTTGCCTGGTACGCTTCGATGGTAAATGGGGTGGGTGATTGGTTGTTGCCATTACTAAATCAGACTGGTGATGCGTATGGCCATAGTTTAGTTCAAATCATGATCCACGTATTAGTTTACGTCTTCGTTATGACTGCGGGTTCGACTGTATTCGCGAAGTTCTGGATTGAGACTACGAACATGGGTGCCAAAGATGTTGCAAAGCAAATCGAGCGCACTGGAATGCAGATTCCAGGTTTCAGAAAGAATCCAGTTGTGCTTGAAAGAATCCTTGAGAGATACATCCCTCCTGTTACTTTATTCTCTGGTGCG
This sequence comes from Methanobacteriota archaeon, assembly GCA_018654845.1. Lineage (GTDB taxonomy): Archaea > Thermoplasmatota > Poseidoniia > Poseidoniales > Thalassarchaeaceae > MGIIb-O2. The sequence goes on along the minus strand of JABIKU010000014.1, from coordinate 1,035 downwards.
TTCGTTGGACTGCTCGCTTCTGGTGCCGATTTACTCGGTACTGTAGGAAATGCTTCGGGTACTGGACTTTTGCTGGCGGTTGGAATTATTCTCAGAACATATGAACAAATTCAGAAAGAACAAGCTATGGAGATGCATCCTGTGCTGAGAGAGTTCTTTGGCGCTGAATGAGACGGTTATTTTCACCGTAATACTATCAGTTCATGAAGTGAATTTTTCATCGATATCAAATTCTTTCTAATGTTGATAGGCAAATAAATCATTGCAATTTTTGTTCATTTGGTTAAGATATTAATCAAATATTTTGTATTTGCGGAAAATGAATCTAGTGAAGATTAGCCGGCATGAAACGAAACGAATAATTCAAAAGTTCAGTTACATCTCAACTGCCGAGCAGTCTATCATTTGTCTGCTATAACCTGCGAGTCATATTCATATACCGGTGGTCGGTCGGCGGGATGCTACGATTGGCTGGCGTTGGGAACTGAGCACACTGTGCGATGATGTCTCCCTTCAAGCCGAACGTAAGCCGAGGAAGTGCGATCACGACATTTGTCGCGGTCAAGGAGGTTAACCACAATAACGACTTGACCCCTTTTAGGGGGTGCAAGTAAGCAGAAAATAATTTTCACATTCAAAATTTAGGAAATGTGTTTCTGCGCCAATTTACAATTTAAGTGACATAGCCTTGTGATTATTTTCACAAGAACTTCCGAAGGGATAACGATGATTCCGCTCACGCGAAATCCGGTTGATCCTGCCGGAGGCTACCGCTATTGGAGTTCGATTAAGCCATGCGAGTCGCGAGTCTTAGGGACTCGGCGTACCGCTCAGTAACACGTGGGTAACCTGCCCTATGCTGGGAGATAACCTCGGGAAACTGAGAATAATACCCCATAGTTCACTACGCCTGGAACGGTGAGTGGATGAAAGCTCCGGCGGCATAGGATGGGCCTGCGGCGTATCAGGTTGTAGGGGGTGTAACGTACCCTCTAGCCCTCTACGCGTACGGGTGTTGGGAGACATAGCCCGGAG